>NZ_CP051206.1:2732500-3332500 GCF_012516395.1 Dolichospermum flos-aquae CCAP 1403/13F
CGATGGTCACGAGAATAACCGTAGGTGATGGTTATTTCTTTTGGTGATTTTACTGCTAATTCTTCTAATTCTTGGTTATTTCCTACTTTTTGACTCTCAAATATTACGAATGGTAAGCTAGTGTTATACTGCCCATGCACGTGCATTGATGATGAGTCTAGATGTGATGTTGATAGTGATACTCCAAATTTTTGAGCAGCTTTTAAGGCTATGATAAAAAAGATTGTATCTAAGCCTTTTATAAACAGTTTATCCATGACTCTCCCCAATTTATCGTCGTTGAGATATTCTGGTTTTACTCCTGCTCCTATTAAATGCTCACAGGCTATTGTTTCAAAATATTTGGGAAACATATATAACGGTTTGGAGACAAATCCTAACCCGTTTATTATCATGGCTTTTACCACTTGACCTGCATTTACTTTTTCGTCTTTTTCGACTCCTATTAATTCATTTATTATTTCTACTATTCCGATTGAATCTATGATTCCTGCTACTATCCCTAGATGGTCTATGTTCTGAATTTCCATTTCTTGAGGTTTTAATTTCACAACAGTTTCCTCTCATACTTCTGTTGTTATCAATTATTTCTTATTTGGTTATCAATTCATTTTTTTCTTTTGTTACCAAGTTTCACTTTCTCACACCATTTCGCTTTTAATGCTATTTATTATCATTAAGCATCTTAATTTTTGAATTGACTTTAGTTATTATGTACTACTTTAAGGGCTTTTTTGATCTGTGACAGTTTGGGGTGCGGAATGTGGGTTACAACCAATACCGGGATCAAATCAGAGTAGTATTGATGGATATAATGATGCCAGGAATGAATGGAAATTCCGCCATTTGCAAGTTAAAAGAAATCAACCCCCAGGTGCTAATAATTGCTTGTAGTGGATGCAATATAGAGAATATGTTAGAGCCAAATAATGAATCTCAAGTTACAGCAATTTTATCAAAACCCTATACTAATGAAGAGTTATTGGCAAAATTAAATTTTGTCCTCAAGTAAGTTGTCAGTAGGGGCGAAGCATTTGGAAGATAAATTATCGGTCATTGCCAAAAATAGTTCTCCAAATGCTTCGCCCGTACAGTTGTCAATTATTCATTTTTGAATATTTTGAACAGATTTTTGGGGATTACAGCACTTATGCTCATAGAATTGACCGATTGATGAGACTTTTACTTTTTTTTGGCAAATTTTATGACACCTCAAGAGTTTTTAGAAAAGTTGGCAACAGCCGCAACAGACCCCGAAAAACTGATAGTTTTTGCAGAATACTTGGATACAACTGCCTTGGATCATGCCACAGCCCCAAGATGGAGAAGTCTTTCTTATAGTAACGAAATTGAAATGGCGCTTAAAAATGTAGCTTTTCATTTAGAAGCGCTCGCTGAAGCTGAGTAATACGTAAGGGGGGCAGGAGGCAAGGGGAGTAGGGGGAGTAGGGGGAGTAGGGGGAGTAGGGGGAGTAGGGGAGATTATTTATCTTTCTATTACCCATTACCTATTACCTATTACCTATTACCTATTACCCATTACCCATTACCTATTACCTATTGCCTCTTACTTTATTCACCAATATATATTCCTAAAGACCTAGCGGTTTGGACTAAATCACCTTGAGGATTAACAAGAGAGGGATTATTATCTATCACATCTTGAATGGGGAAAGTGACAACTTTGCCATTTTGCCAAGCTAACATTTGATCATATTGATTTTGGGCAATTAAATCAACTGCAACTTTACCAAACATAGTAGCTGTGAGACGGTCTAAAGCTGAGGGGATACCACCACGCTGAATATGTCCTAATACAGAAACTCTGGTATCAATCAGGTGATTACTACAATTAGCAATTTTTTCGGCAATATATTGACCTTGACCACATTTAGTTCGGCTTCGCTCACTATCAATAGCAGTAGTACAAATAGAAGGATTATCGGCATCTTCTGCACAAACAGATATACCTTCAGCAACCACAATAATAGCAAATTTTTTTTGCCAACAATCGCGTAATTCGGTCAGATGATGACATATTCCTTGAATAGTATAGGGGACTTCGGGAATTAAAATCACATCAGAACCGCCGGCAATTCCTGAGTGTAAAGCTAAATGTCCGGCGCTGCGTCCCATAACTTCGATAATCATCACTCGGTCATGACTAGCAGCAGTAAAGATCAGACGATTAATAGCATCAACAATTGTATTAATTGCCGTATCAAAGCCGATTGAACGTTCTGTAAAAGCGACATCATGATCAATAGTTTTGGGGATAGCAATTAAATTCCAATTACCTAAAACGGCTAATTGATGAATAATATTTAAACTACCATCTCCACCCACAATAATTAAAGCATTTAAAGCGATCGCTTCATAACCTGCTAATATTTCATCAGCATGGGCTAAAGTATCTCCTTTATTAATACTACCTAAAATTGTTCCCCCCATATTTAGTAAAGGGTCAATCCCGCGCAAATCCCAACCATGTATACTTAACGGCACAGTTTTCCGTTCTAGCAACCCTTGGGTAGCGTAAGGAATCCCCACTACTTCCCAATCAAAAGTCCGTGTGGCATGACTCACAACAGCGCGAATCACACAATTTAGACCCGGACAATCACCACCACTGGTAAGAATACCAATACGTTTTTTCATTGTTTGTCAGTTGTTAGTTGTCAGTAGGGGCGAAGCATTTGCAAGATAAATTATCGGTCATTGCCAAAAATAGTTCTCCAAATGCTTCGCCCGTACAGTTGTTAGTTGTCAGTAGGGGCGAAGCATTTGGAAGATAAATTATCGGTCATTGCCAAAAATAGTTCTCCAAATGCTTCGCCCGTACAGTTGTCAGTTGTTAGTAGGGGCGAAGCATTTGGAAGATAAATTATCGGTCATTGCCAAAAATAGTTCTCCAAATGCTTCGCCCGTACAGTTGTCAGTTATTACCTATTACCTATTACCTAACTTTTTGTATAAACTCTACCCGAATCTGGATTATAGGTTTGCAAAGCCTTCATATACTGAGCGCGTTCAAAGGTGCTAGGATTAGGACAATTTAACTGGCTCATACTACCTTGCATTTGCTTGACAGATTCATATTCATGTATTTTCATCCACTCCCGTAGGTCTTTTTCTAAACAGTGAATATGGTTAATACCTTCTCGTAATAATACAGAACACAACATAGTTATATTTGCTCCCACCATCAACATTTTGATCACATCATGGGCATTGTGAATACCGCTAGTTGCAGCTAAACTCCCCTGAATATGACCATAGAGAATGGCTATCCAGCGCAGAGGTAAACGCATGGCTTGGGGGGTACTTAAAAGGACATGAGGTTCGACTTCTAAATTTTCTAAATTAATATCTGGTTGATAAAACCGATTAAATAATACTAATCCATCAGCCCCGGCATGATCTAAACGTTTGGCGATATTTGCAGTATTAGTAAAGTAAGGACTGAGTTTTACGGCTACAGGAATAGTAACGGCGGCTTTAACAGATGTGAGAATATCAAGATAATTTTGCTCGATATTGTTACTACTTAAATCTGGGTTAGTGGGAACATAGTAAATATTTAATTCTAGTGCTGATGCTCCTGCTTCTTGGATGAGTTTACCATATTTAGTCCAACCACCGACGGAACAACCATTCAAACTAGCAATAATGGGAATATCCACCTTTTCTTTAGCTTTGCGAATATGGTCTAAATATTCTTCTGGTCCGACTCGGAAATTAGCAATATTTGGGAAATAGGTTAAGGCTTCTGCAAAACTTTCTGTACCATGGCTTAAATGATGATAAAGTGCGGATTTTTCTAAGTTTAATTGTTCTTCAAATAGCGAGTGCATAACAACAGCACCTGCACCTGCATCTTCCATTAATTTAATATTATCAATGTCTTCCGAAAGTGGAGACGCGGAGGGAACTAGGGGGGATTTTAATTCTAAACCTAAATATGTGGTAGTTAAGTTCATAAATTTGGTGATTAAAAACTAACAACTGACAACTGTACGGGCGAAGCATTTGGAGAACTATTTTTGGCAATGACCGATAATTTATCTTCCAAATGCTTCGCCCCTACTAACAACTGACTCAAAGCTATTTTAATTTTCTTGCAGCTAAATATTGATACATTTGCCAACGGGTATTAACATCTGCTTGGGATTCTTTGAGGAGTTCTTTTGCCGTTTCTGGGTTAATTTTCGTCAACATTTTAAAACGGTTTTCCATGTACATGGAATTTTCTATTGGTATGTGAGGGGTACGGGAATCAAGTTGTAAAGGGTTTTCTCCCTGTTGTAATCTGTCGGGGTGATAGCGATATAATAACCAGCGTCCAGAGTCTACAGCAGCCTTTTGGTTTTGCATGGCTGTACTCATGTTGATACCGTGAGCAATACAATGACTGTAGGCAATAATTAATGATGGACCGTCGTAAGCTTCGGCTTCTAAGAAAGTTTTCAGGGTTTGTTCATCTTTTGCGCCCATTGCTACACTAGCAACATAAACATTACCGTAGGTCATGGCAATTAAACCCAAATCTTTCTTAGTTGTAGGTTTACCACCTGCGGCAAATTTTGCCACTGCACCTTTAGGGGTAGATTTGGACATTTGACCACCAGTATTAGAATAAACTTCTGTGTCTAATACGAGAATATTAACGTTGCGTCCACTAGCAATTACATGATCTAATCCACCATAACCAATATCATACGCCCAACCGTCACCACCAATGATCCAAACACTTTTTTTCACTAAATAATCAACGAGGGATTGAAGATTTTTAAACGCAGATAAACGCAGATAAACGCTAATAGAATCCTCTTTCATCTGCGTTAATCTGTGTTCATCTGCGGTGATAATTTCTTTTAATTTTCCTTTGAGAATAGCAATTCGTTCACGTTGAGAGTAAATATCCGATTCGTCTTTTTGTTCTGCGGTGAGAATATCTGTAACTAGAGTTTCACCTATTTGGGGTGCAAGTTGTTGGAGTAAATAAGCTGCAAATTCCGCTTGTTTATCTATGGAAACGCGGAAACCTAAGCCAAATTCGGCGTTATCTTCAAATAGACTGTTAGACCATGCTGGCCCCCTACCTGCGGCGTTTTTTGCCCAAGGTGTGGTGGGTAAGTTACCACCATAGATAGAGGAACAACCGGTGGCGTTGGCGACGATCATGCGATCGCCAAATAATTGTGTTACTAATTTAATATAAGGTGTTTCTCCACATCCAGCACAAGCACCAGAAAACTCAAACAACGGTTCTTGCATTTGTTGTTGATTAATATGATTCAACTGCAAATTTCGTCTATCTGGGTTAGGGAGATTTAAGAAGAAATCCCAATTTTCTCGTTCTTGTTCTCGCAATGGTTTTTGTGCTGCCATATTAATGGCTTTTTTGCGCGGTTCGGCTTTATTTTTTGCGGGACAAACATCAACACAAATACCGCAACCTGTACAATCTTCTGCTGCTACTTGAATGGTAAACTTTAAATCATGCCAATCATGTTCTTTGGCATTGGCACTTTTAAAAGTTGTTGGGGCATTTTCTAATTCTTCTGGTGCATATACTTTAGCGCGAATGACACTATGAGGACACACCATCACACATTTACCACATTGAATACAAACGTCAGCATCCCAAACCGGAATTTCTTCAGCAATATTGCGTTTTTCCCATTTAGATGTTCCTGTGGGATATGTACCATCTACAGGTAATGCACTCACAGGTAAATCATCACCTTCACGGACTATCATTTTCCCTAATACATTGCGGACAAATGCAGGTGCATAATCGGGGATTGAGGACACTCTTATATTTTCTTGTTCCCTGCGATGCACTGAGCTTGTCGAAGTGTTCCCCGTTCCCCGTTCCCTAATTTCATAGAGATTTTCCAAGGTTTTATCAACGGCTTGAATATTCATTTGTACGATTTCTTCGCCTTTTTTACTGTAGGCTTTACAGATAGATTTTTTAATTTGATCTATAGCTTCTTCTCTTGGTAAAACACCGGAAATGGCAAAGAAACAAACCTGCATAACGGTGTTAATATGTCCACCCATTCCGGCTTCACGGGCGACTTTGTAGGCATTGATTACATAGAATTTGATATTTTTGTTAATTATCTCTGTTTGCATTGCAGCAGGTAATTTATTCCAAATTTCATCTTTGTGATAATGTGAATTTAGTAAAAAAGTGCCACCAGGAATAATATCTTTCAATATGGGAAATTTTTCTACAAAGTCCCATTGATGACAAGCGACAAAATTAGCTTTAGTGATTAAATAAGTAGAATGAATTGGTTGAGAACCAAAACGCAAATGAGAGACTGTGACTGAACCAGATTTTTTAGAATCATAAACAAAATAACCTTGGGCAAAATTATCTGTTTCTTCTCCAATGATTTTGATGGAATTTTTATTTGCCCCTACTGTACCATCTGCACCCAAACCGTAGAAAATTGCCCTAACTATATTGTCGGCTTCTATATTAAATTCGGGATTATATGTTAAACTGGTATGAGTAACATCATCATTAATCCCCACAGTAAAATGATTTTTTGGTTTCTCCACATCTAAATTATCAAATACCGCTTTTACCATTGCTGGTGTAAATTCTTTAGATGATAAACCATATCTACCTCCCACAACTTTAATTTTGTGAAGTTGGTTTTCTGCCAAAGCTGTAACTACATCTATATATAAAGGTTCACCAATTGCCCCTGATTCTTTCGTTCTATCTAAAACGGCAATTATCCGGGTTGTTTTGGGCAGAGAATTAATAAATCTTTGGGTATCAAAGGGACGATATAATCTAACTTTGATAATTCCCACTTTTTCACCTTGTTGATTGAGATAATCTACGGTTTCATGAACTGTTTCGCAACCAGAACCCATGAGAATAATTATTTTTTCTGCTTCTAAATGTCCATGATAATCAAATAGTTGATATTGTCTCCCCGTCATTGCAGCAAATTCATCCATTACCTGTTGAGTAATATCTGGACAAGCGAGATAAAAAGAGTTTACTGTTTCTCTAGCTTGAAAATAAACATCAGGGTTTTGCGCCGTTCCTCGTAATACCGGGTTATCAGGTGTTAAAGCCCGTAAACGATGGGCAATTACTAAGTCTAAAGGAATAAATTTTTGTAAGTCTGGAGTTGTTAAGATTTCTACTTTATTGACTTCGTGGGAAGTGCGAAAACCATCAAAAAAGTGTAAGTAAGGTATGCGAGATGATAAAGTTGCTTTTGTGGAAATTAGGGCAAAATCATGGGCTTCTTGCACAGAAGCAGCGCATAACATGGCAAAACCTGTAGTTCTTGTGGCCATGACATCACTATGATCTCCGAAAATGGAAAGGGCTTGGGCTGCAAGCGATCGCGCCGCAATATGAAATACTGTAGGTGTAAGTTCACCAGCAATTTTGTACATATTTGGTAGCATCAACATTAACCCCTGAGATGCTGTAAATGTGGTTGTCAGTGAACCCGTTTGTAAAGCCCCATGTACAGCACCCGCAACCCCCCCTTCACTCTGCAACTGTACCACCGCAGGAACTGTTCCCCAGATGTTCGGTTTTCCCTCACTCATCCAAGTATCAGACCATTCCGCCATCGGTGAAGATGGGGTAATTGGGTAAATGGCAATAACTTCGTTTAGTTGGTAAACGACTTTAGCTACAGCTTCATTACCATCTATAGTTGCAAAGGTTCTCATCTTCATCTTCCTTTATCTTGAAGAACTACTAAATTTCGGGTAATTGGTGTTTTCCTAGCCCCAAATTCCCTAGTTTTTACATTCAACTGAAAAATCAGCAGAAACTTCCATCTATTAAAATCATAATTATAGGATAGTTCATAGAAAATCCCCCCGTACTAAATTTAGTATGGGGGCTAGATGAGAACAAAATCCCAAATTATTGGTTTTAAGGAATAATTCTCTGCTAAGTTCCTCTAACTTTTGGCGTAGTAATTGAGATAAATCTCTGTAGTTAAGACTATTCACAAAAGACTTAAATATCTGTTTTTGGTTTACTAGCTGTTCCAGGATCTTGACGGTTTTCTTTAATCAATCGGCTGTAAGTCCGCTGGGGAATATAGTGAATTGGATTGTAATCAATACAACGTAAAATCAGCACACAAGCCCAAGAATACCGTCCATCAGCAATAGCTTCAATGATACGATTGAACTGTTCGGGAGCGATGGCACTATGAAAATCGTTCTGAGAAGAAGAAGCTTGATAGTTCATGACTAACCCTGATCTAATCTTGTAGGATTGAAAGTTAATAAGTTGTCATAATTCAGAACAGAAAATCTTTTTAGTCAAGCCTTTTAACTCCTGATTACTGATCTCCTAAATTCTGAATTATAGAAAAAATCAATGGGATATTTGAGGTGGCAGGATTATCTGCCCGTGATATGTAAAGGATTTAATTCTCTTGGTAAATAACTTCGATATCTAAGTTCGAGTATAGCGATAACTTACCGATTAAATATCAACATTATTTGTGGTTATCAGAGAACTTTATGAATTTTCTGTGAGGTTTAGTGAGCAGTGGTATCCATTTAATTAGGGGTGTATCATTGGCAATTGGTGATCTAAATAGATTAAGTTCTGAAATTTTCGATTGTAAAGACTGGAAAATTACCAACCACATTACCCTTGTGTTAGTAAAAAATATAAGCAAATTCCTAGCATTTCCTGTCCACCTTGATTGTTTGGTAAAAAATAGGAAATACAGATATTTGGATTATGACACTATTTAAATAGTCATACAACCTTGAAATCTTTCCTGGCTTCAGTTTTGTAAATACTCCTTGTCACACTATTATATGCAGAATACTATGTTTTCCCTATCTGGTACGCCGAATTGGCAATTTGTTTCTCTAAATAGTACAGAAAATGTCAGTTCTAACTTGCGGATTAAATGACTGTTTAAACACTGTCACAAGGGAGATTTACAAAACTGTAAATGGCATAAAGATATAAATTTATTTTTGGCTATTTTTAATTTTCTGGCTAAATTAGTTACACTTCATCACGAAATACTTAACGTCTTAAAGTTGTTGAGGATATAAGTATTCAGGTTTTGACGAATTGAGTAATATTTATAGATGTAATATTTAATTTTTACTGCAATAGACTCTTATAAAAGTGGCACAAGTAAAGTTTACAAAATGGTAATTAATAGCAACAAAGCCAAATTGGTAGTTATTGAGTTGAAATTAGTGATTGCTAAAATTTTATCTATTCCCTGTCATCTAACTAATAGATACTTCTCTATCTATAAGAGGAGGTAAGGGTTCATCCTTTAGCTAGAAGTAAATAATTGAGTAACTTATTTACTATTAACCTGAAATAGTATCTCAATAATCCTAACTTTAGCTAGAGTTTGGTAATGTACAATGTATAAATTAGTGCAAACTATTGTTAACAGTGATGAAAAAAATGTTTTAGGTGACTTTATCTTAGAATTAGGCAAGGATCATAAACGTTACTTTTTAAGAAATGAGATTCTACAAGCTTTTGCAGATTATTGTCACCAATTCCCAAAACCCGCTTATTTTTATCACTCTTCCTCTTTAGGGACATTCATTCAATACACCCATGAAATAATTTTAGATGGTGAAAATACTTGGTTTATAGTTAGACCAAAGATTGCGAGTCAAGAAGTATGGTTATTAAGCGCGGACTTGACTAAGTTTGAGTTAATGACACCGAAAGCATTATTAGATGTGAGCGATCGCTTAGTAAAGCGTTATCAACCGCACATTTTAGAAATTGATCTCCATCCCTTTTATTCAGCAGCACCAAGAATTGATGATTCCAGAAATATTGGCCAAGGTTTAACCGTTCTTAATCATTATTTTTGTAATCAAGCATTGACAGATCCTGAATATTGGATTGACGCATTATTTCAATCATTAAAAAGATTAGAATATAACGGCATCAAATTATTAATTAGTAATCATATTCATTCAGGTTTGCAACTAACAAAGCAAATCAAACTAGCGTTAGAATTTGTGAGTCATTTATCCCCCCAGACACCATATATAAAATTTAAATTTCATCTTCAAGAACTCGGTTTAGAACCAGGTTGGGGTAATAATGCAGCCAGAGTCAGAGAAACCTTAGAACTGCTGGAAAGACTCATGGATAATCCCGAACCTGCAATTTTAGAAACCTTTGTTTCTCGCATTTGTGCAGTTTTCCGCGTCGTCCTTATTTCTATCCATGGTTGGGTTGCACAAGAAGATGTTTTAGGCAGAGATGAAACATTAGGACAAGTTATTTATGTTTTAGAACAAGCCCGCAGTTTAGAAAATAAAATGCGGGCAGAAATTAAACTTGCAGGTTTAGATACATTAGGAATTAAACCCCATATCATTATATTAACTCGACTGATTCCCAATTGTGAAGGCACATTTTGTAACTTACCATTAGAAAAAGTTGATGGTACAGAAAATGCTTGGATTTTGCGCGTTCCTTTTGCAGAATCTCGACCGGAAATTACCAACAACTGGATTTCTAAATTTGAAATTTGGCCTTATTTAGAAAAATTTGCTCTTGATGCCGAAGCAGAACTTTTAAAACAATTCCAAGGAAAGCCCAATCTCATTATTGGTAACTACAGTGACGGGAACTTAGTTGCTTTTATTCTCTCCCGGAAAATGAAAGTTACCCAATGTAATATTGCCCATTCCCTCGAAAAACCTAAATATCTATTTAGTAACTTATATTGGCAAGATTTAGAAGCACAATATCACTTTTCTGCCCAATTTACCGCTGATTTAATCAGTATGAATGCCGCAGATTTTATTATCACATCATCCTATCAAGAAATTGTAGGTACACCAGATACAATGGGACAATATGAATCTTATAAATGTTTCACCATGCCCAACTTATATCATGTAATTGATGGCATTGATTTATTTAGCCCTAAATTCAATGTGGTATTACCAGGAGTCAGTGAAAATATATTTTTTCCCTACAACCAAACAACAAATAGAGAATCCCAGCGTCGTCAACATATCCAAGACCTAATTTTCCATCAAGAACACCCAGAAATTCTCGGTAAATTAGATCATCCTCATAAAAAACCGATCTTTTCCGTTAGTCCCATTACCTCAATTAAAAACCTCACAGGTTTAGTTGAATGTTTCGGTAAAAGTGAAGAATTACAAAAGCATAGTAACCTAATTTTATTAACCAGTAAACTTCATCCAGACTTAGGAACAAACTCCGAAGAAATTCAAGAAATAGCAAAAATTCATGCGATTATTGATCAATATCATCTTCACCATAAAATCCGCTGGTTGGGAATGCGTCTTCCTCTCCGCGATATTGCTGAAACCTATCGTGTAATTGCCGATTTTCAAGGGATTTATATTCACTTTGCCCTTTATGAATCCTTTAGCAGAAGTATTTTAGAAGCAATGATTTCTGGATTACCAACTTTTACAACTCAATTTGGTGGTTCATTAGAAATTATTGAAAACCATGATCAAGGCTTTAACCTCAACCCCACAGACTTAGCAGGAACAGCCAAAACAATTATCAACTTCTTAGAAAAATGTGAAAATTATCCAGAACATTGGCTAGAAAATTCTCAATGGATGATTGAACGCATTCGCCATAAATATAACTGGAATTCCCACACAAATCAACTCCTGTTATTAACGAAAATGTTTAGCTTTTGGAACTTCATCTATCCCGAAGATAACGAAGCCAGAGATCGTTATATGGAAAGTTTATTTCATCTTCTTTATAAACCTATCGCTGATCATATTTTATCAGAACACATTCATCAGTAAAAATAAAAATTGTAGGTTGGGTAGAACGAAGTGAAACCCAACATTTGCAGAAGTTTGTTGAATTTCATTTACAGGAGTTTGTTGGGTTTCGTACCTCAACCCAACCTACGTAAATCTTAAATATTCAAAAAAACAAAAATACCTAATCTATTATCATGGATAAAAAAGACCATTTTCGCAACCTTATCTATACAGACTGGATATTAAATGAAACCAAGTTTAATCCTGAATATTTGCATAGCCGAGAAACTATTTTCACCATTGGTAATGGCTATTTAGGGACAAGAGGAACATTTGAAGAAGGCTATCCCCGCGCATTATCAGCAACATTTATTAACGGAGTTTATGATGATGTTCCTGTAGTTTATACCGAACTCGTAAACTGTCCAGATTGGCTACCATTGACAGTTATTATTGAGGGAGAACGCTTTCGCCTTGATCAAGGTACAATATTAAAATATAACCGGAAACTAGACTTACATCATGGCATTCTCAGCCGGTGTTTACGTTGGTGTAGTCCCAATGGTAAAGCAATAGATATCCATTTTGAACGCTTTGCCAGTTTAGCAGATCGGCATATAGTCGGGCAACGTTGCCAACTAACACCAGTAAATTTTGATGGTTTAATTGAAATTCAAGCCAGTATTAACAGCTACTCGGAAAATCAAGGATTCAACCATTGGGAAGGATTAGATCAAGGTAAAATCACACAAGGATTCTGGTTACATAGTCGCACTCGCAACAGCCGCATAGATGTCGGTATAGCGGCAAAAATAACTATTTCGGGAACTGACATAGACTTACAAATTAATACCACACCTGGTTATCCCAGCTTAAATGCAACCGTTGCCGGTCAAATCCAACAGACAATCACCATAGTAAAGATTGTCAGTATTTTTACATCTAACGAAATTGCAGAACCAGTTGTAGCCGCTAAAGAAAAGCTCGTAAATATACCAGATTATATAACCTTAATTGATGCCCATGCCCAAGCCTGGGAGCAAGTTTGGCAACAAAGTGATATTATCATTGAAGGAGATATCACAGCAGCTTTTGCAGTGCGTTACAATCTGTTTCAGTTACTAATTGCTGCACTTAGAAACAATAATCACATAAGTATCCCGGCGAAAACCCTATCTGGCTTTGGTTATCACGGACATATCTTTTGGGATACGGAAATTTTTATTCTGCCATTTTTTACCTTTACCCAACCAAATTTAGCCCGGAATTTGCTCAGTTACCGTTATCACACCTTACCAGGGGCGCGACGCAAAGCGGCACATTATGGCTATCAGGGGGCGATGTTTGCCTGGGAAAGTGCGGTGACAGGGGATGAAGCGACACCACGCTGGTCACTACGGAGTGATTTTTATGCCGAAGATATTCGTATATGGTGTCGTGATCGAGAAATTCATATTAGTGCGGATATTACTTACGCCATTTGGTATTATTGGCAAGTTACAGAAGATGATGAATGGATGCGAGATTATGGTGCAGAAATTATTTTAGATACCGCAATTTTTTGGAGTAGTCGAGTTGAATTTAATCCCCAATTAGAATGTTATGAAATTCGCGGAGTTATTGGTGCAGATGAATATCACGAATTAGTTCATAACAACTGCTTTACAAATCGGATGGTACAATGGCATTTAGAAAAAGCCTTAATCATCTATAACTGGCTGCATTCCACCTTTCCAGAAGTAGCCATAAAACTTGAACATAAATTACAAATTACCTCCCAAGTCCTCAATCATTGGACAGAAATTATCGCTAAAATGCTCATTATCCACAACCCAGAAACCGGACTAATTGAGCAATGTGAGGGGTTTTTCCAACTAGATGATATTAACTTAGCCAAATACGAACCGCGAGAAAAATCAATCCAAATTATTTTGGGCATGGAAGAAACCAACAAAGGACAAGTCATTAAACAACCAGATGTATTAATGCTTCTATATTTGATGCGGGAATCTGCCGATTTTCCCTATAATCAGCAAACATTACAGGTAAATTGGGACTATTACGCCCCCCGCACAGATATTAGTTATGGTTCTTCCTTGGGTCCGGCTATTCACGCCATTTTAGCCGCAGATTTGGGCAAATCACAGGAGGCTTACGAATACTTTATGCAGGCGGCAATGGTAGATTTAGAAGATAAACGCGGAAATACCCAAGATGGGATACATGGTGCTAGTGCTGGAGGCATTTGGCAAGCTGTAATATTCGGTTTTGGCGGTATCCAATTTCGGGAAAATGTCCCCGTAGCCCATCCTCACTTACCCCCAACTTGGACAAGACTGAAATTTAAGTTACAGTGGCATGGTAAATGGCACGAATTCGATTTGCGTCAGGAATTACCAAAAACGAGAAAGCCTAATATTCAGGGCGTGATTTTTGACTTAGATGGCGTATTGACTAATACCGCAGAATATCATTATCAAGCTTGGCAAAAGTTAGCAAATGAAGAGGGTTTACCTTTTAATCGAGAAATGAATGAAGCCTTGCGGGGTGTATCTCGTCGCGCTTCTCTGATATTGATTATTGGCAATAGAGAATATTCAGAAGTGCAAATTCAGGAAATGATGTCTCGAAAAAATGATTATTATGTAGAACTAATTCACAATATTACACCCACAGATTTATTACCAGGGGCAGTGGCCTTATTGGATGAATTGCGTCAAGCTGGAATCAAAATCGCCATTGGTTCTGCTAGTAAAAATGCCCGGCTAGTGATTGAAAAATTGGGGATTGGTGGTAAATTAGATGTTATTACTGATGGTGATACTGTCCAAGCCGCCAAACCAGCACCAGACTTATTTCTTCATGCTGCCAACCAGTTAGGAATTCCCCCAAATGAATGTGTAGTATTTGAAGATGCCGCAGTCGGTATTATCGCCGCCAAAGCAGCAAATATGTGGGCTGTAGGCTTGGGACCCCAGGAGAGGGTGGGGGCTGCTGATGTCGTTTTGCCTAGTTTGGCAGGGGTAAAATGGGAGGAACTAATTAAGAATTTATCAAGCTTCGCCCCGCTTCGCTAACACGCAGAGGCGCAGAATCTTAGAGAGTGAGCGGTTGGGAGATGTTAATTCCCTAAAAGTGCGCGAACTTCGTTATCTGTAGTTTGGCTAAAATCGTCGTACCATAAACCAATTGCAGACATGACTTCTGGACATTGCAAACAAACTACATCATCCACTTCTAAACGCAATTCTTCACAAGTATTTAGGGGTGCAACTGGAACAGCCACAATAATTTTCGTCGGCTGTTGTTGGTGGATAATAGTGAGGGCAACCCGCATGGTTGCACCAGTAGCAATCCCATCATCTATGACAATAACCGTTTTATTTTTCAGATTAATTGCTGGTTTATCACCGCGATAAACCTGATTCCGGCGCTTTAATTCTCGCAATTCCTGGTTAACAACTTGGGTAATTTTTTCTTGATCTATTCCCAATGAATCAATTATATCTCGGTTGAAAACAATAATATTTTCCGAAGCAATTGCCCCCATAGCCAGTTCTTTGTGTCCAGGTACACCGAGTTTTCTGACTATGCACACATCCATGGCCGCATTCAAAATTTTAGCAACTTCAAAGGCTACAGGGACACCACCACGAGGCAAAGCTAGTACCAAGACATCCTCAAGGTTACTATATGCTTGTAAATGTTGAGCTAACATTTGACCAGCTTGAATGCGGTTAGAGAATTTTTTGCTCATGAGACTTTCACTATTTTCTTGAAAGCAATTTCAACTTGTGCATACTCATTAACCAACTGTGACACCAATTCTACAACCCCTTCTAGATTGCCACTCTTCCCTTTTGATTCTAACTCTAAACAAAGCTGATGGAGATTCATCGCTCCCAAAGAGGCACTGCTAGACTTTAAGCTGTGGGCTGTTTTGTCGAGGGTATCAGCGTCTTCATTGGTGACAGCTATTTGAATCGCAGCGACAATTTTCGGAGATTCCACCAGATAACAGTTGATTATTTTCACCAAAACTTCCTGATCACCTTCTAGCATATCCAGTAAGGATTCTAAAACCTGAGTATCTATTGAAGACATTGTAAACTTTAATATTTTGATTTTATATTGTGGCAATTGCCATTAAACAGGAGTTTTTTCTATTCCCTCTGAATGATAAATAACGTAGCGATTGCGTCCTGTTTCTTTTGCCCGATAAAGAGCTTCATCTGCCTTAGTAATGAGAAATTTTGCACAACCGCTGGCTTGAGGAATAATAGTCGCAATCCCCAGACTCAGGGTCAGGTATGAACTAATTTGAGAACTTTTATGAATCAAACCCTTACTGCGGATAGATGAGAGAATTATTTCTGCAATACAAATTGCCCCAGCTATATCTGTATGCGGTAAAACTAAAGCAAATTCTTCACCACCATAACGAGCGGCTAAATCTCCGGGACGTTGGGCTATTTGATACAGAATTTGAGCAACTTCTTTTAAACATTCATCTCCAGATTGATGTCCATAAGTATCATTATAATTCTTGAAAAAGTCTATATCACAAAGAATCAAAGATAAAGGCGCTCTTTCTCTTTCTAAGCGTTGCCATTCTCGCTCTAAAACTTCATCAAAGGAGCGACGATTAGGAATTTGAGTCAAACCATCTATAGTTGCTAGTTGTTGTAATTTCTGGTTAGCTGCTTCTAATTGTTGATATAGTTCTGCTTGCTGAATAGCCATGACTAATGGATTTGTTAGTTGTGTTAGCAAATCAATATCCGATTTAGCCCATCTGCGTGGTTGAGAACATTCATAAACTACCAATAATCCCCAAATACTGTTTTCCTGTTGAATGGGGACAACTAAATTGGCTTTCGCTTGTAATTGACTCAGTAAATCAATATGACATTGGGAAAGCCCAGCATTATCAATATCTTCGATCACATAAATATTACTTTGCCGATAGTCGTAACCACATTGATCAGAAAAGTAAGTATCTTGAAATACTCTTCCTAACATAGAATCCCATTCAGCGGCTACAGATTCAACTATGACATATCCACTCCCATCTGGATGAAACCGATAGACAATGACACGATCAGTTTTTAATAATTTACGGACTTCGATAGCAGTTGTACTCAGAATTAGTTCTAAGTTTAAAGATGTGCGGATTTTTTGGGTAATTTTAGCGATTAGCTGCTCTTGTTCAATCTTATACTGTAATTCTTTCATAGTCCAGTGCATTTGGAGCAAGCGGCGGACTCTTTGTCTTAAAACTGCCCAGTGAATCGGTTTAGTAATATAGTCAGCAGCACCAACAGAAAATGCTTTATCTACGGAATCTTGGTCATTTAGTCCTGTAATCATTAATACAGGAATGTTAGGATCAAATGTGTGTAGCTGATCGCAGCAAGTAAAACCATCCATTACTGGCATTATTGCATCTAGAAGCACGATATCTGGCTGTAAAGTCATGACAATATTTAGGGCAATTTTGCCATTACCTGCTACCATCACTTGATATCCCTCTTTTTCCATCGCATAACGTAATTGCATTTGTATAACTAAGTCATCATCTACAATTAATACTAATGTGTTGTTTATGTGAATAGAGGAAGTCACCATCTATAATTTCCTTGCTGAACTTGAACTGAAACTATACACACATTATGACTTGAGTTGAGTAGCCCCAGAATCAAAACAGACATAATACTCAATCCAATTGGCAATGATCTTAGCCGAAACATGGTCAAAATAAGTAATGGGACAGAATTAATCACACAACTGATTTTTCTGTTCCCTCTTCCCTTTTTTTTGTAAATATAATCAATTTTACCAAAATGGAAACCATCACATTAGGAAAAAATGGTCTAGCTGTTCCCCCTCTTTGTATCGGTACATGGGCTTGGGGTGATAAAGTATTTTGGAATTATGGCAACGGCTATGGTGAAGAACAGTTACAAGCGGCTTTTAATGCAGCTTTAGATGCTGGTATCACCTTCTTTGATACAGCAGAAGTTTACAGTTTAGGACTTTCGGAACAGTTTTTAGGAAAGTTCATGAAACAAAGCTCCCAAAAGGTACAAATTGCCACGAAGTTTGGCCCTTTACCTTGGCGTTGGGATGGTAAATCTATATCTGACGCTTTAACGGCTAGTCTCCAACGTCTCCAAGTTGAGAAAATTGAATTATACCAAGTTCATTGGCCTTTTGCTTTCTTTTTGACTCAAGAAACTCTCATGAATACCCTCGCAGATGAAGTGAAACGGGGGAGAATCGGCGCAGTAGGTGTGAGTAACTATTCAGCAGACCAAATGCGAGAAGCACACCAGATATTAGCCGCTAGGGGCGTACCTTTGGCTGTAAATCAGGTACGTTATTCTCTACTAACGCGCCAAATAGAAGGTAAAGGTATTTCCCAAACAGCCCGTGATTTAGGTGTAACTATTTTAGCTTATAGTCCCCTAGCTCAAGGATTGCTCACAGGTAAGTATACGCCCTCTTATAAGCCTCAAGGTGCAAGAAGCATAGATCCGCGATTTAGTCAAGATGGTTTAAATAAAATCGCCCCTGTTTTATCTCTATTACGAGAAATTGGTGAAAAATACGATCGCACTCCTGCCCAAGTATCCTTAAATTGGTTAATAGCCCAAGGTAATGTCATTCCCATTGCTGGAGTCAAAACCGCTGAACAAGTTAAACAAAATGCAGGGGCTTTAGGTTGGAAAATGACTCAAGATGAAATTGCTGAATTAGAGAAAATCACTCGTCCTTGGTTACATTAAAGCAAACTCATATCTTGGACATTCAAAGCGTATAGTTTAAACCGTTCCAAATCCGCTTGAATTGTGGACTCCACCACCTTTCCTAAAAACAAATTATCCATAAGTTTACCAATCAAGCCAGGAATAGCATAGGAAACCGTCATTTTCACAATACTAAGATCATGACGATCATAAAAGCGAATTGCTCCTTGATTTGGTAAACCATCAACCGATTCCCATTGAATAATTTGATAAGGAATTATTTTGGTAATTCGAGATTTCCACGTAAAATCTAACCCTCCTGTACTCAGTTTCCATAGAGAAATTTCCGGGTTATATTCAGTAATTTTGACTGAATCAATCCATTTCATCCATTTAGGCATTTGCTCTAAATCAGACCACAATCCCCATGCTAATTCTATGGGAACTTCAACTTCTACCTGGACACTATGTTCTAACCATTCACTCATAGGATTTTAGATTTTAGATTTTAGATTTTAGATTGGTAATTGGTAATGGGTGATTGGTAATTGGTAATTGGTAATTGGTAATGGGTGATTGGTAATTGGTAATTGGTAATTGGTAAACTTTTACTTATTCCCTCTTAACTGTCACCTGTCACCTGTCACCTGTCACCTGTCACCTGTCACCTGTCACCTGTCCCCAGTCCCTACTTCTTCAAACTTTCGAGAATTACCTTAGCCGCACGGTTTCCAGAAACCGTTGCCCCTTCCATGCTGTCAATATAATCTTGTTGAGTATAACTCCCAGCTAGGAAAAAGTTAGGAATAGGTGTTTTTTGATCGGGACGGTACGCATCCATTCCTGGTGCTTCTCTATACAAAGATTGAGCCAATTTAACCACATTGTACCAAGTCATGTTTAAATCTCTTGACGAAGGGAACAGTTCATGCACTTGTTTAAGGACGTGGTGAGCAATTTCTTCATTATTTTGCTTAATAAAAGGATCACCCGGTGTCAATACCAGTTGCAACAATGAACCCTCCCCAGGACGATAATAATCTGCGGGACTAGTTAAAGCCAAATCCGCAAAACAGGAAAAATCAGCATCAGCGGTATACAACAAATTATCTATCCCAGTCGCATGATTTAGCTGTTTGCGTTTTTCCTCATCTCCCAGTTCTGTCACCCAACCATCAAAGCGTAGCTGCACTGTAGCGACTGGAACAGCATCTAACTTATAAATGTTATCAAATTCTGGCCATTTCCGCCAAGGTTGGGGTAAAACTCGCTGAATCCCTGGAACATCACAAGCACAAAGATAAGCGTCAGCGGTAATTACTGCTTCTGTGTCACCTTGGGCAACTAATATACCAGTAACGTGAGTTTCGTCGCCAGACTCAGCAAACTGAATTTCTCGGACTTGACGACGGGTGTATATTTTTGTGCCTCTTTCTTCCAAGTATTTAACAATAGGTTTGTGTAAATATTCGTGAGGTGAACCTTCCAGCATTCGCAGAATTGAAGCTTC
This sequence comes from Dolichospermum flos-aquae CCAP 1403/13F, assembly GCF_012516395.1. Taxonomy (GTDB): domain Bacteria; phylum Cyanobacteriota; class Cyanobacteriia; order Cyanobacteriales; family Nostocaceae; genus Dolichospermum; species Dolichospermum lemmermannii. The sequence continues at coordinate 2,752,547 of NZ_CP051206.1, forward strand.
TGTTCTGACTGCAAAAAACTGGAAAATTGTCAACATACATCGGGCGGAAATATGATCACAATCTATAAATCCCAGGGCGTAAGCAATAGGATTCCAGAGACGTTTAATGCTACCTTTACTACCACCGTGACTATAGAACCAGTCAGAAAAACTGATTTTATCTAATTTGCGAATAGTTTTCATTGCCCCATCAAAGTCTACCAAACCTTGAACTATGGGGCTAGTTCCCAGAGCGATCGCATTTTGGAATTTATCCCGTAATGAAAGTTGGGAAGTAGTAAAAAACGCCTTTAATCCGTTAAAAGGCGCACCAGTAAAAAAGCGAAAATCTAACGCCCCAGTTTGTCCACCTTTATTGATAAAAGTATGACTATGTTCTTTGAGGCGTAAATTATCCCCAGCCCCCACTTTCTCCATCAATGCAAACAGATTGTAGTAGCAGCCGAAAAAGACGTGCAGCCCCATTTCAATATGATTGCCGTCACCATCTACCCAACTGCTGACTTTACCACCCACAAACGGACGAGACTCGAAAATTTCTACCTCACAGCCCGCATCTACTAAATCTACAGCAGTTGCTAACCCAGCTAATCCCGCACCCACAATTGCAACGCGCATTCCCTCGTTCCTTGTTCAGTTTCTTTACAAATTGTAACTGAATTGGTGACTGGTTAGTTGTCAGTAGGGGCGAAGCATTTGGAAGATAAATTATCGGTCATTGCCAAAAATAGTTCTCCAAATGCTTCGCTTGTACAGTTGCCAGTTGTCAGTTGCAAAAGAATATTTCTCTCCCCTGCCCCCTGCTTCCCTGCCCTCTATCACCCTCCGGCCACTTCTTCCCCCTGGGGTAAACTTCTAATCAGTTCCCGAATTACATCTGTTGCTGGTCTACCTGTCTGTTGACAATATTTTTCTAGTTTCTCTGCTTCTTGTGTTGCGAGATTAACTGTTATGCGTTTAACTGCCCATTTTTTATTTGTCATTATCATGCACTTTGCTGTATATTAACTTGATTTAGAAAGTTCGGTCACTCAAAACAAAAATGATACTATGAAAGTTAGTCGGAATTAACAAGGTAACAAAAACACTAATCTTATTTAAAATTTTCAGTTTGTCAACTACCTACCAAAATTTTTTTTGCGATGATTTTGCTTGAATACGGGAAATTTCTGGAGATTTGCACCATGAGTGTATTTTATACCAATTTAAGATGAAGCTGTATTGAATCAGATTTCTAGAATTATTGACCGCGGATAAAGACGGATGAATTCATGGATTTTATGATTCTGTGCAGCCTCTCATCAAGTTGGTATTAGATATCCTGTAATTTAATTCATAAATTTTAGGTATATCTATTTTTTTAGTCAAGTGTTTCTAAGTTTAATTCTTCCGAGGAAAGTACATTAGCTTCTAATAGAGCCATCATATCTCGTAATTGAGGATTACCACGAGCAGTCCCGGTCAATCCTTTGGCAATAATTAAACCGCAATGGCCTTTGGTATTTTTACACCGCTGATGCCATTTTTTCTTAGCTTCTATGTGAACTGGATCATCATCTAAAAATTGCCCAAACAAAAATAATTCATTATTATGTGTTTGCAATAAACCTAAGTCATAGAGATCATCATCCACAGGATCGGTTACCGTATGAAAACAGATGGCGTTTAATCCTCCAGCAGCTTGAATATTTTCAATAATTCCTTTAGCTTTAGGGCGAGAGGTTTGAATGACAATTACAGGTAAACCGTCCCCTTTTAGTTCAAATTCCCCTGCTGCTTGGTAATTAGGCGCTTGACGCAGGTAATTTAATGTTTCCCAGGGTAATACTCCCAAACTCATGAAAGCATCTTCAGGGATTAAGTCGTCTCTGAGGGCTTCAAAGATGGAATCATCTTCATCTTCATCATCTTCGTCATCTAAATCAAAACCAGCCATTTCTTCTAATTCTGCTGTCAATTCTGGCATAGTAGAAACGGTGACAGTTAAAGATTTACGCCTTTTGTCGGTTTCTGGTAGGGAAATTCGATAACGTTGACTCAGGGTAAGAAAATCTTCGTCGTATAATTGCCGATGGTGGTCATGCAGAAACCGCAATAAACTTTCTACAGCAACAAAAGTTAGTAGTGCTTCTTCTTCATACAAAACGGAACGTAATCCTTCTAGGGGATGAATATTTCCGAAGGTAGGTTCAATTTCTGAAAGTGGCATTTGTGCCAAATTTCCTAGATCATCATCTTCGTTTTCGTGCAAGGAATCAAAGGTGAGAAATAAACAATCTTGTTTGAGGAAGGCTTCTTCTAAATCTTGCTGAAGTTCATCTTCATCAGCTAAAACAGCAGCCCGAAACCGCTTGAGGGAATCTTCCGAACGATAAAACAAAATTCCATATTCAATTCCTAGCATTCCCATGACTGAGGCATAGAGTTTCTCTACATCCCATTGATTAATCTCTATGGATAAAATTTGCTGTTCTTCTAAAAATCTCCAAGGGGCAGATTGCCAAACTTCTAAGGCTTTATCATGGAGGAGTTGGGCGTATTTGGGTGGTAAATCGGGAATTTGGCTATCAATGACTTCGGCAAAAGAACGAAATAGTTCGTCAATTATGGGTAATTCTGGTACGTAGTCAATGGCAATATCTAAGTCTTGCAAGACTCCGCGCAGGTAAAATTGAATTTCCCGGTCGCGGACAACTATTCTTTGCGGTCTACCGGGTTTGGCTGGACTTTGGGGATGTTCTATTGCCTGCATGAGGGTACGCACAATGGCTTCTGGTCCCAGGGCGGGATCTACCATGTCCATGCTTCTCACAATGCCTTCTGAGGCATCTACCCAAAGAATACAATCTCCTTTGGCATCTGGGTCTGTAAAGGGGGTGTGTGGTGATGACAATGGACGGCGATCGCCCTCCCATACAGAAGGAATCTGGGGTAATTTCTGCAACCGACGACTGGTAGAGCGATTAAAACTTGTCATAGAGTAAGTGAATCAAAACAAAGCGATTGAAAATTAGAGTCTTGGGAATGGTTAATCTTTCAACACACCGAACCCCTCAATTCTAGAATAAAAATCTGAGGTTGCTAATAAACACAGCAACAGTTGACACAAAAAGGGATTATTCTAAAATTTTCTCCTATCTTTCCATCTTCCCATCTTCTTATGCTTTTTTGCCGTCGGAATGTCGCTAAAATGAATACAAAAACATTCATAGCAGCCCAGAGGTACGAGAATGCCTGATGGGGTATTGATAAAACTAGTTCAGGAGTTAAGAATTTATGACACAAGCAACTCAAACTCAACAACGGGGAATTCTATTATCTGAATCTGCATTGCGTCAGGTTAAGTCTCTTCAAGATAAGCAAGGGCAAGATCTATGCTTACGGGTGGGAGTTAGACAAGGTGGTTGTTCGGGAATGTCTTATATGATGGATTTTGAGGATGTCAGCAAGATTAACCCTGATGATGAGGTTTTTGATTATGATGGCTTCAAAATTATCAGCGATCGCAAAAGTCTCCTTTATCTTTACGGCTTAATGCTCGATTATAGTGATGCCATGATTGGTGGTGGTTTCCAATTTACTAACCCCAATGCTGCCCAAACTTGTGGTTGCGGTAAGTCTTTCGGCGTTTGACACTCCCCGGTCTAAAGACATTGACACCTAAAATTTTTTGGAATTTTCAGGTATCAATTCCGAGGTTTTCAGCATATTTTTTGATAAGTTAGGAGTCAGAAGTCAGAAGTCAATTAACAACTGACAACTGACCACTGACTAAGAACAACTGACAACTGACCACTGACTAAGAACAAATGACTAATACAATTGATTCCGTTGATTCCCTATTTGATAAAGGTTTAGAACGCTACAAGGCTGGAGAATCTGTAGAGTCACTGATTCCTGTATTTAAAGAGGTATGCGATCGCTCTCCTAAAGCCAGTTCAGCCTGGGTTTGTCTCGCTTGGTTATATCTTCTTGATAATAAAGGTAAATTGGCTTTCAACGCTGCTAATAAAGCTGTGAAACTCAATCCCCAAGATCCGCAAGGAAGAATTAATCTGGCTTTAGCTATGTTAGAAACAGGTCAAAAAGGTTTACGGGAACACATTGATTTTGCACAACAATTGATATTTGTCAATGAAGAATGGCAGGAAGAAGTTAAAAATAGCATTGAAGATGGTTTAACCAGAAAACCTGATTGGAAAAACTTAGCCAAAGTCAAAAAATGGTTATTTGAAAAATAGGGAACAGGGAACAGGGAGAAGATACTTCCAATTAACAACTGACAACTGTACGGGCGAAGCATTTGGAGAACTATTTTTGGCAATGACCGATAATTTATCTTCCAAATGCTTCGCCCCTACTGACAACTGACAATTGACCAATCAAAATGAAAGACAAATTATTAAACTGGCTCAACTTAATCTTAGTCGCTGATGTTTTTTTAGTGATTTTGGGTTTTGCGTGGCTTGTTATAGCCGTGATTGGTGATGCTTCGGGAATCAATTTAGGTTTAGATTTGTGGCACAAACTCTGGATGCCAGTATTTAATCCTGCTATTGGTATATTGATGGGTGGTGCGCTATTTAGTGGCATTATTAGCTGGGTATCGAAGAAGCTGACCAAAAATGAGTTGTCTTGAATTTTACTCATTTTCAAATAGCTGGATTAATCGTCTGAAAGGGTTTAGCAATGCTCATTGGTGTCAACTTAACGTACAACCCATAGCCCGACTGGGAATGATAGCGCAGCGTGGCGTAAGCCATATTCCCTGTCTAATAGCGCAAGTCATCTAAAGATGACTGAATACTAGGAAAATGTATTAGTCCGTTTTAACGGACTTGATCTATTAGACAGGGAATTTATTCCCTGGTGGGTGTGGAAGCCAAACAAATAAGCCACTTGTACTGAGCTTGCGATGCCCTGAGCCTGTCGAAGGGTCGAAGTATCTGTAGCCTAAGTTGACACAAGTAAGCATTGCTAAACCCCTACAAATAATCCACAACAAATAGAAAGCCCAGAGATAACAATTAATTTGATTGATAATCTTGACAACCAATTGCTTCTTCTGTATTCGCAATGTATGGATTTACTGTACATTTAAGACGATAATTATTAGTAAAAAATTGGCAATTAGGACAGGGGATTTTGTGCATTTCTTGAGCAATTTTAACAGTCTCTTTTGTTGCTGTCCATAAATTCAAAAATACCAAAACCATCACAGTCCAAGATGTGATAAAGCAAATCGGAATCAAGAATGCTTTTATTCCCTGAATTAGAAAAGATATAAAATTCAACATGGCAATTTATAAAATAAGTGAGGAGTTAGAAATTAATATAACTCCTAACTCCTCATTGCTCACGTCTAGCTGAAGATATATTCAATTAAACGCCAGCGTGACCTAATGCAATACCTGTTACCAACATTCCCAAAACCAAAAACGGTTGGGCGCTGGCTTGATATTTGACATCATTGGCTATGGGATCACGGAGAAAATACATATCTTGGAAAGTGATTTGGGGAATGATTAATAAGACGAGAATTGCTGCATATAAATTCTCGTGAATACTCACCAAATAACCTGCCACCAAACCTTGAAATAAATCAATCATGACTACACAAATCAAAGCCGCAGTTTGGATGCCAAACATAACTGGTAATGATTGTAGTCCTAATTGGCGATCGCCTTCCACACTCTTAAAATCATTGACAATGGCAATACCCAAACCAGCCAAACTGTAGAATAGAGTCAGAATCACAATTTTCCAATTCAATTCTCCAAATAAAGCATGACCAGCCCACCAAGGTAAAGCAATGTAACTTGCACCCAAAGCATAATTTCCTAACCAACCATTTTGTTTTAATTTCAATGGTGGTGCAGAATAGATATAGGCGATAAAAGTCCCAAAAACGGACAACATTAAAACAGTAGGAAATGGATGACCTGCCCATAAATCTAAGGTATAAGCCACCCCACATCCTAATAATAGTAAAAGCACGAATTGGCTAATTACTTGCTTTTCAGAAATTCTCCCCGAAGGTATGGGACGGTAAGGCTCATTAATCGCGTCAATTTCTCGGTCATAATAATCATTGATGGTTTGGGTATAACCAGTCAATAAAGGACCAGAAAGCAACATACAAAGGGCAGACTTCAAAACATTTTCTAAAGTCCAAGTGTAGTTACCAGAAGAAGCCGCACCGCAGACCACACCCCAAATTAGGGGAATCCAGGTAATCGGTTTCATCAATTGCAAGCGAATTTTCCAAATAGAAGTTTCCCCAGCACTTGCACCTTTCATTCCCAGCAATTGCCGAGTTTTCGCATTACGGTCTTCTGCAATTGTGACTTCTGGATTTGTTGATTCTATAGCCTCATTCGGCTGAGAATTTGGGTCAATGGGAGTTGATTCAGACATAAGGGGTAATGGTAATTGGTAATAGGTGATTGGTAATAGGTAATGGGTAATTGGTAATTATTGCCCAGTCACCAATCCCCAGTCCCCAATCCCTAAAAAGAAATTATCAAATAACTATTTTGAAACTTTGCACCAGTTACAGGTTTACCACTTAAAGCCGGGGGGAGGAAGATATTACGTCTTTGATCTCCGGCTTCTACTGTGACTTCTGGTCCCTGTTGAGTAAGTTTTACCTGTTTTTTGTCGAAACCAGGTAAAAATAAGCGGACTTGGCGATTATGTACGTCAATTTCAATTGGTTGGTTAGCTTGTAATGCTTGCTCAACAAAGTTGGGTAAAGCATCTATCAGAGGTTGCCATTCCCCCTGGGAGACATCAGGAACTATGCTCACAGGTAGAGGTGCAAATTCCTGGGATAAGTTAGTATTTTCTCCATCAGCAACTAAGATTGCTCCACCAACAGTTAAACCAATTTGTTGGGCGCTTCCCCACAGATAGCGGGAATTTGCCACATCAATGGGTTCTGATGTTGTCACCAAAAAAGCGGCAACTCGCTGGGGATTAGCTAAAGCGGCTTTACCTTGTTCGAGAAAATTATTAACTTGGTTAGTGGGTTGAGAAAAATTATCAGCAGTCCAATTAATATTAAAAAGACTGCTAATTAAAGGTTGAATTAGGGGAGATTCGGTAATTGTTTTCCCTAAATCGGAATTTACGAACAATTGCCTAAATCGTCTCATATACCAACTTAAAGATTCTGGCATTCCCAACATTCGCAAGCTGGCAGCATCGCCTGTGCCATCATAGATAATCGCGTCATATTTGCCACTGGCATCATATTCACGAATCGCATTGAGAGCAAGGGCGTTGTCCATACCTGGTAATACCACCAGTTCCTGCCCATAAACCTCTTTCAAAATCGGTGTGCGGAGGTATTGAGCCTCCAATTTTTTCACTTCGTCCCAGTTGCGTTCTAGCAGTACAGATGCTTGAAACTGTACTGCTTGTAGATTAGGAGAGATTTCCTGGGGGTCAGGAGTCAGAGTAGTATTGAGTAGAATTGGCAATGTTGGATCTGCTAGTCCTGCTAGAAGTACCCTTTTGCCTTGTGTTGCCAAACTAATGGCTGCGGCGATCGCTATCTTACTGCGAGCGATGCCGTTTTTGCCCAAAAATGTCAGTATCAAGGCCATTACTCAATTTCCAATTTTGCCGATCTTTTCAATAACAACTTAGCACTCAACCAATCTTTTTAGCCTCTACTGTAAGTTGTTTTGACTAAGCTGGTTTGATTTCATCTTCAAAAAACCAGGTAGAGAAATTATCGTCAAACTTGACCACCACACCGATTCCCGCCCCGTCAGTGACTTTGTAGCCTTGGATAATGCCGATTTTTCCCAGTTTTTGAGCGATAGTAGAGGATACGCGATCGCGCAAACGAATCACCTTAACTTTCTGTCCGATGTCCATGATCTAGTTACAATAAAATAATCCAAATCTCAGTGTAGCGGAATCTGTCACTTACCCACCATTAATTAACCCCCAGACTTAAATTATTCATCAGTCTGAGGGCAATTTACCAACAAGAGATGCTCCTAAATCAGTGTATTAATCGCCGAAGAAGAAGCTACACCATTTTGCGAATCATTGTGAGTTGATTGCTGTGGCTGGGTTTCTTCCTGTACACCTCGCATCTTAATTAACTTAATAGCCCGGTTCACACTTTCTGGCAAAACTACCACCAGACTACCATCAGGAGCCATGTCCAAGGCTTTGTTAATAGCTGTGGTTTCATCCAAAATTGATTCAAAGCGGTAATTAGGCTTAACTTGGGTAATGCCTTGAATAATCAAATCTGAAGCTGAACCACGAGGTCTACCTCTAGTATCATCATCTTCTTTAATAATAATGTAGTCAAAGATATCTGCTGATAACTTACCTAGAGTCACAAAATCTTCATCACGGCGATCGCCTGGACCACCAATCACACCAATGCGCTGTCCCGTTGTCCAATTCCGAACAAATGACCCCAAGGCCTCATAACTAGCCGCATTGTGGGCATAATCTACCAAAGCATGGTGTTTACCCAAATTAAACAAATTCATCCGTCCTGGGGTCTGACTCACAGAAGCACGGAAGCCTCTTAAACCAGCCCGAATTTGCTCAATGGTGACATCTTGAACAAAAGCCGCCAAACTAGCAGCTAAAGCATTAGCAATCATAAATGGCGCTCTTGCACCCATTGTCAAAGGAATATTTTCTGCTCTTTCGATGCGGTGCGTCCAATCACCTTTGACAATAGACAGATAACCATGTTCATAGACTGCGGCCACTCCACCCTGTTGAATATGTTTCCGTACCAGATCCGAGTCTGGATTCATGGTAAAGTAGGCAATATTTGCCTTAGTCTTTTCTGCCATCGCTGCAACCCGGTGATCATCGGCATTGAGTACCGCATAACCATCAGGAAAAACAGCCTCAGCAACTACACTTTTGAGATGGGCTAATTGTTCAATAGTATCTATATCGCCGATGCCCAGATGGTCAGCAGACACATTTAATACCACACCTACATTAGCATTTTCAAAACCCAACCCAGAGCGCAGAATCCCACCGCGAGCCGATTCCAATACCGCTACTTCTACGGTCGGATCTTGAAGGATAACATGGGCGCTTTGAGGACCTGTATTATCTCCTGATTCTACTAAGAAATCACCGATATAAGTACCGTCTGTAGTTGTGTAGCCTACTACTTTACCAGTTTGCTTATAGATATGTGCTAACAGGCGGGTAGTGGTGGTTTTACCATTTGTGCCTGTGACAGAGAGCAGAGGAATCCGTCCAGATTGTTCATTGGGGAACAGCATATCCATGACCGCACCAGCGACATTGCGGGGGATACCAATGCTGGGGGCGACGTGCATTCGGAAACCAGGGGCGGCGTTGACTTCGACAATTACCGCATCTACTTCTCGGAGCGGACGGCTAATATCGGAAGTGACAATATCTATCCCAGCTACATCTAAACCGATGATTCTCACTACCCGTTGTGCTAACCATATATTTTCCGGGTGAATTTCGTCTGTGCGATCTACAGCACTACCACCTGTACTCAAGTTGGCTGTAGCCCGCAGATAACACATTACCCCCTGGGGTGGCACACTATTGATGGTGTAGCCTTGTCTATCTAGGAGTTGATAGCTGGTACGGTCTAGTTCAATCTTAGTCAAGACATTATCATGCCCGTCACCCCGCTTAGGATCAAGGTTTGTTTCTTCAATTAGCTCTGTAATCGTAGATTTGCCATTACCCACGACATGGGCGGGGATTCTCTCCGCTACAGCAACTACCTTGCCATTAACTACCAATACCCGATGATCTCGTCCTACATAATATCTTTCCACAATCACTGAACGAGAAACTTGTCTAGCCATTTCATAAGCGGCTTCTGCGTCTTCCCAATTACGGATATCAATGGTGATACCCCGGCCATGATTACCATCTGAAGGTTTAATCACGATGGGATAACCACCAACATATTCAACGGCTTCTTCTAAATCATCAAAGAAATTGATAACTGTCCCTCTAGGAACTGGGACACCGTTGGCATCAAGAATCCGTTTAGTAGCTTCTTTATCACCAGCTAGTTCTACACCAAGAATGCCTGTGTTATTGGTCATTGTGGCCTGAATCCGTTTTTGATGGATACCATAGCCCAATTGAATTAAGAATCTAGCTGGTAAAGGCATCCAAGGAATACCTTTTTTCTCCGCTTCTTTGATAATAGCTTCTGTTGAAGGTCCTAGCGAAGCATCACGCCAAAAGTCTTTCAGGTCTTGAACATCTTGCTCTAGTTCGGCTTTGGGATAACGTCCCCGGTCAATAATACTTTGACATAGCCTGACTGCTGCCCGTGCTGCATAGCGACCCGCTTCTTCATTTAGGTACTCAATCACTACCTGATAAATTCCAGGTGTGACAGTTTCACGGGTGCGACCGAAACCTACGTGCATTCCCGCTAATTCCTGGAGTTCCAAGGCTACGTGTTCCACTATATGACCCATCATGGTGCCTTCTCGCACCCGCATCAGAAAACCACCCCGACAGCCAGGGGAGCAGTAGTGACCCTCTAGGCTGGGGAGAGCCTCTACTAATCCTTCATAAAAGCCAGGGATTTCATTAGAGGGCGTTTCGGCAAGATTTTCTAAATCTAGGCGCATGACGATGAGCTTGTGCCGTCGAATGCTCCAGTAATTTGGGCCGCGTAAGGTCTGGATCTTGAGGATTCTCATGGGAATAGGTAGATGGAGATTCGGAACCAAAATTCTAGTTTCTTACTGGAATTGACCGCTAAACTGTTCATGTCAAACAGTTTTTTATGATTAGATAGTATTTATCTAAAATCTGAAAACAGGAAGAAATCAGAGCGCGGTCAAATCATTGTCATCTGAGATACTCTATACCGTCAGCTAGAGATGCGATGCACAGCAGGTAAAACAGTACGTTGGTAAAGATGGAAGCGATCTCCGTAACTGAGGATATGTAGTCTTAAATTATGTAAAGTCAAGGGTTCGTTAGCATTAACATTGGGTTCATTAGTGTGGGTAAGTTCTGTAGGATCAACAATGGTGACACTGCCTTTGCCCATAACTTGTAACCAACCATCTCGTTCAAACACAGCACAGGTATCTTCGTCAATACCAATGCCCAGTCTATCAGGGTGAGCGGCGATGGCACTAACTAATCTCCCCATGCGATTCCGGTTATGGAAATGTTGGTCAACGACAACTTCAGGAATGAATCCTAAGCCTGTTGCCATATCCACTAGGGAACGATTGGGGGTTTCACCACTGCCACCACCTGCGATCATGTGATGTCCCATGACGGCTGCTCCAGCACTTGTTCCTGCTAAAGTCAGTTGTCCGGCTCTCACCCGCTGGCGGATAATTTCCATTGCTGGTGTGTCGGAGAGGACTCCACAAAGACGCAGTTGGTCTCCTCCTGTCAAGAAGACACCACTACAGGCTTCGAGGGATGCTTTAATCTCCGGATTTTCGCATTGTTCCCGTTCCCGAATGTCTAAAATCTCAACCTTCTCCGCACCCATTTCTTCAAAAATGCGAACGTACCTACCAGCAATAATGGCAGGCTCACGGGAGGCTGATGGAATTATTGTAATATACGCCTTGTTACCACCAGCACGAACAAAAAAAGTTCTCAGAATTTCTCGTCCATGAACTTTATCTTCTGCGCCTCCGATAACTAGTACGGCGGTTTTAGTAGCTTGGGGTGTCCTCATTTCCAGCGATTTAACTTCTAACTGCGGCATTGTGTTTCTGCTTGAGGGAGTCAACAACTTCAGGTTAATTCAACAAGGGTTGCTACTTGTTAATTTTCGCCTTTTGCTTTAATGAGAGGACACTGCTTGACGCACACGATGCCTCAATTTTCTCATGTCCGTCATTCTCATGGCCAGCATCTTGTTTTTTACCTATCTACTTTTCCAGCCGGGAATTATAGTGCTAAATTAACTATAATTCCCTTCTGGATTTAGGTTTTAGTCGGCCTTGACACTCTTACTTCTGAGCTTGGCTAGATGCATCCCGGAAGTTGTTAACTTTGGTGGGATTATTAATTTAAATTTAGTAGTGACAATATTTAAACATAAATCAAGTAACTAGAAAAACTTTTGATCTCACTTGGAAACAGGGAACAGGAAACAGGGAACAGGGAACAGGGAACAGGGAACAGGGAACAGGGAACAGGGAACAGGGAATAGGGAACAGGGAACAGGAGAGAAACTTCCTTCTTTATTCTTTCTTCTCTTTCTCCTGATTCGGTGACTCCTGACTCGGTGACTCCTGACTCGGTGACTCCTGAACTCCTGACTCCTGACTCATGTGCTACGTTATCAGTTATTCTATTGGCTAGGTATCTACCCTTAAAATTAGTTCTATCGAGTCCGAATTACTGTGCGTTTTGATATAGTTACACTTTTCCCTGACTGTTTCACGTCAATTCTCAATTCTGGTTTGCTGGCTAAGGCCTTAGCTAAACAGATTGCTCAAGTGCATCTAGTTAATCCCAGAGACTTTACCACGGACAAACACCACAAGGTGGATGATGAAACCTATGGTGGTGGTGTGGGAATGCTGATGAAGCCAGAACCGATTTTCGCGGCTGTGGAGTCTTTGCCGATTCTACCCCGTCGTGATGTGATTTTGATGAGTCCCCAAGGACAACCGATGAACCAGCCCTTACTGCGCGAATTAGCCGCGGATTATGACCAATTGATTGTTATTTGTGGTCATTATGAAGGGGTAGATGACAGGGTGCTAAATTTGGTGACTCGTGAGATCTCTTTGGGCGATTTTATCCTCACTGGGGGAGAAATTCCTTCTATGGCTTTGATTAATGGTGTGACGCGGTTGCTACCGGGAACTGTGGGTAAGGAGGAATCTCTCAAAAATGAAAGTTTTGAAGCGGGTTTGTTAGATTTTCCCCAGTATACTCGTCCTGCTAATTTTCGTGGTTGGAAAGTCCCAGATGTGCTACTAAGTGGTAATCATGCAGCAATAGCTCGTTGGCGTTTTCAACAACAAATTCAGCGCACTGCTTCCCGTCGTCCCGATTTGCTGAAAAAATGGCAAGAAGAGCAGGGAGAGTAGGGGGAGTAGGGGGAGTAGGGGGGGTAGGGGGAGTAGGGGGGTAGGGGGAGTAGGGGGAGTAGGGGGAGTAGGGGGAGTAGGGGGAGAAAAATATTCTTTTGCAACTGACAACTGTAAGGGCGAAGCATTTGGAAGATAAATTATCGGTAGTTGCGAAAAGTGCTTCTCCAAATGCTTCGCCCCTACTAACAACTAACAACTGACAAACTATGAACATCAGAATTGGTAACGGCTACGATATACACAGATTGGTGAGCGATCGCAATTTAATTTTAGGCGGTATTCACATTCCCCATGAACTCGGCTTGTTAGGACACAGTGATGCTGATGTTCTTACCCATGCCATCATGGATGCAATGCTAGGAGCATTATCTTTAGGGGATATTGGTCATTATTTTCCCCCTACAGATCCAAAATGGAAAGGGGCTGATAGTCTTGTACTATTAGATCAAGTACATCAATTAATTCGTGACCAAGGTTGGAAAATTGGCAATATTGATTCTGTAATTGTGGCTGAACGTCCCAAATTAAAACCCCATATTTCTCAAATGCGGGATAAATTAGCCGCAGTTTTAGAAGTAGAACCAAATCAAATTGGTGTCAAAGCTACAACTAATGAAAAACTTGGATCAACGGGAAGAGAAGAGGGTATTTGTGCTTATGCTGTAGTTTTGTTGGTGGCTGGTGATTGATTCATAACTAATAGGAGAATAAGAGAATGTTTAGTTTAGATAAACCAGAAAAACTAATTAAAATCAGACTTATTTCTAGTATTTGGAATAATCAATTTGATTCACCGGAGAAAATAGAAAGTTTATTTCAACTGTCTTCTACAGATATTACCGTCTTAGATCAAAATCAGCAAATTGCATTATTAGTAGATATTACAGCGTAAGAAATTCTGGAAAATCATGAAAATAATTTATCAAAAGTCAGCAATCTGTATTTACAAAACTCTCAAACAAACCCGCGATTTGTTATGTTAGCAAATTTAACAGAAATTAATGTTTTTAAATCTACTAATGGTGTATTTTCTAAACCAGAGATATCATTAAATACAGGAAAAATTCTCAGCCATTATGATTCAGAATTTTGTGAGAAAACAATATTTAATTTCTATTTGAAAACCCTTATAGTATCTTGGTTAAGAGATTTGAGTTATCACTGGAAATCAGAAATACCATCTGCATCTGAAAAATTTGAAAGAATAGGTTTATTAGCAAAGATAAAAAATGGAGAAACATATTCACAAAACTATGAATAAAAGTAGATAATTTATATTTAATTACCAGTATCAGGAATATCAAAATATTAAAAACATGACATTACAAAAAATACTCAATCTGACAAAACGCTTTTTCTTATTAATCACAATTATTGCATTTACAGCAATGACAATTACCGCTTGTAACCCAATTCAATTAAAAACCAATGCGGCTCAAGTTCCCCAATTAGTCAGAAGTATTCTAAATGATCCAAAAACATTTAATGCGGCACTTGGTTCTGAATCACCAAATATTTTTGATCTTACTTATGAAGGATTATTAACGCAAAATCCTATTAGCGGTAAAATAGAAGGAGCATTAGCTCAATCATGGGAAATATCACCTGATAAAACCAAAATTACCTTTACCATGCGTGAGGGTTTAAAATGGTCAGACGGACAACCATTAACAGTTGATGATGTCGTATTTACCTACAATGATATTTATTTAAATGAAAAAATTCCCACAGATACTAGAGATGTTTTGAGAATTGGTAAAGATCGCAAATTACCAACTGTGAAAAAAATAGATAATAAAAGAGTAGAATTTAGTGTACCTGAACCATTTAGACCTTTTTTGCTAAATACAAGGGCATCTATTTTACCTGCTCATATTTTAGAAAAATCAGTGAAAACAAAAGATAAAGATAGTAAACTGGAATTTTTGAGTAAATGGAGTGTTGATACTCCCCCAGAAGAAATTATTGTTAATGGACCTTATAAAATTGAAAGATATGATACAAGTCAACGGATAATTTTTCGCCGTAATCCCTATTATTGGCGTAAAGATGCTCAAGGTAAATCACAACCTTATATTGAACGGATAATTTGGCAAATTGTGGAATCAACAGATGCTTCTTTACTCCAATTTCGTTCCGGTGATTTAGATTCTATTAGTGTTTCCCCTGATTATTTTTCGCTGTTAAAAGTTCAGGAAAAACAAGGGAATTTCACAATATATAATGGTGGTCAAAGTTCTAGCACTTTATTTCTTTCTTTCAACTTAAATAAAGGGAAAAGAAATAATCAACCATTAGTTGATCCTATTAAATCTCAATGGTTTAATAATGTCCAATTTCGCCAAGCGGTAGCTTATGCTATTGATAGACAAACCATGTTAAATAATACTTTTCGTGGTTTGGGTACTTTCCAAAATTCTTCTATTTCTGTTCTAAGTCCTTATTTTTTATCACCAGAAAAGGGACTAAAAGTTTATAAATATAATCCTGATAAAGCGAAGGAATTACTAATAAAAGCAGGATTCAAATATAATGACAAAAATCTTTTAGTGGATAATCAAGGTAACGAAGTCAGATTTAGTTTACTCACCAATGCTGGTAATAAAATTCGGGAATCAATGGGTTCGCAAATTAAACAAGATTTGAGTAAAATTGGCATTCAAGTTGATTTTACTCCCTTGGCATGGAATACTTTTATAGGTAAGATATCTAATACTTTAGATTGGGAGGCTGGTTTATTAGGTTTAATTGATGGATTAGAACCTAATGATGGTGCTAATGTTTGGTCACCTGACGGGGGATTACATATGTTTAATCAAAAACCCCAAGCTGGACAAAAGCCCATAGAAGGGAGAGAAGTTGCACCTTGGGAAGTGAAAATTAATGAACTTTATATTCAGGGCGCACAGGAATTTGATGAGGTGAAAGTCAAGGAAATTTATTGGGAAAGTCAACAATTAACACAGGAGTATTTACCTTTTATTTATTTGGTAAATTCCTCTGCTATGTCAGCAATTAGAAATCGTTTTGAAGGTATCCAATTTTCTGTCCTTGGTGGTGCTTTTTGGAATATTCATGAAATTAAAGTTACGAAATAGGTAATAGTGAAGAAATTCTTACCAATTACCAATCACCAAAAACTTTCTAGGTTGGCTAGAATCTAAATCATTCTCATATTAATATCTGGTAATAACCTATGACATTACAAAAAATACTCCATTCCACAAAACGCTTTTTCTTATTAATCACAATCATTGCATTTACAGCAATAGGACTTACCGCTTGTAACCCAACTAAATTAAAAACCAATGCGGCTCAAGTACCCCAATTAGTAACAAGCATTCTGAGTGATCCAAAAACATTTAATGCTGCGCTGAGTTCCGAATCACCAAATATTTTTGGTTACACTTATGAAGGATTATTAACTCAAAATCCTATTAACGGTAAAATAGAAGGAGCATTAGCTCAATCATGGGAAATATCACCTGATAAAACCAAAATTACCTTTACCATGCGTGAGGGTTTAAAATGGTCAGACGGACAACCATTAACAGTTGATGATGTCGTATTTACCTACAATGATATTTATTTAAATGAAAAAATTCCCACAGATACTAGAGATGTTTTGAGAATTGGTAAAGATCGCAAATTACCAACTGTGAAAAAAATAGATAATAAAAGAGTAGAATTTAGTGTACCTGAACCATTTAGACCTTTTTTACTAAATACTGGAGCATCTATTTTACCTGCTCACATTTTAGAAAAATCAGTCAAAACTAAAAATAAAGATGGGAAATTGGAATTTTTAAGTAAATGGGGTGTTGATACTCCTCCCCAAGAACTTATTGTTAATGGACCCTATAAACTGGAAAGATACGATACCAGTCAACGGGTAATTTTTCGCCGTAACCCCTATTATTGGCGTAAAGATGCTCAAGGTAAACCACAACCTTATATTGAACGGATAATTTGGCAAATTGTGGAATCAACAGATGCTTCTTTACTCCAATTTCGTTCCGGTGATTTAGATTCTATTAGTGTTTCCCCTGATTATTTTTCGCTGTTAAAAGTTCAGGAAAAACAAGGTAATTTTAAAATATATAATGGTGGTCCGAGTTCTAGCACTTCCTTTATTTCCTTTAACTTAAATAAGGGAAAAAGGAAAAATCAACCATTAGTTGATCCTATTAAATCTAAATGGTTTAATAATGTGCAATTTCGCCAAGCTGTAGCTTATGCTATTGATAGACAAACCATGTTGAATAACACTTTTCGTGGTTTAGGTACGCCTCAAGATTCTCCTATTTCTGTCCAAAGTCCTTATTTTTTATCACCAGAACAGGGTTTAAAGGTTTATAAATACAATCCTGATAAGGCGAAGGAATTACTAATAAAAGCAGGGTTTAAATATAATGAAAAAAATCTCTTAGTAGATGATCAAGGTAATGAGGTTAGATTTGCATTGTTAACTAATGCTGGTAATAAAATTCGGGAGTCAATGGGTTCGCAAATTAAACAGGATTTAAGTAAAATTGGGATTCAAGTAGATTTTACACCATTGGCTTGGAATACCTTTATAGATAAACTTTCTAATACTTTAGATTGGGATGCTTGTTTAATAGGTTTAACAGGGGGTTTAGAACCAAATGATGGTGCAAATGTGTGGTCGCCTCAAGGGGGATTACATATGTTTAATCAAAAACCTCAAGCTGGACAAAAACCGATTGAAGGTTGGGAAGTTGCTGACTGGGAAAAGAAAATTGATGAACTTTATATTCAAGGCGCACAGGAATTTGATGAGGTTAAATTAAAGGAAATTTATGGGGAAAGTCAACAATTAACGCAGGAGTATTTGCCTTTTATTTATTTGGTTAATTCCTATTCTCTCTCAGCAGTGCGAAATCGTTTTGAAGGTATTAAATTTTCTGCGCTTGGTGGTGCTTTTTGGAATATTCATGAAATTAAAATTACGAAGTAGTTGATATTTGACTGAAATCAGGAAAATCCAAAATCCAAAATCTAAAATCCAAAATCGAATGACACAACCCGAAAATTTGCGATCGCTCTTAGAATCCGTCGCCAATGGTACAATTAGCCCAGAGATAGCCTTTGACTCCCTCAAAAACTTACAATATGAATCTGTAGGTGAGTTTGCTAAAATAGACAACCATCGTCAATTAAGAACAGGTTTCCCGGAAGTAATTTGGGGACCAGGTAAAACACCGGAACAAATTGCTCAAATTATGGAAGTCATGCGCCACCGCACTTCCGTAGTTATGGCTACCCGCATTGAGCCAAAAGTATATTCTGCATTGCAAAAAAAAGTTAGAGGTATCCAATATTACGAACAAGCCCGAATTTGTGCCATTGTTCCTCCGGTGATTGAAGTCAGATTTCCTGGACAAATCGGGATTCTCTCCGCTGGGACTGCTGATTTAGCCGTCGCCGAAGAAGCCGCTGTCACTGCGGAACTTTCGGGTTTTTCTGTACAGCGTCTTTGGGATGTGGGTGTAGCCGGAATTCACCGTTTATTAAGTAACCGTCACCTGCTAGAATCATCATCAGTATTAATTGTGGTAGCGGGCATGGAAGGGGCTTTACCCAGTGTGGTAGCAGGTTTAGCAGATTGTCCAGTGATTGCTGTTCCTACTAGTATTGGTTATGGTGCAAGTTTTTCCGGTTTAGCACCTTTATTAACAATGCTCAATTCTTGCGCTGCTGGTATAGGTGTGGTCAATATAGATAATGGCTTTGGTGCAGCGGTTTTAGCGGGACAAATTTTAAGAACTTCAGAAAAATTACGCTTGACAGCAGAAACATAGTCAAGTAGCAGGGTAAAATAGAATATAATTGCCGTATTTTCTACTTCATTAGCTACTTTTACTATTTAATAGAATTTGTCAAGATTTTGCTTACAGTATTATGGAAAACCTGAATGATTTACTATTGCCATTTTTAGGCAATTTACACCAAAATATCACTTTTCTGGCTGATTACAGTCATATTAAAGACCCAGACCTTTTGGAGCAAATGCGACTTGGTTGGAATCACTTTATCACAACTGGGCAAGTTTGGGCGCTGTTTATTGGTGTAGTTGTTGGTTATCTGTTCAAAAGTTTAAGTAGTTTCGGCTAAATAGATTTTAGATTTTGAATTGATTTTCAGGAAAAATCTCTCAGGGTGTTTTCAAGGTTGCCAGCAAATATAATTTGCTACTACACAGGCAAAGTCGGCTTGCGTATATTAACACAAAAACAAGGGCTTGAAACCCATGAAGATGTATTTTATGTGTGTAGAGGCGGTTTCTAACAGCAAAATACAACATTGAATTTGCCTATCTTCTAGTATCTATTAGCACATTTTTCCTCTGTTCAGATTTATGACCGAAAAACAAACTTGGAGTCAGCGGTTTGAGTCCGCGCTGCATCCGGCGATCGCTCGTTTCAATGCAAGTATCAGTTTTGACATTGAACTCATCGAATATGACATTACTGGTTCTCAAGCTCATGCCAAAATGTTGGCTCATACAGGGATAATTTCCTATACAGAAGGGGAAGCACTGTTTAACGGTTTAGAACAAGTTCGTCAAGAATATCGTCAAGGGCAATTCCAACCCGGTGTTGATGCCGAAGATGTCCATTTTGCCGTAGAAAAGCGGCTTACGGAAATTGTCGGAGATGTAGGTAAAAAACTTCACACCGCCCGTTCTCGCAATGACCAAGTAGGTACAGATACTCGATTATACCTCCGCGATCAAATTCAGCAAATTCGCCAGCAATTACGGGACTTTCAGACAGTCTTAGTTGATATAGCCGAAAAAAATGTCGAAACTCTGATTCCTGGCTATACCCACCTACAACGCGCCCAACCAGTAAGTTTAGCGCACCATTTACTGGCATACTTCCAAATGGCACAACGGGATTGGGAACGCTTGGAAGACGTTTGTAAACGAGTGAATATCTCCCCCTTGGGTTGTGGTGCTTTAGCGGGAACAACTTTTCCTATTGACCGCCACTATACAGCCAATTTATTACATTTTGACAATGTTTATGCTAACAGCTTGGACGGAGTGAGCGATCGGGACTTTGCCATAGAATTCCTCTGTGCTGCTAGTATTATCATGGTTCACCTCAGCCGTCTGTCCGAAGAAGTGATTCTGTGGGCATCAGAAGAATTTCGCTTCGTCACCCTCAAAGATAGCTGTGCCACAGGTTCTAGCATTATGCCCCAAAAGAAAAACCCCGACGTACCCGAATTAGTGCGCGGCAAAACCGGGCGAGTATTTGGTCATCTGCAAGCCATGTTAGTAATTATGAAGGGTTTACCCCTGGCTTATAACAAAGACCTCCAAGAAGACAAAGAAGGCATATTTGACAGCGTGAACACAGTCAAAGCCTGTTTAGAAGCAATGACAATTTTACTGCAAGAAGGTTTAGAATTTCGTCATCAGCGATTAGCAACAGCAGTTACAGAAGACTTTGCTAACGCTACCGATGTCGCAGATTATCTTGCAGCGCGGGGTGTACCCTTCCGCGAAGCTTATAACATTGTGGGCAAGGTCGTCAAAACCAGTATTGCCGCTGGTAAACTACTCAAAGATTTGCAGCTAGAAGAATGGCAACAAATCCATCCCGCATTTGCTGCTGATATTTATGAAGCCATAACCCCACGTCAAGTAGTTGCAGCCCGCAACAGCTACGGAGGCACAGGCTTTGTCCAAGTTAGACAAGCTCTTCTCAACGCCCGGACTCAAATCAGTGTGAAATAAAGGGAACAGGGGGCAGGGGGCAGGGGAGAAATTCAATTCTTTCTTGCAACTGACAACTGTACGGGCGAAGCATTTGGAGAACTATTTTTGGCAATGACCGGTAATTTATCTTCCAACTGACAACTGACAACTGTACGGGCGAAGCATTTGGAGAACTATTTTTGGCAATGACCGATAATTTATCTTCCAACTGACAACTGTACGGGCGAAGCATTTGGAGAACTATTTTTGGCAATGACCGATAATTTATCTTCCAACTGACAACTGTACGGGCGAAGCATTTGGAGAACTATTTTTGGCAATGACCGATAATTTATCTTCCAAATGCTTCGCCCCTACTGACAACTGACAACAAATAAGGGTGTACTCGTGTACACCCTAAAAATTCAGAATATGAAAGAGTAAAATTTAACCAGACATACTAATCAGCAGCGTCCATTGCTGCTGCGCCTGTGTCTTCCTCTTCACTCTTGGGCGGTCTTTGTTGGAATCTTCTGCCCATTCTACCTGTGGTGGTACGTTTACGAAACTTTCTGGCGTAGGCCTGGTTTCGTAGCGCCTTTTCTTTTTTCGGGTTACGGCGCTTTGCCATATTCACCTCATTAATAAACAACAAAAAATTGGCATCTAGGCATTACTTAGGCCATATTAGCTACCGATATTATTGATATACTTTTTTAGCCTAGTGCAGCAATCAATACACTTTAAATAGCATACCATTATATCGCACTAAAAAGTCTAATGTCAACCATAATTTAGCGATCGCAAACTCCTAGGGGCGTAAGGACTGCGCCATCATCAAGGTGAGGAGGAAAATTCTATTTTAACAACCCAATTAAATTTAATTTTTTATACTTAAATAATAAAGAATTCGACAGCGATGCCTACTAGCAAGGCATCGCGGATTTTAGATTTGCGATTCATCTGTAATCTAAAATCTAAAATCCAACCAGCGATTTAATGGTTTACCGCTGCTGCTTCCCGTGCTGCTGCTGCTTGATCTGGGTGAATACCCAAGCGTGTGAGGTTAATTCGTCCCTTATTGTCAATTTCTCGCACTTTGACAATCACCTCATCACCAACAGCTACTTCATCTTCAACCTTGCCAACTCGATAGTCAGCAAGCTGAGAAATGTGAATCATGCCTTCTTTACCGGGCAAAAATTCCACAAAAGCACCAATGGGTATAACTCGTGTCACACGACCGATGTAAACATCCCCTTCATGGAGTTTACGGGTCATGCCTTGAACGATGTTCCGCGCTCTCTTCGCCCGGTTTTCATCAACTGCGGAAATGGTGACAGTACCATCATCTTGGATGTCAATTTTTGCACCAGTTTCTTCAGTGATCCCCTTGATGGTTTTCCCTCCAGGTCCAATGACTAGACCAATCATGTCAGGATCAATCTTGATGGTCAACAGACGTGGGGCAAAGGGTGAAGTTTCTTCCCTGTGTGTGTCAATAGTCTGGAGCATTTTTTCCAGAATATGTAACCGGGCAGGTTTGGCTTGGTTGACAGCTTGGGCAATTACTTCTAAAGACAAACCAGATATTTTCATATCCATTTGCAAAGCGGTAATCCCAGTATCTGTACCGGCAACTTTGAAGTCCATATCACCTAAAAAGTCTTCAATGCCTTGAATGTCGGTAAGGATTCGCACTTCGTCCCCTTCCTTAATCAAGCCCATTGCCGCACCACTCACAGGTTTAGTAATTGGTACACCGGCATCCATGAGGGATAGGCTAGAACCACAAACTGAACCCATTGAAGTCGAACCATTGGAAGAAAGAACTTCCGATACTACGCGAATTACGTAGGGAAATTTTTCCTTGGATGGTAGTACAGGTAACAATGCCCGTTCTGCTAATGCACCATGTCCGATTTCTCGTCTCCCAGGGGCGCGTAATGGTTTGGTTTCGCCGACGGAGAAGGGAGGGAAGTTATAGTGATGCAGGTAACGTTTGGTTTGTTCTAGTTGCAAGTCATCGTTGAGGTTTTGGGCATCTCCGGGAGTCCCAAGGGTACACATTGATAGTACCTGAGTCAGTCCCCGATTGAATAAACCGCTACCATGAACTCGTTTGGGTATTATACCAACTCGACAAGATATAGGGCGGACTTCATCAAGTTTGCGACCATCTACGCGGACATTATCTTCGACAATTTGACGGCGCATGAAGTATTTAGTAATACTTTTGAATGTATTGCCAAGAGCTTTAGAGTTTGCTGTAGCAGCAATGCGAATGGGGTCTTCTTCTGGTAAAGCTTTGATCTCATCAGCAATACTATCTTCAACTGCGTCCAAAGCAATATCACGATCAGTTTTAGTTAACTCAAATTGCGCTAAGATTTTTTTAATCTCATTACTAGCGCGATCGCGGATATAGTTTTCTAATGTCTGATCTGGTTCTGGTGGTGCTTCTTGCACCAGTTTGAGACCTAGTTCATCCAGTAAATCTAACTGGGCCTGAATTAAATCCCGAACTGCTTCGTAGCCAAAATCAATCGCTTCAATAATATCTCGCTCTGGCAATTGATTTGCACCCGCTTCCACCATGATTACCCCATCTGGTGAACCGGCGACGACTAAATCCAAATCTCCCGCTGCAATTTCTGCATAGGTAGGGTTAATAATAAAATCATCCCCCACTAAGCCTACTCGCACTGCGGCCATGGGTCCATTAAAAGGAATTTGGGCAATGAGGGTAGCAATTGAAGCACCTGTTACTGCTAACACATCAGGAGGGACTTGCTCATCCATTGACATAGTTATTGCCATAACTTGCAAGTCATCCCGCAACCATGAAGGGAATAAAGGACGGAGTGGACGGTCAATCAGCCGACTGGTAAGAATTGACTTTTCCGGTGGACGACCTTCTCGGCGCATAATTCCCCCAGGAATTCTTCCCGCTGCGTACAATCTTTCTTCGTAATCTACGGTCAGTGGCAAAAAATCAATGCCTTCCCGCGCTGCTGACCTTGTAGCCGTTACTAAAACAGTTGTATCTCCTGATTGTATCAAAACCGACCCACCTGCTTGGGGGGCTAGTAGGCCAACCGTCAGTCGAATATCCCGTCCATCAAAGGATATTGACTTTTCAAATTCTGCCATTCAGTTTTTTTTCCTTCTCTTACGCGATTCTCACTCTGTGGCAATCCTAACATTTATGCAGTCTAGACGGCTTCTGTAATGAACAAACATACAACAAAATTCTCTAAGTTAGCTGTACAACGGGCTTCATATCTGGGTTTGTGTTCTAAGTTATCTTTTTGCTGAACGATTTAATAATATTTTATCAATCAATTAAGAGGTAAGTAACTGCATTGCAATTGCCCCTGTCATTAAAAAGGAATAGATTTATATAATCCCTCTAACCATGTTCTACCCTTTTGGTGAGAAATATTACTAAACCAGAAATAAGCGTCTTCTATGGTTTTTTGTGCTTCTGGTTGGATGATAATTTGATATTTCTCATTCATTGGAATTATCTAATTTATTAAACAATTCATTAAAGAATTCTTCGGCTATTATCTTAAACGCTTAGAGGATGTTTGAAAAGTGGTATTCCGTAATTTTCATCACATTGCTACCCCCCTTTCCCCTTGTAAAGGGGGGAAACAATAAAAATCCAGTTCCCTCCCCTTTACAAGGGGAGGGTTAGGGTGGGGTAAAAAATATTTGATACATCAACCATAACTTTTCAAACACCCTCTTAGAGATATTAGCAAAACTTAAAGTTGATTCATGAGGTAATAGCAATTAGTGTCTGCAAAAGATATATTTCACGAAGCAGTAAAGAAAGCTTTACAAAAAGAGCAGTGGGTGATTACAGATGATCCACTAAAATTTAAATTTGGCAACGTCAAATTCAATATAGATTTAGGTGCTGAGAAATTAATTGCGGCTGAAAGAGAAAGTGAGAAAATAGCAATAGAAATCAAAAGTTTTATTAATCCTTCCGCTATTACAGACTTTTATGCTGCTTTAGGTCAGTTTCTCAGCTATCGTCTGGCTTTAGAAGCTCTTGAACCAGATCGTATACTATATATGGCAATTCCATTGGAAGTTTATCGAACCTTTTTTCAGCTTGAGTTTACACAAGTGGCACTAAAAAGATATCAAGTGCTATTAGTAGTATATGAACCAGATAATGAGGTGATTATAGAATGGATAACATAGCCAAATATCGAAAATATATTCAAACCTTACTAACAGATTATGCCAAAGATGATATTTGCACAGACGAAGTAGATGTGGAACTCATCTTTGATACAGAACGCGACCATTATCAGTGGATGAATGTTGGTTGGGAACATTTAAATCGCGTTTATATGACGGTGATTCACTTCGATATTAAAAACGGTAAAATTTGGTTACAACAGAATTTAACAGAAGAAAATCCCGCTGAAGATTTAGTAAAAATGGGTGTTCCCAGAGAAGATATCGTGTTGGGTTTACATCCTCCTTATAAACGTCCATATACAGATTATGGAGTGGCTTAAAGAAGGTCATTTATTGTCTGAATCAGGATTTTCAGGATTTAAGGATGTACAGGATTTTTGTTGGGATTTGGATTTATATGGGTAGATTTGCCGGATATGGGATTGCTGAATAAAATATTTGATGGTGAAAGTAATGTAATCCTATTCATGCTGATTCAGATATTTTTATCGTCATTCACAGAATTTTCATATCCACAGAATTTGGTGATTATCAAAAATATTTAATCTCTTCATCCTGACAATCCTTTAATCGGTGGATATCATCTCGACTTCGCTCGATAACCACCTGATTCAGACATTTTCATCATTGGTTTATTAAAGCTGTTGTTGGGTTGCGCTGTCGCTTAACCCAACCTACATTAAATTGTATCAGGATCTATATTTAACTCCCGCAATTTTGCTGCTAAACGTTCTGATTTTTTAGTTTCCTGTTCTGCGGTTTCTTCAGGTGTGGGAACTAACTCTCCTGCTGGTGTAAAATACCGTAATAGTCCTTGATAAATTCCTAAGTATAAACCTAGCTGACGACTCCACAAATATCCTTGCTGATTTTCTTCTAAAGGTTGATATTCTCCGTCTACTAAATGAAAACCTGCAAATTCTAGTGTATAAGGGTCGAACCAAAAATAATCTGGTGTGCGGAAGGTATTTTGATAAAGTTCTTTTTTATATTCTCTATCTGTATTTGCTGTAGTTGGTGAGAGAATTTCTAAAATGAAATTAGGATATTTACCATCTTCTTCCCAAACAACCCAACTTTTCCGGGTTTTGCGTTCTGCTCCCAAGACAACAAAGAAATCTGGACCTCGGAAATATTCAGATTTTTTCTGATTAGGACTATAGTAAATGGTGAGATTTCCCGCAGCATAGAAATCGGTTCTATCTTTCCACAACCATTCTAGACATTTGAAAAGTAGAATTATTTGTCTTAGATGTAGTTCTGTTTCCACGGTTGGTTCATCACTATATAAATCACTTGGGGGAAATATTACATCTTGGGAGATGTTTTCTTTACATTCTAATTCTTGAGTAATCATCATGATATGATACCAAGTAGTTATTTGTTGATTATAGCATTACGTAGGTTGGGTTGAGAAAACCCAACATTATATTATTAGGACTTACGCAAGATTCATGGAATAACGAACCACAGAGGCACAGAGGTCACGGAGAAATGAGGATTTGAGAGATATTTTGCGTAAGTCCTGATTATTTTTTTGTTGGGTTGCGCTGTTGCTTAACCCAACCTACATGACTAAGCAGATTTTTGATTACTACTACTTTCGATATGACGACGTAAAAGTTGATTAATAGCTGTTTGATAGTCTTTATTTTGGGTTTTAAACCAAGCTATGATATCAGGTTCTAATTGAATAACATTTTTGGCTTGTGCTGCGGGAATTTGCAAAGTTGCTTTTTCAAAAAACTCATCAGTTAATGGTGGAATATCTGAATAGTCAATGTTTTCGTCTGACATTGAATCTAATGCTTGCCAATTAGTCCGTGAGATATTGTTCAAATTTTTTTCGTTCATAACGATTTGCCTTTCGTGCTGAAATAATTCTAATTACATTGCCTTGTTTTTCTGTCCAAACAACTACAGCGACTCCATTTCCTAAAAAACCAATACCAAACCATCTTTCCTCACCATAGTCAAAACGTTCATCTTCCTCAATCAGCATTGGACTTTCAAAGATTTTATAAACATCTTCAAAGTCAATCTGATGTTTACGGATATTTTCTAAATTTTTCGCTTCGTCCCACTCAAACTGCATCTCTGATAGTTCAAATTATTCTTTAATTATAATATATAGCTATCCTATTTAGCTAAAATCATTTATCCTGTAAATCCTTAAATCCTGGATATCCTGATTCAGATATTTTTATTATATCTTTTGTTGGGTTGCGCTGTCGCTTAACCCAACCTACATGACTGATATTTTCACGGCTTGATTAAAGATTCCTCTGACTGACGATATTTAGCAATTAATTTACGTCTTTTTAGGGGTGGATAAACCAGCATGAAAAGTGCCGGTAAACTTGTTCCAGTGAGTGCTAACAAAATAAATGAGTTAAAGCCTATTATTATTCCCGTTCCCACACTAATTCCCAATCCTATACTACTCAATATGAGTAGTATTAGTATATTAGTAAACAAGTTTTTAGCCTCTTTAGCCATGTCCACAGCCAAAGTCACAGCCATAACCATACTTATAGCCATAACCACACCCACATTCACAGCCCAACCCACACCCACAGTCACAGCCCAACCCACAGCCATACCCAACCGACCCACAGCCATAGCGCAACCCACACCCCAACCCACACCCACAGCCATAGCCTCATTTCGACAGTAAATAAACGTTATACAGCCGCACACCACGCCGAATACATAATTAGATATTGTCAAACAAGGTATCATCAAAGTTGTGGAAATGGCTACCATCACAACCCGAAAAAACATCGCAATTAAACGCCAATAAGGCAATTTTATCTTCTCAATGGGTAAAGCCGCCGTTTGTACCTTCACCGTCAAAGTATGACTAGCTGGATAAGCATTACTATGAAAAATTAATTGACGTTTATACTGCTTATCCGCCATTAATTTACTCGTATCCACCTCAACCTGACAACGAATATTATTCCCGCTAAACTTACGAGGTTTAACTGAAATCCAAGCATGATTATCTGGTGTATGGGGAGGGTCTTGAGGATGAGATCCAACTTCCCATTTACCTTCTAATAAAGTATCTGGTATAGAATTTTCAATAATAATAACCCTAGTTAATTTTTCCCCCAACCAATTCGCTTTAAACTCCAAAACTGTTTCACTAAAATCAACTGCTGGTACACGAATAACATCAAGGGGTTTGAGTGATTCTAAAGCTAATTCTGCATTAGTAAAACGGTCTTTTTGTTTCGGTTGTACCATCTTTTCCAACCAACCGATAAACCGCAAACTTACCTGGGGTAAAAGATGACGAAAATTAATTAAATAAGGATCATCTTCATCTTGCAATTGATCTATTTTTGTTGACTTGATTCCTGTAAGTAAACAGATCAAAGTTGCACCCAAAGCATACAAATCTGTAGCATTTGTGGGTTTAAACATTTGCTCTGGGGGAATAAAACCAGGAGTTCCTTTAAATACACTACTTCCAGCCACATCATGACTACCAATACGAGCAAAACCAAAATCAATTAAATAAACATTGATTTGTTCATCTACTAAAATGTTTTCTGGTTTAATATCTCGATGAATTACCGACGGTATCCGATTTTGTAAATATACCAGAATTTCTAATATCTTAACTGCAATTTGTTTAATTTCTGCTGGTGAAAAGCTGCGAGGTTCTGCTAAAGTAGAACCATGAATATACTCTTGAATTAAACAAAAACCATCGGAGGTTTCAAAGGAATGCAAGTAACTGGGAATACCAGGATGATTTAATCCTTTAAGTACCTGTATTTCTCGTGCGTGGGCTTCTGAACCGGACCAACTTGCACCCGCTTGAGCAAAACAAAACTGTTTAATTACTTCTTGTTGCCCTGTGTTAAGATTTGTTGCTAACCAAGTAATTCTACCACCTTCCCGGTTGCGTCCTAGTTCTCTAGTAACCTCATAGCCTTGTGCTTGGAAATCTGGGTAGATGCTCATATTTCTAAGAGGGAATAAGTATAATAGTGCATTTTGATTTTACTATAAGTAGGGATTGTTGAAAATCAGACTGTAAAAGTTTTTGTTTCAGTCCAACGTTTGTTACTATTTAAGTTGGAGGGACAGATTCAGTATCTTCCGCTCTACCTCAAGATGCAACAGAACAATTAAAAAAATAATTAGTATATTTAAACATGGCAATTTTACACGGAACTTGGATAATAAATAATCAAAATAGCTATTTCTTTATTTGGGGAGAAACTTGGCGTTCTTCACAGGTACAAACTGAAGTATTTGCTGAAATTCCTTTACATCCATTGGCTATGACATCAGGGCAATTAAATGAATGGTTAGAAGCATCTAATTTATTAATTGCTCATTTAATTCAACCATCTAATAATACTAAACAAAGAATTAAAAGTAAATCAGCAACAGAAACAAAATTACCTATTCATTCACAAATAATTTCTTTACCAACTTATTTTTTAGAAAATAAGAAATCAGGGTTAACCACAATTTCTCCAGTTCATTCTGTCAGCGTAGATATAGATTCTCCATCTTCGCAATATTTACATCCTTGGCAAATTGATGGTTTTTGTCTCACTCCGGCATTAGCAATTCAATTTCTCACATCTTTACCTTTGAGTGCAAATGATAGTAAAGCAGCCTTATTAGGTGCAGATATTCATTTTTGGGTACATATTTATAGATGGCATTTAGACTTAATTTCTCGTTGTAAATTCTTACCAACTGTTGAAAAACAAGATAGTAATTTAATTGCCAAATGGCAGGTACTTTTAGATAGTGCTGTAGATGTCACTAGGTTAGAGAAATTCTCCTCACAAATGCCCTTAGCTTGTCGAACATATCAACAAACTACCGAAAATATAGCAATTGATTTACCATTATTACCTCAAGAAATTATATTATCATTTCTCAATAATATTACAGATAATCAATTGCGGTTAATGGTTGGTTCTCAATCTCCTCTTGAACCTAGAATCATGATGTCCTTACCTGCGGCATTACAGCAATGGTTACAAGGATTAATTAATGAAAATAATATAATTGATGCAGCAGGAGGAGAACGTTTAGAAACTACGTTAAAAGCTTGGACTTTACCATTACAATATCAACTTACAGGTAAGGCTTTATTTAGAACTTGTTTTCAATTACTGCCTCCAGAAAATGAAGACCCAAATTGGACTTTAAAATATTTTCTCCAAGCAGCAGATAACCCAGAATTTTTAATAGACGCAGCGACAATTTGGCATCAATCTGTAGAAAAATTAGTTTATCAAAATCGCACAATCGCACAACCTCAAGAAACATTTTTGCGAGGTTTGGGTTTAGCTTCTCGATTGTATCCGATAATTACCCCCAGTTTAGAAACCGCATCTCCCGAATTTTGTCACCTTACCCCCATGGAAGCTTATGAATTTATCAAAGCTGTAACTTGGAAATTTGAAGATAGTGGTTTAGGCGTAATTTTACCTCCTAGTTTAGCAAATCGGGAAGGGTGGGCAAATCGTTTAGGGTTAAAAATTAGTGCCGAAACTCCTCAACAAAAATCAGGACGCTTGGGTTTACAAAGTTTATTAAATTTTCAATGGCATTTGGCAATTGGTGGACAAACAATTTCTAAAGTTCAGTTTGA
Organism: Dolichospermum flos-aquae CCAP 1403/13F; assembly: GCF_012516395.1. Classification (GTDB taxonomy): domain Bacteria; phylum Cyanobacteriota; class Cyanobacteriia; order Cyanobacteriales; family Nostocaceae; genus Dolichospermum; species Dolichospermum lemmermannii. The sequence goes on from NZ_CP051206.1 coordinate 2,783,223, forward strand.
TAAACTGGTAAAATTAAATAGTCCTTTAGTCGAAATTAATGGTGGATGGGTAGAATTGCGTCCCCAAGATATTAAAACTGCCCAAACCTTTTTTAGTTCCCGTAAAGAACAAATGTCTCTTTCCTTAGAAGATGCTTTACGCATTAGTAAAGGAGATACTCAAGTAATTGAAAAATTACCTGTTGTCAGTTTTGAAGCTTCTGGTGCATTGGAAGAATTAATTGGGACATTAACTAATAATCAAGAAATTCAAACTTTACCAACTCCTGGCAATTTTACCGGACAATTAAGACCTTATCAAGAACGTGGTGTAGCTTGGTTAGCGTTTTTAGAAAGATGGGGTTTGGGCGCTTGTTTAGCGGACGATATGGGATTAGGTAAGTCGGTACAGTTTATAGTTTTCCTACTTCATCTCCAAGAACAAAACGCATTAGAAAAACCGACGCTTTTAGTATGTCCTACTTCAGTTATGGGCAATTGGCAAAAAGAAGTCAAAAAATTTGCCCCCACAATCAAAGTTTTAGAATATCACGGTGATAAACGCCCTAAAGGTAAAGCATTTACAGAAGCAGTTAATAAACACGATATAGTAATTACTAGCTATGCACTGATTCACCGCGATATTAAGTTATTGAAAGTAATTGAATGGCAAATAATTGTTTTAGACGAAGCCCAAAATATCAAGAATTCCGAAGCAAAACAATCACAAGCCGTCCGGCAATTAGAAACCACATTTCGGATTGCTTTAACTGGTACACCTGTAGAAAATAGATTACAAGAATTATGGTCTATTTTAGATTTCCTTAATCCCGGTTATTTAGGTAATAAACAATTTTTCCAAAGACGGTTTGCTATGCCGATTGAAAAGTATGGTGATACTGCTTCTTTAAATCAATTACGTTCTTTAGTTCAACCTTTTATTCTGCGACGGTTAAAAAGTGATAAAGACATTATTCAAGACTTGCCAGATAAGCAAGAAATGACGGTTTTTTGTGGCTTAACTTCCGAACAAGCTACACTATATCAACAATTAGTAGATGAATCTTTAGTAGCAATTGAATCTGCGGAAGGGTTACAACGTCGGGGGATGATTTTAGGATTATTAGTGAAGCTAAAACAGATATGTAATCATCCTTCTCAATATTTAAAATTAGCAACTTTAGAAAAACATCATTCAGCTAAATTACAACGACTAGAGGAAATGTTAGATGAAGTTTTAGTAGAAGAAGACCGCGCTTTAATTTTCACACAATTTGCTGAATGGGGTAAATTGCTAAAACCTTATTTAGAAAAGAAATTAGGACGGGAAATATTCTTTTTATATGGTAGTACCAGCAAAAAACAAAGAGAAGAAATGATTGATAGATTCCAACATGACCCCCAAGGACCACCAATTATGATTTTATCGTTAAAAGCTGGTGGTGTGGGCTTAAATTTAACTAGGGCAAATCATGTATTTCACTTTGATAGATGGTGGAATCCCGCAGTGGAAAATCAAGCCACAGACAGAGTATTTAGAATTGGTCAAACTCGCAATGTTCAAGTTCATAAATTCGTCTGTACTGGGACTTTAGAAGAAAAAATTAATGATATGATAGAAAGTAAAAAACAACTCGCAGAACAAGTAGTAGGTGCAGGAGAAGATTGGTTAACGGAAATGGATACAGACCAACTTCGCAACTTATTAATATTAGATCGGAATGCAGTCATCGAAGAAGATGAAGTTTAAGGAAGATATGACAGAAAACATAGACCATGACCGCTTATTCAAAGAACTAATATCAACTTTTTTCATAGAATTTATAGAATTATTCTTTCCTCAAGTTCTCGAATATATAGACACAGAATCAATTATATTCTTAGACAAGGAAATATTTACTGATGTTACCGCAGGAGACAAATATGAAACCGACCTGATAGCCAAAGTTAAATTTTTAGGTCAACCTTCTTATTTTGTGATTCATATTGAAGCCGAATCAGGTGCAAGACCGAAATTTAATCAAAGAATGTTTCGTTATTTTGCCAGATTAGATGAAAAATTGGACTTACCAATATATCCCATAGTGATATTTTCCTACGACTCACCCAAAACCGTAGCCGTAAATAACTATCAAATCAACTTTCCTGATTTTCAAGTGCTAAAATTTAATTATCAAGTAGTGCAACTGAATCAACTCAACTGGCGAGACTTTTTAGCCCGTCCAAATCCAGTTGCATCGGCTTTGATGTCAAAAATGAGCATAGTGCCAGAAGATAGGCCAAAAGTCAAAGCAGAATGTTTAAGGTTATTGGTCACCTTAAAATTAAATCCAGCCAAAATGCAATTAATATCAGGTTTCATTGACACATATTTGAGATTGAATAAAATAGAAGAAGAGAAATTTCAAACAGAAATAGGCACATTAATTAAAGAAGAAAAGGAGGAAGTTATGCAAATTGTCACCAGTTGGATGGAAGAAGGAATTGAAAAGGGAATTGAAAAAGGTATTGAAAAAGGTATTGAAAGAGGAATTGAAAGAGGAATTGAAAGAGAAAAAAATTTAATTCTCCGTTTAATTAATAGGAAATTTGGACAAATTGATCTAGAATTAGCAACGAAAATTAGAAATTTAAATATAGAAATCATTGAAGCTTTAGGAGAGGCAATATTTGATTTAGAGACTGAAAAAGACTTACAAAATTGGTTAGATAATCTTTGATATATGAATAATGAAACCTTACAAGCAAGTCGGGAATGGTGGTCACAAAGATGGCTAGATTTACTGGATTCTTACCGATTTAAAAAGCGCTTAGAACGGGCAAGAAATTATTCTCGACAAGGAAATGTTCAGAGTATTAAATTTAAAGCTGCAAAAGTATTAGCTAGAGTCCAAGGTAGTGAAGCAGAACCTTATAAAGTTTCTTTATCTCTTGATGCTTTTAGTGAGGAAGAATGGGGTTATGTGGTGGAAACAATGTCTCAAAAGGCGATTTTTGCGGCTAAGTTATTAGCGGGGGAAATGCCACAAAATATTGAAGAAGTTTTTATCAGTAATGGTTTATCATTGTTTCCCTTTACTCTGACTGATGTTCACAGTAAATGTTCCTGTCCTGATAAAGCCGTTCCTTGTAAACATATAGGTGCAGTATATTATCAATTAGGCGATCGCTTTAGTGAAGATCCATTTGTATTATTTCAATTACGTGGACGTACCAAAGAGCAAATTATCAGCGATTTACGTCAATTACGCAGCACTAAAAATGTAGAAACAATTCAGGAAATATCGGCAATTCAACCAGAAGTTTCTGAATATCAATATCCTGTTAAAATAGATGATTTTTGGCAATATAATCAGCCGTTAGAATCGTCTTTAGTAGTTATTTCACCTGCTGTTAGTGAAACAGTATTAGATGTATTAGGGACAATTCCCTTAGCGAAAGATGAGGAAAATACAACTAATTTACCTGCTAGTGAATTGGTGATGAAATATTTAAAAGCCATTTATCAAGATGTGAGTCAAAAGGCATTTCTAGCAGCGATGAATGTGGGACAATAAGTTTTTCTTCTCTTACTTTTTACTCCTTACCCATTCCCTAACAGCTTTTCTAATTGCCCTTCTACCATTTGCCCGATTTTGTTCAATTATTTGTGGTAAATCCCGAATTTCTAAACTAGGAAATACTAAACTTTTCTCAGATTCCAGATATTCCCCAGCTTGCAAAAGGTAAATCTTCAATTCGCCAGAATCATAACACCAAATCTCAGGAATTCCCAAACGAGCATAAATAGAAAACCGATTTAAAGATTTACTAGTAACATCAATTTCTAAAGCCAAATCAGGAGGTGGATCTTTTTGCAAATCTAAATCTAACCGACCCCTAACTAATGCTTCATTTTGAAAATAAAAACAATCATCAGCTTCAATTCCTGCCATTTTGCGTTCTTGCTTCCACGTGGTAGAACCCAAACTTTCATAGTCTAAATTCAACTCTTCGGCAATATCTTCAACCGCAGTGCTGATAACTTTTTTATAATACTCGTGTTCTGGTAAAGGTGTCATAATTTCCAAATTTCCATCATCATAAGCCACTCTAGCCGCCCGATGTTCTCCCAAATCTTGCAACAGATTCTCAAATTGTTGCCAACCGATGTTATAAAGCATAACTCTATCAGCGCGATGTTTGGTGATGATCATTTGTATATCTAAGAATAAAATACAAGTTAATTTAATTATAGCAAATGAAAATTCGGATTTTTTTAGGGTGCGTCAAAGTTGATAACTCAGTAATAATGAATATATTTTCAACATCTGACACACCCTAAATTGTCAACTAGAATTGGTAAGAAATACCAAGAGAAAAAACAGGATAAATATTCAACCAATTCAGATCACTTTCTTGTTTTTTCCTTTCTGCTTCGATGTTACTATTAATTTCCGCTCGTAAAGCAGGCGTTGCATCTGGACCAAACCCAGGTGTTAATGATACCTTTGGGGAGCCAGAAAACATTGCCCCTAAATTTGCCGAAAATCCCCAACGTTTACCAGGTTTCACAGCATTACCCCAACCCAGTCCAATATATGGTGCTACACTATTTTCAAAGGAAACTTTAGCGTTCAATGATGTAAGCACAGTTTTGCTGTTATAGTCTTTGTTATTGATCCTAATGGTCACACCATTCTTGGGTTTCCCAGTTCCTTCTATATTATTGTCCTGAAATACTAAGCCTCCAGTCAAACGGAAACCGCCATTTTTCCAGGGATGGTAGTCAGCGAGGGTAGACACATTAAATAGGTTGAGGTTAGCTTTATAATCAACATCGGACAAGCTAATATCTCTACTTATACCTAAGCCATTAATGCCTAATTTAGCATTGACATTAGGTGTTATGGACTTAGTGACTGTTGCACCAACACCTAATGTACTAATTTCAGGTGTAATTGCCCAACCTCTAGTTTTTACAGAAGTTTGGCTCATTTCTTCGCTAGGTTTAGATTCTTGAGTAGGTTTTGACTCTCCCCCCTGTGGTTTTGATGGAGTAGAACGCTCAGTACAGCGAGAATTTAAAGGATAACTTTTGCAAAATATATCTAAATCCAGTGGTCTTTTTGCCAGTAAATCACCAGCACTATAACTGAAAGTTCCTGGTTGAGGATGAGTTTCAGTTTTTTCAGGAGTGATTGATGTGGCAATAACTTCATTTGTAACTACTGGCTGAGTAATTGGTTCTACAACAACTTCCTCAGCTATAACAACTTGATTTATTGATGTCCCCATTACCAAACCAGCAGCAACTGTTAATACAGATGTGCCGAACTTTAGCTTATTCATTGCTTAACCCTGAGTAAGATTGATTTGTTACATTATATATTAGCAGCAATGTTTAATTATTGTAAGTACCTGTGCAAAATTTATTTTAAATTTTTACTTTTGCTTAACAAAGCTTAATGTGTGAACTTACACAGAAAACTACAAAAAAAGCCCTTGCGGTGAGGCAAGAGCTATCAAAAGCATTATATTGTCAGTAATGAAATTAAGCTGATAAAAACCTAGTCGAGGTCAGGCATAAACATTACTGGTTCTGTTTCACGGTTAATACCCTTCTCGAACCCACCAGCAGCAGCACGGGCGCGGCCTGCGTGCCACAAGTGACCAATCAGGAAGAAGAATCCTAAAACGAAGTGTGAACACGCCAACCAAGCGCGAGGAGACACATAGTTAAAGGAGTTAATTTCCGTAGCTACACCACCCACAGAGTTCAAAGAACCCAAAGGCGCGTGAGTCATGTATTCAGCGGCACGACGAGCTTGCCAAGGCTGAATATCATTCTTGATTTTTTCCAAATCAAGACCGTTGGGGCCACGAAGAGGCTCTAACCAAGGACCACGGAAATCCCAGAAGCGCATGGTTTCACCACCAAAGATGATTTCACCAGAAGGAGAGCGCATGAGGTATTTACCTAGACCTGTGGGACCTTGTGCAGAACCGACGTTAGCACCCAAGCGTTGGTCACGAATCAAGAAGGTTAAGGCTTGAGCTTGTGAAGCTTCCGCAGCCGTAGGACCAAAGAATTCGCTGGGGTATGCAGTGTTGTTATACCAAACCATGATAGAAGCGATAAAGCCCATCAAGGAAAGAGCACCTATGCTATAGGAAAGATAAGCTTCACCTGACCAGATCAAAGCCCGACGCGCCCAAGCAAAAGGCTTAGTGAAGATGTGCCAAATACCACCGGCAATACAAGTGAAAGCAATCCAGATGTGACCGCCGATAAGATCTTCCATGTTATCAACGCTAATAATCCAGCCTTCGCCACCGAAGGGAGCTTTAATTAAATAGCCAAAGATAACAGCGGGGTTGAGTGTGGGATTAGTGATCACACGCACATCACCACCACCTGGAGCCCATGTATCATAAACTCCACCAAAGAACATAGCCTTCAGCACCAACAACAACGCACCACATCCTAAGATGATCAGGTGGAAGCCGATGATGTTGGTCATTTTGTTCTTGTCTTTCCAGTCATAACCAAAGAAAGAAGAATATTCTTCTAAGGTTTCCGGACCACGAACGGCATGATAAATACCGCCAAAGCCTAGAACTGCGGAGGAAATTAAGTGAAGTACACCGACAACAAAATATGGGAATGTATCAAAAACTTCACCACCTGCACCAACGCCCCAACCAAGTGTGGCGAGGTGAGGAAGCAGAATCAAGCCTTGTTCATACATAGGCTTCTCTGGGACGAAGTGAGAGACTTCAAACAAAGTCATTGCTCCAGCCCAGAAGACGATTAAACCAGCATGGGCTACGTGAGCGCCAAGTAGTTTACCAGATAAATTGATTAAACGGGCGTTGCCAGACCACCAAGCGAAGCCGCTGGATTCTTGGTCGCGTCCACCACTAATAACTCTATTAGAGAGCGTTACCACGTGGGAGTACCTCCTCTGGGAATACGAACTGTTCGTGGGGTTGATCTTGAGGAGCCATCCAAGCGCGGATACCCTCGTTTAGTAAAATGTTTTTGGTATAGAAAGTTTCAAACTCTGGGTCTTCGGCTGCCCGTAATTCTTGGGAAACGAAGTCATAAGCCCGGAGGTTTAATGCTAAACCAACGATACCAATGGAACTCATCCACAAGCCTGTCACAGGGACAAACAACATGAAGAAGTGTAACCAACGTTTGTTGGAGAAAGCAACTCCGAAAATCTGTGACCAGAAACGGTTTGCTGTCACCATGGAGTAGGTTTCTTCAGCTTGGGTGGGGTTGAAGGCGCGGAAGGTATTTGATCCTTCACCATCTTCAAATAGGGTGTTTTCTACTGTGGCACCGTGAATAGCACAAAGTAAAGCTCCACCTAAGATTCCCGCTACACCCATCATGTGGAAGGGGTTGAGTGTCCAGTTGTGGAAACCTTGCAAGAATAAGAGGAAACGGAAAATTGCGGCTACTCCAAAGCTAGGTGCAAAGAACCAGCTAGATTGTCCTAAAGGATACATCAGGAACACGCTGACGAATACGGCGATAGGACCGGAGAAAGCAAGAGCGTTATAAGGACGCAGACCGACGAGACGGGCTACTTCAAATTGGCGTAGCATGAAGCCAATCAAACCGAATGCGCCATGTAGGGCTACGAAAGGCCACAAACCACCGAGTTGAATCCAACGGGTGAAGTCACCTTGAGCTTCAGGACCCCACAGGAACAACAGGGAATGCCCCATGCTGTTGGCTGGTGTGGATACTGCTACTGTTAAAAAGTTAGCTCCTTCTAAGTAAGAAGATGCTAGTCCGTGGGTGTACCAGGAAGTGACGAATGTTGTACCGGTCAGCCAACCGCCTAATGCGAGGAAGGCACAGGGGAATAATAATATTCCTGACCAACCTACGAATACGAAGCGATCGCGCTTTAGCCAGTCGTCTAATACGTCAAACCACCCTCTACTAGGGGCGCGTCCAACTGCGATGGTCATTTAACTAAAATCCTCGTTTTTACTAAAATTGCCCCGTTTTTTTAAGCAGTGTTTCCACAGTTTTACTGATTTATATCATCTGCCGTGAGGAATTCAACGTTTTTTTTTTACAAACCCAGCAGCCTTGCAGAAGCTAAGATTGTGAGAACTGACTACTTGACAAAGTGATCATTTCTCTTGACACTCCCCTGGCTAAAGCCGAGGGGATTCTTAAGAGATGACGCTCTTAATATCCTTATTTCTAAGGTTCCCAGGCTCAACACATTTGCCCTTTAGGCGTGCTGATATCTCCTCAAGGTTTTTCGGGCGTAGACTTTCCCACAGTCCGGGGGTAGGTTTTTAAATCTTGTACTGATAACGGCATTTTACCATTTTTAGTGCAGGATAAATCCTGTTTCTAGCCTTCATCCCCTAAAGCACGAACATACTCAACTGCGTTGCTGTTTTTCAGTGGTTTTCGGCATTTACCTGATAAATTAGGCCATGATTAGCTACCGTTAACCGGCAATTTAGATTGTGGTAGCGTAATGATTATTAACTTATCACATTCCTCAGGGTTTGGGCTGGATATGGAACAGGAAGTTAAATATTCTCTATCCATATCAGAATTTTAACAATTGGACATAGGTTTTCTCAGAAATCTTCCTAGGGGCGCAGGCCCTGCGGCCTAAAATCCTTCAAGTTCAGGATAAAATTTCTGCTCAATTCTTTGATAACTTGCAATCCAGACTGCTTCAGTGGCAGACTTGAGAAAGATAGTCCAAGGCAGTTTAATGACCGTATCAACAACAATTAACAAAAGCGAGAACCTCCTCTCTCAAAAGGTTCTTGGTTCACGTCGGTTTAGTAACTACTGGTGGGCAAGCATTGTAACTATGGGAGCCAGTGGTTTTTTCTTAGCTGGGATCTCTAGTTATCTCAAAGTTAATTTACTCATAGTTACTGATGCAACACAACTAATATTTGTCCCTCAAGGATTGGTGATGGGACTATATGGTTCTGCTGGCTTGCTATTAGCTACATATCTGTGGCTCGTGGTGCTGTGGGATTTAGGCGGCGGTTATAATGAGTTCAATCGGGAAACGGGGACATTAAAAATCTTTCGTTGGGGGTTTCCAGGGAAAAACCGTCAAATCCAAATTGACGGCAGGATTGCAGATGTACAATCTGTCAGGATTGTGATTAAAGAAGGTCTGAATCCTCAACGTGCTTTGTATCTTAGGGTTAAGGGTAGAAGAGATATTCCCCTCACACGAGTAGGTCAACCGTTATCTTTGGCAGATTTGGAAACCCAAGGTGCAGAATTAGCCCGTTTTTTAGGAGTATCCTTAGAAGGACTCTAGGGATTTTGGATTGGTGAACAATAAGATCCATAACATAAGATCCCCGACTTCTCTAAGAAGTCGGGGATCTGGGGATATAAGGAATAATTGGCCAGAAAAGATGAAGATATTTTGTTTAATGCAGTCACTAACAATGCGGTTAAAATTTCCACAATTTTTTGTAGTTCTGTTGATGATTGGCTCTTTGACTTTGGGAGGATGTACTGGTAGTACAACATCTTCTAATTCATCCCCAACGGCAACTACTACCAGTGCTACTACTAGCGCACAAACAGTATCAGAAACTGTTAGTGAGAGTATTCCTGGAACCAAAGGTTTACCACGCCTTGAGGGTAAAGCTACGGTGGTGATGACGGTGAAGCGTGGAGAAGTAGTTAACCCCCAATCAATTACAATTGAAATAGATGGCACAAATGCACCAATTACTGCGGGTAATTTTGTGGATTTGGTTCAAAAAGGCGTTTATGACGGTTTAGCATTCCATCGTGTTGTCCGTGAACCTCAACCTTTTGTGGTTCAAGGTGGAGATCCCCAAGGTAAAGATCCGAAATTTCCCGAAAATAGACTGGGAACAGGTGGTTTTATTGATCCTAAAACTGGGAATGAGCGCCGGATACCGTTAGAAATTAAACCAAAAGGCGCAAAAGAGCCTATTTACAGTAAAACAATTACTGAAAAGCCTGTGTTACAGCATAAGCAAGGGGCGATCGCTATGGCTAGATCACAACCAACTGATTCTGCTTCTGCTCAATTTTACTTTGCTTTAGCAGATTTATCGTTCTTGGATGGTAACTATGCGGTGTTTGGTAATGTTACCAAAGGTTTTGAGGTAGTGAACAAAATTGAGCAAGGCGATCGCATTGTATCGGCAAAAGTTACTCAAGGCGCGGAAAATCTAAAAACTGCTCCATAGTTTAGTTGTCAGTTGTCAGTAGGGGCGAAGCATTTGGAAGATAAATTATCGGTCATTGCCAAAAATAGTTCTCCAAATGCTTCGCCCGTACAGTGGTCAGTTGTCAAAATAATTGATAACTAGCACAATACGGCGTAAGTTAAGCAACCATTAAAAATCCCTGAAAAGCTTATACCATCTGCTTTTTAATTTTTAATTGTTAATTTTTAATTCCGCCCTGCGGTACTAGCCTAAAGTTGTTTCGTAATTTTACAAGTATTCTTACTCCTGACTTCTGACTTCTGACTCCTTCTTCATGTATTTTTATATAAGATCTAAAATTGGTTAGAGTTGTTGTGACTGGGATTGGTTTAGTTTCCGCTTTAGGTAAAAGCTTGGAGGGTAGTTGGCGAGATTTACTATTAGGAAAAACGGGAATTAAATTACATCAACTATTTCCAGAATTGGGAATAATTCCTCTGGGATTAATTGCTGAAAAACCCTCTTTATTAAATACACTCACGGAAATAGTTGTTAACTCAGCTTTACAAGATGCTCAATTAATAACGCCTTTACCTGATTGCGCGGTGGTAATTGGTTCTAGTCGGAGTTATCAAGCATCTTGGGAGATCATGGCGCGACAGATGTATCAGGAAGAGGCAGAATTAAACTTAGATAATTGGTTAAATACTTTACCTCAGATGAATGCGATCGCTGTAGCGCGACAAATTGGGGCAACAGCAGCAGTTTTAGCCCCAATGGCGGCTTGTGCAACGGGAATTTGGGCGATCGCTCAAGCTACAATGTTGATCAAAACTGGGCAATACCAACGAGCAATTACAGGAGCAATAGAAGCACCCATAACCCCCCTGACAATTGCCGGATTTAGGCAAATGGGGGCTTTAGCCAAAACAGGAGCTTATCCCTTTGATTTGCAGCGAGAAGGCTTGGTACTAGGTGAAGGTGGTGCTGTTTTGATTCTCGAATCTGCGGAATTAGCCACCCAAAGACAAGCCAAGATTTATGGAGAAATATTAGGTTTTGGCTTGACAGCAGACGCATATCATGGAAATTCACCAGAACCATCAGGTAAAAGTGCAATCATGGCAATTAAGCAATGTTTAGAACGTAGTCACATTTCACCCACAGACATAGACTACATTCACACTCATGGTACAGCTACCCAGTTAAATGACCGCATTGAAAGTAAAATTATTCAACACTTGTTTTCACCAAAATTAGCGATTAGTTCCACAAAAGGTAGCACAGGTCATACATTAGGAGCATCTGGAGCTTTAGGTGTAGCATTTTCACTCATGGCATTGCAAAACCAAATTTTACCTCCCTGTGTAGGACTTCAGCAACCAGAATTTAATTTAAATTTCATCACATCAGCACAAGAAAGTAAAATTCAGCAAGTGCTATGTTTTAGCTTTGGCTTTGGGGGACAAAATGCCGTGATAGCTTTGGGAAATTAAGGATTAATTATGAAAGAACTGGAACTACTAAAAAACTTATATTCTCAAGATTTAGAAACTAGAAAAAACTGGTATTCTCATGTAGCAGAAGTTTATAATAAATTCAGACCTCGCTATCCACAAGAAATTATTAATGGTGCTGTAGAAGTAGCTCAACTTTCCACCAAAGCCAATATTCTAGAATTAGGTTGTGGACCGGGAAATGCAACTTTAGCATTTGCTCAATTAGGTTTTTCTATGATTTGTTTAGAACCAAGTTTAGCAGCTTGTAATTTAGCAAAACAAAATTGTGTAATCTATCCACAGGTGGAAATTCAGCAAACAACCTTTGAAGAATGGGAACTAGAAACCGGAAAATTTGATGCTGTTTTAGCAGCAACTTCTTACCATTGGATTAATCCTGAATTTGGTAATAGCAAAATTTCTCAAGCTTTACGGAATCATGGTAATTTAATTTTGCTGTGGAATATGACACCGCAACCAGAATATGAAATATATCAAAATTTTCGGGAAATTTATCAAAAGTATGCTCCACTTTTAGACAGATATGAAGATATAGAAACTCAAAAAGAGATAGTGCAAGCTTTAGGACAAAAAGCCATTGATTCAGGTAAATTCAAAAATTTAGTTTCCGAACAAGTTGTCTGTAGAGTTAATTATTATATGGATGACTTTTTACTGCTTTTAAGCACCTATACACAATACCTAAAACTAGATATAGAAACCAGAACTTGTTTATTTACAGCATTACGAAAAAAGATCGAAGATCATTATGGAGGAAATATCCAAATTACCTATATCTCAGCTTTTCAAGTTGCGAAAAAAGCCTAAGCAGACTGTAGCTAAAAACCTAAATTTAAATGCAATTGCCAGAATTCACAATCCAAAATCTAAACCAAAAAATGGCTACCACCACACTGCGCTATCAAGTGAATTCTGACTCCTGCTATATGTAGAGAGGTTACTGGGAAACATCTCTACATTTTGAGTAATATGAATGTTAAATTATTTACTCACCTTCTACCAAAGCGCGATATTTATCTGCTGTCATAGCGTCTTCTATTTCAGCAGCATCATTAATACGCACTTTAATTAACCAACCTTCTCCATAGGGATCTTCTGCTATATCTTCAGGAGAGTCAATTACAGCTTGATTCCGTTCTATGACAGTACCGCTGATTGGTGAATTCAGGTGTTCTACGGCTTTTACTGATTCAATTGTACCAAATTGGTCATTTAGAGTGATAACATCATTAATTTCTGGCAGTTCCAAAAAAACAATATCACCTAATTGATCAACAGCAAATTCGGAAATACCGATAGTAGCAATGTCGCCATCTAGACGAAAATATTCATGGGAATCTAAGTATCGCAAATCTTGGGGATATTCAAAAGACATATCACGTTCTCTGTTAAAAAAATAGTGTTACAACAGTAACCTAAACAACATTATTCCTCAAAAACCGCAAAGATTATCAGTTAGGAACACGATTCTTTGAGCGATAAAATGGGCGTTTTACAACTACCGCAGGATAAGCCTTGCCGCGAATTTCCACATCTAGCTGCTGCTTGAGGGTTGCTAACTGGGTGGGAACATAAGCTAAGGCTATGGGATAACCAAGCGTAGGTGAGAGAGTACCACTTGTTACTTCTCCTACGACCTGATCTGATGATAATACAGGGTAGCCGTGGCGGGCAATATTTCGTCCTTGTGTTTGCAAACCTATGAGTTTACGGGACATTCCTTGGGCTTTCTGCTGTATTAAAACTTCCCGACCAATGAAATCACCTTTAGTATCTAAATGTACTAACCAACCCAAACCAGCTTCTAGCGGTGTGGTGGTATCATCAATATCTTGCCCATAAAGTGCCATTGCCGCTTCTAAACGCAATGTATCTCTACAACCAAGTCCGCAAGGCACAACACCAAGATCATATAAACTCTGCCACAAATCTATACCCACTGATGAATCTACCATCACCTCAAAACCATCTTCGCCAGTGTACCCTGTCCGGGCGAGGAATGCGTGTTTTCCAAAAATGGTTGTTTCTAAATGCCCAAAAGCCTTAATAGGTGATAAGTCTGCTGAAATTAAGGATTGCAGCGAATGAGTAGCTGTTGGGCCTTGAACAGCAATTAAGATTTTATCCTGTGACAGGTCTTGAAATTTAACTACATCAAGATCAAGATGTGCCAATAGCCATTGTTTGTCTTTGTCGGTAGTTGAGGCGTTAACAATGATGACTAAATTTTGCTTACCAGCACTGTCTGTATCCTGGTAATAAATAATGATGTCGTCAATGATTCCGCCCTGGGGGTTAAGTAAGACGGTATATTGCGCTTGTCCAGGCTGTAAACGACTTAAATCGGAAGGAACTAAATACTCAAGTTGGGAAATCAGGTTTTTACCTTGGAGGGTAAATTTGCCCATGTGAGAAATATCGAACATTCCCGCAGTATTTCTGACAGCGTGGTGTTCTTGGGTGATACCGCTGTATTGTATGGGCATTTCCCAGCCCCCAAAGCTGGTGAATCTGGCTTTGAGTTCTACACCCATTTGATATAAAGGGGTTCGCGTCAGAGATTGGGAGGCAGCGCGGTCTTGAGGGTTTCCTCCATGAGCGACTGCCGACAGGGGAGTATTTTCTTGATTAGCCACAGGTGGTTATTTATATTTACTTGGGATAGCACCTCAACATTTATCTATCCTACGGGATTGCTGGTAATTTAGCAGAGAATTACTTCTGCATCCTTCCTGCGGTTTAATGATTAATAGTGGAATTGTTGAGATTTATTAAGCAAAGATTATGAAGTATCGCTCAATATTAGCTAGTCTGATTTTAGCCTTAGTGTTGTTTGTGTTTCCCTTATCAGCGCAAGCTGCAAGCTCTTCGAGTGTAACTAATTCTCTTACTAACAAGGGAGTCGGGGGGAAGGACTTTTCTGGACAAAGTTTAATTGGGATTGAGTTTACAAGTGTGAAATTAGAGAATACTAATTTTAACAATGCTGATTTACGTGGTGCTGTATTTAACGGTACTTTACTGGATACTGTGAATTTTCACGGTGTAGATTTTAGTCAAGGTATTGCTTATTTATCAAGATTCAAAAATTCTGATTTAAGTGATGCAGTTTTTACAGAAGCCATGATGTTGCGTTCCACTTTTGATCAGGTTGATGTTACTGGTGCTGATTTTACCAATGCAATTCTAGATATGATACAGATAAAAAAAATCTGTATTAATGCCAGTGGTGTAAATTCTAAAACAGGTGTAGATACTCGTGCATCTTTAGGATGTAAGTAAAACCCCAGGGTTATGAATTTTAGTCTCACGCAAAGGCGCAAAGGCGCAAAGGTAAGAGCTTTAAAGGTTAAAGGTTTGAAAAAGCCTTGATTCGTAGGTTGGGTTGAACAAAGACCAAACCCAACTTCAGGCACTAAGTAGGTGAACAGAATAAAACCAATCTGTGTAAGTGAACGGAAAAAAACCGTAGACGCGGAGCGGCTTCTCGAAGAGTAATATGTAACGAAAAGTAAAATCGCCCAAACCCTCTTCACTCTTGCCTCTTGCCTCTGGTTACTGAGCAAAGTCGAAGTATTGCCTCTTGCCTAGTGCCATAACGACGATTTTCAATGCTAACCTACTTAAAACCAAAAAATGCGTTGGGTTGCGCTGTCGCTTAACCCAACCTACGAACAATGGCGAAGGTATTAATATTCAGTGCATTTTTAATAGAATTGGTATAAAAATCCGATAAAAAGATTTTTAACACTGTTATGAATAATTCTTTTTTTTGTTTATTGACTTTTATTGTTAAAAAGGCTAAGGTTTTTTATGGCAATAATTGCAAGTAATTCGCAAAAATACTCTAATTGGAGTTAAAAAAATGACAATAAATAAAAAGGAATTTTGGGGGATTAGTGGAGGGTTGTTAGCCTTGACGGGAATGGCTTTGAGTGGTTTGGGTTATATGCAAATATGCATAGCTAACCCCTTGAAAAATCAACCAGCACCACGCTTAGTTGCTCAGAAAATGAACCCTTTAACTATAGTTTTTCCTAGTCGTGCTGATTCCACTGACTTGCAAAATAAAGCTAATAATGTGGCTGCTTTTTTATCTCAGGAGTTAGGGATACCTGTTAAAGCGCAAGTAGGTGATGAGACAGCCGCAGTAGAAGCTTTAAGAGCAAATCGGGCTGATGTAGCGTTTTTAAGTAGCCGTCCGGCTTTAAAGGCTGAACAATTAGCAAATTCTCGGTTATATTTGGCTGAAGTTCGCAAAAATTACTCTGGTAGGTATACTTATAATTCTATTTTTATTGTTCCCAATAATAGCCAATTAAAAAGTAAAAATTCTCCAAAAGCAACTTTAGAACAACTCAGAGGAAAAACTATTGCTTTTACTTCTCCAACATCTGGTTCTGGGTTTATTTTTCCCGTAAGTGAGTTAGTTAAACAGGGTTTTGTCCCTAACCGCGATCGCTTGGATAGCTTCTTTGGTAAAGTTAGTTATGGTGGAAATTATAGTAAAGCCTTAGATGCTGTAGTTAGAGGTCAAGCAGATGTAGCGGTAGTCTCAGAATATGCTCTTTTCCCTCCCTATTTGGCGGCTGAGAATAGAGATAAAGTCAGGATATTACATAAAATTTCTGGTGTTCCGGCTCATGGGATTGCGATTGATGATGATGTCCCAGTTATCATTAGAGAAAAGCTAATTAATGCTTTATTAAAGTTAAACAAATCCGAAAACAATCAATTACTAAGCAGTTTATATAATTCCACAGAATTGGTAAGAGTTGATCATAATCGTCATCTTCAACCAGTGCGGGAAGCGCTGAAAAATGCGGGGATGGAATAATCTTTAAAGGTCAGCATTCAGAATTAGGAATATTGGGAATAAAATTCTTAATTCTGACAAAATTACCATTTTCTGATGAAATTTTCACAAAACTAACCATGACTCCTTCCTCTGAAGTAATTACAAATTATCATTTATCTAAAAGTAACGTGAATTTTATTGAATGTTGTCATTTAGAAACAGATTATATTGCATCTCTACACCGGCCAATTTTAAATAATATTAATTGCCAAATTAATCAAGGTGAATTTGTCGTATTGTTAGGATTGAATGGGGCAGGTAAATCAACATTATTGAAATCACTTGTGGGTTTAGTTCCCTTAGTTAAGGGAGAAATTACAATTAATGGTGTTTCTGTGGGTGATCAAAACTTACCGCAAATTCGTCGAGATGTGGGAATGTTATTTCAAGGAGGGGGATTAATTCGTCAATTATCAGCAATTGATAATGTTTTATGTGGAAAATTGGGAGTGAGAAAGACGAGACAAACTTTATGGGGATTTCCGCAACGCGATCGCACATTAGCCTTAGAATTATTAATACAATTAGGTTTAAGAGAACAAATATATCAAAAAACTAGTCAATTGAGTGGTGGACAACAACAAAAAGTAGCAATTGCTAGAGCATTAATGCAATCTCCACAAATACTTTTAGCCGATGAACCTACCACAGGTTTAGATGTGGTAGCCTCACAACAAGTCATGACAACTTTATCAGAATTGCATCAACAAGGATTAACTATTATTACCGTTTTACATGATTTAGCACTAGCTACAGAATACGCTCAAAGGGCAATAATTCTAGATAGTGGAAAAGTAGTTTATGATGGTAAATGTGAAAATTTACAAGCGCAATTTTCATCACATATCATTTAAGAAAGTTGAATTTATATTTAGTTATTAAAAACAATGAAAAAAATTTCTAATTCACAAATTTTTCATCGTTATCCTGGGTTTATTCCCTCACTTGTATTTCTATTGATGATAGGAGTTTACATTTGGGCATTACAAGGATTAAAAGTTGATCTTAAATTATTAAAAGATAGCTTTCCTTTCATAATAGACTTTATTTCTCGGTTATTTCCTCCCAACTTACAAGTTTTAGATATTGCTATTAAAGGATTAATTGAAACCGTGCAAATGTCTGTCTGGGGAACATCCCTAGGTGCAGTTTTATCATTACCAATTGCCATAGCCAGTTCTAATAATATCGCCCCTTTATGGCTAAGATGGATAGCAAACCTACTGCAAAATGCTGTTCGTTCCGTACCTTCAATTATCTTAGGTTTAATCTTTGTTGCTGCTACAGGTTTAGGCGCACCTGCTGGAACATTGGCATTGTCAATATATACTATTGGTTATCTTGCTAAATTTTATCAACAAGCAATAGAATCTGTAGATCATCGTTCCTTAGAATCTTTACAGGTAATTGGGGCATCGAAAATACAAATTGTCCAGTATGGGATATTACCCCAAATATTACCTTTAGGATTAGGTTACACCCTGTGGATGTTTGAATATAATATTCGTGCTGCTTCGGTTTTAGGAGTAGTTGGTGCTGGGGGAATAGGGTTTCAATTAAAAAGCTATATAGATGGTTTTGAATATACCAAAGCCACAACCATGATGTTAGTGCTATTAGTAGTAGTCACAGTTATTGACTGGTTTAGTAGTAAGTTACGCCGATATTTAGAGTCAATCTAGTCTTAATCTCAATGATCACTTTCCTAGATTTAAGACTATTCTTCCTTCTTTCTTCTTCTTTCTTCTTCTTTCTTCTTCTTCTTCTTCCTCCTGACTCCTGACTACTTATTAAGAAAATCCCAAATAGCTTCAGCAACAACCCCAGCACAAGTTTCTGGTAAATTACTTTCCCCATGAGCAATATTATGTAACTGAACTTGAGGAATTAATCGAGCATAAGTATTACTTTTTGATATAGCAGTTTTTGTATCTTGACTACCTTGTAAAATCAAACAGGGAACTTTAATTTCTGGTAAGTAGTTTTCTAATAATTCTGCTTCTATTTCTGGTTTCTTGCGGTTAAAAAGTAATTGACAAGCCGTAGAGGATTGTAATAATTCTCTTCTTAATTCTAAATCTTTAACAATTCTTTCTTCCCAACCAATCAATCTCATCAGCGGCAGAATGAAGCGTAAAAATTTAATTATCAATGGTGAACAGTTAAATAACCGCCGTCTTTTTTGCCATTCCTTTTTTTGTCCTTTTGCTGCGACACCCTCCGGCGCTAACAATATTAAACCAGATATTTGCTCTGGATATTTTAAAGCATAACTAGCCGCAATCCAACCACCAAGAGAATTACCAACTAAATAAACTTTTTCTAATTTCAAAGCTTCTAAAAAATCAGCTAAACACTCGACTTGCAAATCTATAGAATGGTGAATATTAGGATTTGCAGATTCACCAAAACCTAGCAAATCTGGTGAGAAGCAATGGATATTTTTAGCCAATAGTTCCATTATCGATACCCATTCGCTGCCATCATTCCATGCACCATGTAGAAAAATCATGGGTATTCCTGTACCAACTTCACGCCAAAACAGTACCCCTTGACTAAGTTTGATTCGGGAGTTACGAAATAAAAGATTCATTTTAATTTACTAATTTAGTTGTCTAAGTTGGGCAATTTTTAATTATAGACTTTGGATTTAATTTTCAAACCCAAAATCTTTCATCTTTGATATTTTATGCAAGTGTTGTTAAGCCATTTAAATAGTCTTGCAACTGACGAAAATGATCATGAGACATATCTGGTTTTGGTAAAGAACTAGGAGGAAAAGCTTGAATTTCCATGACTTCTAAGGAATCTGTTATTGCCATTTTTCCCTGAACTTCGACTTCAACAGTAATACAGATAGAATGAATCCGAGGATCACGATTTGGTGAAGAGTAAACTCCCACTAAACGGCGAATTGTGACCACTTCTAGCCCTGTTTCCTCCATCAATTCCCGACGGACTGCATGAGGAACATCTTCTCCCCAATCCACCATACCACCAGGCAATGACCAACGACCATCATCCTTTCTTCTAATGAGAACAATCTGACCATCAGGTAAAATGGGGATAATACTTGTACCAGTAATGGGGTGGCGGAATATAATACCCAGTACCGTTTGTCCAAAGTGCCATAAACCCCGTGTGGACTGAATCATTGGTTTAAAAACAGCCAAAATTTTCAAATTTAAAATTGCTTTATTGTATTTTATATATTTTTAATTCAATCATGTTGTTTCTGCAATCTGGAAAATTATTTCTTCTAATGTCCTTAATAATTCTTGCTCATTATATGGTTTGGAAAAATAGGCTTTTGCCCCTAATTGCATAGCTAACTGACGATGTTTACTACTACTACGGGAAGTTAACATGGCTACAGGAATATTTCTTAACTCTGTATTGTTATTAATCCGCTCTAAAAAGCTATAACCATCAATACGGGGCATTTCAATATCACAAATTACCGCTTGCACTTGTAAACCACTTTCCAGCTTTTCTAAAGCTTCTTGACCATCTTTAGCTTGTTCTACTTGATACCCACCTTTTTCAAGAGTTAGGGCGAGGTAACGGCGGACATTAATCGAATCATCAACAATTAAAATTACCCCTTTTTGGCGACTAGGTTGTTTGACAGTTGCTACTTTTGGCGGTTTGAGGAATGCAGTTTGTAATCTAGTTGTTGGTAATTTATTACTGATATGGGGACGTTCACCTGTTGTAATCCATAAGACTAAATCATTAGTATTAATCAGGGGAACTACTCGACCATCACCAAGAATTGTACAGTTATTAAACCCACTGGGAAGGGGAATATTACCTTCTACTTGACGAATAGCTACCTCTTGCTCACCCCAGCAGCGTTCTACTTGAACTGCGACCTGTTGATGATCATGTTTGACTATCAATACACTTATAGCATTAATGATCGGCAAAGTTTCTAATTCCAGGTTATTGTAGCGGGAGCAGTTAAACTCAAAGTAACTATTTAGACGCAGCAATGGTAATTGATGGTTTTGCCAGTTAATAAATTCTTTGCCGTCTAGGAAGAAGATTTGCTCCTGTTCTAGGAGGAAAATTTCCTCGATTACGTCTGTAAAAAATGCTAACACTAAGCGATCGCTCTCAACCAATAAAACCCGCGCGACTGACAAGGTAAATGGGACTGATAAAGTAAATTTCGTCCCCACTCCGGCTTGGGTGTCAACATTCACATCTCCTCGCGCTAATTTCAGGTTATTACGGACTACATCCATGCCTACTCCCCGACCAGATAAGGCTGTTACCTGTTCCGAGGTGCTAAATCCTGGTTCAAAAATCAATGATAGTAGTTCTTCATCACTAGCGCTCGCCAATAAAGAATCATCCAAACCCATTTTTAAAGCGCGGTGACGAATTTTTTCTAAAGAAATACCTTGACCATCATCACGGATAGTAATAATTGTGCGATTACTATGATAAACTGCCTTCATTTCAATTAACCCTTGTTCGGGTTTTCCTTGAGTTTTACGAGTAGTAGGATCTTCAATTCCATGATCAAAAGCATTGCGTAACAAGTGCATTAAAGGCTCATTTAAAGCCTCTAAAATACCTCTTTCAATTAAAGTATTTCCACCTTCAATTTTCAACTGCACATTTTTTCCATATTCAACATTTAAATCTCTAATAGCTCTAGGAAAACGTTCCACTAAATCAGAAAAAGGACGCATTCTCACCTGAGTTAATTGTCTTTGCAATTGTTTAGAAGTTTTATTCAGTTTTCGCGCTATTTGGTCTGTATCATCCACACTTAATTGGATATCACTGGTAACTTCTGCAACTTGAACAATAGTTTCCATGACATTTTGAGATAAAAGATTCAATTTTTGATAGCTATCTTGTTCTATAAAATTATTTTCTGTTCCTTGATTACCATGATTAGCTGATTCCTCTACCAGATGATTATGAGTTATCATTTTTGTATAAGCTGTTCGCAGTTCTTGATTTTCTTGATCAAGAATTTGGACTCTTTGACTGAGATTACGCACCAATTTACGTAATCTTTCCATTTGCACATTTAACCCATTACGTTGAATAATTACTTCTCCAAACAAATCATTAATTTTCTCTAAATGTTTACTAGGAACTCTAACTGTATTTTCCTGATTTTCTCTTTCTTTAGGAAATAAATGAATATCAGTTTTGCGTTCGGTATATTTGTAATCTATTGGCAGATTCTCTGAAGCCAATCCGCTATCAGCACTTTCTGGAGATAATTCGACATTTTCTAATAATTGAAAATCAGAAATAGCTGATTTATTTAATAAATAATCCTGTTTATTTAATGGCTCAGGAAGATTATGATTAATAACTTTACCAAAATCAATTCTTGTTGGTAAATTACCTCGAAGATTACTTAATACTAAAGTTTGAGATTGTCGCCATGCTTTTAATGCTAAATCAGCAATTTCCACAGCACTATCAGGATCAGTTTCTAAGTAATGACTAACTGATTGACATAGTTGGGTAAATGCCGTTAATTGCAGCATTTCTCCTAACCCACCTAACTCAGTTGCCATCATTACCAACTCTGCTCTTAAACCCGATTTGTTACTATTTTTTAATCTAGCTTCTAGGTGTTGTAAATACTCTTCAACTTCAGTTTCAAATAATAAAGGAATAATTTCTGGATCATCTTCTGATGATAGTAAAGTTGTGATATCTTCTGGGGTAGGTTCACCTAAACGCTCATAAAGTTCGTCAAAAACTGGGTAACAAAATTTTCCTAACCAACTATCATCTAAATCATTACCCTTGGCCAGTAATTCCACAATCTGTCGCAACCAATCAACACTAGATAGTAATAAACTTTGTAAATGAGTATCAAGTTCCAAGGAATCTTTCTGAGTCTTTAAAACTTTAAAAGCATCTTCCAATTTATGAGCTAAATCACTTAATACCCGAAATCCCATCATAGCTGCTCCACCTTTAATAGAATGAGCGGCTCGCATAGCAGCATTAATATGTTCTAGTTCGATGCGTTTACTGGTGTCAATTTCCAGTAATATTCCTTCTAAAGTATTGAGATAATCAGTTGCTTCTTCCAGAAATTGCATCTGGATTTCTAATTCTTTATCTTTCGTCATTAGTCATTAGTCCTTAGTCATTAGTTATTAATTCAGAACAAATGAGAATATTAATTAGGTGGAAAAGTCTCAATAGTATCTTTTAACTCCTGAGAAATATCTACTACTTTTTGTAAAGATTGGCAAACCTCAAGAGAATTATCACTATTACGGGCTGATATAATAGTAATATCCTTAATAGTTTGACTAACAATTTGTGATGTTTGGACTTGAGATGTAGTAGAAATCAAAATTGACTGAACTAAGGTATTTATTTGCTGTGATCCATCAACAATTTGTTGTAAACTATGTTTGGCATCTTCGATAATATGGCTACTTTGGGTAACTTGATTAGTTCCCATGATCATTGTTTTTAATACTTCACCAGTTTCTCGTTGAATTTTCTCAATTATTTCCTCAATTTCTTGAGTTGCGGCTGCACTTCTGGCGGCTAATTCTCCTACTTCTTCAGCTACTACCGCAAACCCTTGACCCTCTTCCCCGGCTCTTGCAGCTTCAATTCCGGCATTAATTGCTAATAGATTAGTTTGCATAGCAATTTGATTAATTACAGAAACTACACGGGAAATTTGTTGGGAAGATTCTCCTAACCGTCTGACTTTTTTAGCTATTTCATCAACTGTTTCTTGGACAGAGAAAATATTTTGCAATGTTAAATCCATCGCTGCTTCAGTTTTAGTAGCCCTATGGTTAGCATCATTAACAATGGTAACAGCTTGTTGTGCTATATCAGCTACAGATTGAATAGCAATAGTCATATTGTCAATGGTTTCTAAGCTTAGGTGTATTTTTTCAGGTTCGATAATTGCTTCTGTTGTGAATTTTTCCAAATAAACATTTACTTCACCAATAGCTTGTTGAATTTGATTGACAGTTTTCTGAAGACTATTCTGAAAATTCTGGAGTTCTGAATTGTCTTGATTAGTGTTTGTCTGACTATGTGCTTTTAATCTTTTTATCTCTACTAGTAAATGGGATTGTTCTAAAGCATAGCCAATTTGTGTAGCAATTTGGGTCAAAAAATTAATTTCTTCAGATTGCCAAATATGAGAATTATGGCAATGATGAGCAATCAAAAATCCTTGAATTTCTCCATGACTTAAAATTGGTGCTGTTAAACTGCTTTGCACAGAAAATTTCTTTAACCACTCGATATAACTACTCGTTAAACTTGACTCTTGTTCAATATTTGATATTGCCTCAAATTGACTATTTTTACCAAGTTCTCGCCAGTGGGAATCATTATTATATACACCGAGCATTTTTTGGTAATCATCAATTACTGATTCAGCAATTACCTTAACAGCTTGGGTTTTTCGATGCAGTTTATAAACGATGACTCTGTCTGTTTTTAGAACTTGACTAACTTCGGAAATGGCAGTTTGATAAATAACCTCAGACTGAAGATTTAGACGAATTTTTCTAGTAATTTCTAGGAATAATTTTAGCCATTCAATTTCTTTTTCTTGTTCCTCTTCTTTATTAAATACATCTAAATGTATTTGCTCTTGAATTTCCTTAGAGGATATTATAGATGTACTAAAAATTTTAGAATTAATCCACTGACCTAACCAAGCTATAAACAACGTCATCAATAATGCAATTAATGGTGTTGTACTAGCAATTAATGTCAAAAATTCTCTCTGCGGCTTAAAGGCAATTGCTGCATCTTTCGCCACAAGTAACTGCCAATTGATATTCGGTAAACCTGATAATATTGGCAATGGTACATAACTAATGAGTTGCTGCTTTTGATTATTTTTGGATCTGGCTGTAAATGTATCAATATTTTTCGCATTCAAAACATTAGTTAAACTAGGATATATACCTATCAACTTCTCACCAACTAAATTTTGATCGGAACTAATTAAAATTCTTCCTGTTCCATCTAAAAAATAATATTGATTAGTCTCATCTATATAACCTTTTATTACTGGTTCTAAAGCCTTTACAGGCATACGGGTTCTGACTATACCAATAGTATTACCCCGAATTGGATCTTTAATTGGTGCAGCTATATAAATTACTGCGCCTATATTTTTAACTATTTCTGCTTGACTAATAATAGGAGTATTTTGTTTGATTACTTCTTGAAAATAGATCCGTTGTTTTTCGGAAATTAAAGATTCTCCGGCTGATTGAATAATCACTTTTCCATTAAGATCAAATACAGCGACACTATCATAAACCTTAACAGTTTTTATCAAGCGATCCAAGGATGCTTGTGTTTCCATATTAATGATGGTGACATCAACTTTACTTGTTTTCCTAGATTTTTCTGATCCGGCTTTATTTCCAGAATTAGCAGGACTTAAAAAAGATATACCAGATAATACTTGAATATCTCCATAACGTTGTCCAATAAAATTATTAACTTTATCACTCAAGTTAATTGCTTTAGTTTCTTGGGATGTAATAATTTGCTTTGTAATTAATTTGCTCCCAAAAAGATAAGCGATCGCCCCAATTCCCAAAACTGGTAAAGTACCAATAGCTATGGATAAAATTATAGCTTTTGTACTCAATTTAAATTGTCGTAAATATCCTATTCCCTGATGCCACACCCTATTATAACTAGAATTTTCTCCTCTAATATCAACAACTTTTGCTGAAGAAATTAAAGATGCGTTATTTTGAGAATTGCCACTTTGTTTGATATCAGTTTTATTCAACATATATTCCTCACACCACATCTATAAAATAAAAAAATTACCCCTTCTTCCGAGTATTAATTATTAGTTAATACCAAGAATATCCGAACGTAAAATATGCACTGCATCTAATACCAATAAAATTTCTTCCTGTTGCACCACACAACCACACAAGTAAGGTACTAAACTAGATGCTACTTGTCCTACGGGAGAACGAATATCATCAGCAATAAACTTAGTTGTGCCTTTAATTTCTTGGACAACTAAACCCAAAATCATTGATTCTATTTGAATAACAATGATATTATACTGACGCAACCGATGATCGAGACATTCTAAATTAAACATCTTAGGTAAATCAACTACCCAAATTATATGACTGCGCCAATTCATCAATCCTAATATACAAGCGGGCATATTCGGAATAGCTGTAACCGATGTCACAGGTACAACAACTGCTTCTTGAGTATGAGCAATGGATAAAACAGCACCAGTTTGTTGATTAAGTTGAAATTTAAGATAGCCATTTTCTCGGCTGTTGTATACGGCTGCTTGATGATTAAAGTCAATGTGTAATTTTTTCATGGGCGAGTATTATGAACATTAATTTATGCGGTTATATAGCAATACCTTTGCTGTTTTTTTTGTAAAATATATGTCTAAAATCACTCTGCTATGTTTTGATCAATGAGTATAATATACACAAAAAAGCACTATCAGGATTTAATTTTCCTGAGTGCTTTTAATTTGGCTATTTATTTAAAAGTGCGGATAAAAGGACTTGAACCTTCACTCCTTTCGGAACTAGAACCTAAATCTAGCGCGTCTGCCAATTTCGCCATATCCGCATCAATAACTTACCTTAGCACAATAAAATATTTATGGCAATAGGTAAAAATACAAAATTTAAAATCAGGGTATGGGGTATTGCTCTACATCACAGCTACACGAGGTAGACGGTGCTTGAAGCCGCAAAGAATTTCCCAAGAAATGGTATTGAGGCAATTTGCCCAATCATCAGCGGATATTTGTTCTTTTCCCTGTTCCCCTAGCAAAGTGACGATTTCCCCTTCTTGCAAATCGGGGATGGAACTCACATCTAACATAATTTGATCCATGGTAATTGCGCCAATTTGTGGCACACGCTGTCCACGGATTAACACCTGCATTTGGTTAGAAAGATGACGAGGAACTCCATCGGCATAACCAATGCCAACTACAGCCAGACGCATTTCTTGAGGAGCAATAAAATGATGACCATAACTAACTCCAGTTCCTGCGGCTATGGTTTTAACTTGGGTAACTCTAGCTTTGAGTTGTAAAACGGGTTGCAGTTTGATGTGATTTTGTAAGTGATTAGCAGGATAAAGCCCATAAATGGCTAAACCTACCCGCACCATATCATAGTGTAATCTTGAATCTGCCAGGGTAGCGGCTGAGTTGGCTAAATGTAAACTGGGAATTGTGATCCCTTTAGCTTTGATGTGGGCGATCGCCTCTTCAAATCTGCTATGCTGTTCCATCATCACCGTAGCGTCGGGACTATCTGCTGTTGCTAAGTGAGAATAAATACTGGCAATATCTAAATGGGGTAATCCTTGTACCAACTGCACAAACTCCGCCGCCTGTTGCCAATTAGTGCCTAATCTAGACATTCCCGTATCTAATTTGATATGGACAGATAAAGAAGAATTATAGTTAATAGTTTCTAATGTGTTGGAAAATTCTAAAGCTTGCTTAGGACTACACAGTGTGGGCTGAAGTTGCCAATGAGCGATCGCCTGAATTTGCTCTGGCGTGTTGGTTGCCCCTAAAATTAAAATCGGGGCTTTAATGCCATCTTCCCGCAATTGAATACCTTCAGGAACAGTCGCCACACCTAACCAACCAGCACCCGCTTCTAAGGCAGTTTTAGCAACTGCTACCGCCCCATGTCCATAGGCATCCGCTTTAACAACTGCCATTAATTGGGTGCGTGGTGATAAAAACTTGACCAACTGCTTGACATTATCAGACAACGCCCCTAAATCAATTTCTACCCAAGCCCGCTGAGAAAACCAAGCATAAGTATCACATTCCTGATTGTCAGCAAAAATCGGGGTTTGCTTGCGACTTAACATTGCACTTCACTCCTATCACACCACCGAAAAGCTTCTCACATCCCCTAGAAGCTATATCACTTTAATCAGGAAGTTTAACTTTGATCCGGTAATTTATACAAGATAGTAGCACGAGCAATATTATTAGTGTGTCTGAATACTCAATAATTTTTGGAATTATTGGAAGATAGTTCTTCCTTATCAGCTTTATGATAACAAATTTAAAATCAAATGTCAACCCCTAAATCCTCTTTTATGGCGATTTTAGGTAAATAAGATCCCGGACTTCTTAAAGAAGTCCGGGATCTGAGTCAAGGACAAAAGTATAAATTATTCTCATATCCCCAGCGGAGTGTATTTGTGTTAGTATGTGTAAAACTAATACCTTGAGCGCAGATTCATGAGGAAGGTTTTAGTCCTGAACGCCTCTTACGAACCGCTCAACATCACCAGTTGGCGACGTGCCACCGTGTTGTTGATGAAAGGCAAAGCTGAACGCTTAGAATACAACAGTAAATTCCTTTACTCGGATTTTCCCATGCCGACCGTGATCCGGTTGCGCCACTATGTCCGCGTTCCTTATATGGAAATTCCTCTCACTCGGCGAAATATCCTGCATCGTGATAGCCATACCTGTCAATACTGTGGTCACACAGGGGACGGGTTAACTCTCGATCATGTGATACCGAGATCACGAGGTGGTGGAGATACTTGGGAGAATATTACTACTGCTTGTGTACGCTGCAATATCAAAAAAGGCTGTCGTACAC
Organism: Dolichospermum flos-aquae CCAP 1403/13F; assembly: GCF_012516395.1. Classification (GTDB taxonomy): domain Bacteria; phylum Cyanobacteriota; class Cyanobacteriia; order Cyanobacteriales; family Nostocaceae; genus Dolichospermum; species Dolichospermum lemmermannii. Next base: position 2,811,407 of record NZ_CP051206.1, read on the forward strand.
CTCAAGAAGCCCGAATGCCTTTGCGTCATTCACCCCGTCAACCTTACAGTAGCCTCTACTTTGAGGTAACGAAGCATCTGAAAAGTGGACTTCACCAGGAGTGGCAAAAGTATGTCATAGGTCTTTGACATTACCCAAAATTAACTACAAAAGTTCAGGTCAAAATTTACCTGTAGATATATCCGTTTGACTAAATAAAGTCAATGATAGTGACTACAAGTAGGGGTTTCACTTGCTTTTGATGAGTGTTGAATACAGCTTATGGCAAGTTTCCACTAAGCTGATATTTTCATGTCCGCAGCATCAAACAACCTTAATTTCCAGAATTGGCGTTTTGTCCTTTAAAAAACGATATATAGATAGATTTTGTTCTTAACTGATAATTTGTTACAATTATAAGTGGATGACTTGCCAGCTAGAAATTGAGATGTCAATTTGCACACGGAATGTCCAATATAACACAAGTCAAATAAATATTCAAGATAATTATCAAATTTTTTTCATAAAAATCTGCATATTTGTTTAGACAAAGCCACAAATTATGAGGTTTTATATAACCCAAGAGGTAAAGCGTACCTGATTTTCAGCATCTCTGTAGCACTTGAGGTAGATGTAATAGATCCTTGACTCATGCTATTGACAAAAATAAACCGCCCGACAAAGTGCCAAGACAATTAATTTTAGATTTTTGCCAAGTCTCATGTAGCTTTACAAGCGCATTATTGCTTGGATTATGCCTGAATGGATAACCCCCCTTTCCCCGCTTAAAAATACAGTTACTTATGTACGTGAATTATCCGGCTTCTCAATTTGAGAGTTTATCATTGACCACAGATCCGCATCCAGAGGAAATAGAGAAAGAGAAAGAGAAAGAGAAAGAGCTAATTGAGCTTCCAACTTTAACCCGAACTTCCTTATCATCCTCTAATGGTGATGGAGGTATCTATTTAGTTCAGCGTGGCAATTCTCTAGCATCTCAAAAATCAGAAGAATTACAGAAAACGCTGCTTGCACATCGCCATGAACGTCAATTAGTGATTTTACAGGATTTTCCCGATCCTGATGCTCTTTCTTGTGCTTGGTCTTACCAACTAATTGCCCAACAGTATGATATCAAGTGTGATATTGTTTACGCGGGAACTTTAAGCCATCAGGAAAATATTGCTTTAGTTAAGCTAACTAATTTACCTGCTCAACGCTGGACGATGCAAACTTTAAAAAATAAAGATTTGTCGTCTTATCAAGGGTTTGTGTTAATTGACAACCAGGGAACTACATCTCAATTATTACCAGCAATCCAACAAGCGGGAATTCCCCTGATAGTGCTGGTGGATCATCATAGTTTACAAGGGGAACTCAAGTCAGAATTTGTTGATGTTCGTCCTTATGTACGAGCTACAGCCACAATTTTTACTCAATACTTACAAGCAGGATTATTAACTTTAGATAACAGCATTAGCCAGCACGTTAAATGTGCTACAGCTTTAATGCACGGTTTGCGATCAGATACAAATCGGTTGATGCAAGCCCAAGAAGAAGATTTTATGGCTGCTGGGTATTTGAGCAGGTTTTATGATGCTCAGTTACTAAATGCTATTTTGCAAGCAAATCGTTCTAAGCGGGTGATGGATGTGATCGAGCGATCGCTTAAAAACCGCATCGTTCAAAATAACTTTTCCATAGCTGGTGTTGGTTACCTACGCTATGATGACCGGGATGCAATCCCCCAAGCGGCTGATTTTCTCGTTACGGAGGAAAATGTGCATACCGCAGTAGTTTATGGAATTGTTCATGATGAAGATGACGAACTAGAAGTAGTGATAGGATCTCTGAGAACCACAAAACTTACTTTAGATCCTGATGAATTTATTAAAGAAGCCTTTGGACAAGATAGCACTGGGCGATTTTTTGGTGGTGGAAGAACGGGTGCAGGAGGCTTTGAAATTCCCATGGGTTTCTTATCTGGTGGTAATGAAAACTCGGCTTATGCCAAAATCAAATGGGAAGTTTTCGACGCACAAATCAAACAGAAATTATTGAGATTGGTGAATCCGAGAGATAATCCAATTTAGTCTTGAAACCGGATTAAAAGACTTGATTGATTTAGGGTTTAGCAGTGCTGAACCCATGCAAATGAATTTAGCTTTTGCTGTCAAAGAAGCAGGTATAAATTTGGTACAATTTAGAAATATGCCAAAGACTTGAGGAGTAAGTTTTGGAAAGTGCTTATAAGTTTGTTAAGTTATAATCAAGAGATGCACTGGGAATGCCAATAATACCTTTTGAATTTCTCATTTCCAGACGGCCTGTTTCATTACAAGCAAAACCGAAAGGACTGAATGAATGGAAAAATTTTGTTCGTTCTGAAGCCGAAAAGTTTTGGAAAGGTGACAGTCCAATTAAAGTATCTTATCTACAGCTTACGCTAGTTTACATTTGTAGTGATGATTCTCCACCTGATACTGATAACATTATCAAACCAATACAGGATGCACTTATAGGCTTAGTTTATGAAGATGATAATTTAGTATTAGATGTAGATAGTCATCGTCGGTTTATGTCAGATCCGATTGATATAACAAATTTACCTTTATTATTGCGGGAAGGTGCCATCATTGGCGAAGAGTGTGTTTATGTCAAAGTAAGTGAATCTCAACCATTGGAACAATACTTATGATAGACAATACTAAAAGTTTACGTGATGATAAAGTTGAATCTTTGATCAAAAAGTATCGTGATGAAGGATTTACAGTTATACAAAACCCGAAGGCGGATCAATTACCCTTTGATTTGGATAACTATCAACCCGATATTCTTGCTACTAAGAATCAAAATGAATCTGGTTTAATAATTGAAGTAAAAACCAGTATTAGTCCAGTTTCAGTTGAGCGTTTACAATCTGTAGCGGAAGAAATTAGTAGACATCCGGGCTGGCGTTTTTTATTGGTAACACTTGAAGATATAGAAGCCGAATCATTACCTGGAACATCGGAAGAACTACCTTCCTGGGAAGAACTAATCAACTATTTTAGTCAAGTTAGCAAGCTTATTGAAAATAATAATATTGAACCTGCTTTTCTTTTTCTCTGGAGTGTTTTTGAGGGAGCATTAAGAAAAAGAGCAGTTGATGTATCAATTCCTGTTGAACGTTTACCAGTCATAAGATTGCTAAGAACAATGTACTCTTTGGGAGAGTTATCAATTTCTGAATTTGATATTATTCAAGCTTATTTGGAAAAGCGCAATCGTCTAGCTCATGGATACATTCAGAAGCTAAATTCGGAGGTTTTAGGTAAGTTTTTAATGTTGATTGTTGAGTTATTGGATGAATGGATTCCTGCCATACATAGAAGCCTTTTAAGCAAAACAGTGGCTAGTATGAAAGAAAGTATTGAAACTGCACTACAAGAATATCATAAAGTTCTGGAAATAGTTGCTTCTGTGTTACACGACGTACCAACAGAAACAAAGGATAGAACACTGGCAGAGATTAAGGAGATGTCGGAACGAGAAGGATTAACCAACAATTTCAATGATTTTCGACACATAGTTGATGAGTATTGCGATCTTTATACTGAATCTAATAATCAACAGATAGACAAAAATAAAATAGTTTTAGATGATAACGCACAAATAGCACTTGATGCTTTACCAACTCAAGAGAAAGAAAAAATTAGTCATGCTATTAGTTATCTAGAAAAATTTCCTAATTGTTCAGAAATAGAAGTTTCTAAACTGGATTCAATTTCAGGTAATTTTATTGCAAAGTCAGGAATATATAGAATCATTTTTGAAGTTAAATCTGAAAAAGTAACTATTGTTGATATAGTTAATTATAACCGGATTGAAATATTATATGGATTATTAGCAAAGGCTAAAATATGAGAGATCTAGATTCTTTTGATATAGATATTAATATGAAATTACTAATTTTACCCTCTTCTTTGCGCCTTTGCTTCTTTGCGTCTTTGCGCGAAACAAAAATAATATAAAAACACCCAACTAAAAACATGGAACTATACTTAATTCGTCATGGCATTGCCGAAGAACATCAACCTACACTAAAAGACAAAGAACGACAACTCACCCCAGAAGGACGACAAAAAACCGAGAAAGTCGCTCAAAAATTAGTAAAGCTAGAATTACATTTTGATCTAATTCTTACCAGTCCCCTAGTTCGCGCTTATCAAACAGCAGAAATACTCATTGCGGCTGGATTGAGTTCCCAGTTAGAAGCATCAGATCATCTTAGCTTTGATGGTAATATTCAAAATTGGTGGCAAGAATGGCTGAAACCTAGAAATTATCCCCAAAAAACCCGACTAGGATTAGTAGGCCATGAGCCTAACTTAAGCCATTGGGCAGAAATTCTGTTGTGGGGAGAAGCAAAAGAGAGCCTCATCCTCAAAAAAGCAGGTATGATGGGAATAAAACTACCAGATGATGGTTCAGCTTGGGGTCGTAGTCAAATGTTTTGGTTGACACCACCCAAGTACCTGCTGTAATAGTTGTTACATCTGCAACTTTTGTGGTGAAAATAGTCTCTGGTGAGTTAGCGTGAGCAGATATTTTACAAAGTAAATGGTGTTGCCATGACGGTATGCGAATACAAGCCTGGTTTAGAAGGTATTCCCGCAGCCCAGTCGAGTATTAGTTATGTAGACGGGCAGAAAGGAATTCTAGAATATCGTGGTATCAGGATTGAGGAATTAGCTGAAAAAAGTACATTCCTAGAAACTGCATATCTCTTAATTTGGGGTGAGTTACCAACAAAGGAAGAACTGAAAGAATTTGAGCATGAAGTTCTCTTCCACAGACGCATCAAATACCGCATTCGGGATATGATGAAATGCTTTCCTGAAAGTGGTCATCCGATGGATGCTCTTCAAGCTTCTGCTGCTGCTTTAGGTTTATTTTATTCTCGTCGGGATTTACATAATCCTGTCTACATTCGTACCGCGGCTGTTCGTTTAATAGCGACTATTCCCACGATGGTAGCAGCGTTCCAGTTAATGCGGGAAGGTAATGATCCAGTTAAGCCTAGAGATGATTTAGGCTATGCGGCTAACTTCCTGTATATGCTCAACGAGAAAGAGCCTGATCCTTTAGCCGCTAAAATCTTCGATATCTGCTTAATTCTTCATGTTGAGCATACAATGAATGCTTCTACTTTTAGTGCTAGGGTAACAGCTTCAACCTTAACTGATCCTTATGCAGTAGTTGCCAGTGCCGTAGGTACTTTAGGTGGACCATTGCATGGTGGAGCGAATGAAGAAGTAATTCAGATGTTAGAAGAAATCGGTTCTGTAGAAAATGTTGTCCCTTATGTGGATAATCTTCTGCAACGCAAAGCTAAAATTATGGGTTTTGGACATCGAGTTTACAAAGTCAAAGACCCCCGGGCTACAATCTTACAAGGCTTGGCAGAGCAGTTGTTTGAGAAGTTTGGCTATGATGAATACTATGAAATTGCCGTGGAAATGGAACGGGTAGTTTCGGAAAAACTGGGTGACAGAGGGATTTATCCTAATGTTGACTTTTATTCCGGTTTAGTGTATAGGAAAATGGGAATTCCTACAGACTTGTTTACACCAGTATTTGCGATCGCTCGTGTAGCAGGTTGGTTAGCACACTGGAAAGAACAACTAGTAGAAAACCGGATTTTCCGTCCTACCCAAATTTACAACGGTCGTCACGAAATCGCCTACACTCCCATTGACCAACGTTAACTAACAAATAAATTAACTCTAGATTTTGGATGTTCAATTCAAGTCCTCTAGTGGGCAGATTGATAACTGTCCTATCTACCATTGAGGCTTGTCGTCCAAAATCAAAACCCGCTAAAATTGGCAACTTGACAGCAGCAGCCAGTGTGGGAAAATCAGACAATTTGTAGACCATAGACAACCGTTACCAACTGGGAAGCGGCTAATTTGTCTTGTTTAACGACTTAATGGGGAAACTTTTGCCCATTTCCTCACCCACCAATCATCAATTCCCAATCCCAACCATAAGTAGAAGTTGTCTTGTGGAGTCTCATGGTGAAAACCATCCAAGGATATACTAGACTCATGAATTGGCAAATGTATTGAACTTCAATCGGTCATCATCTCAGCAGAGATTATTACTAAAGCTGAAGACAAAAGGTCAGTAACCCAGCCCTAAGGGGACTGGGCTTGCAAGAGTAATCAAGCAAGCCGTGCTGACCAGACCACCCTGAGCGTAGTCGAAGGGTAGCCGTTATTTGAGTCATGACACCCCGGAATGCGAAGCTAGTTCCCTGCTCTGTCGCTTGTGATTAAACAGTTCCAAGGTCACTGGAACAGTGTTGCAAGCTCAAGCAAGCTCTTATAACAGGTCGAAGCTAACATTACCCCAGAAATGGGAGTTGGTTTCCAGGTTCCAATCAAAAATCTGGTTTTAATTTCAATATCCACAGCGGTTAAAACCGCTCGTGTCGCTTCCCTCTCAGCCCTAAAGGGACTGAGTCTCCCGCTTACCGCGTGATCTTATGAAAATTAGAATAACTGATTTCATCCTTCACAGTTCATCAGCACGTTGACTTAAAGAGCAGCAAACATGAATCCAGGAATTGACCTCCAAGGAACTTTTATTCAATCTGTCAAGGATTTAGGCGTTCCCCCAGGAGCGGCCAAAGCCCTATGGATGCCATTACCAATGGTGTTGATGCTTATTGGGGCTACAGTAGGTGTCCTAGTTGCCACATGGCTAGAACGGAAAATTTCTGCGGCAGCACAGCAACGGATTGGGCCTGAATACCAGGGTCCTTTTGGATTGTTAGTGCCTGTAGCAGATGGTCTGAAGCTGGTATTTAAAGAAGATATCATCCCCGCCAAAGCAGATCCTTGGCTATTTACCATTGGTCCAATTATTGTCGTTTTACCAGTATTTCTGTCCTATTTAATTGTGCCATTTGGACAGAATATTATCATTGCTAACGTCGGCATGGGCGTATTCTTGTGGATTGCATTATCCAGTATTCAGCCCATTGGCTTATTAATGGCGGGTTATGCCTCCAATAATAAATATGCCTTGTTGGGAGGTTTACGGGCAGCAGCGCAGTCCATCAGTTATGAAATTCCCTTAGCATTGAGTGTACTAGCGATCGCTATGATGTCCAACAGTCTCAGCACCGTTGACATCGTGAATCAGCAATCTAACTTTGGCATTTTGGGCTGGAACATTTGGCGACAACCATTAGGTTTCGTGATCTTTTGGATAGCCGCCCTAGCAGAATGCGAGCGCCTACCCTTTGACTTACCAGAAGCAGAAGAAGAACTAGTTGCAGGGTATCAAACCGAATATTCAGGCATGAAATTCGCCCTCTTCTACCTCAGTTCCTACATTAACCTGGTACTTTCTGCCTTACTAGTAGCAATTTTGTACCTTGGTGGTTGGCATTGTCCTATACCCCTTGACATGATCACTGGTTGGTTAGGAGTCAGCGAAAGTGACCAAGCAATTCAGGTAGTCACAGCGGTTATAGGCATTACCATGACCGTAATCAAAGCCTACTTACTAGTATTTTTCGCCATCCTCATTCGTTGGACAGTACCAAGAGTAAGGATTGACCAATTGCTAGACTTAGGATGGAAATTCCTCTTACCAATAGGCTTGGTAAATCTCCTATTAACCGCCGCCTTCAAACTAGCCTTTCCCTTCGCCTTCGGTGGGTAAATATCAGCAGTCAGTGGTCAATGTCATTCATGATTGGCAACTGACTACTGACAACTGACAACTGACAAAGAGAGAGACACAAAAATGCTCAAATTCCTCAAACAAGTTGGTGATTACGCCAAAGAAGCAGTCCAAGCAGGTCGTTATATTGGTCAAGGATTAGCTGTTACTTTTGACCACATGAGACGGCGACCTGTTACCGTTCAATATCCCTACGAAAAATTGATTCCCGGTGAAAGATTTCGCGGTCGCATTCACTATGAGTTTGACAAGTGTATTGCTTGTGAAGTCTGTGTGCGTGTTTGTCCCATTAATCTCCCTGTAGTTGATTGGGAAATGGACAAAGGCACTAAAAAGAAAAAGCTCAAACACTACAGTATTGATTTTGGAGTTTGTATCTTCTGCGGTAACTGTGTGGAATATTGTCCCACCAACTGTTTATCCATGACAGAAGAATATGAACTAGCTACTTATGATCGCCATGAACTTAATTACGATAGCGTAGCCCTGGGACGTTTGCCCTATAAAGTTACAAACGATCCAATGGTGACACCATTACGAGAACTTGTTTACCTACCTAAAGGCGTAATGGACCCCCACGGAGTCCCCGCCGATGCCCCCCGTGCAGGTTCTCGTCCAGAAGACTTGGTAGAAAAAAATAATTAGTCATTAGTTATTAGTCATTCGTCATTAGGAAAGATAATTTACAACTGACAACTGACAACTAACAACTGACAACTGACAACTAACTAAGGACAAAAACAGTGAATCTAGCCGAAGGAGTACAGTCTGTATCACTTGGCATTCTTGGCGTAATGATGATTGGGACAGCACTAGGTGTGGTGCTATTCTCTAACATTGTTTATTCCGCCTTTTTGCTGGGAGGTGTATTCATCAGCATGGCGGGAATATACCTATTGCTAAATGGTGATTTTGTCGCATCAGCACAAATCCTAATTTATGTTGGTGCAATTAACGTTTTAATTCTGTTTGCCATTATGTTGGTAAACAAAAGACAGGATTTTTCACCATTACCTAGTGCGGGATTACGGAAAGTATTTACAGCTTTAGTGAGTTTTGGACTATTTGCGCTTTTAAGTACAATGGTATTAGCTACGCCTTGGGCTTATACAACTAATCCCGTAGTTAGTCAAAATTCCATCATTGTCATTGGTGAGCATTTCTTCAGCGACTTTTTGCTACCCTTTGAATTAGCTTCCGTTCTGTTGCTAATAGCAATGGTAGGAGCAATTATTTTGGCACGTCGGGAATATTTACCTGACCAAGTACCAACTTCTGACCTACAACAAACAATTTTAACCCTACCAGAACGCCCCAAAGAACTCATCGGCACTGGTAGAAGTTCTGACAACTGACAACCGTACGGGCGAAGCATTTGGAAGATAAATTATCGGTAGTTGCGAAAAATGCTTCTCCAAATGCTTCGCCCCTACCAACTAACAACTGACAACTGACAATCATGCAACTCCAATACTTTTTATTACTAGCCGCAGCTTTGTTTTGCATTGGGATTTATGGTCTAATTACCAGTCGCAACGCCGTGCGGGTACTGATGTCAATTGAGTTATTGCTGAATGCCGTTAATCTAAATTTAATGGCATTTTCCAACTTCCTTGATTCAAGCTTAATTAAAGGTCAAGTTTTCACAGTTTTTGTGATTACCGTGGCAGCCGCAGAAGCGGCAGTGGGTTTAGCGATTGTGCTGACGATTTATCGCAACCGCGATACCGTTGATATGGAGCAGTTTAATCTTCTGAAGTGGTAATAGTGCGTGCAACTCAAGCAGGTAATCATTGCTTATAAAGCACGAGATCCCCAGAGTAAAAGCTGGGCTGAACTTTGTGCTAAACAACTAGAAAATCGTCATTGCCAAGTATTGATGGGACCTAGTGGGCCAAAAGATAACCCCTATCCGGTTTTTTTGGCCTCTGCTAATCAACCAATTGATCTTGCTTTGGTACTTGGTGGTGATGGTACTGTCCTCACAAGTGCCAGACATTTAGCCCCAGCCGGCATCCCCATTCTCGGAGTGAATGTAGGCGGCCATTTGGGGTTTTTAACTGAGTCAGTAGATGAGTTTCAAGATCCAGAAATAGTTTGGGACAGGCTGTTAGAAGACCGTTATGCTATCCAACGGCGCATGATGTTACAAGCAGCGGTATATGAAGGGACTGGCTCAAATTTAGAACCAGTAACAGAAAGTTACTTGGCTTTAAATGAGTTTTGTGTCAAACCCGCTTCTGCTGACAGAATGATTACCTCCATTCTAGAAATGGAAATTGATGGTGAGATAGTAGATCAGTATGTGGGAGATGGGTTAATTATCTCTACTCCCACAGGTTCTACTGGTTATACTGTTTCTGCCAGTGGACCAATTATGCACGATGGGATGGAAGCAATTACCATCACTCCCATTTGTCCCATGAGTCTTTCTAGTCGTCCTCTGGTTTTACCCCCTGGTTCTGTGGTCAGTATTTGGCCTTTGGGCGATTATGATTTAAGTACCAAACTCTGGATGGATGGTGTGTTATCTACTTCCATTTGGCCAGGACATCGTGTTGATGTCAGAATGGCTGATTGTCGCGCTAAGTTTATTGTATTACGGGCAAATAATTCATATTATCAAACACTGCGGGAAAAATTACTTTGGGCTGGTACAAGGGTTCGCTACAACAATAATCACCGCAGTTGATTTTTATGTTTATTTTCTAAATATTATCCCGGTAAGTCCGTCATAGTAAATTCAACTTCGCCCCCAATTTTAAGATATTTGGGGGTTTTTAATATCTATTCTTACTGACAATTGAAAGTATGAACTGGGTGATTTTGTATCTTATCACCAGATTTTTTGAGCAGTTAAGTTCATAATGAAAAGAATGTAATCACTAGAATAACCAGATATCCGACTTCTTTGAGAAGTCGGGGATCTATATCTTAGCCATATTTAGGAAAATAGATGGAACTTTCTTATCGCTACAATCATTATCAACTCCATCCTCCTGATTTTCCCATTTTGCAAACTGATAAATATATCCTGCGTCTAGCTGCAAATCCTCAAGAACTAGAATCTATTTTTCAATTGCGATTTGAAGTATTTAATTTAGAACTCGGTTTAGGATTATCTAATTCTAATATTGCCCAAATGGATCAAGATAAATTTGATCAAGTTTGTCATCATTTATTACTCATTGCTAAAAATACGGGTGAAACGATTGGTACTTATAGAATGCAAACTTATACAATGGCTGCTCAATATCTAGGATTTGATGCGGCTGATATATTTGATCTTCATGGTATTCCTGATGCTGTTCTTCAATCTTCTGTTGAGGTGGGACGTGCTTGTATAGCTAAGAAGTACCGCAATAGTCATACTCTATTATTACTGTGGAAAGGATTAGCTAATTATTTACTTTGGACTAAACAACAATATTTTTTTGGCTGTGCATCTTTACTTACACAATCTCATCGAGAAGCAGCTTGTACTTTTAATTATTTAAAACAAAATAATTTTATCCATCCTCATATTTTAGTATGTCCTCATGCAAAATACTTGATAGAAATTCCGCAAAGTTATCCAGAAAAGTCTAATATATCAATTCCTAATATTTTTCAGGCATATCTAAATATTGGGGCTAAAGTATGCAGTTTACCAGCTATTGATCAGCAATTTAAAACTATTGACTTTTTAGTTATTTCTAATATTGCTGATTTTACTAGATGGCATTATGGCATGAGATTGAAATAATGACACTGTTTTTTTCGGGCTACGCATCTTTTAAAAACATCTTTTTTTTAACTGAAGCTCTAAACTGGTGAAAATGAGTGTTTCTTATCTGTTCCCTATTCCCTATTCCCTGTTCCCTTTTTTGTAATTCTGATGACTTTTTCCTTACCTAAATTCATATATACATAAAAAATGCAAAAAATCGTCTAATTAGATACAATTTATGAACATTAGAAGAAGTTTTGGAGAATAATATGGTCTTATTAAAAGGCTTTGAGATTGAGATGTACACTGGTACGCCTCAAGGTGATATTGTCGGACTATCGGATCAAATTACTACAAATTTAGATGGATTTATGCGTGAGCCGGATAGCCGGAATGTGGAGTATATAACTCAACCATCTATGAATTATGACAATTTATTGTGCGCTTTACTACGTCCTAGAAAAGAGTTGCGGAACTATCTCCAAAGCTTAGATAATTATACTTTGATCCCGGGTAGTACATTATCTTTGCAAGGAAGCGATCTCTTTTTGCGTTCTGACCCCACCAATCCCTATCATGATTACATTGAACAAACCTATGGCACAAAGGTAGTTACTGCCAGCGTCCATATCAATGTTGGTATCAGTGACCCAGAGGTATTAATGCGTGCCTGTCGGATTATGAGAATGGAAGCACCTCTATTCCTAGCTATGAGTGCCTCATCTCCTTTCCTAAATAGTAAAACTACTGGTTATCATTCCACCCGCTGGGGACTATTTCCCCAAACTCCCCATCATGTCCCCTTATTTGCTAATCATGCGGATCATATTCAATGGGTAAATGAACAGTTAGCGTCTGGGACAATGCAAAATGTCCGACATTTGTGGGTATCAGTGCGTCCAAATGGCGATCGCCGTCCTTATGATTTAAATCGCTTAGAACTGCGAATTTGTGACTTGGTAACAGATCCCATTGCTTTGTTAGCAATGACAGCTTTATTAGAAGCGCGGTTAATCCAAATTATCAATAACCCAGCTATTGATCCTTTAACTCAAAGTCCGTTTTCTCCCGAAGAATTGATCACCTTAACCATGAAAAACGAAATGGCTACTGCTACTGACAGTCTTGATGCAAGATTGCAGCGATGGCAAGATGGTAGGAGTATTCTTGCCAGAGATTGGATAGCAGAAATATATGATGAAGTTTGGAGTATTGCCAAACAACAGGGCTTTAGTTGTTTCCTCTCCCCCTTGCAAAAAATTCTCCGAGAAGGTAATGAAGCTCAACAATGGTTACAACTACACAAAATAGGCGTTGATATTCAGCGTGTAATTGCCCAAGCCATTATTTCTACCCAAGAACGGGAAACCGAACTAGAAAGTAAACTATGTTCATCTGTGCGGGAATAGACACCAGACAAGAGGGAATAGGCAAGAGGGAATAGGCAAAGATACATATTCTCCTCACTCAGATTCTTATTTCCTCTCGCTGAAATGATTAAAAAAAATAATCAATGGAAAATACTTCGTAACATATTAAAAAAAACTATATATCGCCTCTACATTTTGGTAGATTTTTAGACAGCAAGAAATTCCCTAATATACAATTTAGATTTGCAAAAGATGCCCCAGATAGTTTTAGTGAACCCACAAATTCCTCCGAATACTGGCAATATTGCCCGGACTTGTGCCGCTACAGGCACGGAATTACATTTGGTCGGTCCTTTGGGATTTGAAATTAGCGATCGCTATCTGAAACGAGCCGGGTTAGATTATTGGCCTTACGTTAAATTCCATTATCATGACTCCATAGAATTATTTCAAAGCGTACAAAAACAACGTGGGGGTAGATGCTTAGGTTTTAGTGTTCGTGGTGATTTTAACTACATTAATTTTGAATTTCAAGCGGATGATTGGCTGCTTTTTGGCAGTGAAACAGCAGGTTTACCAGCAGCTACTCTCTCAACTTGTGACTCTACCTTATATATTCCCATGTATGAACCTGGTGTTCGTAGCCTGAATTTATCAGTCAGTGTGGCCATAGGTTTATTTGAATGTCGTCGTCAGTTAGGCTATTTACAATAATTCATATTCACCAACAAAAATTTAGGATTAAGTGTGATAGAAACATATCTATCAGATCAATCACACCAAAACTTGCTATAATAATGTTGTATAACATACATAAGCAAAAGGTGAATAGTGATAAATACTGATAAGCTCCGCTAACATGACATAAGAAATTTGTATAGATATTTTCAGGGTGATCTAACCACCAAGGATAGAATTTAGTTAATTCTTTAGATGATGACTCGAAACAGGAAAATTACCGAAAACCATTACTCTCAATGATTTGGATAACTTTGTATCCAGAAATACAACAAAATAATGCGAAAATTGCAGATGTTGTATACGGTTGTTTTTTAGGGAAGAATAAAAGTAAAGTGTCCTATTGATAAAACGGATTTAGTCAAAAAATCTTGAAAACGTCTACAGCGGGATCATTGCTATTGCAGAAGTTATCCAAGCTCATGAACTAATAGAGACAATAGACCTAGCCAAGTTATGATATTTGTTTAGTTCAGTGGTTTTGCAGCAAAATGAGTGGAGATAACTCTCAAGAGTGAGAATTTTTAGGTTGTGAGGAGTGACTTAGACAAGACAGCACCAAAAACTTGAAAGTTTAGTCAGGTGTAGAACTTGTTTAAATCAGAGAAGCACGTTAATCTTGCGTAAGTGTCTCTGGTGAATGTGATCTTGATATATGGTTTGATGTGAGATCAATCATGAATTAATATCCAACTTAAAAATCGAGATCAGTTAAACGCTAGTGATCATTAGGAGGTCGTCTTTGAAACGAGCATTGAAAAAAAGAGATAAGGCTGTGTTGAACAATACCCCCAGCGGCGATGATGCCCAGGTAGAGCAAACAAATTATGAGATCAATCCCAACATGACCCGCCGGGCGCGGACTCATCGGGCAGCTATGATTGGCTTGGCAATATCAATGGGAGCAACCAGCCTTTTGGTGACTCGACAAAGCGATCAAGCCCAAGCAGCGGCTCCTGTTGGCAGTCAAAAAGCAGCTTCAACAATGCCGGTTGTTTCCGAGACTGAGATGAAATTTGCCACCTCCAAACTGGAGTCCCCAAGCATCTCACCAACAGGCGCGGTAGCAAATCCCGTTATATTGGAACCAACAGTGGTTTCACAAGTACCTGGGCTTGAAGCTAAATGGCAAATTGCCACCAAAAACATAGCCGTCGAAGGCACTGCATCCAATGTAATTTCCCCAGCCAATCCCGCTGATAGAAATTCTGTTCAATTAGGGCAGGAAGTGAGCTATCGTCCAGTTCAAGCGACATTACCCATAAATAACCAACTGCCTGAGACAGCGCCACAGTTGTCTAAAGTGGAAGCGGTAACTGGCAGTACCCAAAATTTGCCAGCAGGGGAGTTAGCCAACGGTAATGTTAATGCTCAACTGAAAGCACAGCAAGAGTTTGCCCTGAATCGCTTACAGGAAAAGTCAACTCGGTTAAGAAATAGTTTGGCAGATTTGCGGTCTGAACAAACCCAAGATTTATTAAAAACTGGGATTAAGGAAGCACAACCAACCACTGTAGCTAATAAATCCGTACTAGAACAATCGGAAAATTTGACTGATTCTCAACAATCCGAGCTTATTTCTCGGTTGAAACCGAATAAACAAACAAGTCCGACGATACAGGAAATACCCATACCTGCATCAGCCTCAACAAAAGTTGTCGCACAATTGTCTCCCTCAACATATCAAGTTAAGCCTGGAGACACCTTAGCGGAAATTGCTAACAATTACGGTACTTCAGTTTCTGAGCTAGTTAGAGCTAATGATCTAAGTGATCCTAATCAACTGCAAATTAATCAAAGGTTAATTATTCCTCCGAACAAGATATTAGAAACCTCTGGCCGGGTAGATAATTCTTCTTTAAATAATCCTAGTTTTAACCCCAGATCATTTGTTGCTAACAATACCAGCGTTCCCGTTCCTCCACCAAGAGTAATAGAGCCGCTAGAACAGACGGAAACTCCTGGTGTGACTATCCCAGTCCCAGTGGTGACAGGTGAGCAAGAACGGAAAAATTATCCTAGTATCGCTAACCGGATTAATGTTCCTGCACCAATAGAGACAGACAGCCAAGGACAGACTGCTATTTCTATTGTTGTCCCACAGGCTTTACCTACACCCAGTGACTCTTATGGCTTAGGTGGTGATACTCCATTACCAAGAGCTTCTTACCAAAAGCATGGGTCACAAAAACCCGTGCAAAAGGTATCTAAAGCCAAAGGTAATGAACGTATCCGCAGCTTGCAAGCAGAAATTGAGAGATTGCGATATAAATACCGCGCTCAACAAGCTGGTGTGGCTGTTACAGGATCTGAAAATAATAGTCAGTCTGTACCTATTGCTATTGAATCATCCAATAATTCGGTAGTGTCTCAAGCCAATGCCATCCAGATTGCTGTACCTCAAGCAATATTGCCAAGTTATAGTCATCAACCGCTCAAGACTCTAGTAACAGCATCTGCTCCCACCAATGAGGCGATTAACCCAGAATTCCTGCCCGGTAAAACTGGTGCGAGATGGAATTCTCCCCGCAATTCATCTGGTATTAAGTTGACAGTGCCTCCTGCTCGTGCTAATGCGTCTGACTCTTTAGGAAAATTGCGAGGAACTTCTGTTTCTCCAGCTTTACCACCTATAGCAGCAGTGGATATACACTTGCCTCAAACCACTGAAGACAATCCCAGTTTCCCCTCTAATTCTGCCGCTACAGGCTACATTTGGCCAGCTAAGGGAGTTCTGACCTCTGGCTATGGCTGGCGCTGGGGAAGAATGCACAGAGGGATTGATATTGCCAACTCAACAGGCACACCCATTTATGCTGCATCTGCTGGTACAGTCGAGAAGGCTGGCTGGAATAGCGGTGGTTACGGTAACGTTGTGGATATCCGCCATGAGGATGGTAGTTTAACTCGCTATGGACACAATAGCCGGATTTTGGTGCAACCTGGTCAACGAGTGCAACAAGGTCAGACAATTGCGGCTATGGGTAGCACTGGTTTTAGCACTGGTCCTCACACTCATTTTGAAGTTCATCCATCTGGCAAGGGTGCTGTTAACCCTATCGCTTTCTTACCAAATCGGATTTAATTGCAGATAATCTGGAATTAAGTGATTCTCTGGTTAATGGAGGGAGGTAAACTCCCTCTTTTTATTTTTGGGGCAAAAATTTGGAAATTGATAGTTGTCAGATGCAAATTTCTATGCTATCTTAATATAAGTTGATAAAACAACGTGGCTCAGTAGCTCAGTTGGTTAGAGTACGGGACTCATAAGCCTGGGGTCGTCAGTTCAAATCTGACCTGAGCCATTAAAAACAATTTGATATACAAGAGTTTCAGCCTTCAGTCATTTATATCACTGAGGCTGAACATTTGTTTGAAGGCTTTCCTGACTACATTACCCGCAAACCTAAAATTATCAAATCTCGTTCCACTCCGTCCAAATCAGCAATTTTCGGTAAATTCCCCCAGGCTTGAAAACCGAACCAGGCAAATAATTTTAAACTGGGTTGATTATGAGCGAAAATAAAACTAACTAACGTCTTTAAACCTAAATTAGGACTTTCTTGAATGGCTTTTTCTAAAAGTTGTTTTCCCAAACCACGTCCTTGAAAATCTGGGGAAATATAAATACTAATTTCCGCGGTAGAATAATAGGCTGGTCTACCGTAGAATGATTGGAAACTCAACCATCCAGCAATTACACCCTCTGTTTCCACTACCCATAGGGGACGTTGTGAGGGGACTCGTCCTTGAAACCAAGCTAAACGACTTTCCACAGACACAGGTTCTAAGTCAGCGGTAGCCATGCGACTAGGAACAGCAGCGTTGTAAATGGCGACAATGGCGGGTAAATCAGATTCTAGGGCATGGCGGATCATCATTGCGGCTATTTGGGCAAAATTCTTGATAAAATCTTTCCAAATAATACAGCGTTAAGAGGCTATTTATTCGATAGTTTTATCTTAAAACCGAACTTTGTACAACTCGAATAATTCTCCTAATTGTCTTTTGACTATTTTAGCACCCCCAGCTTTAATGGTTTTTTCCCATTCTGTAACAGTTTCTAGAAATACCTCTGCACCCAAATAGGTTTCTAGTACAGCCCAATCTTCAGCTAAAGGCTGTTCTGAATTAAGAATATCAAATACAAAATGTCCCCCTGGTTTCAATACTCGTTTGACTTCCACCAAGACAGCTTGCCAATATTCTAGAGGAAAATAGCAACTAAATCCTGTAGCAATGACTAAATCAAATTGACTTTGATCATAGTTTAAATGGTGAGCCGGTCCTAATTCTACACCTTTGAATAATTTTGAGTTTAACTGTGAACCACGGGAGTTAAGACCATCTCTTGCTATATTACTAATTTCTTGCCCATAAAAGAATGCTTGCCAATCTCTCCAAGGATAGATTAAAAAACTGACACCGCAACCAATATCTAAACAATGTTCGTTTTTTTGAGGTTGAGCAATTTCCCAAAATGGTGAAACTATTCTCTCACTTAATCTGCCATTAATCCATTCTCGAAATATTGGCATTGCTTCTACTTCGTCGGGAACTGCAAATTTCTGATTTTGATATTGGTGATTAAAGCGATATGCTATTTGTCCTATTCTCTCTTGCCATTTATCTGAGGAATAGCTATTTCTTTTATAAGAATTAGAAGGCAAATTTTTAGACATTAATTATTTTTGTCAGTTGTCAGTTGTCAGTAGGGGCGAAGCATTTGGAAGATAAATTATCAGTCATTGCCAAAAATAGTTCTCCAAATGCTTCGCCCGTACAGTTGTTAGTTGTTATTAAGCTTTTGCTAATAAAGGTGCAGCAGCTAAGAGGGTTTGGGTGTAGGGATGTTGAGGATGAGCAAAAATTTGCTTAGTCTGTCCTAATTCAACTATTTTACCACCATTCATTACGGCAATGCGATCGCACAAAAACCGCGCTAACCACAAATCATGGGTAATGAACAAATAGGTTAATTTAAATTCATCTTTTAGTTGTAACATCAAATCGAGAACTTGTGTTTGCACACTGGCATCTAACATACTCACTGGTTCATCACATATTACCAGTTTTGGCTTAGTAATTAAAGCCCTGGCTATAGCTACCCGTTGTTGTTGTCCTCCAGATAAATCGGCGGGATAACGGTGATAATAGAGTTCTGCTGGGGTTAAACCCACTTTTTCCAACATCCATAAAACCTGTTCTTTAGCTTTTACAACAATATCCATATTATGAATTAATAAAGGATCTGCTATACTTTGTCCTACCGTCATCGCTGGATTTAAACAAGCATGAGGATCTTGAAATATCATTTGGATTTGTCTCCGAGAAGAACGGATTTTTTGCCGAGATAAACTGGTTAATTCCTGGCCTAAAAATTCGACTTTTCCCGATGTCGGACTAATTAATTGTAAGATAGTTCTCGAAAGTGTACTTTTCCCACAACCAGACTCTCCCACTAATCCTAAAATTTCCCCAGCATACAATTCTAAATTAATCCCATCTACAGCTTTAACCGTTTGTCCTTCTCCTTTAAATATCCGTTCAATAAAATTCGGTTCTATGGTATAATGTTGCTTGAGTTCTGTAATTTTTAAAATGGGATTTGCCTTTTCTGTTCCCTGTTCTCTTTTCCCTGCGATGCACTGAGCTTGTCGAAGTGTTCCCTCTTCCTTTTGAATATGTAAAGCGGCTTTTAATAAAGATTGAGTATATTCATGTTGTGGATGAGCAAATACAGTTTCCGTTTTTCCCATTTCCACCATTTTACCCTGATACATTACCCCAATGCGATCGCAATATTCCCCCACCATTGCTAAATCATGGGAAATTAATAATAATCCCATATTTTCCTCTGCACACAATCGCGTTAGTTCTTGGAGAATCTGAGCAGAAACAGTCACATCTAAACTAGTCGTTGGTTCATCAGCCACAATTAACTTAGGACTTAAAAGTAAAGCTAAAGCAATAGCTACCCGTTGACGCATTCCCCCGCTAAACTCATGGGGGTACTGACTCCAACGACTAGCGGGAATTTTCACCTTTGCCAAAGTCGCTAAAGCCTTTTCCTTCGCTTGCTGTTTCGATAATTCCGGTAAATGGGCTTGTAGAGTTTCAATACAGTGATTCCCAATTGTCATCAATGGATCAAGGCGCGTCATGGGGTCTTGAAAAATCAAAGCTACCTCTTCACCTCGAAACTTTTGCATCTTAATTGGTGTTAAATCTAATACAGGTTTTCCTTGAAAATTTACTATTCCTTCAACGCGACTAGAGGCAGGCAATAAACGCATTATCGCTTTTCCAATAGTGGATTTACCACAACCGGACTCTCCCACCAATCCCATTCTTTCGCCAGGCTTGAGAATAAAAGATACACCATCAATCGCCCAGCTTTCTACCTCTCCACTCCGTCGCGGATAAGCCACACGGAGATTTTTAACACTCAATAAAGCTTCACTCATAATTAATTATTTTATAACCTTTAATATTGTTGGGGATTCATCATAACTCGACCAGGATTAATCAATCTATAGATTATAGATAATGGGTATGATAGATAACCTCTAAAAAACGACTGTTAATTTACATATCTTTACAATTCGCCATCTGGGGAAGAGAGTGAGTTGGGTAAACACTTGATGGCGATGTTCCTGATTACAGCTAGATAACAGCGATCTTAGTAGATAAATTATCTAAAGTGTCTATTACATTGTTTAAAGTTATGTAGCCTTTTGCTTACAAGCTATCAAGCCCTGGGGTAAACTATGCCTTGATTATGATTCTTTCACTCCAGAAGAACACCCGCAAGGAGCAGTTTTTTAAATGTCTCATACCGTTAAAATCTACGACACCTGCATTGGCTGTACACAATGCGTCCGCGCTTGCCCTACGGACGTGCTAGAAATGGTTCCTTGGGATGGCTGTAAAGCTGCTCAAGTGGCTGCTTCTCCCCGCACCGAAGACTGTGTAGGTTGTAAGCGTTGTGAAACTGCTTGCCCCACCGATTTCTTGAGTATTCGCGTTTATCTAGGCGCTGAAACAACTCGCAGCATGGGCTTGGCTTACTAAGAATTTCATTTCTAAATTCTTGGTACTTTAGTGCTGAGGAGTGAGAATGGGAGAAAAATCAAGATTCTTCCCTCATTCCTCAGCATTTTTTGTCAGTTGGTAGGGGCGAAGCATTTGGAAAAGCATGTCTCGCAACTACCGATAATTTATCTTCCAAATGCTTCGCCCGTACAGTTGTCAGTTGTCAATGACCAATCACCAATTCCAGCAACTATACTTAAAATTTAATCATCCTGAAACCGGAGTGGTTTAAGCAATGTGTGGAATAGTTGGATATATAGGCACTCAGCCAGCGACAGATATTTTACTGGCTGGACTAGAAAAATTAGAATATAGAGGTTACGATTCAGCCGGAATTGCCACTATTTTGGCAGGTGACGTGCATTGTGTCCGAGCTAAAGGCAAATTACTCAACCTGCGTTCTAAACTGGAACAAATCGAAAATCCTGCCCAAATAGGGATTGGTCACACGCGCTGGGCAACTCATGGTAAACCAGAAGAGTACAATGCCCATCCTCATCTAGATACGGCATTGCGGATAGCAGTGGTACAAAATGGGATAATTGAGAATTATCGAGAATTGCGGGAACAATTAAAAGCATTAGGACATGAATTCCGTTCAGAAACAGATACAGAAGTAATTCCCCATTTGATTGCTGAGTGTTTAAAGCATTCTCCTGAAAATCCTCTTTCCCCTTCAGTATTTTTAGACGCGGTGCAGGAAGCTGTCAGTAAATTAGAGGGGGCTTATGCTATTGCGGCTATTTCTGCTGACTACCCCGATGAGTTGATTGTAGTTCGCCAACAAGCGCCTTTAGTCATTGGTTTTGGCCAAGGTGAGTTTTTCTGTGCTTCCGATACGCCGGCGATTGCCCCCTATACCCGCGCTGTATTGTCCCTAGAAAATGGCGAAATTGCTCGTTTGACTCCTTTAGGCGTGGAGGTCTATAACTTTGCTGGAAATCGCTTAAAAAAGCATCCCCGCACTTTGAACTGGAATCCCATTATGGTGGAAAAACAGGGATTCAAACATTTTATGCTCAAGGAAATCTATGAACAACCGGGAGTAGTGCGGGATTGTTTGGAGGCTTATTTCCCTGCTAGTTCGGAAACACCTGTAAATTTAGGTTTACCGGCAGATTTTTATGCAGATTTAGAACAAATTCAAATTGTCGCTTGTGGTACAAGTTGGCACGCTGCATTAGTAGGTAAATACTTATTAGAACAATTGGCAGGAATTCCTACTCAGGTACAATATGCTTCGGAATTTCGGTATGCACCATCACCGCTAACGCCTCATACTTTGACTATTGGCGTAACTCAATCTGGAGAAACTGCTGATACTTTGGCAGCTTTGTCTATGGAAAAAGACCGCCGACAAGGGAAGGAAGCTAAGTATCAAGTACGACTTTTGGGGATTACTAATCGTCCAGAAAGTAGTTTAGGTAATATGGTGGCGAATATTATCAATACTCATGGGGGAATTGAAATTGGTGTGGCGGCAACGAAAACTTTTGTGGCACAATTAATGGCGTTTTATGCTTTGGCTTTAGATTTAGCTTATCGTCGTCAGGAAATTAGTGATTCGAGATTTGAGGAAATTCTTACAGGTTTACGTCAGTTACCAGGGGAAATTGAAGCGATTTTAGAAACGCAAGAACGTTATATTGAACATTTAGTACATGATTTTTCAGAAACCAAAGATTTTATCTTTATTGGTAGGGGAATTAATTTTCCCATTGCGTTAGAAGGGGCTTTAAAATTAAAGGAAATTAGTTATATTCATGCGGAAGGATATCCAGCAGGGGAAATGAAACATGGACCAATTGCGTTGTTAGATGCGAAAGTTCCTGTAGTTGCGATCGCTGTTCCTGGTAGTGTATATGAAAAGGTAATTTCTAACGCTCAAGAAGCAAAAGCCAGAGATTCCCGGTTAATTGGGATAACTTCTGTTAAAGATGGGGAAGCAGCGGAGATTTTTAATGATTTAATTCCGGTTTCTGAAGTTGAGGAAATTCTGTCTCCAATTCTCACGGTTATTCCGTTGCAATTGTTAGCTTATCATATTGCGGCGCGGCGGGGTTTGGATGTAGATCAACCCAGGAATTTGGCGAAATCGGTAACAGTTGAATAAATTCTAAGTAGGTCGGCGTTAAAAATTATCGTTGTGGAAAGGCAAGAGGCAAGAGGCACTCATGCAAGAGTGAAGAGGTTTTTGGAGATTTTACTTTTCTTTACACAATTTGGTTTTATTATGTTGACCTACTTAGCGCAATTTTACACAAGAACAGGCTAAATTGTCTTTGGAGATGTCTAATGAATAAATTAGTGAAACAAGGATTAGTTTGGCTAGGTGCAGCTATGATTGCAGTTAGCTTAATAGCGTGTGATAGTTTGTTTCCTCCTCAAGGTGATCTAGTTGAACGGGTAAGTGATGGTGATACATTAATATTGAAAAGTGCTGATGGTAAAAAGTTTACGGTGCGGTTTGCTTGTATTGATGCTCCAGAAATAGCGCATTCTCAGACAGAAAAGAAGAGTAAAATTACTCAAGATGTCAATCAGTTTGTTTGGGGTATGAAAGCGAAAACACGGATAGAGGAACTGATTAAACAAACAGATAATCGTGTAAAGTTAAATATGACAGATAGCGATCGCTATGGGAGAAAAGTTGCTGAAGTTCGTTCAAAAGATGGTACGTTTTTACAGGAAGTCTTGTTAAAAGAAGGATTAGCTAAAGTATATCGTCCCTATTTAAGCAAATGTCCTAGTAGGGATATTATTCAACAAGCCGAAGCACAAGCGCAAAAACAAAGGATTGGTATTTGGAGTGATCGAAAATTTATTGATCCTTGGGATTATCGGAAAGCAAATAATTCACATAGAATGAAGAGAACCACTGATCTCAAATATTAAGCTGCTTTGTTCTGAGAATACAAATATTGTTGAAACTCGATAAATACTTCGCTGATATTAGCAACGCTTCCTAATTGTGTCACAGCATCTCTAACAGTATGAATAACCCTTTTCTGATAAACCTGCTAATAGGGCTTTACGAGTATCTGGACGACTCCAAATAGTTCTTAATTCGGCTTCATTTTTGAATAATTCAGGAATTTCCCCAAAAAGACGTTCTATAAATTCTTCCGCGCTCATGGGTTTACCGTCTTGACTCCAAAAGCTCGTAGATATCTGATGTTGAATAGTTGGTTGATTTCTGTCATGAATAATTGCACCCGGTAGCGTTCCCGTTCCTGAATTTCAATAATGCGGTTAAAGTCGCTTTCAGTGTAGGTTTTTTCTGCATCTATTGCACCTTCGATGACATCATCATCAAGGCTGTAAGTATATTCATCTAGGGTAGTTTCGATTTGTCTGACTTTGAAGGGAGTTAAAAACCCGTCGTTAATGCCGTCTTTGAGGGCGTAGATATAAACTGGATCACCAAAATAAGCGTAGGTATCGGCGTTGTGTTCGCGCTTGGGGGTGGCTGTGAGTCCCAGTTGTACGGCGGGTGAGAAGTATTCTAATATGCCTCGCCAGGTGCTTTCGTCTTTTGCTCCTCCTCGATGGCATTTGTCGCTTGCCAGATTAAATGACCACCTGACAAATTAATGTCCACAAAAATATTAACCCCTAAACCCTTGCTATGTAAGGGTTTTGTTATTTTAGCCTATATTGAGCCTCTTCAACATCAATTGACAAAATAACTGTCCGAGTTTAAAAACTTGACAAATTAGTTGTCCCATATTAAAAATAATGCTTTTTCCAACCTTGACTTTACTTGACAAATTAATTGTCCTCCGATAGAGTATAATTCAACTATGTTTGTAATAAACATATATGCTAGAAATACAAAATGATAAACCCAATGAGGATGAAGTAGAAGATAGCGAGATTATCACTCAACTATCCGCAGGTGATAAAGAACTATTGGAACTAATCCAGAAATTACTCGAACCATGCGATACCTTCGGTAAGCTTCGCTAACGCATCACTTACGGAGAAAGACAAAGGGAGGTAGCAGCAAAACTGGGTAAATCAGTCCGAACAGTCCGCAGACTGGTTAAAAAATGGGAAGAACAAGGTTTAGCCGGACTGCAAACCACTCAACGGGCTGACAAAGGTAAACACCGCATAGATTCTCAGTGGCAAAAATTCATCATCAATACCTATAAAGAAGGTAATAAGGGTGGCAAGCGAATTACTCCCCAACAGGTTGCCATTAGAGTACAGGCAAAAGCAGCAGAATCGGGTGATGAGAATTATCCCAGTTATAGAACCGTTTATCGAGTTCTACAACCGATTATTGAGGAACAAGAGCAAAAAGCGAGTGTTAGAAATCGTGGTTGGCGCGGTTCTCGATTATCACTAAAAACCCGTGACGGACTAGATTTATCTGTAGAATACAGCAATCATATCTGGCAGTGTGACCATACTCGTGCTGATATTTTACTGGTGGATCAACATGGTGAACTTTTAGCTCGTCCTTGGCTGACAACAGTTATAGATACTTACTCCCGTTGCATCATCGGCATTAATTTAGGTTTTGATGCACCAAGTTCTCATGTTGTGGCTTTGGCTCTGCGTCATGCCATATTACCTAAAAAATATGGATCAGAATACGGACTACATGAGGAATGGGGAACTTATGGCAAACCAGAACACTTTTTCACTGATGGGGGTAAAGATTTTCGCTCTAACCATTTGCAACAGATTGGTGTGCAGTTAGGATTTGCTTGCCATCTCCGAGATTCCTACGGAGCGCTTCGCTATCGCCCCAGTGAAGGCGGTATTGTCGAACGTCCTTTTGGGACTTTAAATACTGATTTATTTTCTACCTTACCAGGATACACAGGCTCAAATGTGCAGGAACGTCCAGAGGAAGCGGAGAAAGAAGCCTGTTTAACTTTACGAGAATTAGAACGTCTATTGGTAAGGTATCTCGTAGACAAATATAACCAAAGTATTGATGCTCGTTTAGGAGATCAAACCCGTTATCAAAGGTGGGAAGCTGGGTTAATTGTTGCCCCCAATTTAATCTCAGAAGAAGATTTGCGTATTTGTTTGATGAAGAAAATTCGACGCTCGATTTACAGGGGTGGATATCTGCAATTTGAAAATCTCACATATCGGGGTGAAAACTTGGCTGGTTACGCTGGGGAAAGCGTGGTGTTGCGATTTGAACCCAAAGACATTACAACTATCTTGGTTTATCGTCAAACAGGTTCTCAAGAAGAATTTTTAGCTCGTGCTTATGCTCAAGATTTGGAGACGGAACAATTGTCTCTTGATGAGGCTAAAGCCATGAGTCGCAGGATTCGCCAAGCAGGTAAAGAGATTAGCAATCGTTCGATTTTAGCTGAAGTAAGAGACAGAGAAACTTTTGTTAAGCAAAAGAAAACCAAAAAGGAACGCCAAAAAGAAGAACAAGCTGTAGTTCAAAAGGCTAAAAAACCTGTGCCTGTTGAACCGCTAGAAGAAATAGAAGTGGCATCTGTGGAAACTGCCTCAGAACCGGATATGCCAGAGGTTTTTGATTATGAACAAATGCGCGAAGATTACGGGTGGTAAATCATGACTTCACAACAAGCCGAAAGTGTTGCTCAAGAATTAGGTGATATTCTCCCCAATGATGAGAAATTACAAGCAGAAATTCACCGATTGAATCGGAAGAGTTTTATTCCCTTGAAACAGGTGAAAATGCTCCATGATTGGTTAGATGGTAAGCGACAATCACGGCAGTCGGCTATTCGGACTTTAAAGAAGGGATTATCAAAGATTGATTTGGAAACTCTGAAGGAAGTAACGGCGGAGTTTGACACTCTCAGGGCTAAAGCCGCTGAGATTCTTGGTTCAACGAGTCCACTTAACTTAAACCCCTTGCGGTATCTAAGCCAGAGGTGGTTCTCTCCCCAAGCGTTAACTTTCCCCCTGCCCGGAGGTAGTTGCATTATTGCATATTGCATTATTGCAAATTTTACTTGAGTTTAAATTCTGTGTCGCCTAGCTCCCATGAAGATTTTACCTATTCCTGGGTAGGAACTAGAACTATGGAATAGAACCCCATATCTTCAGTTGTCAAGGTACAGATTGCCGTTAGGCAGTTAGGTTTTTAGACAGGTTGATTACCATTCCTGTTACAAAAAGTATAACACCATAAAACACAGAAAAATAAATAATGGAAGTTGGGGAAATTAATCCTTGGTTGTTTCAGGTAGAACCATATCCGGGAGAAAGTCTGAGTCATTTTTTGGGACGCTTTCGACGGGCAAATGATTTAACAACTACTGGTTTAGGTAAGGCTGCTGGGGTTGGGGGTGCGATATCCAGATGGGAAAAGTTTCGTTTTAATCCCCCTCCTTCTCGGCAACAGTTGGAGGCTTTGGCTAAAGTTGTGGGGGTTGATGCTGATAGGTTAGAGCAGATGTTACCACCTGCTGGGGTAGGAATGAATCTTGAACCTATTCGGCTTTGTGCTGCTTGTTATGTGGAGTCGCCTTATCATCGGATTGAGTGGCAGTTTAAGGTGACTCAGGGGTGTCAGCATCATCATTTAAGTTTGTTGTCTGAGTGTCCTAATTGTGGGGCTAGGTTTAAAGTTCCGGCGTTGTGGGTTGATGGTTGGTGTCATCGGTGTTTTACGTCTTTTGGGGACATGGTGAAGAATCAGAAGGGTATTCGAGTAAGTTTTGAATTGATTATACTGAAGGTATACTATTAGTAGCTGTAGCAATTATTTTTAATAGTAAATGGTGACACCTAAATTCAGCAGGATATGATTTTCCTGGAGGAACTACTCGCTGGTGATCCGAGGTTTTGTGATCACGAGTTGGAAAATGGGGATGATTATTTAATGTGCATGGTACTTTGGTTTCGATATTGCTAAAAGCTTTGTTAGAATCACCAGAAAAAAGATAACCTAGCATTCCTCCTTGACTAGAAAAGGGTGCATATCGGCAAGTTATAAAGTTGTCTTTTATCTCTTTTATATATTCACCTACTGCGCTATCTGATTTCAAAACCTTAGCTTCTAAAGGAAAGATAATTCTTTCATTAGCCGTAAGAATAAATGCAATATCATACTGTGGTGGTTGCGCTTGTGCTGATTGGCTACTTTCTATTTCGTAAACTTCATGTTGAATATCAAAAAACTCATAAGTCATATTTCTACGAATTCTTCGCTCCAGACATTGAGTGATGCTCCTTTCTAGCTGCTCCTCTGTGCCATCACAATTAAGATCGTTAACCAGCCTATCGTAGCCTTCCCAAACGAGTTTCATCATTATTGATATAGCATCAGGATTCCATTCTTTTGCCAATTCAACAAAGTCACCTGTATTTGGATACCTATTTTTAAAAATATTTCCTCTTCTAAGCACTATATGACTCCTCTATAACCTGCGATTTTTCATCAAATATTGTCCGCCACGTCATAATATCTGCGGCTACTTCATCAGCATCTCTTAAAGCCATAGAGCGAGTCCAATAACGAATTTTGTCAGGTTTGATTAAATAAATAGTAGGAATTTTTACTCCATTCAAATCTACTGAATCATAAATCCTGGCAACACGCTGATAAAAGATGCCACCATCTTCTATACTTCCTCTTTCCAGATACAACTTATTTAAGCTTTCCAATCGTTCCATTAAATCAGGAGAGTCAATAGTTTTAATATGAACACCTTCAGAATCAGGTTTATTAAGATGAATAGCTACTAAGCGAATAGGAAGAAGAGTCTTAGTTTGTTCCTGAAATATGGTGGCGCAAACTTGTTTATCTTGTCCAAATCCTGCTTTAAGAACTCGCAAGAAATACTCACAATATGCCGTAAGTTCAGGTTCAGTATCATTCTGAAATTGACTATTATCTATACGGTGAGTTCTTTTGCGTCCTGGTGAAGCACCATCTCCTTTAAAGTCTGGCAGAGTGTAATTAAATAAATCATTAATTAGCACCCATTCACTATCTTTAAATTCAAAAGCTAGTCGTATGCGCTCATCTATATCATCAACTGTTTTTATATTATGTAATTCTCCTACCGATAATTCAGGTATTGGCACACGCAGTAAATCGTCTACATTGACTTCTGGAATATAAGAGGCAAAACGACCACTAGCAAGTAGTAAATAGTAAACAGCTAACTTACTGTTGTATGCTAGACAAGCAGCATTTAATTGTGAAATATTCTCTTCGGTAATATGTATACTCACATAACTTTCAGAGCAAATAATTCCTTGATTTGTATTATCAGGTTTAATTATTACTGAACGAAATCTGCCACTCTTTTTCTGCCAACTTAACTTTAAAATCATTTGTGGCATTTGAAATGCAGATAGGCTACTTAACCCTGTACCAGAGTCAATATATGGATCATCATTGATAGGAAGTTGTTCAGCGTTTAGGTAGAGAAAACTTTTGTCAAGTTCAAGGAATTTGGTTAATTTCAGAATTCGTTTATTTCTTAGATTGTTTTGCAATTTTTTTCTATTACCTTTTGTTACTCCTTGACGTGTTTTAGCAATGCCACGGGATTTAAGTTTTTCAATACTTGATTCTTGATTCAATCTTCTTACCAAGGATAGATCACGTCTTCCTCCCCACATTAAAACTGTCCAAACTAATGGATCTCTTATTGCCTCTTGTGGGTAAATTGTATTAATATAATCTGGCTCAATTACTATATGATAGTCATCCTCATTTGTCATAACGGGCTTAGGACAAATGTATGTCAAAGGCTCACCGTCAGGAGGTATTGCTGACATAGTAATGATACAAGTTGGAGAAATAGCATCTTTAAAAAGTCCAAAACGTAATGCAGACAAATTAACTATTTCTTCAATTTTAAACTCTGAAAAAAGCCTAGCGCGAAATTCTTGAGCAGTGCCAACCTGATTAAAAATCAAAGCCAGTGCAGGTTGCATCATTGATACTTGTCCACCAGATTTAGTTAAAGCAGCAGCTTTTGGCAGAAAAAGCGGACCAATATTACCGTAAGTTATTGTCCAAACATCTCCAGCCCAAGATTTTGCTGCCGGAGTCACAGTATTTATACCCCAGGGTGCATTACCTACGACTAAATCATATTTACCAGCATCTTGAACAGAACGAAAACCTTCTTTATCTTCTTGAAAAAAATCAGCAGCAATTAATTGACGTTCACGTAATCTAGGAAAGCGAAACTCATTCTCCCAATAGTATTGAGGTTCAACTTTATCAAGCATAGTTAAATAAAGACTAAAAGATGCTACTCTTACTGCTTGAGCATCTACATCAACACCAAATAAATTATTTTCTAGTAAATATTTTAAATCACTTGGCTGAATTGTTTTCGGATGAGCTTGTTCCCATCTATGAATTAAACGCTGAAATGCTTTAACCAGAAAAATTCCTGAACCACAAGCAGGATCAATAATCTTGATATCCCATTCTTGACTATGCCAAGGTAAAACACCATCTAGGACAAAATCAACTATATGTTCTGGTGTGTAATGAACTCCTGTGCCAGAGTCTTTACTAACAAACTCCTCATATATACTGCTAATAAACTCCAAAGGTATAACGTCAAAATGGTAGTATGGCCATAGACTTAATTGTCCAGTTTCAATATCTACATCACCACTAACAAAATCAGCAAGTATATTTAGATGAGGTTGTTTAACTTTTTGTTCTTCTGTTTGCCATTCAGCTTCACATTCTTCTTCGGTAGCACCTTTACCTGGGAATAAATCACCATTAAACTTGCCATTGAGCCAACGGAAAAATTGGTAAGTATCTCTATGATTTCTTAATATGTCAGTTAAACGAGAGTATCTAGCGGATAATAATTTCTCATTTATATATAAGTGATCCAGTAAAGTTATATTTAAGGCAGGATTACCTTCAGAATCTTGACGGTCAAAAAGGAATTGAATGAAAATAATTCTTGCTAATAAATCATGAATTGTATCATCATCAAGTTCATTTTTTTGAAGTCTTTTCCGAACACTTTTCAGATTTTTCAATAGCATCTGGTCAGCGGCTTGTTTTCGTTGAAATCGCTGGCTATGTTCTTGAAAAAATTGACCTGATACTAAATCAGCCCAGTGTAACCGCAAAGTTTCAGCAGCTTGACCTGAAAGAGACACCTGATTAAATGACTCAATTTCCCGTTTGGAAACATCAATTACAGGATTGATAATATCTTTTTCTTTTGGAGGTTCTTCGTAGCACGTCCAAATTCTTAAGCGATTAGGTTCTGTTGTAATTAGTGATGGTGTACGAGAAAAACTCCAAGCAAGTTGATGAGTTTTTCTCAGTGTTTCTTCTGATATTTCTGTGGGAAAGTCACACACCAGAGCAATGGGTGTTTCTGTCGAGTTACCTTTAGGATTTGCGGACAGCACGCCTATTTGCACACCATGACCATCTGAAAGTTTGCTGATAGTTCTACCTAATTTTTCTTTAGCAATTTGTGCATAAACATTTGGACCAGCACCAGATGGCTCCAAAATTTCTTGTGGAGTTGGCCAGTGAAGCTTTTCATGTGCTAGTTCAAGTAGTCCAGACTGTGACATTCCGTTTTTTACGCTGCATTAAAGTATAGTTTCACATTTCAACTATCACATTGTCATGATATTGATTGATATTCTTTAAGAGTACAGGAGTATTATCCATTGCTGCAATAATAATATTTAAATATAGTTCATAAAATTTTATTTAGAGCGATCAGTCCGCTCGCCGAAGGCATCGCACTTTCATCAAAAGCAAGCGATGCTCCCAATATACAGTAATCGTGCGACTTCAGTTTTAATCAGCCAATTTTTTAGCTAACCCCTGATAAATAACATCTAACCACACGGGAATTACAGATTTACCTTCATCGAGGAATGCGATAGCAAAGTGATCCGTAGGAATTGCTACCTTGGTAACTTGCTTGCTAACCCCTGATAAATAACATCTAACCATACAGGAATCACAGATTTACCTTCATCCAGAGATGCGATCGCTCTTTTCCTGTCAAATTCTACCAAAGAAAGCGAATCATCCTGTGATAACAACAACATAAACCGCCTCCCCTGACCAGAAATAAACAACTCCGGTTCTTGTTCCTTCAGTTGTTTCAGAATAAAACAAGCAATATCAAAACTTATCCCCGTAGACAGCCAATATACCAAAGCAGCCAGTTCCACCAGATTAGACCTGGAGTAATAAATACTGCGTCCCGTACCCGTATCACCAATCACAGGCACAACAATCCCTTTCTCTCGCCAATACTGGATCTGGCGGAGAGTACAACCTGTAATTTGAGCCGCTTCCTTACTTGTGAAAAATGTTTCTTGCATAAAAAACATTTTACAGAAAGCTGCTACAATACAAATATGTTAGTATTAGACAAATATGTTTATTAAATATGAGCCAAATCACTATTCAGTGTCGTTTAGTAGTCAGTGAATCTACCCGTCAACAGCTATGGCAGTTGATGGTAGAGAAGAACACGCCACTGATTAACGAACTACTGAGTCAAATTGGTAAACACCCAGAATTTGAAACATGGCGACAAAAAGGTAAACACCCCACAGGTATAGTCAAAGAACTGTGTGAACCCTTGAAAACTGATCCGCGCTTCATGGGGCAACCTGCAAGGTTTTACACCAGTGCCACAGCATCAGTAAACTATATTTATAAATCCTGGTTTGCCTTAATGAAGCGGTTTCAGTCCCAACTAGACGGCAAACTGCGCTGGTTAGAAATGCTCAATAGTGATACTGAATTAGTAGAAGCCAGTGGAGTCTCCTTGGATGTACTTCAGACTAAATCTGCCGCAATCTTGGCTCAATTTGCTCCCCAAAATCCTGCTGAAACTCAACCAGCTAAAGGTAAAAAGACTAAAAAAGGGAAAAAAGCTCCAACTTCAGATAGCAAACGAAATTTATCAAAAAACCTATTCGACGCTTACAGTAATACAGAAGATAATTTAACTCGTTGTGCCATTAGTTATTTACTCAAAAATGGCTGTAAAATTAGCAATAAAGCAGAAAATCCCGATAAATTCGCTCAACGTCGCCGCAAAGTAGAAATCCAAATTCAACGTCTCACAGAAAAACTAGCCGCTCGAATTCCCAAAGGACGAGATTTAACTGACACCATAAGATTAGAAACTCTTTTTAATGCCACTCAGACCATCCCTGAAAATGAAACAGAGGCGAAATTCTGGCAAAACATTCTGTTAAGAAAATCCAGTCAAGTGCCGTTTCCAGTCGCTTATGAAACCAACGAAGATATGACTTGGTTGAAAAATCAGTTTGGACGTATCTGTGTAAAATTTAATGGTTTAAGTGAGCATACTTTTCAAATTTATTGTGATTCTCGCCAACTGCACTGGTTTCAACGCTTCCTAGAAGATCAACAAATTAAGAAAGATAGTAAAAATCAACATTCTAGTGCCTTATTTACCCTGCGTAGTGGTCGTATCTCTTGGCAGGAAGAAGAAGGCAAGGGAGAACCCTGGAATGTTCACCATTTAACCCTTTATTGTTCTGTAGATACTCGTTTATGGACAGAAGAAGGAACAAATTTAGTCAAAGAAGAAAAAGCTGAAGAAATTGCCAAAACCATGACCCAGACAAAAGCCAAAGGTGATCTTAATGATAAACAACAGGCACATCTCAAACGCAAAAATTCCTCTCTAGCCAGAATTAATAACCCCTTTCCTCGTCCAAGTCAACCTTTATATAAAGGACAATCTCATATTCTAGTTGGTGTGAGTTTAGGTTTAGAAAACCCTGCCACAATTGCAGTTCTAGATGGTACTACAAGCAAAGTTTTGACATATCGCAACATCAAACAACTACTTGGTGATAACTACAAACTACTCAACAGACAGCGACAACAAAAACACCTATTATCCCACCAACGTCATATTGCTCAAAGGATGTCAGCACCAAATCAATTTGGAGATTCAGAGTTAGGCGAGTATATAGATAGATTACTAGCAAAAGAAATTATTGCGATTCCTACGGAGCGCTTCGCTATCGCACAAACCTATAAAGCTGGCAGTATTGTTATCCCAAAATTGGGAGATATGCGAGAGCAAATTCAGAGTGAAATTCAATCTAAAGCAGAACAAAAATCAGATATAATAGAAGTTCAAAAAAAGTATGCCAAACAATATCGAACTACTGTTCATCAATGGAGCTACGGTAGATTAATAGCCAACATTCAAAGTCAGGCAAATAAAGCAGGAATCGCTATAGAGGAAGGAAAACAACCAATTCGAGCGAGTCCACAGGAGAAAGCCAAAGAATTAGCGATAAACGCCTATCAATCCCGAAAAGCCTGATTGACAAAACACCGAACCTTGATAATAGAATAGGAAATAACAACAGCGCCGCAGTTCATGTTTTTTATAAACCTCTGTTCTGTGACAAATGCGGGTTAGGTTGACTGTTGTGAGACAGTCGTGCTTTCTGACCCTGGTAGCTGCCCACCTTGATGCTGCTGTTCCTCGTGAACAGGAATAAGGTGCGCCCCCAGTAATAGAGGTGCGGGTTTACCGCAGTGGTGGCTACCGAATCACCTCCGAGCAAGGAGGAATCCACCTTAATTATTTATTTTTGGCGAACCATAAGCGAGGTTAAAAACCCTGGGTTTCTGCCAAAAGTCCAAATCCCTTGTCTAGTCTGTGTTTCAGATGTTGAGATGCTTTGATAATCCTCCCTTAAAAGGGAAATTATACTAAACACGGGTGAGATTTAAACTTTTGCCAAATGACAAAGAACCCAGATGTGTAGGGGTAAAGCAAGAGCTAAACCCCTACGTTTAGAATCAAACAATTAAGCCGTTTTGAGTATAAGAGCAAATTTAGGACATCTGCCAAAATTGCTTTTGGAAGTGTCACTAGGTAGGGGTTTGGTCGGGAGGAGTTTGTTTCAATACCCCTCCTGGAGTGGGGCGGGTTGAAAGGCCAAAGGGTGTCAAAACTACGTTGACGCTTGTGGGTTTCAACACCCCTCCTGGAGTGGGGCGGGTTGAAAGGCAAGGGCTGGCTCAGGGAAACTAGCTCTTTCGACTAGTTTCAACACCCATCTCGGAGTGAGGCGGGTTGAAAGACCTTTATGCAGCCATATAAAACATTTTAGGTGGGTTGAAAGGCGCACTTCGTTCGGGATTTTCCGTAACTGAAGCAATACCAATAAATAAAAGCTATTATTGTAATAGCTTCCAATGCCAATACACGATGATGATTAGGTAATTTGGCAACGCGGACAATAATTTGGCAAGACGGACACCAATTTGTCAACGCGGTCAAATAATCTGGCAAGTGACATCTAAAATCGGGATGACTGGATTCGAACCAGCGGCCCCTTCGTCCCGAACGAAGTGCGCTACCAAGCTGCGCCACATCCCGCCACAAAAACGGCATTATAAAAAGATATTACCACAATCAGCAAAAAATAACAAACTTTCTCTTTTCCACAAAGGTCTTTGCTTGCTACCATAAGATTTGTATAACTAAAATGGTAAAAGTAGACTGTGACTGTAAAACCAGACTGGTTGCGAGTAAAAGCGCCTCAATGGGAGCGTGTTGGTAACGTTAAAGAAATTTTGCGGGATTTAGCCCTGAATACCGTTTGCGAAGAGGCTTCCTGTCCCAATATTGGGGAATGCTTCAACGCAGGTACTGCCACATTTTTAATTATGGGTCCAGCTTGCACCAGGGCTTGTCCTTACTGTGATATTGATTTTGAAAAGAAACCCCAAGCATTAGATCCCACCGAACCGACACGACTAGCGGAAGCAGTGCGGCGAATGCAGCTTAATCACGTCGTGATTACTTCCGTTAACCGAGATGATTTACCTGATGGTGGTGCATCTCAATTTGTCCACTGTATTAATGCTATTCATGAAGTTTCACCTCATACAACAATAGAAGTATTAATTCCCGACTTATGCGGTAATTGGCAAGCTTTAGAAATAATTCTCCAAGCGAAACCAGAAGTAATTAACCACAACACAGAAACTATCTCCCGCTTATATCGCCGTGTGCGTCCCCAAGGAAATTATGAGCGGACAATGGAATTATTACAACGCTCGCGCCGAATTTCTCCCAGCACTTACACCAAATCTGGTATTATGGTCGGCTTGGGTGAAACAGATGCAGAAATTTGCCAAGTCATGGAAGACCTACGAAGAGTAGATTGTGATATTTTGACAATTGGGCAATATCTCCAACCCAGTCAAAAACACTTACAAGTATCTGATTTTATAACACCTGAGCAATTTGCCGCCTGGCAAACTTTTGGGGAAGAACTAGGATTTTTACAAGTTGTTTCTTCACCCTTGACAAGAAGCTCCTATCATGCAGAACAAGTTAGAGAATTAATGAAACGTTATCCCAGATAGTCAGTTGTTCGTTGTCAGTGGTCAGTGGTCAGTTGTTCTACCCCAATCACCAATCACCAATCACCAATTACCAATTACCAATGACCAATCACCAATTACCAAATTCAAAATCTGTCGTTATTCTTGGTGCGGGGGCTTGGGGTGCAGCCTTGGCTAAATTAGCAGCTATTAATGATTATCAGGTGCATTTATGGTCACGTTCTGACTCGCAACCTCTAGAAAAAGTATTAGAAAATAAAAATGCTCAAATAGTCTTGTCGGCTATTTCTATGAAAGGGGTCAGAGATGTGGCCTCTATGGTGCAATCTTGCCCCCTGTCTCCACAGACAATCTTTGTGACTGCAACTAAGGGACTAGAACCACAAACTACATACACACCTTCGCAAATTTGGCAAGCAGCTTTTCCTAATTCTCCTGTTGTGGTCTTATCGGGTCCAAATTTATCCCAGGAAATTGCCCAGGAATTACCAGCAGCAACGGTAGTAGCGAGTAAAAATACCAATGCTGCCCAAACAGTCCAATTGGTATTTTCTTCTAGTCGCTTTCGTGTCTATACTAACCCTGACCCTGTGGGCGTAGAATTAGGGGGAACACTGAAAAATGTGATAGCGATCGCCGCTGGTGTATGTGATGGGTTACACTTAGGCACAAATGCCAAAGCTGCCCTAGTCACCCGTGGGTTAACCGAAATGGTACGAATCGGTAATACTTTAGGTGCGAAAACGGAAACATTTTATGGTTTATCTGGTCTAGGGGACTTATTAGCAACCTGCAACAGCCCTTTAAGCCGTAATTATCAAGTTGGTTATCAATTAGCCAATGGACAAACGCTGCCAGGAGTTCTGGCAAATCTTCCAGGTACAGCCGAAGGTGTGAACACTTGTCGGGTATTAATGGAAATTGCCCAACAACGAGGTATTGCTATTCCCATTACTGAACAAGTTTATCAACTACTTGAAGGAGCAGTTACACCCAGACAAGCGTTAGATCAACTGATGATCCGAGATATCAAACCTGAATTTGATAATTTTCCCACAGAACAAATCTGGTAAATAAGGGAGAAATGCTGACAGGATAAGGTGTCCAATTAAAATTAAATGACTACCGCAAAATCCCTAGAAAAAATTTGTCAAATTGTCAGGAAATTACTTTTTGAGTGATGTAAATATGACTATGTAGTTTATAAACATCATCATAATTAGAAGTGAGTTTATAATCAGTTAAAAAAATAACCGTTAATATTCCTAAGCATGGTATTATTGACCAGTTAAATCATAATTGAAAATCTGGCTAAAGATTTCCATAGCTATTTGTTTAATCACACGGATACTAGCAACAAACGACTCATTGAAAATGTATTATTTCAAACTAGTAAACTGTGGCGAAAATAACTATCCAGTTAAAACAGTCCAAAAGTTGATAAATTAAGTTTTCTCCTCTCCTCCGCGCTTGGACTAGTACAGTACAGCGTAAGTAAGATAACCATTAAAAATCCCTAAAAAGCTTATACAATCTGCTTTTTTAATTTTTAATTGTTAAATTTTAATTCCGCCCTGCGGTACTAGTACAAAGTTTTGCAAAGAATTGTACATCGAAACCCAAACCGTGTTATTTGATGACGAGTTACGGAATAGCAACAGTTGATTAGATAACCGTAATTTTAGCTAACCATAATCTATTGTTACCTGGAGTAATTTGAGACATCATGCCAGCAACATCCTTTTATAAAAATGCCGCCCACGACGGGCAAAATCCTAGTCCACCTTTGGAGATTGAAATCAATAATGATGATGATTTGCCAGATTTAGACATGGCTACGATTGAATCTGATTTAGCTTTAGCCGCGCAAAGTACCAGACGCAGTACCGACTTAGTGCGTCTCTATCTGCAAGAAATTGGCCGAGTCCGGTTATTGGGACGAGATGAGGAAGTTGCTGAAGCCCAAAAAGTACAGCGATACTTACGAATGCGATTAATGCTTAGTGCTGCTGCTGCTGAAGGAGATGCTGTAATTATCCCCTATTCGCGGTTAATAGAGGTACAGGAGCGGTTGAAAGCGGAATTAGGACACCGCCCTTCTTTAGAACGGTGGGCAACTACTGCGGGGATAAGTTTACCTGATCTTAAACCTACCCTAGCCAATGGCAAAAGACGCTGGGCCGAAATTGCTAATTTAACAGTAGAAGAACTAGAACAAGTTCAAACTCAAGGACTGCAAGCCAAATCCCACATGATTAAGGCGAATTTGCGTTTAGTGGTATCTGTCGCTAAAAAGTATCAAAATCGGGGTTTGGAATTGTTGGATTTGGTTCAAGAAGGGACTTTAGGTTTAGAACGAGCCGTGGAGAAATTTGACCCCACCAAGGGCTATCGTTTTAGTACCTATGCTTACTGGTGGATTCGTCAAGGTATTACCAGGGCGATCGCTACTTCTAGCCGGACTATTCGCCTGCCTGTTCATATTACCGAAAAGCTCAACAAAATTAAAAAGGCGCAACGGAAAATTGCCCAAGAAAAAGGTCGTACCCCGACTTTAGAAGACCTGGGAATTGAGTTAGATATGACACCTGCCCAAGTCCGGGAAGTATTATTGAGAGTTCCTCGTTCTGTGTCTTTAGAAACCAAGGTAGGGAAGGATAAAGATACTGAATTAGGAGAATTGTTAGAGACTGATACGATTACTCCAGAGGAGATGTTAATGCGGGAATCTTTACATAAAGATTTGCATAGTCTTCTAGATGATTTAACTGGTCGGGAACGTGATGTGATTTTAATGCGCTTTGGCTTATCCGATGGTCATGCTTACTCTTTAGCAGAAATTGGCCGCGCCCTTGATTTATCACGGGAAAGAGTCAGACAAATTGAATCCAAGGCTTTGCAAAAACTCCGCCAACCCAAGCGCCGTAACCTAGTCCGCGACTATCTAGAGTCATTAAGTTAGGAGGCAGAAGGCAGGGGGCAGGAGGCAGGAGGCAATAGAAAGATATTTTCTACTGACAACTGACAATCAGCAAATATTCTCAATAGGCAATGATTGTTGCAAATCAACCCCAACATTTGTTATATTCTCAATTAATGAGCTTTGTTGAGAAAATTTAGTATGACTGTCTACACAACTGGTTCACTCAAGGCGGAATTAAACGACCGTGGCTGGCGTTTAACTCCACAACGCGAAACAATTCTGCATATTTTTCAAGAACTCCCCCAAGGTGAGCATTTAAGCGCAGAGGATCTATATCATCGCTTAGAAGCTGACAGTGAAGGAATTAGTTTATCAACTATCTATCGCACTTTAAAGTTGATGGCGAGAATGGGGATTTTGCGGGAGTTGGAATTAGGTGAAGGGCATAAACATTATGAAATTAATCAGCCTTATCCCCATCACCATCATCACTTAATTTGTGTCCGCTGTAATGCGACTATTGAGTTTAAAAATGACTCAATTTTAAAGATTGGCGGAAAAACAGCCCAAAAAGAAGGTTTCCATTTATTAGATTGTCAAATGACAATTCATGCTGTATGTCCTAAGTGCCAAAGGGCATTAATGCCTATTTAGATAACTAGGAACTTGGTATTATAGGGTTCCTTTTAGGAACTACGGTCAGAAACGGTAAGTTCTACCGAGATTGCCTGTGGAGCGGAAAAACCTCTTAGAAGCCATTCTAAGACCGTGATGAAGCAGGAAGTAAACACTAAGGTTATCGCTGTCCAGATGTGTCTAGACTTTGGTAATTTTGGGTAAGTTTTATAGAACGGATAGACATCTGCAATTTTGGAAGATGAATCAAGTAGTGCGGGAATCTAACTGCATTGAGAAAGCGGGATTAAAAACTTCCGCTTTTAACATCTTTAAGGCTGATACCATAAAATTCTTGAGCGCGACTAATTGCTTTTTTGGTATCAGATGCCATCATGCCGTTGATTTGACCTTTATAGAAACCTTTTTCATGTAGTCGTCTTTGAATTTCTAAAGTGGTAAAATCACTCTTGGCAGAATTTTTAACTAAACTATATAACTTAGAACGGGTGGTTTGTCCAGCCATACCACTAGCTTCTAGTTTGTGCTGTTTTTGAAAGCGATTTACAGCATCAACTGTGTTAGAACCATAGTAACCATTGGGCTGATTTTTTAAGAATCCGGCTATGATTAATTGTTCTTGGAGAATTCTGACGGCTTCACCGCGATCGCCTAAACTAAGTGTATCTTGATTATCTGATTTTTGGGAAGTAGTTATGTCATTTTCATCAGTCACCGCTGGTAATTTCGCTAATGTGGATTTACCAACAATGCCATCAACTGTGAGGTTATAAGCTTTTTGGAATCGTTTGACAGATTCTTGAGTAATTGGACCAAAAATCCCTGTGGAATTGCCATAATAGAAACCAGCGATTTTCAAGCGTTCTTGTAAAACTTTGACATCGGCACCTTCATCACCTTTAACAAAGAAATTGGGGTTTTTGCGTTTGTTGCTTACAGAAATGATATTATGTGGCGTAGTGAGGGTTGTAGGGGCTGTACTGATAAATTGTTTGTTGCTTTTTTCAACCTGAGATGTCGAATTTTGTTCTAGATTTTTCACAACATCACCGTTATTTTCGGTTTCAACCTGAGATGTCGAATTTTGTGCTAGATTGCCGACAGAATTGCTGTTATTTTCGGTTTCAACCTGAGATGTCGAATTTTGTGCTAGATTGCCGACAGAATTGCTGTTATTTTCGGTTTCGAGTGCGAAAACACTACTAACACTATTAAGAATAGATAAAGTAAGAACCAGAGGAATCATGTATTTCCACGCATTGCTGGAAAAGAGTTGCCAATTTGGTGCTGCTGCTTTTTTGAATAAAGAACTGAGAGATATTAACTCAGTGGTTTCTCTGTCTTCATTGGCAAAGGCTAAATGTAAATACGCAAGGTTCTCCATATTCGTTTCCTAAATTAAATTATTTTTCTTCGATAGTTGCTTCCGCCTGATGGACTAAATTGCGGAGATTTTCTAAAGTTTGTATACTTACATCCTGCCATAACCCGCGCTGATTTGCTTCTAGTAGTCTTTCCGCAATATCGCGCAATGCCCAAGGATTTTTATCTTGGATAAATTCACAAACGGCAGCATCTTCTAAATATGCTTCAACAACACCTTGATACATATAATCTTCGACACATTGGGCGGTAGCATCGTAAGCGAAGAGAAAATCTACGGTTGCAGCCATTTCAAATGCACCTTTATAACCATGACGCATAACTCCAGCTATCCATTTAGGATTAACCACGCGAGAACGATAAACCCTGGCAATTTCTGAACTAAGTTGACGGACTTTGGGCTGGGATGTGTTGGAATTATCACCAAAATAAGTTTCAGGATTTTTACCTTGAAGAGAACGCACCGCTGCGGTTAAACCACCCTGAAATTGATAATAATCGTCGGAATCGAGTAAATCATGTTCTCGATTGTCTTGATTATGCAGGACAATTTGCATTTGCTTCAAGCGTTGTTCAAAAGCTTCCACATTATTGCTCCCTGTTTCTTGACTAGAGGAGTAGGCGTAAGCACTCCAATTTGTGTAAGCTTGGGCTAAGTCCTGATCATTTTCCCAGTTTTGGGAGGCCATTAGTCCTTGGAGTCCTGCACCATAAGCCCCTGGTTGTGAACCAAAAACGCGATATTGCGATCGCTCGGCTGCTACTTCTAAAGATAAACCTTCTTGAGTCCATTGTTCAGTTTCTTTGCGAACTGTATCTGCTAGAGGATTTTGATCTGCTGGTTCATCTAAAGCCGAAACCGCTTTCACAGCTTGATCAAATAAGGTGATTAAATTAGGAAAAGCATCCCGGAAAAAGCCAGAAATTCTCAGGGTGACATCCACACGGGGACGACCGACAATTGATAAAGGCAAAATCTCAAAATCTACTACTCGTCGCGCTGCACCATCCCAAACAGGTTGAACACCAAGTAAAGCTAAAGCTTCGGCTATATCATCACCACCAGTCCGCATGGTAGCTGTCCCCCACAGGGATAAACCCAGGGTTTTGGGATATTCTCCATGTTCTTGGGTGTAGGTTTCAATCAGGGTTTCAGCGGCTTTTCTGCCAATATCCCAGGCGGTTTCTGTGGGTATGGCGCGAATATCAACGGCGTAAAAGTTTTTACCTGTGGGCAGGACTTCGGGGCGGCCGCGGGTGGGTGCGCCAGAAGCACCGCTCTTGACGTATTTGCCATCAAGTCCCCGTAATAGGTTGGTGGTTTCTTCGCTGGTTTTTCGCAGGGCTGGGAGGAGTTTGTCGCTTATCCAATTTTGGGTTTCTGTTCCCTCGATTATTTGTTCTACTAAGTGGGCTGCTTCTATTTCTAGGAGTTCGATGACATCGCCGATGATATGACAGGATTTAAGTTTCGCGCAAAGGCGCAAAGGAGCAAAGTGGGTTATCGGTGGGGTGAAGGGGGTTGAGAAGTTGTCTGTGAGGGGGTCTATGTCTATGTTCCATTGTTTGGCGATCGCTCTGGTAATGCCGATATAATGGCGGTTGGGGATGCGGGCGATCGCTACTATTAAGTCTCGCAGTTGTGTTCCTTGGGGACATTGGCCGAATATGTGTAAACCGTCACGGATTTGGGCTTCTTTGAGTTCGCACAAGTAACCGTCTAGGGAATTTAAGATGAGGGTTTCAAAGTTGGTGATGTCTTTGGGGTTGGTAATTCCTAAGTCTTTATATAGGTTTTCTTTGATGACTAATTCTTGAATACGATCTCGTATTGTTGGTAAACGGGAAGGATCTAAACTTTCGGCTTCGTAATATTCATCAATTAGGTTTTCTACTTGTTGCAATGGTCCATATAATTGGGCGCGGGTCATTGGTGGGGTTAAATGATCAATTATTACGGCTTGGGCGCGTCTTTTTGCCTGTGAACCTTCTCCGGGATCATTAACAATAAATGGATACAAATGGGGCATTGGTCCCAAGGCAATTTCTGGATAACAAGTATTAGATAAAGCGACACTTTTTCCTGGTAGCCATTCTAAGTTGCCATGTTTGCCAACATGAACTATGGCATCAGCATCAAAAGATTCTCGTACCCAATAATAAAAGGCTAAATAATTATGTGTTGGTTCTAAATCTGGCGCATGATAATTTAAACTAGGGTCGAGATCATAACCTCTTGATGGTTGAATGCCTACGAAAACGTTACCAAATTGAATTCCAGAAATGGGAAATGGTGATTGGTGATTGGTGATTGGTGATTGGGAACAATATTCTCCCCAACGTTCGATAATTTGTTTTTGAATGTTTATAGGTAGGGTAGAAAAATATTTTTCATATTCTGCTGTTGACAAACTTTGGTTGATTGGTTTCCAGTCTTTTCCTTCTGGATCATTAGTAACGCTAGATGTGAGAATTTGAATTAATTCGTCTCCAGTTTCAGGAATATTTCCTACTTCATAACCAGCTAATTTTAAAGCTTTGAGAATTTCTACACAACTGGCAGGACTGTCCAATCCTACGCCATTAGCAAGGCGGCCGTTGGTGTTGGGGTAATTTGCTAAAATTAAGGCTAATTGCCGTTCTGAGGGCATTTTTACCCGCAATCGTACCCAATTTGCAGCCAGTTGGGTAACAAATTCAATGCGATCGCTCACAGGTTCATAAATTACGACATCGGTTTCTAGTTTATGATTCCGAGTTTGCAAAGTTTTGAAAGACACAGCCCGGCTAATAATTCTCCCGTCTACTTCTGGTAATGCCACATTTATCGCCATATCACGGGGTGTTAAACCTTGTGATTGTGATTCCCATTGTTCAACGGAACTAGCGCAAAGAATTACTTGCAAAACAGGAACATTTAATTTTTCCCAAAGTTCAGTTTGTGGTGTTTCTGTTTCTAAACTTGCTAGGGAAAAACTGGTAGTATTCATCA
Source organism: Dolichospermum flos-aquae CCAP 1403/13F (assembly GCF_012516395.1). Classification (GTDB taxonomy): domain Bacteria; phylum Cyanobacteriota; class Cyanobacteriia; order Cyanobacteriales; family Nostocaceae; genus Dolichospermum; species Dolichospermum lemmermannii. The sequence goes on from NZ_CP051206.1 coordinate 2,855,315, forward strand.
ATAAGCTAACATAATTATCATCTTTAGCTGCCAACAATTCACACAATTTATCACTAACACCAGGTTCACGCAATGAAGAAACAAAAACCGGTACAGGTTGTAAATTTTTCTCTACCAAAGCATTACATAAAGCATCAATAACCTTGGTATTTCCTGCTAAATAATGAGCGCGATAAAACAAAATCCCCACTTTAGGCTGATTCTTTCTTTCTTCTTCTTTCTTCTTCTGACTCCTGACTCCTGACTCCTGACTCCTCTCATACAAACCCACACGGGGAACAGATTGGGGTGCTGGTGGATTAAATGCTGTTGATAGGACTGTATCAGTGATAAATTGCAACGCGTTGAGGAAATTTTCTATGCCACCTTCTTGAAAGTATTGCCAAATTTTCTGAACAATTTTTTCCGAAAGCGTAGATTTTGATATTAAATCAAGATCCAGTCCATCGTCTCCTGGCATCACAATCAAAGTTGTACCATTACGTTGTACAATTTCCTGTACCACCTCCAAACCATAAGCCCAGTAGGAACTTCCTCCTATGAGACGAAGCACAATTATTTGGGCAGATTCTAAAACTTGCTCACCATAAGCATCTATACTTATTTGTTGCTGTAGTTGTAATAAGTTGGCTACTCGGAGTTCAGGAAATTGACTAGGTAATTTAGGAACTACAGCCGCTAGGGTTTGAATGTCAGTATCGGCTGCTGTAATCAACACGAAAGGGGCGGGAGTTTGTGCGAGGAAAAATAAACCTTCCGACTGATTTAATCCGCCTGGTGTGGCGCTGATTCTGTGCATAGTTGGTAATTAATAATGGAAATTTTGAATTTAAAACTTGGGCTTTTTTACGTTATTTTTAAATAAGGCAATAAATTCATCAGTAAATATTAGTTTAACATTGATAACAGCTTGCAAATTTATCTGATAAATTTAAAACCATACTCAGTAATTTATAGTAATCCCTGATGGTCAAAAAAGCCGATATCAGCACTAAAAAATTAATCAGCCTCAGTCCCGAAAATTGGGTAAAATGGGTGACACAAATCCCCGACATTACCACCGGAGAAATTCTTAATTCCGAATTTCAATGGATAAGCAGAGAAAGTGATGTATTAGTCAAAGCCACCAGTCCCCAGTACGGCGAATTCCTTGTTCTCAATGAGTTACAATTACGGTATAAGCCAGAAATGCCCAAAAGAATGCGGGCTTATGCGGCATTAGCAGAGGAAAAATATGATCTTCCCACATACCCTGTATTAATTAACATTCTCAAAGAAAGTGAAACAGAAATTCCCAAACGCTATGAATCAGAGTTTGCTGGCTTACAAGCGCGACAAGACTATCATGTGATAAATCTTTGGGAAGTTGATGTAAAAATAGCTTTGAGTCAACCTATTCCCTCGCTGCTTCCCTTTGTACCAATTCTCAAAGGTGGTGGAGAAGAATCAACAGTTAGACAAGCATTGCAAATGCTTCGTGCTGATGAAAAATTAAGCCAGTTGGAAACGGTTATGGCTTTTTTTGCTACCTTTGTACTAGATAGCGCCTTAGTTCAACAAATTATGAGGTGGGATATGGCAATATTACAAGAGTCTCCTTGGTATCAACAGATTTTCAGAGAAGGTGAAAAACGGGGCGAAAGACAAGCTATACTGTCATCCATTGAACTAAGTTTAGAGATAAAATTTAGTCAAGAAGGTTTACAATTTATGCCCAAAATATCACAGGTTGCTGATTTAGAACGGTTAAAAAACATCCAAAGGAGCATTTTAACTGTAAACAGTCTTGATGAATTGCGGGAGTTTATGCAAAGAAGTTAAACTTCTACTTTTATATGAGTATTCCCCCTTCAGTTGGGGGGATAATTTATGTAGATATTAATTTAATGAACAAGCATCTCGGACATATAAAGCTCAAAAGCAAATTGACTTAATAAAGTCCTCAAGTTCATAAAAATCTATAGAATCTAAATCTTTTGGATAAATCATTAACGTCAGTTTTCTGGTAATAAATTCTCTTTTTGATGCCACAACGAATGAAGTTATTATCAGTTTAGATAGCTGCATTCGAGAAAAACCACTACGAGCCAGATCAGAACCTATAATTGGTATTACTACATCTGTACCGTGGGATTTCAGACGAACTTCTTGCCAGAGTTTATCTAGCGAAGTTAAGATATCATCAGAATTTGACTTGACTGTTAAATTATTTCTCATATATCCGTAGGCAGTTAGGAAATAGCGTTTTTCATAAGAACCAAGCGTGATTGTAGTGCCAATGGGATAACGCCAAGCTTTCCCACGTTTTTTATCAGGGTCTAAGTTGCGATTACCAATGTATTCTTGAAGAGCAGTTTCAATATCTACATCTAGCTCATCCTGTTTACCTTTGTAAATTCGTTTGAGAAATTGCCCTTGAACGCTAGAGTCTCTGATTACTTCTCCCAGTTCTGTGTCGAAAACATCATTGAAACCAATAACTAAATGTCCATTTTCTTGAAAGATGTCGCCAACTTTAATTTCAATATTTGTATCTGGTGAAGATAGGTTACAGGATACAGATATCTTAGGGAAATTTTGGATAATTGCAAAAGCAAGAGATATGAAAACCAGGCTTAAATAACCATCTAAGCCAAATTTAAGTTTTTCTGGAAGAAAAAAACTGGCAGGCTCAACAAATAACCAAAATGCACCAAAATTGCTGGAAAAATAAATTACGAATCGTTTTAATCCAATTTTTTTGAACAGAGTGAAGTAAATAGTTAAATTTGTAAATTTACTTTGCATAAAGTATTTCAATTACTAATGTTAATAGTTAACTATAGCTATATCATGCTTGAAGATATAGGAATCCGGTTTGATTCTTGCTCATTATACTGAGACTCAGTCGTTTATCAGATGGGGTTTACGGTTTACAGCTTGTTCAAAAATCAAATAGTAGCCCTATATGTTGCTAATTCATTATAGCCGGAGATTCTTATACCTTGTTTTGCTAGTAGAATCAGTAGACTTATATGGTTTGGAAGACTTACTCGTCCAAAGTCTTGCGGAGATTTAGTGGCAATTGCGTCATACTTTGCAGCAGTTTCTTGTAATTGTGCATCACCCCCAAATAAGTCTGATATTCCAGAGCCATACCTTCCTTGTCGTGTAGCAGCATCCTGAATCATTTTAAACATAAATTTTTTGGTTTCCCAACGCCATGTAAATGACCCAAAGTAAGGATACTCTTTGGATTGTTCAACTGATTTGAAAGAAAGCAGAAATTCAAAAAAATCAAACCAATCTCTATATCTTGCTTCTTCCTCTTTAGCATAAAGTTTGCTTTTCAGTAAGGGATCTAAATGGTCACTAACAGGGCTAAAACGGCGTTCAAATCCAGGTTCTATCATTCGTGAAAAATCATGATAAAACACATATCTTGGATCTATTGCATCTAGCAAAAAGCTATCACTACGATATTCACTTGAATAAACTTGACGAGATATTACCTCTTTTAAGAAGTTGATTTTGCCTGCACGCAAAGCTGAAATTCCCAGGGTGTATAGTAGAAGGAGTCCGGGGTAGGTTTTGATGTAACTAGCCCATTCATAACCTTCAATTTTTCTAGTGCTAAGTCGCTCAATCCAGTCTCCAACAATATCTAGCCATTCAGGTGACGTTTCATCAGCATACCTTCCGATAGCAGCTAGGGCATACATAGATGGTGTTGTAGCTGCCTCCAGAATTTGCGCGATCGCAGGAATAGTTTCGACACTTGGCTGCCGAGAAAACAGTTCAGCAAGTTCAGGTGAGGTAAGCACAGACTTTATTCTGGCGATTTCTTGTTCTTTCGCATCCTCCATGTCTTGAACACCGAAGCGTGAATCTAGCAATGTTTTGACTGAAGTTTGTGCTTCGGAGAGAGTTTTGAATGATATCTCTGTGTTGGAAGTCGTTGGTATTGTCTGAATAGGTAGACCAATCGCTTGCTCTGTAAGTTTTGCTTCCTGTTCTGCGGCACGTCGTTCTTTATCTTCTCTTGTAATTTCTAAAACAGCGGAAGTAATATGTCGAGAGACTTTCTCTCTAAACTCTTCAATAGTCTTGTAGCGGTTTGCTAGTCCTGTTGGCTGCAATTTATTCCAATATTCTTCAACTTGTTCATACTGTTCTCTATCAATTTGAGAAGGTGAAACTAGTTTGTCAGAAAAGTAGACCATGCAACGTTTACCTTCATTTCTAGCTCGCGCAATTTCAACTTCTGTACCAGTCCCACCTAGTGCAGTTGGTGTACCCAAACGAGTCCAAAAAACGCCAATTAGAAGGTCACAGGTATCAACCAACTGACGATTAATAGCGTTCTGTCCAGGTTCTCGCAAGTCAGGTGTAGCATCTGTTTCCCAACCAATGGGCATCAGGATAATTGTCCTATCCATAGCGTGCATTGCATTCCATCGGTGAACTTCTTCTCGGATTATATTTCTTTCGTCAGTCACATCACTGGGACTAGCAATGAGAACTCGATAAACTTTAGCTTCTACTGGCATACACGAGAGAGGATGAGATTATTATATAAATAATACACAAAATAGGTATTTACAATGGAATAAAATTTAAATAGTAGGTTTAGAGCTTACGTTCATGTACGACAATACAATTGACATACCACTATGCCAGCATATTTGTACTTTGGTGAAGACTAATTCTTTCTGAGTCGCGCCATTAAAAGAATGCGATCGCACAGTCTAGATCAACAATGGGTAAACTTTAACTATACAGAATACCCCCATAACCTAAAGAAGCCATTGAACAAGAAAGTCAAGTCACAGATGCTATAATTGCATTATTATGTGAAGAATTAGGAATTAAACCGCCGTTTTAATGGAGGATTTTATGCAAGTTAAAATTGAGTTACCTGATGAATTGGGAAAACAACTTTTGGAAATGCCTGATATGCAGCTATTAATACAGAAAGCTGTGGAAAAAATATTATTAGAAGAGCAAAGCAGACGAGCCACCCATGATTTATTAATTGAACAGAGAGAATTGTTACACCAAACTAGCAATGATGAAATTTTGCCAATTACGCGATCGCTAGTTGGTATATTGAAAGGTTATCATGTTGATGTAGCAGACTATAAAAAACATTTAGAGGAGAAGTATCTTTGAAAATTGTATTTGATACCAATATTGTTCTTGATATTTTGCTAGAGCGTGAGCCTTTCGTTAGCTTCTCTATTAATTTATTTAATGCTGTTGAGCAGCAAATTATTCAAGGTTATCTTTGTGCGACAACGATAACTACGATTGATTATTTGTTAACTAAATCAATAGGAAACCAGTCAGCCAAGGTTTCTATTAATCAATTGCTTAATTTATTTGCGATTGCAGAGGTTAATGATGTGATATTGAAAGCGGCGATAAATTCAGATTTTTCTGATTTTGAGGATGCTGTTTTATATCATTCAGGCATTTATGCGGGTGTTGATGGTTTTGTAACTCGAAATAGCCAGGATTTTAAAACTGCTAGTTTGCCTATTTATAGTCCAACTGAATTACTCAGCATTATTCAAGAAATAAAGCATGACTGACAGTATTTTATTACAACTTTTAGACAATATCAAACATGACTAATTTACCAAAAGGATTAATCGTTTCCTGTCAAGCGCCTGTAAACTCCCCATTACATGATCCTTATATCATTGCCGCAATGGCACAAGCAGCAGTGAATAATGGGGCTGTAGCAGTGAGAATTGACACATCTATACATATCCAAGCCGTGCGGAAAAAAGTCCAAGTTCCCATTATCGGACTTTGGAAACAAGTAATAACTGGTTCTGATGTATATATTACACCACAGTTTCATCATGCTGTGGCCGTAGCCGCAGCAGGTGCAGATATTATTGCCATAGATGCTACTACTAGAAATCGTCCTGGTGATGAAAAGTTAGCAGATATTATTACTCTGATTCATCAGCAATTAAATAAGCCAGTTATGGCAGATGTAGATACCTATGAAGCTGCACAATTAGCTGTGAATGCAGGTGCAGATCTTGTGGGAACTACTCTATTTGGCTATACTGCCCAAACTAAAAATTTCTCTCCTCCTGGTTGGGAATTACTCACCCAAATCATCGAAAATCTCAATACTTTTGTGATTTGTGAAGGTGGTGTTTCTTCACCAGAAATGGCGAGAAAAGCCTTAGATTTAGGGGCTAATGCTGTGGTTGTGGGTGGGGCAATTACCGGAATTGATTTGTTAGTTAAAGCTTATATTTCTACATTAGAAAATTAAACTTACAGCACTTCCCGGTGTTATGAGGTACATATCTAGCGGGCAAGATGCCCACACTACAAGAGTTTCATGATTCAACTTTGTACCTCATAAGAGCGGAAACTGCTGTATCTGTAAGAGTTTAGCAATGTTCATTGGTGTCAATTTAAGCTCAAATCTTTACTATATCTCGTTCCTAGACTCTGACTAGGAATGCAGTTGATGAGCCTCCACCTCCAAGTCTTATTGAAAGCAGAGCCTTCTAGCCCACATTCTCAGTCTCTGGCTGGGAACGAGATAACCCTCATTTCTCCGTGACCTCTGTGCCTCTGTGGTTCGTTATTCCCTGGCGTATCTGATTTCATCTCTATTTCATCTAAGGTTGGCATCCTTAGAGATGAACAGTATTTGGCTATTAATGATGGTTACTTACTCCCCAGCACTAACTCTGAAAACTAGCTTACCAGCATCACCGCTATTTGCCACGGTGACAGAAGCATTAGGTAAAGTTCCCATTGTCCGATTAAATCGAATTCACCCCACTTGTGAAGATCATCATTTATATCTCAAATTGGAATCTTGTAATCCTGGTGGGAGTATTAAGGAAAAAAATGCAGATTATCTTGTCAATGAAGCCGAAAAACAAGGTTTATTGCGAACAGGTGGAACAATTGTTGAATCTAGTTCTGGCAACTTTGGGATTGGGTTAGCAATTGTAGGCGCAACTAAGGGATACAGGGTGATGATTGTGATTGATGCCAAAACCCCTGTAACAATGCGAAGAATGCTTACTGCTTATGGTGCAGAATTGGTAGAAGTGCCTTTGAGTGAGGCTGATAGTCAGGGTTCAATGCAGGTGGCAAGAATGGCAAAAGCCCAGGAATTAGCTGCAAATATTGCTGGTGCTTGGTATCCCTGTCAACATAAAAATCCTAGTAATACTGATGCCCATGCAATTTGGACAGCGCGGGAAATTGAAGCTGCTTTTGGCGGTGCGCCGGATGCTATAGTGATTGGAGTCAGTACAGCCGGACAGTTAGGCGGTATCAGTCGCTATTTTAAACGGTATTATCCCCAAACAAGAATTATCGGTGTAGATGTGGCAGGATCGGCGATTTTTGGGACTCCCAGACACCCCTATAAGATGACTGGACTGGGTTTATCTTTCGTTCCCCCCAATTTTGACCCGCAAATGTTAGACGCGGCTTATAGCGTGGATGATGGTTTGGCGTTTTCTGTTTGTCATGGTTTGGCCAAACAGGAAGGTATGCTTTTAGGTGCTTCCACTGGTGCAATTGTGGCTGCTGCTTTAGCTGATACTCAAAGATTTACTACACCCCAAACTATGTTACTACTTAATCCTGACCGGGGCGATAGGTATTTAGAAACAGTTTACAATGCCGATTGGTTAACAGCACAAAATATCAACATCCTTCAACATTCCCATCTCACAGCAGCAATTGCTAATCTTCTACCTGTACCATTGGATATTGTTGGTAGGAGTCAAGAGTGAAATTACAAGAATCTCAATCAGTTAGTTTAGGGACGTTATGGCGGGAATTTTTGCCTTTATCCCTCAGTGATGTAACTATGACCTGTGGTGATCCGATGATGACTACTACCTTAGCTCATCTTCCTGATGCTCAAATTAACTTAGCGGCTGTAGGTATTGCTAAATCTTTGGCGATATTTTTTGAAAGTCCAATTATTATGATTTTGCACGCTGCTAATGCTTTAGCGGGTTCTCAAGATTCACGCAAAGCATTATGGCGATTTACATTATTGGTAGGTGGAGGATTAACTTTTTTATTAAGTTTGTTGGGACTACCGATCATATTTAATTTTGTCGGTGTGAGTCTGTTGGGTATTCCCTCGGCAATGTTAGCTACAGTTAGTCAAGTATTATTACTAATGGGCGGTTGGCCATTTGCGATCGCTTGGCGGCGTTATTTTCAAGGACTATTAATTTATCATGGTCAGTCCGGTGCTGTGGCTAAAGCCAGTATTTTCAGGTTATTGACTTTAGCCGTAATCCTCACATTCGGGTTTTTCTACCAAATATCTGGGGGCGTAATTGCTGGCTTAGGGCTTATGGGCGGGGTGATAGTCGAGGCTATCGTTGTTACAATTTTTGCCCGTCGCAGTGGGGCAATTTTACCACCACAAATAGAACAACCTAATTTACCTCGCAATTTAACGCAGGTATGGAAATTCTATTTACCCCTAGCTAATTCGATGATGGTGATTTGGGGCGGAAGGGCGATATTAATCAGCATTCTTGCCCGCGCTGAAGATGCGACAATTGCCATTGCAGCTTGGTCTGCGGCTTGGGGGTTAGTGCTGGTAATTGCCAATTCTACCCGTATGGTACAGCAAATGGTGATTAAATATCGCCATCAAGTTAGCGATCGCCAACTGCTGACTTTTGCTATCAGCGTAGGTGCTGCTTGTTCGACTGTACTATTATTAATGAGTTTAACACCCATAGGCGATCGCATTGTGCAAAGTTTTATCGGTAATGATCTTACCTTAGCTAAAAGTATTAAACCAGTTCTGTTGATTTGTGCCATCGTGCCATTATTTGTGGCTTTACAGAATGCAATTCAAGGTTTTTTAGTCAGTGAAAATCGGACAGGTCATGTGAATCTATCTACATGGTTAGGAACAGGAACTTTATTGATAATTACCACTTTTGCTATTAACAAGGGCATGAATGGGGCAATGGCAGCCGCTATTGCCATGATTACATCTATGTTAGTTGAAATTAGCTGTTTACTTTGGAAAAGAGGGGCAAAATCACAGTAAATGTACTGCCGTGATTAATAGAACTTTCTACTTCTAATTTGCCTTTGTGAGTTTGGACAATTGCTAAAGCGATCGCTAAACCTAATCCAGATCCTCCTGTATGACGAGAACGATCTGCATTAACTCGATAAAAGCGATTAAAAATGTGGGGAATATCTGAAGTAGGAATACCAATACCTGTATCTTTGATAGTAATTAAACCTTGATGATCATTAGTTGTCAGATTAATTTTTACTTCCCCAGATTCAGGAGTGTATTTAATAGCATTACTAACTAAATTCAACAACATTCGATAAATTTGACCTTCATTACCTTGAATATAGAAATAAGATTCAATCGGAATATTACTAGATAATAAAACTTGGGCATTCATGGCTACTGGCATTAATTCTTCTTCCACATCTGCCACTAAATCATTTAAACAAATTTCCTGCAATTTTGCTTCTTGTAAACCACTTTCTACCCTAGACAATAATAACAAATCCTGTGTTAAAGTTACTAATCTTTTGATTTGTCTCTCCAAAGCTTTTTGAGTTTCTTGATTAATTGAATTTGTTTCGACAATTGTTTGTAAAGATGTAATCGGAGTTCTTAATTCATGGGCTGCGTCAGCCGTAAATTTTTGTAATTGTTGATAGGATTTTTCAATTGGTCGCATTGCTAAACCTGCTAACCACCAACCAGCACCACCAATTAAGATCATAGAAAAGGGAACACCCAATCCTAATAACCAATGTAGACTATTCATATAGTCATTTAATCGTTGTATAGATCGCCCTACTTGTAAGTATCCCCACAATTGATTCCCTTTGATTTTTAAGGGCATTAAATGTAAATGATATAGTTCACCATTGCGATTTTGAATATCGTAAGAATGATGAATTTGTAGATTAGGAGGAAACTCATCGGGATTATTACCAATAGCTGCAATTACTTCTCCTGATAGTGTTAAAAACCGGAGATAATATCCTTCTGATAATAAACCCAGTAACTCTGATTCTGATTTAATTGGTAAACAAGATTTTTGTTTAAAACAAATTCCTGGCAAAGATTTCTGAGTTGTAATAGATAATTCTCCAGGAACTTTTAACTCTGTCTTTAATTTATCCTCAAATACCTTGCCAAAAACTTCTAACTCTCGATCAACAGTGCGAGTAAAAGCTTGAATCATCACAATATGAGCAACATAACCACATATTAATAAAGTTGCACCCATAAAACCAGCATAGGTAATAGCTAATTTTAACCGAGAATTATTAAAGATTGAGTTATTCATCCGATTTGATATTTTGTAAATAGAAGATCCCCGACTTCTTTTTTATCTTGTTAATAAATGATCAATTAATGTCAGAAGTCGGGGATCTCAACCCTGGTAACACACCATCTATTATCCACAAAAACGATAACCAAAACCTCGCATAGTTTCAATAGCTTTAGGAAAACCACATTCTAATAATTTACGTCTTAGTAATCTCACTTGTGCAGCCACAACATTACTCACTGTATCGCTTTCAAAATCCCACAATCTAGCGCGAATTTGTTCATGAGTTAGTATTTGTTCAGGATGCTGCATTAAATATTCTAGTAGTTGAAATTCTTTGGCTGTAAGGATAATTGGTAAAGAAGGTTCTAATCCTAAATTCACAACTGAAAAATTACTATAATCTAACATTAATGAACCTATTTGTAATTGCGGTGGTTGGAAATTTGGTAATCTTCTTTGTAATGCCCTTACCCGTGCCAATAATTCTGCCATCCCAAAAGGTTTAACAAGATAATCATCTGCACCCGCATCTAAACCCGTAACCCGATCATTCATGCTATCTCTAGCTGTTAATAGCATAATTGGTAATTGATTTTTTTGCCCTCTTAATCTTTGACATAATTCCAATCCTGATAACTTGGGTAACATCCAATCTAAAATTGCAATTTCATACCTTTGTGGTACTGTATTCAGATAATCCCAAGCCCTTTGTCCATCTTCAACCCAATCTACTATATAATCACGCTGGGTAAGAGCATGATGAATACTAGTTCCTAAATCATGTTCATCTTCAACTAATAATAACCGCATATATAAAAGTTATATTTAATAATACTAATTATTAAGGTGAATCAGATATGAAACTTTATCAATTCTTCCTCAATTATCGAGTCGAAAACACCCTAAAATTTTCGAGTCCGGTTTTCACAATGTTTTACAGAGGCTGGGACTTATACCAATTTTGATACCATTGTTCCATCTGCCTAATTTCCGCTGTTTGAGTTTTAATGATAGACTTGGCTAAATTACGGATTTGTGGTTTGGTAGTTTTTTTAGCAATCATCTGCGACATTTGTACAGCCAACTGTAATTATAGCTTTTCATGGCAGTATGAAATCAAGATGAAATGTTTTGTGATATTAACATTTCTTAATAAAACAAACATCTATCAAATTTCAGCGGTTAAAAATTATCATTTCATTACCCACCACTGGACTCCGGGCAATTATTTTCTTTTGAGAATCAACAATTTCTAAATGGATAAAATTCAGTTCTTGAGAACGTTGTAATATTTCCGCAGCTAGTTTATCCTGTTGGGATTTTTCCAGGTTATACCAAATATCACTAATTTTCACAGTTAAATCGCTGGTACGGAAATTAGCTTGAAGAGGTTTTATGAGTTGAGAAATAATATTTTTGTCTTTGGTATTCTTAACAGAAATGCTAATTTCTGAAAACTGATTTTCAATTGCTGCTAGTAAAGCTTGTTCAGGTGTTAATTCAATAACTGGAATTGGAGTTGGTTCAGTTTCTATAACTGGGGTTGGTATTACTTCCGGTTCGACAACTGGGGTTGGTATTACTTCCGGTTCTATAACTGATCTTGGGGGGATAACTTCCTCTACTGGGGGAACAGTTGCAACTTCAGCAGATTTAGGAATAAATGTAAATGTACTTATCCCTATTGTCACCACAAAAATTACAGCAAAAATTCCTGTCAGCACCGTATCTGATACATTGTTAGATATATTTGATGGTAAAAATAAGCGGAATGTCCTTAAAAATCCATCCCAACGCGATAAAAAATTAGTTTTTTTCTGACTATTAGCAGGTGTTTCTGTCTCCAGTTTCACTACTGTAGTTTCTAAAACACCAATCGTTCCCCGCAAAACTTGGATAATTGTCGTTTTCCAAATTGGTTGATTTTTTTGATAAAGTATAGCTGCGGGTTCATTTCTTGATTTTCTACGTTTTTCTCCTGACATGGAACTTTTACCCAAATTAGCGAATCAAAAACAGAGAAAACATACAGCAGATTTCGCTCTAATGAGGTACAAACTTGAATTATGAAACTCTTGTAGTGCGGGCATCTTGCCCGCTACATAAGTACCTCATAACACCGGAAAGTGCTGTATTTTGACTATAATCATCTATTGTGCCATTTAATGAATTATGAATATTAGCCGTCGTCAATTTTTGTTTTTAAGTGGAATCAGCACCATAGGATCTGGATTTTTGGGTGGGAAATTATTAAATACAAATTTTCTCATAGAATCAGCAGCAGCTAACCCACTTAAAAAAGACTTATTATTGCGTTTTGTCTCCGTTGCTGATACGGGAACTGGCACAAAAGGACAATATGCTGTAGCTAATGCTATGAATTTTTATCATCAGCAAAATCCTTATAATTTGGTGATTTTAGCTGGTGATAATATCTATAATAATGGGGAAATTGAGAAAATAAATGAGGTTTTTGAACGTCCCTATCAAGCTTTACTAAAAAATGGTGTCAAGTTTCATGCTTGTTTAGGTAATCATGATATTCGCACTGATAATGGCGTTCCCCAAGTTAAATACCCTGGTTTTAATATGCAGGGACGTTATTACACATTTAGTCAAAATAAAGTTCAGTTTTTTGCTTTAGATACTAATGGTAATGCTGATTGGAAAAATCAATTAGTTTGGTTAGATAAAGAATTAAGTCAGAGTAAAGCCCCTTGGAAAGTTGTTTTTGGTCATCATCCTATTTATTCATCTGGTCATTATGGGAATAATAAAAGTTTTATTAAAACCTTTACTCCTTTGTTTAAAAAATACAATGTTCAGCTTTATATCAATGGCCATGAACATAATTATGAACGCACTCGCGCTATTGACGGAACTACCTATTTAATCTGTGGCGCTGGTGCAGGTAATCGTCCGGTTGGCCGTTCTCAATGGACAGAATATTCAACCAGTGATTTGAGTTTTGCAGCCTATGATGTGTACGCAGATAGAATGGAAGTGAGTGGTATTGATACTAAAAATAGAATTTTTGATCGAGGTATAATTAACTTAAAAAGTGTTTAATGAAAGGAGTCAGGACTCAGGAGTTAGAAAGAAGAAAGAAAAGAAGTATAATCAAAAAACTTTTCCTTCCCCTGTTTCCTGTTCCCTGTTCCCTATTCCCTGCTATTTAGTAATGGTTGAGGTTGATTCCTGCTTCTTTTGCCATTGCGTCTAAACCTTTAAATTCTAAGGTTTTGATGGCTTTGGTGGAAAGTTTCAATTTCACCCAACGGTTACCAGCAGCCCACCAAACCCGCTTGTTTTGCAGATTAACGTGTTGTAGACGGTTGGTGTGACGGTTGGAGTGGGAAACGGAACAAGCGTTATTGGCTTTTTTACCAGTTAGTTGACAACGACGGGACATAATAAGTATCTCCTAGAGTGTTATTTAAAGACAACCTTTCCATTATATCTGCAAACCAGGCTAGATGACTGGAAAACATTGGCAAAGGCAAGAACCAAAATATAAGCCCGTGTAGAGACGTTCCATGGAACGTCTCTACTACAACATTTACCAGCAGATGTTTATTTGCTGGCTTGTTCTGTTAGCTTGGTGAGTACGTCATTAGAACGTTCGACAAAGGATTTCATCCCATCTGCATCAAAGCCTTTTTGCGATATAAGTGCCAAATCGTAAACGTGCTGACACATCATATTAACTAATTGACTGGAGGGGGATTCACCGTCACCCTGAATAATACTACCTTGACTGAGATTAACCAAGTTTTGAATTAACGGGTGAGCAGTATTTACTAGTAAAATATGTTCTTCGGGAAATTCAGCGTTTTGTTGCTGCATCATAGCACTCATTTCTCGCATCCGCCGGAGAAATTCGGGTAATAACACCATTGCTGGTGGTGTTCCTTGAGGGTCGTCTGATTTCAAGGACTCGGTGCGGATGTTGAGTTTTGGCTTGTTGAGGGCTTTCTCAAATAGTTCTTTAATGACTTCTCCTTTGGTCTTGTTGGTGGTGGGGTCAACAATTTCGCTGGTTTTGTCATCGAGAAGAGTGTTATCGAGGTCAGAGTCTACCCGTGTAAATTTGACATCTCGATATTCTTGTTCTAGGAAGTTAATGAAGTGGGTATCAATGAAGGAGTCCATAAAGAGGACTTCTAAACCTTGATTTTTGTGCAGTTCTATGTATGTGGATTGAGTAGCTGCATCGGTGCTGTAGAATACCTTGTTTTCGTGACGTTCTTTGTTCCGTTCTAGGTATTCTTTCAGGGTGGTGTAGGGGATGCTAGTCGCGTTTGCTGGGGTAACATCTTGCCACGCATCACCGTCGGTAGATTGAACTTCAACGGCTGCGGTGTCGGCTACAGGGGCTTCTAATTTGGCTGTGCTACGGAAGATGATGATGTCTTCAACTTGTTTTTTGAATTTATCATCGTTGAGAACGCCAAATTTCACGAATGTTCCCAAGTCTTTCCAGGCTGTTACGTATTGTTCGCGGTTATCGCGGTATAATTCTTTGAGTCTATCGCCGACTTTTTTGGCGATATAATCTCCTATTCTCTTAATAGTGCGATCGCCTTGTAATGCACTTCGAGAAACGTTCAAAGGTATATCAGTGCTATCAATCACGCCCCGCATGGGCATTAAAAACTGGGGAATAATTTCCTCACAGTTATCACTGACAAACACCTGATTGCAGAATAATTTAATTTGTCCTTTGGTAACATCTACATCAGGACGCATTTTCGGGAAATACAAAATCCCGTTAATCACAAAGGGATAATCTGTGTTCAAATGTACCCACAGCAAGGGTTCTTCTTGGAAAGGATACAAATAGCGGTAAAACTCTAAATAATCTTCCTCTTTAAGATTACTGGGAGATTCACGCCATGCAGCTTGTTGTTTATTTAAAACTTCCCCATCCATTTTAATGGGAACTGACATGAAATCGCAGTAAGTCTTGACAAGATTCCTAATTCGTGCTGGTTCGAGAAACTCCTCTTCTTCTCCTTCCAATGTGAGAATAATTGTAGTTCCACGAGTGGTGCGAGGAGATTCATCTAAAACAAATTTAGGTGAACCATCACAAGTCCAACGCACAGCTTGTGCGCCTTCTTGATAGGAAAGAGTATCAATCTCTACTTGCTTCGCTACCATGAAGGATGAGTAGAAACCTAAACCGAAATGACCGATAATAGGTTGATCTGCCTTACCTTCATACTTGTGAATAAATTCTTCAGCACTAGAGAAAGCAACTTGGTTAATATATTTTTTGACTTCCTCTGCGGTCATACCAATGCCATTATCAGTAATGGAGAGGATTTTGTTGTCTTTATCAATGCTAATGGTAATTTCTGGTTCACCAATTTCCCCATTGTATTCCCCAGCGCGGGATACCATGTTTAACTTTTGGATAGCGTCTACCCCGTTGGATACCAGTTCCCGCAAGAAGATTTGATGGTCTGAGTAAAGAGACTTCTTGATAATCGGGAAAATATTATCGGTATGAATACTGATATTGCCTTGTTCTAACATAGTTATCCGTCGGTTTTACTTGCAGATATATTTTATGAAAATCAATTTTCGGTGATTTTATCTTTTTTGGGGTAAGGAATACCTCTTAATTATGATTCGGATTACACTACCATCATGCTAGACTGGGGACTAAAGACTAAAGACAGTGGTAAAGCCCAACTGCGTAATATAGTGAATTTTAGCATTAATGTGAGGGTGTTAGCAGTATTACCAGATTTGTGGAATAAGAATTATCTATTACATACTCCTATTGATTTTAGATAGATAAAATTGATATAACTGACATAACATAAAAACTGTCAATATATAAGGAGCATAAACAATGGCAAGTGATCGGATTGAGGCGTTTCAAAAAGCATTTCGTAATCTGCAATTGCAACCTTTGGTAACAACAGAAGAAACCGCAGATTTTCGAGTTCCTTATGGTGATGATTTCATTGCAGAATTAGAACAGAGAGTTTTGGATGGTAATGATTATACCAATCAATTAATTTTTGCAGGACATCGCGGTTGTGGTAAGTCTACATTGTTGGCAGAATTTGCCAGAGAATTTGACGATAATTATCTGACAATCTTCTTTTCTATATCTGATTTAATTGAAGCTACAGCCATCAATCACATTAATATTCTTTTTGCTATTGCTGTCCAAATTATGGATAAAGCGGAGGAGCAAAAAATTGAGATTGATGCTAACAAAAAACAAAGATTTTTTAATTGGTTTCAAGAACGGACAGAAATTGAAGAAAGTAAAATTGGGGCTGAATTAGAAGCAGGTTTTGATTTTTGGAGTTTTCTGAAAAGTAAGTTAAAGGCTGAAGCAAGTATCCGCGAAGTTATAGAAACTAAATTTAAACGTGATTTTCGAGATTTAATAGATACTCTCAATCTGATTGCGACAGAAGTTTCTTTAGCTTGTAAAAAAGAGATTGTGGTAATTATTGATGATTTAGATAAACTAGATTTAGCAGCTATTGAAAGTATATTTCTCAAAAATATTAAAGCACTATTACAACCTAATTTCTTTGTTATTTATACAATTCCTATTGCCACAATTCGTGATGGTGTTTTAAAAAGACATATCGAAGATGAAACGAGTAATCCGATTTTTGTGATGCCAGTTTTAAAAGTTTATCCTAAAGGTGAAAGTCATAAAGACGAAGGTCAACCTGTGACTGCAACGGTAGCAAAATTACAGGAGATTTTGCGTAAACGCATTGATCATACTTTATTAGCAGATGATATTTTGCTGGAGATTGCTTTATCTAGTGGTGGTGTCATTCGGGAATTGGTTCGCATTGCTCAAAAATGTTGTAGTTTAGTATTAGTAGAGTTAAGAAAAAAAGCCAGAAAGCTAGAACCGATTGATGATGTGCAAATTGATGCGACAATTTTGCAGCAAGCACTTGATATTTTGCGAAATGATATGACAATTACTTTGAGCAAAACTGACCGGGAGATTTTACAACAAACATATACGAATTATCGCCCTGATGATCCTAAACAGCAAGAATTTCTTGATTTGCTCCACAATGTTTATGTGATTGAATATAAAAATGCTGAAAGTTGGTATGATCTTCATCCTCTTGTAATTCAACAGTTAAAGTTAGAAAAGTTAATTTAATGAACACCTTAACCAATGAATCCATTATCAACGCAAATGAACAGACTTATATGAGTTTGTTAGTTTCAATTGAAGCTGGCATTGGGATGTTACAGATTTTCATTGCTGTGTGTGATGCAGATCGTCAGCGTGAAAATATTATAGCTAATTATGAAAAGGAATTAGCATATACTGACAATATTTATCGAGTTTATCTTGATAGTCAAGAACCTAGTTTAAAGCAAGCCATTACACAACAAGTTACATTAAAAGAAAATGCCATAGCCACAGTATTAGGTGCAGAAAAATTAGGATCATTCAATCAAGATGAATTGTTGAAAAAGTTTTTTGGTTATTTGCAATGGACGCGAGAAGCATTGCGAGAACTAAAAATGCCGATTATTTTATGGATACCATCACGCATTTATGCTCAAATTGCCAAGCAAGCACCTGATTTCTGGAGTTGGCGTAATGGTGTATTTCATTTTCAGCCTGAACTGTCTTTAGTTACAAATGAGTTATTAATCAATCGCAATTCTGAGGTAATTCTAGATAATCAAGCAAGTTCGATTTTTTCACCAGAACAATTAGAAGCATCTTTAGCAGAAGCGATTAACCAATGGGGAGAAAATAGTAGCAAACTAGAAACTCTCTATAGTCAGTTAGGTAATTTATATTCTAAACGAGTGCAATCAGGAAAATCAGCAGATAGAGAAAGGGAATTAGCACTAGCAGAACAATATTTTAATAGAGCAATAGTTTTACAAACTCAATTTCAACAACAAGATGCTCTTGCAAATAGTCTGAATAATTTGGCATTATTGTATTATTCTCAAGGACGTTACAATGATGCTGAACCTCTTTATTTGCAATCTTTAGATATCAGAAAACGCCAATTAGGTGATGATCATCCCGATGTTGCTTCCAGTTTGAATAATTTGGCATTATTGTATTATTCTCAAGGACGTTACAATGATGCTGAACCTCTTTATTTGCAATCTTTAGATATCAGAAAACGCCAATTAGGTGATGATCATCCCGATGTTGCTTCCAGTTTGAATAATTTGGCATTATTGTATTATTCTCAAGGACGTTACAATGATGCTGAACCTCTTTATTTGCAATCTTTAGATATCAGAAAACGCCAATTAGGTGATGATCATCCCGATGTTGCTTCCAGTTTGAATAATTTGGCATTATTGTATTATTCTCAAGGACGTTACAATGATGCTGAACCTCTTTATTTGCAATCTTTAGATATCAGAAAACGCCAATTAGGTGATGATCATCCCGATGTTGCTTCCAGTTTGAATAATTTGGCATTATTGTATTATTCTCAAGGACGTTACAATGATGCTGAACCTCTTTATTTGCAATCTTTAGATATCAGAAAACGCCAATTAGGTGATGATCATCCCGATGTTGCTTCCAGTTTGAATAATTTGGCATTATTGTATTATTCTCAAGGACGTTACAATGATGCTGAACCTCTTTATTTGCAATCTTTAGATATTTGGAAACGCCAATTAGGTGATGATCATCCCTCTGTTGCTACCAGTTTGAATAATTTGGCAGGATTGTATGAATCTCAAGGACGTTACAATGATGCTGAACCTCTTTATTTGCAATCTTTAGATATCAGAAAACGCCAATTAGGTGATGATCATCCCGATGTTGCTTCCAGTTTGAATAATTTGGCAGGATTGTATGAATCTCAAGGACGTTACAATGATGCTGAACCTCTTTATTTGCAATCTTTAGATATTTGGAAACGCCAATTAGGTGATGATCATCCCTCTGTAGCTACCAGTTTGAATAATTTGGCATTATTGTATGAATCTCAAGGTAAATATTCAGAAGCTGAAAATTTAGCTAAACAAGCAAACTTTCCCGCATTTAATACAGAAACAGCGTTAACCTTACTAGAAAAAATAGAAAATAATCCTGAACTATTGTTATCTATTCGAGAGTCTTTGCAACAGCAAACAGACGCATCTGATGACAATACATAAAAACAGGTTTACGATGCAATCATAAAATTGTCTGAATCAGGATATCCAGGATTATAGGATGTACAGGATTATAAGTGTCAAAATACTTGATAAATTATTAAAATCCTGAATAAGCTTATGCTTGAGTTAAATAAATATAGACGAAATAACCCTTTGCTCCTTTGCGACTTTGCGCGAAAAAAACCATCAACCAATACACCAAAACAATAAAACATTAACTCCCGAAAAAAGGTAATAAACCTATTGACATCTCATTTAAAATATGTTATCCTGAACTTGATAAGGAAGAACTATCTCGCAAATAAACGAAATAACCCTTTGCTCCTTTGCGACTTTGCGCGAAAAAAATCATCAACCAATACACCAAAACAATAAAACATTAACTCCCGAAAAAAGATAATAAACCTATTGACATCTCATTTAAAATATGTTATTCTGAACTTGATAAGGAAGAACTATCTCGCAAATAAACGAAATAACCCTTTGCTCCTTTGCGACTTTGCGCGAAAAAAAATCATCAACCAATACACCAAAACAATAAAACATTAACTCCCGAAAAAAGATAATAAACCTATTGACATCTCATTTAAAATATGTTATTCTGAACTTGATAAGGAAGAACCATCTTAAATAATTTTTAAAATGAAGTAGTATAAAAATCATTAAGATTCCAAAATTTCCACTAAAATTCGTAATAAATCCTCCAAGTCAGCCGGAACACGATATAAATCAAGGTCTTGAGTTACTGTACGAGACAGACGATCAAATTGCCCAAACTGCCAAATATTGCCTGTAGAAACTGCACCGTGTAAAATATTCTTGTCTGATTCAATCCATTGATCAAGAGCAATTAGTTCAATTGCTAATTGCAAAAAACCTTTTTCTAAGTCTTCATTTTTAGCTTCAACAACTAGAAAAACTTGGCAATTTTGCATTAAATAATCTAAAGAACCTTTTAATTGATTATTAACAACAATCGGATATTCAATATTAAGCGTAGCTTGAGTATAGTGCAGTACGTCCGTTAAAACTGGAGCAATAAGAAATTCCCTTCTGGCCATTTCACTAGTCAAACTAAGACGAGGTAAAACTTCTTCAATACGTGCTTTTAGATCAGTTAAACGATCAAAAGTATGAGTAGATTGAGGTAATTTTAAAGAGCGACGTTGAAGAGAAACATTAAAATAAGCTAAAATATCTTGTGGAGCAAAGTTAAGTTTAAAATAATCAGCAAAAGTATAAGACTGTTCTGGATTAATGATGTTTGTTTTTGGCATTTTATTTTTAGTACCTGTTTATTGTATAGTAATTTAAGGATTGTTTTTATTTGTAGTCTTACTTAATTATAGTTTTTATTTTATGATTTAATACCTGTTATTGTAAACTTAATCAACAAAATCTATCTTCAGAATCTAAATAGAACCAATTGTGACCCGCTTTATCCATGACCAATTCGCCAAAGACTATTTAGAAGAACTACTAAAACCCTTTGGACAAGTTGAAGCACCCAGCCATTTAGCTGGAGAAATCAGGGAAATAGATGTATTATTTTCCCCCGTCAGCACACAAACCGCCGACATCGAAATATTAGGATTGTTAGGTAAACTAGCAGCTACACCTGCTATCTTTGAACCCTTTCGCAATCCAGCAAGCAAAGAAGAAATCTGTGATTGTTTGTTAAAATCATTAGAAGTGAGAGGTGCATTACAACGAGAAGCAAAACGGAATAAAAACCCGATAGCTACCATAGAAACACCTAGACTATGGGTTCTGACACCAACAGCATCACAAACCCTATTATCGGGCTTTAGAGCCATAGAAAACCCCAATTGGCCAGCAGGAATCTACTTTTTAGCAGATTACTTGAATACAGCCATTGTCGCCATTCATCAATTACCACGTACACCCGAAACCCTATGGTTAAGACTATTAGGACGGGAAACAGTACAAAAAAGAGCAATTGATGAATTAGAAACATTACCAACTAATTACCCATTCCAACAAGCAACGTTAGAATTGCTTTACAACCTCCAACAGACTTTACAGATCAATAAAAGTTCAGAACCAGAAGATAAGGAGTTAATTATGCGGTTAGCACCATTTTATCAACGAGATAAAGAACAAGCTAGACTAGAAGGAGAACAAAAAGGAGAAGAACGTCTAGTTTTACGGCTAATAAATCGCCGATTTGGTGAAATTAAATTATCATTAATCGAGCAAGTTCAATCATTGTCTATAGAACAACTGGAAAATTTAGCAGATGCTTTGTTAGATTTTTCACAGGTTGCTGATTTAGAAACTTGGTTAAAGCAACAGAAACTACAAGAAACAGATAGCTGATGACTTAATGTTAGCAATGCTAAAAAGATTAAATTGCAATTTTAAATTATTGTCATTTATTCTTTAAGCATTGCATAAAAAACAAAAAGATTAGATATCAATACATAAGCATTGTTTAGCAATCCAAATCTACTCAAATAAAAAATCTAAATAACGTATTGCTATAAATACACATTGTATAGTAAACTGATACAAATATTTTCAACAACAAAGTTATCATGCCAGCCCCAGATACTAGTCGCCGCATCACCCCTAGCAACCTCCAGCAAGATATAGATTCTTACAACGGACTCAAAGCCGTCTCTGGTTATACCACTGCTCGTGTAGCAGCCACACCGGAAGCATTACAAAAAGCTTATGCAGAAATGGTGACAAGACAACAAGAAGAAACCGAAAAACAAGCATTATTTAAAGCCTCCGCAGACGCAGCCAAACAAGCAGAATGGGAGTTCCATAATGCTGTTTTAGCCATGAAAGAAGCAGTAAAAGGTCAATTTGGTTCAGATAGTGATGCAGCTCAAGCAGTAGGTTTCAAGAAGAAATCAGAACGTAAACGTCCCACCAAAAAGAAAACCGAGTAAGATATTCTCATGATCTGAAAACCCATATTCTGCACTTATATTTTTTCTAAGATCAAAAAGTAGTGATATGGGAAAGTAGGATCAACATATTCTTCCCTCACTATCAAACCAGCTTTAGCAACAGATTCCAAAAACCGCTTTTTGGGATATCCTTTCAATCCCAATTCCCAATAATGTTCATCACAAAGTGGTGTTGTACTCCAAAATTGGGGAATTTCCCAGAGTAAATGTCTGGCTTTAAGCAAAAAAGAAGTTTTGATTTGCAATGACAGATATTCAGTAGCATTGGGAATCGAAATCACCAAATATTTCTTAGTAACTGCGGCGAGTTTTTGCAATGCTAATTCAGATTTTTCATAAGGAAAATGTTCTAATACTTGAAATAGAACAATTGCATCAAACTTATCTTTTGGTAGTGTAAAATCCGCTGTCAAATCCAACATTATATCTGGTTTGAGACTAGGATCAATATCCGCAGTAGTTACGTTATAGTTATTTTGTCGGAGTATTTCTGTAAGCAAAGAATTAAAAATACCAATTTCTAGAACATTTTTAACTTGACTACCCAAGGAAAACAATAACCGCGACTGATGATGATAACTAATAAATCTTTCCTTGGAAAGATATTGGGAACTTGTAATCCCTAAAGAAGAAATCAATTCCATAGAAAGCCCCCTATTTACTAATGAAAATGCTTAAACTTTTTTACTAAAACTTAACCCAGTTTCAACCTTATCAATGATGATAGTATCACCAGAAACAAAAGTATTTTCCAGTAACTTCGTAGCCAGAGGATTTTCTACCTCGCGTTGAATTGAACGTTTTAATGGACGTGCGCCATAAACTGGGTCATAACCAGCTTCCACAAGATGATCACAAGCGGCTTGAGATATTTCAAAAGAGATTTTTTGTTCTTTGAGCAGATTTTCCACCCGTTTAAGTTGAATACGGATAATATGCCCCATTTCTGAACGATTAAGAGCGTGGAATAGAATTAAGTCATCTATGCGGTTGAGAAATTCGGGACGGAAGTGACTTCGCAAACCTTCCATCACCTTATTACGCATTAAATCATACTTGGAATCATCCCCAGATACATCCAAAATATGTTCACTACCAATGTTGCTAGTCATGACTATGACAGTATTCCGAAAATCTACAGCCCGTCCTTGGGAATCAGTAACTCTACCATCATCCAATACCTGCAACAAAATATTAAATACATCGGGATGGGCTTTTTCCACTTCATCTAACAGCACCACAGAATAAGGATGTCTGCGAATCGCTTCCGAAAGTTGTCCCCCTTCTTCATAACCCACATATCCGGGAGGCGCACCCACTAAACGGGAAACCGAGTGTTTTTCCATGTACTCGGACATATCCAAACGCACCAAAGCATCATCCGAATCAAAGAGAAATTGAGCTAAGGCGCGGGCGAGTTCGGTTTTACCCACTCCAGTTGGTCCCATAAACAAAAATGAACCAATAGGTCGCCCAGGGTCTTTCATCCCTGCACGGGCGCGACGAATCGCCGCAGAGACAGCGGAAACGGCTTCTTCTTGACCAATTACCCTTTCATGCAAATGACTTTCTAATTGCAGTAATTTTTGCCGTTCTGATTCCAAAAGGCGATTGACGGGAATTCCTGTCCATTTAGCGACAATTTCGGCAATATCGGCTTCGGTGACTTGTTCGCGCAACAAAGTCGAACCTTGGGTTTGCATTTCTAAAAGTTTCGCTTCTTTAACTTCTCGTTCTCGTTGCACACCTTCTAACTTACCGTACTTCAATTGAGCGGCTTTGTTTAAGTCATAGTCTCGTTCTGCTTGTTCAATCTGCACCCGCATGGCATCTTCTTCTTTCTTCAACCCGCTGATAGATTCTAAAATCTGCTTTTCCCCTTGCCATTGTTCATTAAATATTTGCTGTTTAACTGTTAAACTGGCAATTTCTTGTTCAATTCGTTCTAATCTTTCCCTGGTTGGAGAAATACTCTGTTCTTCTCCAGATAATGACAGCTTTTCCATTTCTAGCTGCATTAAACGCCGGTCAATGGTTTCTAATTCCGCAGGTTTGGATGTAATCTCCATTTTCAATTTCGCTGCGGCTTCATCAACTAAGTCTATCGCTTTGTCTGGTAAAAAGCGGTCAGCAATATACCGCGCTGATAAGGTTGCAGCAGCGACTAAAGCGGAATCGGAAATTTTAACATTATGATGCACTTCATAACGTTCTTTTAAACCTCGCAAAATCGAAATTGTATTTTCTACTGTTGGTTGATCTACATATACTTGTTGAAATCTTCTTTCTAATGCTGCATCTTTTTCAATAAATTTGCGATATTCATCTAAGGTAGTTGCCCCAATACAACGCAATTCGCCCCGCGCCAACATAGGTTTAAGCAAATTTCCGGCATCCATTGACCCTTGTTGATTAGAACCAGCCCCGACTACGGTATGCAGTTCATCAATAAATAAAACTACTTGCCCGTTTGATTCCGTAACTTCACGGAGGACATTTTTTAAACGGTCTTCAAATTCACCTCTATATTTTGCTCCTGCAATCAAACTACCGATATCCAAGGAAATCAATTGGCGATTCTTTAAAGACTCAGGAACGTCACCATTTACCATTCTTTGGGCTAAGGCTTCAGCGATCGCAGTTTTGCCAACTCCCGGCTCACCAATTAACACAGGGTTATTTTTACTACGTCGAGACAATACCTGAATTACCCGGCGAATTTCATCATCTCTCCCAATCACAGGATCTAATTTTCCTGCTTTTGCTTGTTCTGTCAAATCTCGTCCAAATCTTTTTAAAGCTTCCTCTTGTACATCTGCTTCTGCTTTTGGAGATGCTTTGATTTGGGGAGTAGCGCGAACCGATTTAACCCCAAGTTCTACTTGAGCAATATCTATATTTAAGCTTTTAAATAATCTTCTACCAACCCGTTCGTCATTACCAAACGCTAAAATTATATGCCCTTCTGAGATTTCTTCCTCTCTCATTTTGGCTCTAATTTCATCGGCTTTATCTAAAAGTAAATCTAAATTTCGCCCCAGGTAAAGTTGATCACTTTTTCCAACTTTCGGTTGACGTTGGGTAAAAGCCTCTAATTGTTGTTTGAATCGGACTGAATCAACTTCCGCACGGGTGAGAATGGCTGTAGCTAGGCTGGTAGGTTCTTCTAAAAGGGCGAGAATTAAATGTTCAACTTCTAATTGTTGTTGTTTATAAGCACGAACCACGTCTTGGGATTTTGTTACCGCTTCCCAGGCTGTATCAGTAAATTTATCAGGATCTGTAGGCTGCATTTGTAAAATTTTAGATTTTAGACTTGTAATTTAAGTTTAGGAGGGATTTGGGTAATGGGTAAAGAAGTTCTCTTCTTACCCTCTACCCTAAATCATTCTGGAGTTTTTAATTGAATCAATTCAACTTTATAACCATCTGGATCTTCCACAAAAGCAATTACCGTTGAACCATGTTTCATTGGTCCTGGTTCTCGGACTACTTTACCACCCAGTTGTCCAATGGTCTCACAGGTAGCGTAAATATTATGCACACCCAAGGCGATATGACCATAGGCACTACCTAAATCATACTTTTCTACGCCCCAGTTGTGGGTGAGTTCTAAAACTGAATGATCACTTTCTTCTCCATAACCGACAAAAGCCAGGGTAAATTCTCCCGCTGGATAATCTTTCCGACGGAGTAACTTCATTCCCAGAACATCACAGTAAAATGTTAAGGACTCTTCTAAATTACCTACCCGCAGCATTGTATGTAGTAATCGCATATTTACCCTTTATTCAATTCTTATATTTTATATCTTATATCTGATCAGGAATTTTCACGATACTTGCGTTTAATCCTGCTTTTGATTGCCAAATCGTTGATAATTCTATCTTGACCAATTTCAGCAAGAGATTGTGATAAAATTGATTTTAATTTCAGATGGAGGAAATAATTATGATTTCATCACCTTTGATATTACATTTTCCCTCATCAATGCAAATGACAGATGAAGAATTTTTTGATTTCTGTCAAGAAAACCGTGATTTACGCATTGAGAGAAATAGATTTGGAAATATATTAATTATGCCACCTGTTGATTCAGAAACTGAGTTGTGAATCTGTTTTATCAGGATTTGTTTTAGATATGCGTAAAATTTGGTAAACCAAATAAATAGGAAGATGCACGTTATTAGTTTTAGAATAGTCAGAGAATATGCAGAAAATCATGCAGATTGTCAGGAATCACTTAACAACTGGTATAAGATTGCTAGTAAAGCTAAATGGTCAAACTTAGTTGAAGTACAGCAGGTGTTTCCGAAAGCTGAATCTGTTGGAAATTTTACAGTTTTCAATATTAAAGGCAATAAATACCGTTTGATTGTTAGCATAGATTACGAAGGTCAATTAATTTATATTAAATATATCCTCACTCACGCGGAATACGATAAGGACAAGTGGAAAAATGACCCTTACTTTTAATCCAGAGAAATACAAAGAATTATTAACAGCATATCTTCCCAAAATTATCAAGACTGAAGCAGAAAATGAACAAGCTTTAGTTATTGTGGAAGATTTAATGCACCGCAAACGCAGTGCTGAAGAAGAGGAACTTTATCAATTATTAATTACTTTAATAGAAAAATTTGAACAAGAATATTATCAGATTAATCAACAAAATAATCCTCAATCTATGCTATTATTCCTTTTGGATGAATCTGGTAAAAATAAAGTTGATTTACAAGCTGTTTTGGGTTCAGAAAGCCTTGTTGATAACATTTTAAATGGAAAAGAGAAAATAACTCTAGAATTAGCTCAAAAACTGGGAGATTTTTTTCATGTAGAAGCAGGTTTATTTCATCAATAGGGTATCCAGGATTTGAGGATTATCAGGAATAGGTTGGGGAGATAATAATAACCAAGGGATATAAATAATCAGGGTAAAAGCTCTTAATCCCCAAGCAACTAAATATTCATCTAAAGGGCGATCGCCTTTGTTAGTAACAATTTTACTAAAGACATCTCGCAGAGATTCAAAGGTAGCAGCCGCCAGTGAGAAGTATAACCAAGTCATATAGGACTCCTATTTGAGTTTTGAACAAATTCCGTACATCTGAAGAGTGGCAAAATCAAAGGTAGTGTGTCGAATAAACCACTCAAACATCCACTTTAAATGCGAGAAGGAAGGTATCAATGCACAGAAACGCCGAACCCATGTTTTAGCTTGTAACCAAATATCCTCAATCGGATTTTGCTCTGGACAATTAGGAGCAAAGCGAACGCAGTGTATTTTCCATTCAGGGGGTTCCAAGCCTTGATTAATTTCTGCCAAAAAACCTCGAATCTCTTTGGAACGATGATAAGTAGCACCATCCCACAAAATCAGTAATCGCTGGTCAGGAGACTGATTTAGAAGATATTGAAGGTAGTCAATAGTATTTTCTGAGTTGCCCTTGTCATCAGCCTTCATCAGTAATTGTCCTTCGAGATAATCAACCGCCCCGTAATATGTCTGTTTTTCGCGCTCATTTACGACTGACACTGTTATTTCTTGGTCTGTTTTCCCCCAAACATAGCCACTTAAGTCTCCCCACATTAAATGACACTCATCAAGCAGCAATACTCTTAACTTTCCTGTCTCAATTTCAACGCGGTGGTTTGCCAATAATTTTCCTTACCTCACGCGCATCTGGACGCATATCTATAAAATCTTGTAGTTCAGCTATCGCCTCTTCCTGCGATACTTTTACTGTCTGTGTTGCAGTTTCTGAATGCTGACTTATCATTGTTCCTTGTTAGACTTGTATACCTCACCGTATTCTCTCTTAGTCTTGTTCAGAAATCAAATAGGAATCCTATAGGTTTAACATATCAGAAAATGGGCGACTTTAAAAATAGTCAGATCAATTTTGATGAAGCCATAATATTATTTACAGTAGCGGCAGCTCCCCAGCAAGTTGAGAAAGTTGAAAGAGAGAAAGTCAGTAACCCAGCCCTAAAGGGACTGGGCTTGTAAGAGAAATCAAGCCGTACTGACCAGACCACCCTGAGCCTGAGAAAAACCAAAATTTGTAAGAGGATGTTTGAAAAGTGGTATTCCGTAATTTTCATCACATTGCTACCCCCCTTTCCCCTTGTAAAGGGGGGAAACAATAAAAATCCAGTTCCCTCCCCTTTACAAGGGGAGGGTTAGGGTGGGGTAAAAAATATTTGATACATCAACCATAACTTTTCAAACACCCTCTAAGGGACTTCCAAGAAATAAAATCCCCAAAAATTTCTTGTAGTGCGGGCATCTTGCCCGCTGGATATGTACCTCATAACACTAGAAAGTGCTGTATATCGCTATCAGGAATATCAAAGAATCCTGATTTTGTCATGAAATCATATTTTTACTGGTTATGTCATCAAATATTAATTTATTTTTGTTGTTAGCATCATTCATTAAATATTAATTTATTCGTAATTAAAATATCTTTTTGCATTACCAACTCATAGTAATAATTAATAAAGCAGAATAACTGATAATTTCAAATTATTGAATTTGCAAATATTGACAAAATTACTTTGTCAGAGAAAATATAACTATTTTTGGGGCTTAAATACTTATGTCACTTGATGTTTCTGCGGACTTTTCATCTCAAAAGAAAATCAATTATACTGCCACTTCCCAAACCAATGCCTTTCAAAATCCCACTGATAATAGGATAATTTGGGGTAGTCATAGTTCTTCTTCCCAAGATAATTTAGCAGCAACCGCATCTGTTGCTACTAATAGTAGTTATAACTCAACAAATGGCTATGGCTTGGTGAATGCTGGATTAGCAGTGAGTAAAGCCGCAGGTGTTAGTCCCTATGCAGACGTTCCTAATGTGGGTGGGAATAATTGGGGAGCGGATCTGATCAAAGCTCCCACAGTCTGGAATAATGGATATACAGGACAAGGAACTATTGTTGCCGTACTAGATACTGGCGTAGACTATAACCATCAAGACTTAAAAAATAATATTTGGAGTAATAACAAAGAAATAGCTGGTAATGGGATAGATGATGATAGTAACGGCTATATTGACGATGCTCAAGGCTGGAATTTTGATAGTAGCAATAACAAGGTCCTAGACAACAATGGTCATGGGACTCATGTTTCTGGAACTATAGCCGGAGAAAATAACGACATTGGAGTCACTGGCATTGCTTATAACTCCAAAATTATGCCAGTCAAAGTCCTAGATGCCAACGGCTCAGGTTCTTACTCAAATATCGCCAAAGGCATTTATTACGCAGTTGATAATGGTGCAAATGTCATTAATCTCAGTCTAGGAGGTAATTCCTCTAACGATACTCTCAAGTCAGCCATTGAATATGCCAGCAGCAAAAACGTCATCGTTGTTATGGCAGCCGGTAATAATGGTGACTCAATGCCATCCTATCCCGCCCGGTACGCCTATAATTCAGGAATTGCTGTAGGTGCAGTGGATCAAAATAATAACCTTGCGGACTTTTCTAGCCGTTCTGGTTCTCAAGAAATCACCTATGTCACTGCCCCAGGAGTTAATATTTACTCCACAATACCCAATAATCAATATGCCAACTACAATGGCACTTCTATGGCAGCCCCTCACATTGCTGGTGTTGTCGCTCTCATGCTCAGTGCTAACCCTAAGCTAACTGAAAGCCAAGTCCGCCAAATTATTACCAGCACATCTGCAAATAGCACTAATCCTTCAGAGCCAACAAAACCTTCAGAACCGGGGTTGAAAATGCCGTCTTTATTCCCCCCTCTAGACTCTTTTTTCCCGCTGGATTTGATTAATATGATCAATATAGGCTCAAAATTACCTTTCAACCTACAATCTCAATCATCAAACTCTATTTCCCTTCCTCCCGTTGTCGTCTCTATGAACGAAAATCAGTTAACGTTGCGTTTCGGTAATCTGGAATCATCACCCGCACAGCAGTCTAGCTACTATAGTCAGAATTTATCAATTACCTTTACTGAATCTGGCATACACTACTATGCGGACGAAACCCCAGGTGAGAATCCTGACATAAAAGTCAGCATAACTGCAACACCTCTGGGAATGGCGGTTGTTTTGGGTGTTAATCAAATCCCATTGCTTTCGCAACGGCTTTAATGTCCGCCGGAATACCCTGTTTAAATTGGGCGTGACTGTGTTTAATGGCCGTATCTGGGTCTTTTAACCCATTACCAGTGAGGACACAGACTACCGTTGCCCCGGTGGGAACTTCGTCTTTTACCTGTAACAAACCGGCGACAGAAGCCGCGCTGGCAGGTTCACAGAAAATCCCTTCCGATGATGCTAATAGTCGGTAAGCGTCGAGAATTTCTTCGTCAGTGACAGAACGAAAACTGCCTTGGCTGGCTGTTTGAGCGGCTATGGCTTTATCCCAACTGGCTGGATTACCAATTCTAATGGCTGTGGCTATGGTTTCCGGATGTGCCACTGGTTGACCATTTACTAAGGGTGCAGCCCCAGCGGCTTGGAAACCCATCATTTTCGGCAAGCGATCGCATTTACCATCTTGATGGTATTGACAAAAACCCATCCAATATGCTGTAATATTGCCCGCATTTCCCACGGGAATACATAACCAATCGGGGGCATCACCCAAGGCATCAACAACTTCAAAAGCTCCTGTTTTTTGCCCTTCTAGCCGGTAGGGGTTGACAGAATTTACCAAAGTGATGGGATATTGATCTGCCATTTCCCGGACAATTTCCAGGGCGCGGTCAAAATTTCCTTGAATAGCCAGGACTTCAGCCCCATAAAGTAACGCTTGGGCTAATTTACCTAAAGCCACATAGCCATCAGGAATCAACACAAAGGGTTTCATTCCCCCCCGTCTAGCATAGGCAGCGGCAGCGGCGGAGGTATTACCAGTGCTGGCACAAATCACAGCCTTAGCACCTGCTTCTGCTGCTTTAGAAATTGCCATAGTCATCCCCCGGTCTTTGAAGCTACCAGTGGGGTTAAGTCCATCATATTTGACATACACCTTCACCTGTCTGCCAATACGTTCAGCGATCGCTGGCACGGGAATTAAAGGTGTGTTACCCTCCAACAAAGTCACCACCGGGGTTTTTTCGCTGACAGGCAAGTATTGACGATAGGCTTCTATCAGCCCTGGCCAGGGTTGGCAATGAGATTTAGCAGCAGACAGGCTCAAAGTCACAGGATTCAAAACTTCTTAATTAAGGATTTGGGATTGGGAATGCTCTTGGTATAAGTATCCCACTTTTCAAGTCTATATGTTAGTTGCGGAACACAGTCACAATGATCGGAGTCTTTTATCACTACATTTGTAACCGATTAGAGTATATAATGAAAACTATATAATATCTTAACAAAGATTAAGATAAGTATATTATACTATTTTCAAATGGTGTGAGTTAAGTTTCTAATGCCAACAACTATGTCTACTATGTCATCCAGTGTTTCCGAATGCGAATCCCACGCTAACTTAGTCAAGAAGTTAACGAAGGCTTACTATCGAGACGATCAGCAAGTGAAGTTCATGGACTTACAAGCAGAGGTAGATTCCCTTTTAGCGCAATTGCAAAGTCTCAAAAGCGAACAAGTGGAAGCTCCCAGCGACGAAGAATAAATTACCTGTAATGGTGACTATTCAAATTGCTGATTAGTTTGTGACCAACGTTGCAGACTATAGCCCTGTTTATTTTCTACCAGTAACGCTAGAGATTGGTCATCAGTAAGTTGAGCGATCGCTATTAGCGTTTGCTGGCTTGCATGGGCAAAATCACTATAAATTACTCTACTATCCGCCGACAAAATCAGAGTCCGGGGACGTTTTTTATCTTCCACTGGTTTTGAGTTATTACCATCGGACTGATTTAAAGATGCTATAGCGGGATCAGAAATAGTTATGACAATTTCCTGCTGTGCATCATTAGTTAAATCAGCCAATTGAACTGGCCAATCACCCATTTTTTCCCGCATTTTCTGAAAATCAGGAATATTACCAGCATTTATATCACCCGACTGTTGTAGTTTTCTCCAGATAGTCGGCAAGATTAATTCTACTAATTGGGGTTTTTGTTGATATAATTCCTTTACAGATACCGGAGACGGTTCTACCCATTTCAACGCATCCACAGTCAGGGCTAAAGGTTGAGGTTGAAGAGATGTAACCTTATTTTCAGAAAGCGCGGAACCCGACATTAACAACCGTAAACCCTGATCTTGCACTTGTACAGCTTTAATCGTAGTCGTAGTAACTTCTTGTTCTCCATTGGGTTTCCAGACAATAATTTGCATACTAGGGTCATAACTAATACCCAGAATTTTTCGCCAAAATTTTCGAGGTTGATGTTTCAGTTGGTCAAAATTAGCAAATGGATAACTTAACCAGCTTGTACCATCATGAAATGCACTAACTTCCACCTGATACCAAACTTGATTATTAGTAATTTTCAAATCAGTTTGCAGAGATATTGGCAACCAATCCTGCTCATTAATACGACTAATTTGGTTGACAGTGCCAATAATTCGACTTTTATGGGCATTGATCTTATCATCATCAAGTTTAGTTAAAATATCTTGAATATAATTGAGTGTTTCCTGGTTAATATTCGGTTGTGCTTGCAACCAAGCATTAGCTCTTTCTTCCCCCCGTTGGACTTTAAAAATTAGTGCTACCCAAGCTAAAACTGCGCGACGATTAGGATTGAGTCGTAACGCTACAGCAGACCGATTCCAGATTCTCCCTTTATCTGTTTGTAGTAAATTAGCAATTTCTTGACCATAATCAGCTGAAGTTTCAAATACCTGT
This sequence comes from Dolichospermum flos-aquae CCAP 1403/13F, assembly GCF_012516395.1. Lineage (GTDB taxonomy): Bacteria > Cyanobacteriota > Cyanobacteriia > Cyanobacteriales > Nostocaceae > Dolichospermum > Dolichospermum lemmermannii. The sequence continues at coordinate 2,888,541 of NZ_CP051206.1, forward strand.
AAAGCCTTTTCCCAACGACCATCAATAATATCCGCTGTAACTTGTTGCTGAGGACTTGCCCAATTTTTATCAGCCTGCATTTTCGTAAATTCCGAATGTAAGCGAATTACATCTATTTGCGCCCGTGCTGCCGCTGAAAAAGGCTGTTTACGCTGTTTTTCTAAAGATATCAACCATGTAAAAGCAGGAGTCCAAAGTCCATTTCTGGCTAATAACAGAGATTGTTGAAAAGCAAATTCATCAATTGCGGGTTTTTGGAAATCAATTGCTTCTAAATAAATAGAATTAACAACTAACTTACTAGGTTTAACTTGATAAACTTGTAAATTTGGTTCTACATTTATCGTTTGATCAATAATTAACTCCTTTGAATCATTACCCGTTATCTGTTGCCATTTAGGTAATTGACCATTGTGGGTCTTCCAAGATAACATTTGTTGTAAGCTTTTCAGCGGAGGATTGTAATAGACAACTTGACCATAGGTAATATTATCATCGTTATTTTTGTGTTCACCCTGCAAATAAAACCAAAATCCTGGAAATAGATTAGTATCTGCAAAAGCTTTCACCTGATTTAAAGGTAAATTTGTCTTGGTTTCTTGATTGTCTGATTCAGAAATAGCCGCAAATGAAGAGGACTCTACAAAATTTCTCGATAATCCAGTAACAGGTAATTTAGTAATTAAATAGTAGGATTTTTCTGACTGAAATTTAGATTCCAAATCCTGGGAAAGTTTATAGATCCTCAATTCTACCAATTCTTGACAATGAGATTGACAATTCTTGCGTTTTTGGAAAATTGGTAATAAAAAAGATTCCTCTGATTTACCATCTAAAGGCAGGATTTCGCCAGATAGACGTTGTTTTTGAGTTAAACCGAGTTCAATAGCTGTAAGTGTTTCCGGTAGTTCTCGTTTACCTGTAGATATTTTTGCCCATTTTGGTAAAAAATCATTCACCCAGCTAATCTGGGCAGGATTTAAAATAAATAGCACACTAATCCAACCAACACCAATAATTACACTAGCACTGCCTAACAACAGACCCATAGCCAACGTAGACCATAGCCAACTACGCCGTTGAGAACGTTTGGGTAATTTTTTAACATTCTTCTTGATTGCAGCTTGAGAAGGCTGATTCAGCTTAGTAGCTTTTGGTCTGCGTTTGCGGGGTTTATTGATCATCTGACTATTACTAGCACTAGTAATTTGATGTTGTTCAAAATCATCCATGATAGATTTTGACAAACTTGGTGCAATTTTGCCAGTGTACTGGGGTAAAACTTAAAACTTCGCCCAGATCCCCGACTTCTTCAAGAAGTCGGGGATCTTGTTTGTTGTTTATAATTGGGAACGGGTATATTTTTGCTGAAATCACGAACAGGGAGAAAATGAGCAATAAAAAAGGTTTGGTTGTCAACCAAACCTTGACTTAAATCCAGTGCATAACAACATCCCGAATCAATTTAACCTATATGATCTATTTTCAACATCTTCCTATAGTATGTATGCAAATTCCATAAAACCTGATAGGAAATCAGTGGTCAGTAGGGGCGAAGCATTTGGAAGATAAATTATCGATCATTGCCAAAAATAGTTCTCCAAATGCTTCGCCCGTACAGTGGTCAGTAGACATCTCCGGTAATTAAATGTGCGTGGTTTGAAACCCTTGTAGAGACGTTCTATAGAACGTCTCTACATTCATTTTCACCAGAGGTCTAGTGGTCAGTAGGGGCGAAGCATTTGGAAGATAAATTATCGGTCATTGCCAAAAATAGTTCTCCAAATGCTTCGCCCGTACAGTTGTTAGTTGTAACAGGAAAGTTATTATTACTCCTATTATCTATTACCTGTTCCCTCTTTCTGAGATAAATCTAATAAATTTGCTAACTTGTAAACTATTCGCGCACCGACATTACCATCCCATTCAGCATCACCAACTTCGCAGACATCAAAACCAATAATTTCTCTACCACTATTTACCAGTTCGCGGAACAAACAATAAACTTGTTCTAATTCCAGTCCTCCAGGAACAGGAGTACCTGTATTGGGGCAAAGTTTAGGATCTAAACCATCAATGTCGAAGCTAATATAAACTTTTTCTGGTAAATGGTTGATAATTTCTCGACATAAATCCAACCAATTTTTACCAGCATATAGTTGTTGTTTAATTGCTGAATCATAATAACCAATAATGCGATCATTTGATTGATTAATGATTTGCACTTCATCGTGACAAATATCTCGTACACCTACTTGGACTAATTTAGAAATTTGCGGTATTTTCATGGCATTAAACATAATAGACGCATGAGAAAATTCAAATTTCTCATAGGCATTCCGTAAATCTGCATGGGCATCAATATGTAAAATTCCCCAGTCATCATATTGATTAGCTAAGGCTTGAAAGTAGCCTAATGGTGAACTGTGATCACCACCAATGACAGCAACTCGTTTACCTTGATTCATTGCTGCTTGTGATTGGGTAAATAACCAATGATTTACCTGTTCCCCAGCTTGGTTAATTGCTTCTAGAACAGAGGTTAAATCTGGTGAATCTGTTAGGGATTTACCTTGGGCTTGATGTTCAATAATTCTGGCTGCTTGTTGACGATAATAGTTATTTTTTTCGATCATTTCCTGGGGAATTTCTACCATAAATATTCCCTGTTTCCAACCGTCGGGATGATCAAAATCAAATAAATCTATTTGCAGTGAGGCATCTAAAATTCGCTGTGGTCCGTTCGCAGTTCCCGCACGATATGAAACGGTGACTTCCCAAGGTATGGGGAAGATAATTAAATTGGCTGAATCGTAATCATCAGGTAATCCGAGGAAGTTACCATTTTTTTCGGCTACGCTGTTGGGATTGTATTCTTGTAGTGGTTTATTCATTGATGAGATGATTTGATAAATTCAAGTTCCAAATTTATGAGTATAGATTTTTTTTGGTGATAATTCTGTTCTCTATTCTCTGCTATATAAACTTTTTTGTGAATATGATTAAGAACGACGGGCATTTAAACAACACCATTCTTTTTTTTTCCAGAGAGTAGCAACAACCCAACCATTTTGTTCTAAAGCATCAGCAACACCCTGGGATTGTTCTAGGAGAATTCCACTAAATATACCCCAAGTGCTGGGTTTGGTAATTGTGGTCATTTCTGGGAGTAATTCAATAATTACATCAGCTAAAATATTACAGACAATACCATCTACTGGCTGATCAATTATTTTCCGTACCATGTCTACACTCCCCTCAATGGGGATTAAATAGTCTGGACGGATATCATTAAGAGCGCGATTACTAAAAGTGGATCTCACCGCTACGGGATCATTATCAACGGCATAGACTTTACCAGCACCTAGTAAGATTGCCCCAACGGCTAGAATACCCGAACCACAGCCAATATCGGCAATGATTAACGGTTCTTTTTTTTCTTCCGTATCCACAAAGGATCGAGGAACTTCGCTAAAGCGCATTTCTAGAGATTCTAAGCATAATTGGGTCGTGGCATGATTACCTGTACCAAACGCCACACCAGGATCTAAGCGAATTACCAACCTGTCCAAGGATTCGGGTAAAGGTAGCCAAGCGGGGTTAATCAGAAAGCGATCGCCTATTTCTTCGGGTTGCCAGTGTTGTTTCCAGCTACTAGACCAGTCCTCTTCGTCAATTAAGCCCCAATGCACCATGGGTGAAGGGAGTCCTACACATAGTGCATCTTGGCGCAGCCATAGTGATAAGGCAGCCAAATCTAGTAATTGGGTTTTAAAGCTGGGCAAATAAGCCTTAATGATGGCGATATTACCCTTAATTTCTACTGATGTACCACGACAGCCAAATTTTTCTAACCGCCAAAATATAGTATCTTCTAAATCTGGTTCAGATAAAATATTCAATTCCCACCAAGTGTTTACCATAGAATTTTAGATTTTAGATTCGTAAAAACAAACTTTGATTGCTATGATTATCAAATTACTGAATCAATACTGTTCGGTTAAGGATTTTCGTAGGTTGGGTTGTAGCTTGCTTGCCCGTTGCAGTACAAAGACCAAACCCAACAAACCGTTGTAAATGTTGGGTTTCGTTCCATTGCTCCGCAACGCTTACGCGAACAACCCAACCTACATAATTTCATTGTTTTGAGCTTAACCGACAAGTATTGATTACTGAATCATCTGCAGCAAATAAATCCCAAAAATCACAGTTAAAGTGCGACTGTATATGCGTCCCGAATACCATCTACTTTTTTAATTTCCTCTAAAATGCCATCGGGTAAAGGATCATCAATACTGAGAGCCATAACAGCATCACCACGCACAATTTTCCGACCTACCTGCATACTAGCAATATTGACATTAAAGCTGCCGAGGAGAGAACCGAGTTTACCAATAATACCTGGCATATCCCGGTGGCGGGTAAACACCATGTATTTACTAGGGGGAACGTTAATGGGGAAACCGTCAACGTCTGTTAAGTGAATTTCCTTATCACCTAATAAAGCACCTGTGACAGAATGTGTACCTAAAGTCCCTGTAGCTTGGAGATGCAATGAACCTGCATAATCCCTTGCGGAAGCATCCCTGGTTTCAATGACTCGAATCCCCCGTTCCTTGGCTTCTATGGTAGCGTTGACATAATTGACCCGTTCCCGTAGGGCTTGGTAAAGTAGTCCTTTCAGGGCAGCGATAACTAAAGGTTGACTTTTATTAGTTGCCAGTTCCCCTTGCAGTGTAACATTAAGTGTCTCAACTCTGCCGCCGACGAGTTGACCAACTAAATTCCCCAAGGTTTCCGCTAACTCCATGTAAGGCTTGAGTTCTTCCAGAATATCGGGTCCTAGTCCAGGAATATTCACAGCGGAACGGGCAGGTAGTCCTAATAACACATCCCGAATTTGTTCAGCCACGTCTATGGCGACGTTGACTTGAGCTTCAGCAGTGGAAGCACCGAGGTGAGGGGTAAGAATAACTTCTTTACCCAAGCGTAGCAATTCAGAATCACCTAATGGTTCAGAATCGAACACATCCAAAGCCGCCCCAGCAATTACACCATCTCTGATTGCCACTGCTAAAGCCGCTTCATCAATAATGCCACCACGAGCGCAGTTAATAATTCTGGTGGTGGGTTTCATTAACGCCAAGGTTTTAGCGTTGATGATGTTGGCAGTTTCCTTAGTTTTGGGAATGTGCAAGGTGATATAGTCGGCTTGCTGGAATAACACATTTAATTCCACCAATTGACAACCCAATTGTTCCGCTCTTTCGCTGGAGATAAATGGATCATAAGCTAGGAGTTTCATGCCCATTGCTTTAGCTACACTGGCAACATGAGAACCAATTTTTCCTAACCCGACAACGCCGAGGGTTTTTTTGTATACTTCCGAACCAACATAACTTTTCCGATCCCACTCACCACGTTTTACTGAAGCATTAGCATCAGGAATGTGACGAGACAAGGATAACATCATAGCTAAAGCGTGTTCTGCGGCGGCAATGGTATTACCTTCTGGGGAATTGACGACGACAATCCCTTTGCGAGTCGCTGCGGGAACATCAACGTTATCCACACCTACACCGGCACGGCCAATAATTTTTAATTTGGTGCCAGCTTCTATAATTTCTTGAGTAGCGCGAGTTCCAGAACGGATCATCAGCGCGTCATACTCACCAATAATGGCTTTGAGTTCATCTGGCTTGAGGCTGGTTTTGACATCAACGGTGGCAACTTGGGAAAGAATATCAATACCAACTTGATCAATTGGATCTGAGACAAGAACCTTAGACATAATAACTTGATTTTGGTTAACAGGTTTTGCTGTACAAGATTTTTTAGTTTAATCTTTATCTGTGGCACTTGGGCAAAAATTATGGAAATCTGTTTTAAAAATAGATCCCCGACTTCTTGGAGAAGTCGGGGATCTGAATATTCTAAATATTTGAACTACTTACCAATTACTAAGTTTTACTAAATTTTCTTTTCTCCACATCACATCTCTTTTCCTATTTGTTTTGACTTCTAAAACCCTAATTCCTATTTTTGGTAATTGCTTTAAGCTATCTTTTAATTCTTCCCAAGAATTAATTAACTGATATTGCACATTATAAGTAGCACATAATTGAGCAAAATCAATATTTTGAGGAGTGGCAAAAAATTCTTCAAAAGGTGGATTAAACTGGGCAATGGGTAACATTTCAAAAATTCCCCCACCATTGTTATTAATCAAGATAATCGTTAGATGTCCAATAAATTTATTTTTAATTAAAAAACCATTGGTATCATGCAATAAAGATAAATCTCCTGTTAGCATTACACTACTTTGCTGATGATGTGCTATTCCTAAAGCAGTGGATAAAGTACCATCAATACCATTTGCACCCCGATTAAAATAAGGTTTAATTCTTAAATTATTGGGTTTCCAGAAAAATTCTACATCTCGCACTGGCATACTATTTGCAATGAATAGGGGTGTTTCTGGTGCTAGGTTTTGGGAAATTAACCAAGCGGTTTTACTTTCGATTAATTCATCTACATTTTCAAAATAATCATCAATATTTTTTCTAACTTGCTTTTCTGCTATACACCATTTTTGTAAATACTCACTTTTTGCTAATTCCTCAATTTCCAATTTACCAATTTCTGTTACTGATATTCTTAAATGTGTGGTTTTTCCATGTAAAGGATCTAAATTTTGATCACAATTATCAATTATCAAACGTTGAGGATTAGTAGTAATTAACCAATTGCGTAATTCTTTACTTGTGGGCATTTCTCCAATTTGAATTACGATTTCTGGGGATAATTCTTTGGCAAGTTGTTGATTTCTAAGAATGATGTCATAGGTAGAAATTAAATAGGGATTTAAGTCTGTGTAATTTCTGACAGGGGAAAGTCCTTCAGTTAAAACAGGCCATTGGAGAGATTGACTTAGGTTAGCGATCGCTCTACAATACTCTTCCGGGGCTTGTGGTTGGGCTACACCAGCAATAATGATCCCTTTTTGGTAATTGGTAATTGGTAATTGGTAATTGGTAATTGGTAATGGGGTGGAAACTATTCCCGCAAAGAAATCTTCCACATCTAAGGTAAAATCTGTACCATCAGGAATGGGCGCGAGAGGGTCACGAAAAGGTATATTTAAATGTACTGCGCCAGAATTGGGAAATTGACAACGTTCCCAAGCGTGAATTACCGTTTGCCGGAGATAATCTAACATTCCCACATCTAGAGAAGGTGTAGCTAATTCCCCTTGCCAATTGGGATAATTACCGTATAATTTTACTTGGTCAATAGTTTGTCCTGAATGACAATCTCGTAATTCTGCTGGTCTGTCAGTGGTTAATATTAACAAAGGGACGCGACTTTCTCTAGCTTCAATTACTGCTGGATAAAAATTTGCCCCCGCAGTTCCCGAAGTGCAAACTAATACTACAGGTTTCCCCGTTGCTTTTGCTTGTCCCAAGGCAAAAAAAGCCGCCGAACGTTCATCTAAAATCGGAATTGCTTCAATATGCGGTATTTGTTGGACAAAAGCCACAGTTAATGCTGTAGAACGAGAACCAGGACAGATAACAGCGCATTTTAAACCCAAACGTTTGAGGGTTTCTGTTAATACATAACACCAAAGAAGATTAAGATTATTAAAAGTAAGTTGCATTGATTAGAGATTATGGACTGTATTCATTTAACAGGAATTCGCGGCTATGGCTATACTGGATTTTTACCAGAAGAACAGGCCTTAGGACAATGGTTTGAGGTAGATGTTAAATTATGGTTGGATCTTTTCCAACCCGCTAAAACAGATAATATTGAAGATACTATAGATTATCGGCGCGTAATTAGTTTAGTGCAAAAATTGCTGAAAACCTCAAAGTTTGCGTTGGTGGAAAGACTAGCTGGGGCTATAGCTGATGGTATTCTAGAGGATAGCGATGGTATTAGTCAAGTACAAGTTATTCTCAGTAAAACCGCTGCACCTATTCCTGATTTTAGCGGCAAAATCAGTATTGAATTGACTAGAAGTAAACTTCAGTAGCAGGAGTCACGCAGAAATATTTGGTTTATTAAAACTGTATCAATTATGGAGTGTTTGACATTAATGCAGGATGAGTTGAAGTATAGGTATGAGCGGTTAATAGGTGGCGCGATTTTGACGTAAAATAACTGAGTAATATCTTGGTTAACGGGAATGAAGATAACTTTTACAGACAGGGAAATGCAAAGAGCATGGCGTGAAAATTCTTCTGCCTATCATAATCATAATGGAGTCCGAACTAATGCCCACCGCTTATTATTATTTTATGCTGTTGAATGTGGTTTAAAAGCAGTGTTGATGAAGAAAAAGAAAGTAAATCGTACTGATTTATATCCAGAAATATTAAAAAAGGGGCATGATATAAATGGGTTGTTAGAATGTTTATACCCTGGCAATAATTCATTGCAAATCTGGAAACTACCAAAACAGTTATTTATTCAAGATATTCAGGATAATTCTTATGTTAAGATAAAACAAGAACGACAATTAACGCCTGATGACATTAACCAGATTTGGCGCTATGGAGGGAAGTTCATCTTAAAAAAAGATGAGAGTGAGAATAAACGGGAAAAAATAACAGACGAAGACATAGAAAAAAAATTGTTAAACATTGTTGAATTGATTAAAAAAGAACTTCAAGGACTATGAAAGATTTTAAATTACTGACTTGGCTTGATATTAGAAGAATTTTTCGCCGCAAAACTAACTATGGGACTAATTTACCAGAGAACATAGTAAGTATTAGGTGTTTTTCTGATGCTGTAGAAATAAATATTTCTGATGAAAATTGTATAAATAAAGTCAATGACGTATTAAAAGAATGGTTTGAGGATTCGTATCAGCAAGAAGAGTCTATGATTCAACTTGATGTTAGTAATGCTACATTACCCGTAGAATTTATCTCTGAAGAAGAACCTTATATAACTGATATTGAAGTACGTCCTTTTTGGGAAGAAATTGCTTATCTAGAAAGTGATTCAGAAACAGAAACCGCCATCAAAAAAATAGTTAAGCTACCAGAACCATATACGGAAAAACTTAGTTTAATAGCTTTTTATTCTTTTAAAGGTGGTGTAGGCAGAACATTAAATTTAGCAGCCCATCTTTTTGCTTTGCTAGATAGAGCTAAAGAGTTAAATAAGTCTATAAAAGTCTTAGTAATTGATGCGGATTTAGAAGCTCCTGGTCTTACATACTGGAATGAATCGTCAAAAAGAAAACAACCAGAAGTTTCATTTATTAATTTTTTAGAAATTTATCATTATTCACCAATTGATAGAGAAGAAGCACTTGCTTTATTTGCTAACGAAGTAAAAAAATCAGTGAAACATGAAGGAAATTCACAAGTTTATTTTTTACCCGCATTTCTAAAAGATAATGAATTATTAGATATGCCTATTTTACCTGAACATTTAGTCAGAGGTATAGATGGAACATGGGAATACGGTAATGCTATTCATCATTTAGGTGAAATTTTAGGTGTAGATTATGTTTTTATAGATTTGAGAGCAGGTTTAAGTGAAATATCTAGTCCTATAATTTTTGATCCCAGAATCCAGCGTTTCCTTGTGACAACAATTAATGATCAATCTATTAGAGGTACAAGTTTAGTTTTAAAACAAATTGGTAAAGTTGCTCCATCAAAAGAGGAAGTTAATAAAAAAATATACTATGATCCAGCCATCATTATTAGTATGCTAAAAACAGAATTTAAGGAATTACCAAATTATATTAATGCTACAACTGACTTAGAGTCTAATTATGTACAATCTAAAGAGCCTACGTTAATAGATACTAGATTAAATACTCAAGAAACTGATTTTAATGAGAAATTACTGTATATCCATAACTGGGAAGATGCCCGCTCAAAATTAAAAGAGACTACGGTAATTGAAAAAGCTATAGATTGGGCAAGCCAACAATTAATCAACGCTGAAAAGGAAGTACAAACTACAAAAGACAAAGGAGACATAAAATCACGACAAGAACAACAAGTTACAAGGCTGAGAGATTTATGTCAAAAGTATGAACTTGCTGAATCAGGAGAAGGTGAAGATTTACTAATAACAGAACCTTTACAAAATTTAGCAACTAATTTTCGAGATGAATTACCTCATGTAATATCAATTGGAGCGAAAGGTGCGGGAAAAACTTTTAATTATATCCAACTTTCACGCTTTAAATATTGGGGAAAATTTTTGAATTCTATTGATAAGAATGAAACTAGCTCAATTCAAACAAAAACCTATATATTGCCTTTCCTGGAGTCGAGTAACCTTAAAAATAAAGCAAAAACTGTAATTAGTGAAGCCAGAAATGAGGTTAGAGCAGTTCTAGGTGTGAATGTTCCTGAGTTTGTACATTCAGAGTATACCGATAGGATTAAAACGGCACTTACAGAGCAAAATTGGGATGAACTACAATGGACAAAATTTTGGGTGAATGAAATTGCCAGAGCTATAGCCATTAACCAAAATTTAGATACTCCTAATACTCTTAGCAGCATAAATCAAGATTTAAAAAATAAAGGATTAAAGATTATCTTTTTGTTTGATGGGTTAGAAGATATTTTCCCTAAGATTGCCTCTAATGATCAACAGCAGAAAGCCTTAAAAACCTTGATTGATGATTTGCCAAAGAAATTGTCAGAAATTAGGCAATCTCATCTTGGTATAATAATTTTCTTGCGTCGTGATTTTCTAAGGTACACAATTACTCAAAATTTGAGACAATTTGAAAATCTTTACCGTTCTTATGATTTATCTTGGAATGAAGATTCTTTTTTGAAGTTAGTTTATTGGATTTGTAGTGAATCTAATGTTATAGGTGCAAAAAAAGATAGTAAAGATAGTATTTACAGTCTCAGTCAAGAGAATCTCGTAGCTGAATTAGAAAAGCTATGGGGTAAAAGACTAGGGGCAGAAAAGTCCAAAGAAGCCTACACAGCTTCTTGGGTATTTGCAGCTTTAACAGATTTTAAGGGCAGACTTCAGGCCAGAGATATTGTCCGCTTTTTGTACTATGCGGCGAAGATCACAGTAGATAATGCTAAAGAAATACAGTTTGAAAAGTGGTCTACAAGTCGGCTATTACCCCCTCAAGCTATTCGCCGCGCTTTAAAACCATGTAGTGAAGAAAAAGTAAAAGAAGCTAAGGAAGAATATCCAACTTTCAAAACATGGGTAGAAGAAACTCTACCTCCTCAGTCTGAACGCAAAATACCCTTTGCTGTAGAAAAATTCAATATTGATCAGCAAACCATGGGAATGTTAGAAGAAATGGGTGTAATTTATGAAGATACAGCTAAAGAGGACATAGATAGGTTTTATATGCCTGAAATTTTCCGCGAAGGGTTAGGTTTTTCAGGTCAAGGTGCGCGACCTAGAATAGTAGCGTTGAAGCGTCGGGTACTAGGGAAAGGGATTTTCGCAAATCTTCAGTGAATAGTCGAATAAATAACAACGGACAACTGACAACTAAACTAATCACTAATTTGCATTTTGCTTAAAATTCGTCGTGAGACATTAAAAAATACCAAACCTAAAATTGTAAAATTTGCCGATTTTAAAAGCTGCATTACTTGGGCAATTGCTACTTCTGGATTGTCAAGAACTATATGTAAACTATTCGCAAAAATAGAAACTCTCCAAGCATCAAATTGTTGTTTTAATAGTTTAGAAGCAGCTTGATTTTGATTAACAATAATTTCTATGAGTTTTCCTGGTTGAGAATCTTTAATATAACTGGGTGAACCTTCAGCCGCGATTTCTCCAGCTACCATAAAACTCATCCGGTTACATTGTTCAGCTTCTTCTAAATAATGGGTTGTGACTAAAATTGCTGTACCATTTCGCGCAAAATCATTGATTAGTTTCCAAAACTGACGACGTGCTAAAGGGTCTACTCCAGATGTTGGTTCGTCTAAAAATAAAATATCTGGTTCGTGCATAACAGAAGCACCAAAAGCAACCCGTTGTTTCCAACCTCCTGGTAATTGTCCCGTTAGCATATTTTCTTGTCCTTCTAACCCACAGGTAGATATGACCCAATCAATTTTTTCTTTTCTAAGTTTGCGGGTAACGCTGTAAACACCGCTATAAAATTCTAGATTTTGCAAAGTTGTTAAATCGTCATAAAGGGTAAATTTTTGACTCATATAACCAATGCGTTTTCTTAATTTGGCACTTCGCAAATTTCCGGTTTCTCCACCGAGAGAAATTTCTCCTCCACTAGCTGCTAATAATCCACATAACATTTTAATTGTGGTGGTTTTTCCTGCACAATTTGCCCCTAAAAGCCCAAATATTTCCCCATAACGCACTTCAATATTAACACTTTTAACAGCTTGAAATTTACCAAAGACCCGATTGAGATTATTCGCATAAATAGCAATTTGTGAAGATGGTAATTGGTAATTGGTAATGGGTAATAGGGAAGAATTTTTTTCTCTATGAATATTCTCATTTATTTCTTGACTTTTATTTCCGCCACGAGAACGAGGAAATTGTAAAAATGGTGGTGCAGAACCTTGTTGTCGCAGACGAGTAACAAAGACATTTTCTAAAGTGGGTTCACCATGTTCAATATTGGGATCATATTGTTTTAGTAATTCATTTACTTGGGTTTCACCTATAGTTATATCTTCCACTAAAACATCCAAGCGATTCCTACGGAGCGCTTCGCTATCGCCAAAAGTTTGCACATCAACTACATTTGTATGTAAATTCTGCAAGAGAATTTTCTCGCTGATTTCCAAATTAGCGGTTTTTACTTCCAAACGATGTAAGCCTAAATGGTTGCGTAAAGCCGCTGGAGTGCCAATTTCATGAATTAACTGGGCGTTGGGAATACCAGGATTGAAGCCTGTGGTCTTGGTTTGGGTTAATGCCCCTTGGATAGCACTTAATTGTTCTCGTGTGGCATTTACCGATGCTTGACGGGCTTCTAGGGTGGCTATGGCTGTATCTAATGTAGTTTGTGATTGGTCAAATTGCTGTTGATTAATAGCACCTTCTTTGATAAGCTGTCCATAGCGATCGCGGTTAATTCTCGCTAATTTTACTTCTGCCTCTGTTTGCTTAACTTGGGCTTGTGTTTGTAATAATTGAGTCTTAGCCGCGGCTACGTTAGATTTTGCCTGTTGAATTCGTCCTTGGGTATCCCCTTCCGACTGCTGTAAATTGAGTTTTGCTTCCCTAATTTGACTATTAATTTGTTCAATTTCACTTTGCACCCTATCCACATCTGCAATTGCCTGTTGTTCATCAGATTGTGCAGATGTTATCCTAGCCTCAGTTCCTCTTAATTGTTCTTGTAATAATTGATCATTACTGTCATCTAATTTAATTAATTCTTGTCCCTTTTTAACATAAGCCCCTTCTCGGAAAGCAATTGACTCAATTCTTCCCGAACGCTTAATCCCAATTTCGGTTTCATAACCTTCAATTCTGCCACTTAGTTTCAGTGTATCTACTGCTTTTTGTGGTTGAGTTCGCCACACTGCATAACTAATACCACCTCCCACAACTAACAACCCCAATAACAAAGGAATTGGTTTTTTACCCTTCTGCTGCTTAGATGGTGGGATAGGAACATTAGTAAAATTGTCTGGAGATATTGGCGCAGTTTGAGACATATAGGGCTACTATTTGATTTTTGAACAAGCTGTAAACCGTAAACCCCATCGAATCAACGATTGAGTCTCAGTATAATGAACAACAATCAAACCGGATTCCTATAGTAGTTTAGAACCTGTTAAATATCCGGGTGGTTTAGGTTTAAAATTTAATTGACCGTTGAGGAACAAAGAACGTAATTCTTTAAAAGATTTAAATTTATTTTATCCTATCCCCCCGGATAGGATATTATGCTACAAATTGAGAGAGATCATCTAGTAATTGTCTAGGCTTGTCTCCCTGTTCTAGTTATCTTGAGGAACTCATTGTGGTTGCAACCCCGGAAAAACTGCACGCTACCCATAGCCACGAGCATATACCCAGTAAAGACCGTGTAGCCGTGTTACTGATGGGCTATGGCGAAGTCGAAAGCTACGAAGATTTTGCTAACTATAACGAACAAGCTTTAAATTTACTAACTGCTAAATTCGCTCCTGTTCCTACTTGGATTTATCCCCCTTTAGCCAAACTTTTGGCATTATTTGATCGTCATGAATGGGGACACACACATCATGATTTTATCTCCCCTCATAATGCCATTTTTGAAAGACAAAGAGCGGGTATTGAACACGAGTTACAACATAAATGGGGTAATGGTGTTCAAGTTTTCAAAGCTTTTAACTTTTGCGCTCCTTTTTTACCAAATCAAGTTTTAGCCGAAATTAAAGATCAAGGCTTTAGCAAACTGCTGATTTATCCATTATTGGTTGTTGATTCCATTTTTACCAGTGGTATTGCTCTTGAACAAGTAAATAATGCTCTGGTAGAATTAGCTGATGGTGATGAACATTGGATCAAAGCCCAAAGATATATTCCTTCGTTCTACAATGAGCCAAAATATATTGATTTAATGGCGCATTTGGTAGAAGAAAAAATTCATACTGATTTGGCTACGGGTTATTTACCTTCGCAAATTGGGATTATCTTGATGAATCATGGTTGTCCCCACAAAGCGAAAGGTTTTACTTCGGGAATTGATGAAAGTCAAGCCATGTATGAGTTAGTTAGAAACAAGTTAATTAACAATTATCCGTTAATTTCTGTGGGTTGGTTGAACCATGACACACCGTTAATTGAATGGACTCAACCAAATGCTACAGTAGCTGCTCAAAATTTGATTCAATTGGGTGCAAAGGCGTTGCTATTTATGCCCATTGGTTTTGCGACAGAAAATCATGAAACTTTGTTAGATGTGCATCACATTATTCATGATTTGGAAAAACAACATCCAGATGTAGATTATTTACAGATGGCTTGTGTTAATGATGATCCCCAATTTTTAGCTATGGTTGCTGAATGGGCAAATGCACATATAGCAGAATTGATGGAAACTGAAGGTATGGCTGTTAATTCAGAATCAGCTATTACTCACCACCATCACCATCATTAGACATCTCCAAAAAAGAATATAGGGACATATAGGGACAATTAATGAATTGTCCCTACAAGAGTTTTAGGCTACGCATATTGAGTAATTGGGCGGTTAGAAACCGCGTCTAGACAGGCAAAACCCACACTATGGCTAACGCCACGCTACGCTATCGGCAAGCTCAGTGACCGCCTGGGCGGGTTAAAAATATTTAGTTTTTCTTAGTCCACTTAGGTGGGCTTTTTTGTCGCAGTTTATTGCTAAAGTTAAAATTTTTTCACCCGCAATATACCGTGAACGACAACATGAGGGAACTTCAGTTTAAAACGAGAAAGTAGTCCTCACCGTACCAACAACTACATCAGGATTATTATTGGTTTGATTAGGCGCAACCAACCAAATTACACCTGGTGTAATTGAGATATGATCATTTAGTTGATACTTGTAGAAAGCTTCTAAGTGCAACGGTGTGGTGCGATTAGGGATAGTGCTGATTACATCACTTGCACCACCTAAAAATGGTCTATATAAGGGAACGACACCGGAACGAGTAGCATAAGGGGGAACACCGACGACAATACCTCCCAGATTACCTTGTTTACCCAAATCAGGAAAGGCTAGGGTGATGGCATAACTATACACATCAGCACTTTCGTTATCTGTTCCTGCGGATTTACCTTGTTGATTAGTATACATAAACCAACTATTAACGGCAAACTTGGGAGAAACTCGCCACAACCCCGCTACACCGTAAGCGTTAATTTCTCGTCTAGCATTATCGGAAATTAAACTTGGTGAATTGGCGGAAATTGTTCCCACATCATTGAGGAAGGTGGGTGTTCCTGCGGTATAACCGTTGACGTAAGTTAAGCCAAAAGCTAAATTTTTGGTGGGTTGGATACTTAATTGCGCTAAAGCTGAATACCGACCATCAAAAAAGCCTCCAGCCGTTGTCCCGTTGCTGCTATCGGGTGTTAAACCTTCTGGACTATTAGCATTTGGGGCTAAGTATCCTAAACTCAAGTTAATAGCGGGATTCAATTGATAATTTAAGCCCAAACCCGCACCTTGGGAAACAAGGCGGTAAATGGGGCTATATTGAGCAAAGGTAGAAAGTGAACCAGAACCTCCATCTTCATCACCAACTGTACTGAATACATTCGGTAAATAGTCTACGTGTTCTCCTCGATTGGCAAACACAGCCGCGCGTATTTTTTTACCTATGGGAAACTTATAACTAACAGTTCCTAATTCTACACTACCGGCTGTATCAGGGAACTCTTGGTTAAAGGTTTGTCCGCCTTCTGGTGTGGTTTGTCTACTTCCTAAGGAAGCTAAGAAGGGATCTGCACCATAGCGAAACCCGCCAGCCCTTTGGGGATGTGGAGTGCTACCAGCTTGGAGTCTAATTTTTAGCTCATCTTGACCTGTAAAACTACTGACTAAGTTGAGGCGGACTCTGTTAGCCAAAATAGTGCTATTGCGGGGGACACCAACGTTGAAAGGATCACTATCTCCAGTTAAGACATCAGTAATGGCAAAAATCGCTTCACCGGAAAGTTTGGTAGTTGTGGAAAATTGCTGACTTTCTAAAGTTGCGGTGCGGCTTTCTACTGCATCTACCCGCCCTCGTAAAGTTGCTAATTCTGAGGTAAATTCCTCTTGTAGCCGTTGAATAGTCGCTAAATCTTCTTTTTGAACTGCATCAGCAGTAGCTGTGGCTATTAGCTCATTAACTCTATCTAGACAAGCATTTAAACCAGCGGAAAACTCATAACGAGTCATGGCACGATTTCCCCGGAATGTTCCATTGGGATAACCTGCTACACAACCATATCGTTCTACTAAAGATTGTAAAGCACTAAAAGCCCAATCTGTAGGTTGGACATCAGACAACTGAGAGACGGAGGTTACTTGTGCTAAATCATCGTTTTCTGCTATTTCACTAGCCCATGCTACCGGCGAAATCAAAACTACTGGGGTTGCTAAGACTAAACCTAAGAAAATTTTTAACATCACATCCTCACTGATACACCCTCATCTGATCTACTTTACACAAATACTCAGATAATGATAATTATTATCATAGTTAAGTATTTGTGTAAACACTTATCGAGTCACGTGATGAAAAAAGTCAACTGTCAAGATTCTGCTTGGTTTCGGGCTATGTCATTGAAGGAAAGGATTGTAGCCAATTCGGAAGAGTTAGGATATGATTCTGAGTTGGGATATAAACGATTTCAACGCTGGAAATCGGCATCAAGCTTTGCTAATTCGAGTTTATTTGCTCAGAAGTTGGTAACTGAGGGAATAACAGAAGAGGAGTTTTGTCGTATTTTGGGACAATCTGTAGCACCGATACCTTTATCATGGGTGGAAGAAATTCAGCAAATTTATGAATATTTAGGCGAAAAAGATATTACAACTGTGCTGTCTAATTCTAGTTTATGCACACATCCTAATTTTGGGTTTTTGAAGGCGATCGCACCTTTCCTTGTTCAAGGTATGATTAAATTAGAAATTGGATTAAATAATATACAAAATATTCCTGAAACTTTAAGTGATATTCATGATGTTTTATTAGAGGGATTACCAGAAAAGCTGCTATTAATGCTGAATGCAACCTTAGTATTAGAAGTGAATATAGCTAGATTACAAGGTTTATTAACAGGTGATAATGCCCAAGAAAGATTTTATAGCTTTATACAACGGTTACGAAATCCCGAAGTACAATTAGCATTGTGGCAAGAATACCCAGTTTTAGCTAGACAAGTCCTAGAAGAAATTAATCGCTGGGTAGAAAATAGCATAGAATTGATTCAACATCTTTCTCATGATTGGGTAGATATTTGTTACCAATTTCAGTCACCAACCAAGCTAGGAAAATTAATCAAAGTCAATCGGGGAAAAGGTGATAGCCATAATAATGGTAAGTCAGTTACTATACTAACATTTGCAAGTGGTTGGCAGCTAGTTTATAAACCGAGATCATTAGCCATAGATGGGCATTTTCAACAACTGCTATCATGGTTAAATGCAAAAGGCTTTAAACCAGCTTTTCAGACTTTACAAATTCTCAACCGAGATAATTATGGTTGGGTAGAATTTGTGAGCTTTCAAGAATGTGATTCAGCAGAGGAAGTAGAAAGATTTTATCAACGTCAAGGTGGCTATTTAGCATTATTATATGCTTTGGAAGCTACGGACTTTCACTTTGAAAACTTGATTGCAGCGGGAGAACATCCCATTTTAATTGATTTAGAATCTTTATTTCATCCCCGTAGTAATTATAAAGGTACAGCAGCAGATACTCTAGATCGAGAGATAGTTGCAGATTCAGTATTGCAAGTTGGTTTACTACCACAGCCAGTCTGGGGAAATACTGAAGCAGCGGGAATAGATATGAGTGGTTTGGGAGGTGCTGGGGGACAGTTAACACCAGAAAAAGTCCCAAAACTGGTGCAGGTCGGGACAGATATCATGCGGGTTGAACGTCAACAGGCTGTTATCGCAGGTAGTCAAAATCGCCCTCAACTAAATCAACAGGAAATTAATGTACAAGAATATACAGCCGCTATTACAGAAGGGTTTACTGCTGTTTACCGAATTTTATTACAACATCGCCAGGAATTACTCAATATTTTAGCCCGGTTTGCAGAAGATAAAGTGCGTGTGGTAATGCGTGCTAGTAGAGTCTATGCTTTATTGCTGAGGGAAAGTTATCACCCAGATTTTTTACGAGATGCCTTAGAGCGCGATCGCTTATTTGATAAACTGTGGATAGATGTAGAAAACCGTCCGCAACTGAGTCAAATAATTTCCGCAGAAATTAACGCATTGTGGAAAAGCGACATTCCCTTATTTACCACATATCCTCATTCCCGCGATTTATACCATCAAGAAACAGGCTTACACATTTCTAACTTTTTCAACCAATCAGGAATAGAATTAGTACATCATCGCCTGAATAATTTCAGCGAAAAAGACTTACAACGACAAACATGGTTTATTAAAGCAGCTTTAGCTACTTTAGAAATGAGTAAAACTGCGGATAACCATCAAATTAGATTAGGCAAAAAAGCCTGTAATATAAGCACTATAATCCCAACAACGAAAGACCAATTCTTAGAAATAGCCTGTAAAATTGGCGACCGTTTAGAACTCCTCGCACACAACAACGGTAAATTTGTTAATTGGATGGGTTTAAGCGTTACTCCCAATCAGCAATGGACATTAGCACCCTTGGGAACAGACTTATATGCAGGTATACCCGGTGTAGCTTTATTTCTAGCATATTTGGGAGAAATTACCCAAAATCATCTTTATACAAACCTAGCCCAAGCAGCCATAAAAACCCTAAAACAGCAACTCAAAAGAGACTCAATTAAATTCATAGGTGGCTTTAGTGGCTGGGGAGGAATAATTTACACATATACCCATTTAGGAATATTATGGCAAAGAAAAGACTTAATAGCAGATGCAGTTGCCTTAGTAGCAAAAATTCCCCCCTTAATTTCCCAAGATAAACAACTAGATATAATTACTGGTGCGGCTGGTTGCATTGGTAGCTTACTCAGTTTATACCAAATCGTTCCAGAGCAGTTCATTCTTGATGTCGCCAGACAATGTGGTGAACACCTCCTTACCCAAGCCCAAATTACAGATACTGGTATTGGTTGGATATCTCCAGCAGGGGGAAATCAACCCCTAACCGGATTTGCACATGGTAGTGCTGGCTTTGCTTGGGCGCTGGGAAAACTAGCCGTAACGACTGGAAACCAAGAATTTCAAACCGCAGCCACAGCAGCAATTAACTACGAACGCAGTCATTTTGACCCTACAACCAATAACTGGATAGATTTACGGATAAAAGAGGAAAAAAATAGTTTCATGACAGCATGGTGTAGTGGTGCGCCGGGAATTGGCTTAGGACGTTTAAGTATGACAGAGAATACACCCGACTTAATCATGTATAAAGAAATTACAACTGCCATCCAAACTACCATAAAACAAGGATTTGGTGACAACCATTGTCTCTGTCACGGAGACTTAGGAAATATTGACTTATTATTAATAGCCAATAGCATATTAAATGATCCAGAAATTTTCCAACAAACCGAAAAAATTGCCTCTCAAATATTAGACGATATCCAAGAAAATAACTTTCTTTGTGGTGTCCCATTAGGACTAGAAACCCCAGGATTAATGACAGGTTTAGCTGGTATTGGTTACGGACTTTTACGCCTTGCTTACCCCCAAATTATCCCTTCCATTCTCCTGCTTGAACCGCCCAAACAATCATCTTAATCTTTACACCTTTTTGCCTTTGTGTGATCAAAATGAAATATCCAATAATTTTACAACATAACGAAGAAGATTGCGGACCAGCTTGTTTAGCAACAATCTCTAAATATTACGGACAACTATTTACAATTACCCGTGTTCGTGAAGCCTCTGGAACAGGACAATTAGGAACAACATTACTCAATCTTAAACAAGGAGCGCAGGTATTAGGATTTAATGCACGTGGTGTGAAAGCTGCATTAGAATTAGTAGATAAAAAACAAATTCCTCTACCTGCAATTATTCATTGGAAAGGGAATCATTGGACTGTTTTATATGGGCGAAAAAATCAAAAATATATCATTGCTGATCCTTTAGTTGGTGTGCGAACTTTAACAAAAGAAGCTCTGCTAAAGGGCTGGACGAATAGTGTAATGCTACTATTAGAACCCCGTGTAGATTTTCTAGAACAACCAGATGATCGGGGAAAAATAGGAGGTTTTAAAGCACTGATACAGCGGTTTTTAAACTATCGCTTGATCCTTGCAGAAGCTTTATTATTAAATTTTGTCGTCGGGTTACTTTCCCTGTTGTCACCGTTTTTGATTCAAATTCTCACTGATGATGTTTTAGTACGTGGAGATACCCAATTACTCACAGGTATTGCACTGGGAATATTAACAATGAGTTTTATTAGTAGCTGTTTACAATGGGTTCAAGGTAATTTAGTATCCCATTTTGCTCATCGTTTGGAATTAGATTTAGTATGGGAATTTGCTAGAAATATTTTACGTTTACCATTGTCTTATTATGAATCTCGTCGCAGTGGTGAAGTGGTAAGTAGATTACGAGATATTCAAACTATTAATCAATTGGTTTCTCAAGTTGGGGTAATTTTACCAAGTCAATTATTAATTGCAATTACCTCCTTAATTTTGATGTTATTCTACAGTTCTCAACTGACATTAGTTTCAATATTTGTAGCTATGATTATGACTTTTTCTACTGTCCTTTCTTTCCCTAGCTTACAACAAAAAATCCGCACCGTTCTGGGTTTAGCTTCTGAAAATCAAGGTGTATTAGTAGAGACTTTTAAAGGTGCATTAGTTGTGAAAACTACCAATGCTGCACCAGAATTTTGGCAAGAATTTCAAACTCGCTACGGAAGACAGTCAAATTTAATGTTTCTCACTGTCCAAATCGTTTTAATAAATACCATCTTTTCTAATTGGATTTCTACTGCTGGTGGGATTATTCTCCTATGGTATGGGAGTATTTTAGTTATTAATCGAGAACTTTCTATTGGTCAATTATTAGCTTTTAATAGTTTAAATACCAATATTCTTGGATTAGTAAATACCTGCGTTCGCTTCATTACTGATTTTGCTCGCGCTCAAGCTGCAACTGAAAGATTAAATGAGGTAATTAATTCGACTCCTGAATTTTCTGAAGTTAGTCAAAAGCCTTTTGTAAATATTCCCGACAACGCGGATCTTATTTGTAAAGATATCAATTTTCATCATGCGGGTAGAGTTGATTTATTAAAGGATTTTTCTCTAACTTTACCGGGTGGAAAAGTGATTGCAATTATCGGTAAATCTGGATGTGGTAAAAGCACCTTAGCTAAATTAATTGCTAGTTTATATAATTCCCAATCTGGTAATATTCGCATTCATCACTATAACCTTTCTGATATTAATCCTAGTTGCTTACGTCAACAAATAGTATTAATTCCTCAAGATGCACATTTTTGGAGTCGTTCTATTTTAGATAACTTATCTCTTGGTTGTCCTCAAGTTAATTTTGAGCAAATAGTCACAGCTTGTCAAGTTGCAGATGCAGATAATTTTATTAGTAAATTACCTGAAAAATATCAAACTATTTTAGGTGAATTTGGAGCGAATCTTTCCGGTGGACAAAAACAAAGATTAGCCATAGCTAGAGGTATTGTCACTAATCCTCCTATCTTGATTTTAGATGAATCTACAGCAGGTTTAGATCCCATTAGTGAAAGTTTAGTTTTAGATCGATTACTCGCTTATCGTCAAGGGAAAACTACTATTTTAATTAGTCATCGTCCAAGAGTGATTAAACGCGCAGATTGGATTGTCCTGTTAGAAGCTGGACAATTAAAACTACAAGGTACTCCTACGGAACTACTTAGCATAGCAGGTGAGCATTTAGATTTTTTGATTCCTTGAATTGTAATTAAGCATATTTACTCTACACGGATAAATTACTTGACATTTTTTATGAGAATGATTATTATTCTAATATTGGTGAAAATGTCATCAATAATACTTTTACAACTGCGACTTCTAGGGAATATTTCGTTATTTCCTAGTTGAAACGTAGAGTTTTTTAATGAGGTTAAATATGTCTAATCTAGATATCATTCGCGCTTGGAAAGACGAAGAATACCGCAACAGCTTGAGCGCAGAACAACAGGAACAACTACCAGCAAACCCCGCTGGTTTAGTTGAACTGAATGATGAAGATATGTCTTCTGTTTCTGGTGGTTGTACAACCTGTGGTAATCCTTTACATACATTATTCTGGACTTGTAAAGCTGTATCTAGTCCTTTTGATACCATAGCTTAATTTCATTTAATAACATTTCAAAAATTCAGATTCCTGACTTCTTTAAGAAATCGGGAATCTGGATATTATCGTCATCATGAATAACACAATTCCCAATTTTTTACCAACTGCAAAATCTGATGAATACTTACCTAGCATTGGTATTTGGACAAGATTAGGAGGATTATTTTTAGTTGGTGTTTTTGGTGCTTCTGTCACTATTTCCACGTTCACAAAATATCAGCAAACTGTTAAAGCATCTGCTATTGTTCGTCCAACTGGTGAAGTGCGAATAGTGCAAACTGCTATAGAAGGAACTGTTAAAAAAATCTCCGTTAAAGAAAATCAATTAGTAAAAAAAGGTGATGTTTTAATCATTCTTGATGATATCCAATTACAAAATCAGAAAAATCAACTCACGGTAAATATTCAGCAATCTCAATTACAAATCAGGCAATTGAATGCTCAAATTGCAGCTTTAAATCGCCAAATTGCTACAGAGACAGAAAGGAATAAACGCATAGTTGCATCTGCTATTTCTGAAGTTCAGCGGACAAAACGGGACTATCAAGATAGAAAAGTAGCTGTTAGTAGTGAATGGCAAGAAGCGCAAGCTAATATAAAGATTGCAGAAAATGAATTATTACAAGTAAAATCAGAATTGCAGTCAATTCAGGCTAATTTAGAAAGTGCAGAAGCAGGATTGAAAGCCGCAATAGTCAAGCGGTTGCGTTATGAAGATATAGCTAAATCTGGTTCAATTTCTCAAAATCAATTAGAGGAAGTTCAACTAGCCGCAACTCAACAAGCGCAAATTGTTGAATCACAAAAAGCCACATTAGCAAGTCAAAAACAAGTTATTCAACAAAAACAACAAGTTTTGACATCTGCAATTGCTAGAAGTAAAAAAGCAGCTTCATCTCTAAATCCTAGTAATGCAGTAATCTTTATTAGTGAAGAAAAAGTTGCTACTGAACGCGCAAATGGCAAAACTAATTTAGCGAGATTACAACAAGAAAAAGAAAGTTTAATCCAAGGTAAAATTGAAATTCAAAACCAAATAAATAATACAGAAAAAGAACTCCAACAACTTTTAACTCAGATACAAAAAACTGTTATTCGAGCTTCTGCAACTGGAACTATTTTAAAATTAGAATTGCGAAATTCTGGACAAGTGGTAAATTTGGGAAGTGCTATTGCTCAAATTTCTCCCAGTTATACCCCTTTAGTAATTAAAGCTCGTGTTGCTGCTGCTGATATTAGTAAAGTCTTTGTTTGCAATTCTCCAGAAGTAGTAAGTTGTCGAAAAGGAAAGGTAAAAATGCGATTTTCATCCTATCCTTACCCGGATTATGGTATCTTAATAGGTGCGGTGAGGTCAATTACAGCAGATGCAATTTTACCCCAAGATAATATCACAGCAGAGGGTTATTATGAAGTGACGATTGAACCAGAAAACTTGTATTTGCAAAGAGATTTACAACAATATCCTATTCAAGCTGGAATGGAAGTTGTCGCGGATATTATTTCTGAGGAAGAGAGTGTATTAACATTTATTTTGAGAAAAACTAGGCTGTTGACAAACTTATAAATATTTCATTATTTGTTTAAGGAAATATACTAAACATGGTTAAGACATAGACTCTTGCAAGATTACGAAAAACCCAGATGTTTAGGGGTTTCAAAATAGTCTAAATATTAGGTGGCGATCGCAAAATGCTGCTGCAAGCAGATCGCTAATCTTGTAGTTGAGGAACGAAACCCAACATCAAAAATATCGAACTCAGGTGATATCAATTCCCTACCAATGGTGCATTCAAAGTCTTCTCAATGCGATCGCGTGTTTCTAATAAGAAAGCTTGAGTATATTCATCTTCAGAATTTACCCGTCTTAATTGATTATTTAATTGCTTGAGTTTATACCAAGCCAAAGTACGGGCATCTTCAGGAGTAGCTTCTTTTCGCAACACCATTCCCATCAGTACATTTAGGTATTCCCGTTGTAAACCTCTTCGCAGACTGGAAATTTGCAATTTACCTTTAGGTTGCAAAACCTCCGACCAAATCCCAGATTGTAAAGTATCAAATAACTCAGGCAATGTGAGAGATTTTCCTGATGCACTTTTTAATTCTAGATCCTTAATCCGAGTTAGGCGATCGCTTGCCAATAAATCCCGCAACACCGCCGTCTGCACCAACAACACTAAATCATGAATCGGATAATCTAACCGTCCGACTTGAATATTAGTCCCCCAATGTAGCCACCGCGAAGGTACTAATTTATTCAGTAATT
The DNA here is from genome assembly GCF_012516395.1 of Dolichospermum flos-aquae CCAP 1403/13F. Classification (GTDB taxonomy): domain Bacteria; phylum Cyanobacteriota; class Cyanobacteriia; order Cyanobacteriales; family Nostocaceae; genus Dolichospermum; species Dolichospermum lemmermannii. The sequence goes on from NZ_CP051206.1 coordinate 2,913,779, forward strand.
CCGGGGGAAATTTCAAAGCATCTTCCGCAAAAACATACTTTTGCATTGTCATCAATGCTTGTCGCTGTTGTTCTACCGGTACAGGGACAAATGGTAATTGTCCTTTAGTATCATTTGGTTTAACTCGATAAAAAGACTGACCACCAATGTATTTACTGGTATAGTATAAATTCTGTAAATAATTTCTGAGGATGGTGTTAAAACGCTCTTCTACATCGCTAGAATTCTCTGCATCTATAGCATATCCCTGATTTAATCGTTCCCACATCCGCCGCGCATTAGCCAATTGTGAATGAGAATAAACCAATACATTACTGCTATGATCCCAAGGATTCACCGTCGGATCACTATTAGATAAATCCTCATCAGGAGCATAACTCAACTCTCGTTGGTTAGATTTTCCAGCAATTGCTGCTAAAAACGACTTTTCTCCCATGGTAGTTGACGCTTGACTGGGAGTGTAACCATACTCAATTACCCATTCATCATAGGGTCCCACCTGCTGTGGAAAATAATCTCCCTGCTTGACACCATTAGGGGCAATGTTTGGGGGAATATAATCCATAACCGATGCTGTCATCCCTTTAGTCTGCGTAATTTCTGGATTATTCATCTCCTCTGGAGATAGTAAGGTACTACCACGGAAATTATGACGCAAACCTAAAGTATGACCAACTTCATGGGTAATAATTAAACGTAAATATTGATGGATATAATCTTTTAACTGCTCTGGACTTGGTGTAGTGTTTCCTAACATTGACATTGCTAAAGAACCAAAAGCCAACTGATTAGATGCTTCCATGCCATAACATAAATCATAATCTGTCGCTAGTTTAGACAAATTGCCTAATGATTTTGGAGATTTTTGATTACCTTTGCCACACAAACGCCCATTGTTGACCAATGTTGATAAAGAAGTGCTAGTTTGTGAATTTTGAGGTTGAATAATTTGCCGATAATCATTTTTTAATAATCGGACAAAACTACCATCAATCAGAATATCTGCATTCAAAATTTCTCCAGTTAAGGGATTAACACGGGATGGACCCATCGCAAAAAAACCATCTACAGTATTAATCCAACGGATAGTATTATAGCGAATATCGGCTGGGTCCCAGGTAGCATTATCAGGCATTTGTTGAACTTGAATAGCATCCTTGAATCCTGCTTTCAAAAAGGCTTGATTCCACATCAAAATTCCCTCTTTGATAGACTGACGATATTCTAGAGGTACAGCATTATCAATCCAAAAAACAATCGGTTTTTTCGGTGGAGAAATTGCGGCTGTGGGATCTTGTTTTTCTAAATTCCAGCGATTAATATAACGAACAAAAGTATCTCTCCGTTCATCTTTAGATAAATCTTGATAAGCTGTGAGGAAATAACCTACCCGTTCATCAGCTAACCGAGGTTGATATTTAGTTTTTGGTAATTCCGATAAACTATAATGTACCTTTAAGGTAAAACCGCGACTATCTGGTAAAACATCCGAATTCTTGCCACCATTAGCAAAATTGAAAATAGACTCAATTTCTAAATTATTGGGAAATACTTTCGCATTACCAAGATAACCTTGATCGGGACTAACAGCTAATTCTAAATTAGTAGATAATCCTGCCAAATCTGTGAGTAGTAAATCACCTAAATCAATAAGAATAGTTTTTCCTTGTGAATTAATACTCTTAATAGGAATAGTGTAAAGAACAGAATCACTAAATGATCTCGCTACTGATCTAGCTTGGGGATCTCCTTCACGAGTCCGAAAATTGACATTACGAACCACAAACTGAATTTGATTATCTACCTTTTGAAAGTAGAATAAGAAGTCTTGTAATGGCATTCCACTATAAATACCCTTTTCACCAATTCCCGATTCTAAAGTTGAGTTTGCTATAAAGTTTTTTTGGAGTTGTTCTGGTTTAATTTCCAGATAGATTTTATTTTTATGTTTATGACGATAAATAGTAAAGATTCCCTCTGATTTTTGGGTATCCTTGGTAACTTCTGTAAAATCTTCTAATTCATCTTCTTTCGGTGATTTAGATTCAGGTTTAGCTTTCGGTTTCTCTATTTCTTTCTTAACCTGGAGAAATGGTTGTTTGCCAACTTGCTTTAGATCTTTAAATACCCAAACAAAATTTTGTATTTTTACCTGATTATTTTGATCAATAACTGCTATTTTGGAAGATGGTAGTTTTAATTGTTGAACAATCTTATCCACATTAGTGGTTTGTCTCTCTATTTCTATATCTGAATTACGGGGATTATTTATTAATGATTGAGCATTAGCAGTTTCTATGGAAACAAATAGACTATTAAACAAAATGAGAGCGAAAGTAAACTTATTCATTTCCTAACTTCCTGATAATTATTGTTTAATAGCCGTCTGAAATGGAAACTCTCCAACTTTGCGCCTTTGCTCCTTTGCAACTGGGCGCGAAACATAACCTATCCTAATTCGTAACTGATTGGGCTTCCTGATACATAATTTCCTGGAAGTGAATCATATCTTTTTGGGGATCAGCCAAACTAACTTTCACTAATAAATTTTCTCCCAAACTGACAGAACGCCTGAAGGACATAGGCAATTGTAAACCCAAATCTTCTAATAAAATTAGTCCTAAATTGCTATCTTCTCGTAACCACATTAATACCGTTACCTGCCAAACTTGTTCAGGATGACGACGTAAATATTCTAAAGCGTAATATCTATTAGTTTGTCGTTCCACCATTGTTGCTTCTTGAGTGATGCTGCTGACCGTCATCATCACTTCTTTGAGTTGTTCAGCAGAGAAGGGTAAACCTTCGCCGCGTAAATGCGCTTTTAATTGGAAGTGGGTGAGTAAGTCGCTATAACGACGAATGGGGGAAGTAGCTTGAGTGTAGGTATCTAAACCCAAACCAGCATGGCGCACTGGTGTAATGCTCATTTCGCTTTTAGGCATACAGCGTCGCATCGCACAGGAACGAACAAAACCGGCTGGAAGCAGGAGCAGTTCTTCCTCTGGAGGTAATTCTGGTTGGGGTTGGCCGCGAAAGGGCAGCGGGATATTATGAGTTTGTCCGTAACGGGCGGCAACTTCTCCGGCAAGAATCATCATTTCTGCGACTAATTGGCGGGAGGAAGAATCATCTAAAACATCAATATTGATATCATCGTCTTTGACTTTGATCATCGCTTCGGGCATATTGATACTGATAGCACCTTGACTATAACGCCAAGTTTTGCGGATTTTTGCCCAATTAGCGATCGCCTCAATTTCTGGTTCTGCTTGAACTCCCAACTCCAGCATCTCATCCACATCTTGATAGGTGAGGCGGTAGGTAGGCTTAATTAAACCAGTGTGTATACAGTAATCTTCCACAGCCCCAACTGCATCTAAAATCACCCCAAAGCTGAGGGCGCAACAGACTTTCCCCTGAATTAAACTCATGGGACCTGTGGCCAACACCTCTGGGAACATGGGAATCATCCCCGTGGGTAAATATACCGTACTACCCCGTTTTCTGGCTTCTAAATCTAATTCATCATCTGGCATTAATAACCGCGTCGGGTCAGCAATATGCACCCATAACCGTTCCTTACCATCTGCTAATATCTCCCAACTCAAACCATCGTCTATTTCTGTAGTGCTTTCATCATCAATGGTATATACCTTGAGATGTGTGAGATCGAGACGGTTTGTATCTAAATCTGTAGGAGGAAAATCCCAACATTCTTGCGCCACTTCTAATACCTGATGAGGAAATTGAACGGAAATTGATGAACGGCGCAGGAACAGGTTTTCGTGGGAAGTCCACAAACCCAAATCTATCAAGAGTTGAAAGGCCGCCTGGGGCGTAGCAGAACGTCCCAGCATATTCATAGTTTCTAATACTGAGGCTGGAGGCGGACAAGCACGAGCCAAAGAATCATAGTTCACTTTCAGCATCACCACATCCGCCAGCAAAGTCGCATATTTTTCTAATGCGTCTAAACGCTGGCGATCCAGTCTTTGCCATTCTACCACTTGTCCCTGGAGCGCCTGTTCTATCCGGGCTAAAAATTCCTGCTGTCCCTTGGCTTTTTGTGATTCTACTTGAATCTGGTGCTTGCGTTCTGCTATTTGCGCTGCGCTGCGGGGTTCGTAAGCGTCTCCTTTTTGTTTGAAATAGAGTTTATCTTCTGATAACAAACAATGGGCTGCATAACACTGGGGAGATGTGGATTCCGAAAATAGCAGATTTGCCAATTGGCTAGGAGTGACAGTTTCTCCATCTTCAATCAGTAGTTCCCAAGCTATTTCCAGACTTGATGGATCTAGATAAGGCTGAACTTGACTTAAAAACTCAGCGATTTCCCCTGGTTTATAGGTTTGTCCGTTAACCGTGTAGGTAAATTGGTTATTTTTGATGTTATGGGATTGACCACGTTCATCTACTACAAACCAACTAGTTTTACCGTCTGGACGATCTATCACTCCAAGACGGCGATCGCCTTTAACCCTAAATTCAACTAACGTCCCCTTATCCACAACTGTCGCACTTTAATTTTAATATTTTGAGATTTTTAGACTGGAAATTCTGGATTAAATAACGGGTATTTAATCCTTTATTTAATAATTTGCTGTGAGAAATGCTATTCCAGTTTAGAATTCCATCCTCAAATTTAGCGATATCGTACCATTTTTGAGAATGAATTAATTAAATGTTTTTGGCAATTTCCTAACATTAAATATTAAATTTTAGATTTTGGACTCAAAGTAACTGGGCATATCCATGCAACTGCTACTTTTTTGGATGATCATCCAAAATCCAAAATCCAAAATATTCTTAACCTTCGGCGTTAATGAAGGGCAATAAAGCCACAATTCGAGAGCGTTTAATGGCTAGAGTCAGAGCGCGTTGTTGCTGACAGGTTAAACCGGTGATTCTCCGAGGTAATATTTTACCACGTTCGGTGAGAAACTTCCGCAACAAATCTACATCTTTGTAATCAATGGGATCTCCGGGCTTAATTGGAGAAAGGCGACGACGATAGTAACTCATTCTTACTTAATCTCCTTGTGAACTGTGTGTTTGTTGCAGTGGGTACAGAACTTTTTCAGTTCTAAGCGGTTGGTTGTGTTCCGACGGTTCTTGGTACTGGTATAACGGGATACGCCAGGTGAACGTTTATCTGGATTTGTTCGACACTCGGTGCATTCTAGTGTCACTATTATGCGCGCACCTTTACTCTTAGCCATAATCTTAGAAACTGTAAAGCCTGGAGATAATTAACACAAATGGTTATTATCTCATATTTCGTGGAAATTTTGCAACTAACCGTTTAATTTTTATATCTAATGAATAACCCCGACGGGAAGAAACTATGATAGTCCGAAAAAAGCGGTCATGGAATGCCTGTCGCATCTGAGTATCGGATAAAGCTGCACCGCCGTCAATGATCAGGGGAAGTAATAGGACGACAGCAGCGGGATTGAGGATGATATTCCCCAAGAAAATGGATAATAATAAGCTAGAAAAGCAAATAATCCCTTCTCGCAGTAATAAGGTCTGAAATTGGGGGATTCTATTGACTATTTCGCCATTTGCAACTTCTAGGATCTTTAAATCAAATGCCCAACGGCCTAAACTTTGTCCCTGATTGTTGTAAACTACGATGACGCGGAAAATTAGCCAAGCAAAAATAAAAACAAAGATTTGGGTAAATTGAATCCCGATTTGATTACTTCTGAAAATAGAACTCAGGAACCATGCACAGAAGAAGTCAAGAGCTAAGGCCATACCTCGACGGGTAAGATCCCCTTTTGGGAAGTGTCTTTGATTGACTTTAACAAGAGTCATAGCCTTTACCTCGCTGGTGGTAAAATAGTGAGTTTATTTAGATTTGTATCAATTTACATCAGGATAAACTGATTAAACTCCATCTATAGCGATAAGCGATATCACTGTTAAAGATCAAGAATTTGAAAATGATATTATGGCAGAAATCAAAGCTGTGCGTCAGCAAAACCGCCAAAAATGAAATTTCGGAGATGTCTATTGACACTAACATTTGGATTCGCATTTTATTGAGAGGGCGAGTCACATTACCAATTTTAGCAGCATTTAATGATCACAAATTCCAGTTATTTGTGTATCTCTATTAAATAGACTTTTAACTCTTCTATGACCAATGACAAATCTTCCAAACGCTTACCCAATCAACGTTGGCAAATTGCAGCAAAAAATCCAGAAGCTAGTTTAATATTAGCGAATTTAACAAATATCTCCCCAATTATCAGCCAATTATTAATTAATCGGGGCATGGAAACCCCAGAAGATGCCAAGATATTTTTAGATCCCGAATCTCTGATTTTACCTTCTCCTCTCGAAGAATTCCCTGATTTAGCTGCGAGTGTGGAATTATTGGAATTAGCGATCGCCAATAAAGAGAAGATAGCTATCTGTGGAGACTATGATGCTGATGGTATGACCAGTACTGCAGTACTGCTGAGAAGTCTTAGGGCTTTGGGCGCTGATGTTGATTATGCTATTCCTAGTCGAATGCACGATGGTTATGGGATTAATAACCGGATTGTCGAAGAGTTTCATGATGAAGGGGTGAAACTAATTCTGACGGTGGATAATGGAATTTCTGCGGTTGAACCAATTACTAGAGCCAGAGAACTGGGTTTAAAAGTTATTATCACAGATCATCATGATGTTCCCCAAATATTACCTCCAGCTAACGCGATTCTCAACCCGAAACTAATAGCTGAATCTTCTCCCTATCGGGGTGTAGCTGGTGTGGGTGTGGCTTACATTTTAGCCGTTTGTTTAGCCCAACAATTAGGAGAAATCAAAGGTTTAGTGCAGCCACTGTTAGCTTTATTTACCTTGGGAACTATTGCCGATTTAGCCCCTTTAACCGGTGTGAATCGTCGCTGGGTAAAACGGGGTTTAAAGTTATTACCAAAATCTAATTTACCAGGGATACAAGCATTAATTCAAATTGCCGGAGTTCAAGCCAGCGAAGGAGAAAAAAATCAAACTTCTAAATCTTTAAAACCCGAAGATATTGGTTTTCGATTGGGACCACGAATTAATGCTATCGGCAGAATTGGTGATCCCCAAATTGTCATTGATTTACTCACAACTGATGATTTTGGTATTGCACTAGCTAAAGCTATCCAATGTGAACAAACTAATACTCAACGTCAACAAATGTGCGAGGAAATTGAAAAAGAAGCCATTGCCATTGTTGAAGATTTATATATAAACTCTTTACAAAAAGACCGCGTATTAGTTGTTATCAAAGATAATTGGCATCATGGTGTTATTGGGATTGTTGCTTCTCGCTTACTAGAACGTTATGGTGTTCCTGTATTTATTGGAACTTACGAAAATGAAACCATAATTCGGGGTTCAGCGCGAGGAATTCCTGAATTTCATGTATTTGCAGCTTTAGATGCTTGTCGAGATTTATTAGGTAAATTTGGGGGACACAAAGCTGCGGGAGGATTTTCTTTACCAGCGGAGAATTTACCAGAATTGCGGTTGCGTTTATCTGCATTTGCAAATCAGTGTTTGGAACTTCAACACCTGAAACCGCTGTTGAAAATAGATACTCAAGTTAATATTCACGAAATTAACCAGGATATTTTTCAGCAGTTAAATATTCTTCACCCCTGCGGTATTGATAACTCAGATCCAATTTTTTGGACTGCTAATGTCCAAGTAATTGAACAGAAAATAGTTGGGAAAGGTCACATTAAATTAACTGTATCCCAAACTATAGACAATCAGCGTCAAGAAATTAAAGGCATAGCATGGCGTTGGGGTGATTATTTTCCCTTACCATCAAGATTGGATATTGCTTACAAACTGCGTGAAAATAACTTTAATGGCAAAACTACCATTGAAATGGAGTTAGTTGGTGCAAAACTCCCAAATCACGTTGTTGAACTTTTCACTAATTCACCAAATCTATCACGGGCTAGTTTTGAATATAAACAGCGTCAATATACCTGCGGAATCTATGAAAATGGTATAAGTAGAGAATTAAGAGTTAAAAATTCTGAAGGTAAAGTTTTAGTCATGCGACCAGAAGATAAATTTGGTTTGTTGGGTTTCAAGCGCGAAAATGCTGAACAGGTAAATTTATCTCAACCCATATATGAGGGGATTGTACAAACTGCAATTCAAGCTTTGTCCGCCTCTGTGCAGAATTAAAGATTAAAAACTCTCTTAAATGGGTAATTTAAGATTCTATTATCTCCAACGGGTAATTGGTGATTAGACAAAGCATTACCAATTACCAATTACCAATTACCAATTACCCAATTTACAGGTTGCCGTTGCGAAATGCTAGAACGAAGATGACTATGGGTCCTGAAATCACAATTAGTCCCACGCAAGTTAACTGCAAGACAACTTCCCAATTGATGTTAGCTAAAATGTCCATTTTTTCCTCCCAATGATTTTAATGGTTTAAAAAGATTTAATAATTCAATGACAAAACCCGCAACTTATCATATCTGTTTAGGGGATCTAAAATTTAATTTACTTCACAAAATTATAAGAAAAGTCATAAAAAAGTAGAATAGCAGGAATACTAGAAGGTTAAAAATATGGCTACTTGGCAATGTATAGCTCAGTGTGGGGCTTGTTGTAACCTGACACCAGCGGATCGTCCAGATATAGAAGAGTATCTTTCACCACCTGATTTAGAACTTTATCTCAGTATGGTCGGTGAGGGAGGATGGTGCGTAAATTATGATCATGGTACGCGAGAATGTAAAATCTATTCTACCCGTCCTTGGTTCTGTCGTGTGGAAGCAGAGACTTTTGAGGAGATGTATGGGATTGAAGCGGAGGATGTAAACGATTTTGCCATTGATTGCTGTCATCAGCAAATTGAGGGGGTTTATGGCGATCGCAGTTTGGAACAAATCCGCTTTGATCAAGCCGTCGGTTTTTGATTTAATTCATATAATTATTCTCTCATTGTGTTTTTGAGCGCAGTAATCAATGGGAGATTCACCTTCATGTACCTAAGTTTTGCTACTGCTTACAAAGTTTCCATACTATCCCATATATCTAACAATAATTTCAAGCTAGATAAATGATTCATTGATTCACATCGCTTTTTTAACGCATCTAGATACTTTTTATCCTCTACAACCTTTGGATTTTTCTTACTATAAAACAAACCAAACTGTCCGAGATATTCTTGTAGATAGTGTTTATGAAATCGCGCTTTCGTGCTAAAAGTACGTCCAGTTGGACAGCAGGACATTTCTTCAGGATCATTGACTAAAACATCGTAATATGTTTTCAAATCTGATAAAATTGTGGAACTTTTAATTAAAGGATATTCGTTAGGAATTTCTGCATTACCCAATGCCCATGTTTCAAAACAGCAATGCTGAATTATTATATGAATCTCTGTTTTTGAGCTATCTATATTGTAGCCAGATTTGAGTTCATCAAGTTTAGATTTAAGTTCATGAAAACGAGCAGTGTAAGAATGGTCTTCAGAGTCAATACATATAAAAAAATGGTTGACATTGCCGAATTTTTCTATATCAATTAGACAAGCTTCCAGTGAAGAAACTCCTGGCTCTTTCCTAGGTTTACTAACCATTTTTGGATAGCCATGACCTGCAATAATTCGATAAGTATTGATTGTCATCTCTTCAGGAGTAAGCACAAAAGTCAAACTGGGAAATAAATGTTTTAACCATGCCCTATATACCCTTGGCTCGGTCTCTCCACCCTCTACTAAAAATAAAAGATTCACTCGGAAAATTCCTCCCAGTCAAGTAAATTAATTAATTGAGTAAATTTATCTAAGCTAGAAGCTGTATCAAGTGCTGGAATATCAGAAGCTTTTCTAACTCTAACTTCATTTCCGTATTTACTAACTATTTGCCAAGTTTTCCAAGGAATATTATTGATAATATATGGATGATGGCTAGTAAGTATAAACTGTACATTTGGGGATTTATCAAGGATAAAGTCTGTTAGTTCAGCCATACAGTTAATTCCTAAACTATTCTCAAATTCATCAATTAACATTACTGATTCTTCGGGAGCATTAATTACTTCAATTAAAAAAATTAGAGTACGAAACATCCCGGATGAAATTTGCTCTTGAGGAATCCAGTCTTCTATACCGTTCTCCTGAATTTCAAAGAATAGCACAAAATCACCATCTTTATCTCTCTCACTACTCACTCTCACATTATTCACTTCTGAAAAAATATCAATATAATACTTTTTAATTTCACTAAAGATATCTGGAAAAGATTTCTGCAAATAAAAAACTTTTACGACTGGGTGAAAATTAGCAAAATATTCTTTAAGATTCTGAATTTCATCATTTTCAATTGGTATTTGAGAAGGATCAGAAGGATATGCAATACTAAAGTTTTGACGAGTTTCAAAGTTAAATATTAATCGCTTAAATGCTTTACGAACTGGAATAATCAAATCTTCTTCTGAAAGAAGAGTAATTGCACTTTCAGTTCTTTTCAATTTAGGCAATTTTTCATTATTAAATTTTGAATCTAAGTGAGTGCGGAGAAGTATCTCTAGTTCAGAATTATCATCATATCTAACTAGTTTTTCATACACAATTTCAGTCTGTTTTGACTCATTTACATTTAGAAGTATTTCTTCATTTTTGGTTGAGGAACTTTTTAACTCCCACCTATAATTTTGTCCTAAATGAGAGAAATTGATACTCCATTCTAAATCATCTAAATTACGATTCCTGCCTATTGCAACATCACAAATCAATTCAAGTGCCTTTAAAATTCTTGTCTTTCCAACTCCAGAACCACCGACAAGTAAATTTAGACTCTCAAAGTTAACTTCCTCAATGTGCCAATTTTGCTTATTGTTACTGAATTTAAAACTCTGTATTTTCATATTTCTTACTTTTCTTAACCAGCAATTATATAGAGAATCTAAAAGAACTTCTGAGATGAATATCTTCAATTCGCTCTATATCGGGTATTTTAGCACTCAAAGTTATGATCAGAGATTTTGTTTTAGATTACTTTTTAATATCATTAATTAAGCGTGTATTCTCATCAATAATCTTTATGCGAAAAATAAATACTGTTATTTGCTCGATATTACCTCTTGACGAGTATAAGCAGAGCGATCGCAGTTTGGAACAAATCCGTTTTGATCAAGCTGTCGGTTTTTAACAAATCCAGTTGCAATTTATGACAACAATATGAGAAAATAAAGAGAATATGAAAACAACTTAGAGACAAGATTAGCGCCTGTGAAACTTGATACTCCACCTGTCAGCATTTCCCACGTATCAGAAACTGAAAGCCAATTACATCAATCCATAGTTAAGGATCATCCCCAACCGAAAGAATCTGTATTTATGGTATTTGGGACAACCTTTATCACGATCTTTCTCGCGGAAATTGGTGATAAAACCCAACTTTCTACCCTGTTAATGAGTGCAGAATCTCATGCCCCTTGGGTGGTTTTCCTGGGTTCAGCAGTAGCATTAATTACTACTAGCTTACTGGGAGTATTGTTAGGTGGTTGGATATCTACAAAACTCAGCCCTCAAACCGTCGAGAAATCAGCCGGGGTGATGTTACTACTGATTTCCGTCATGTTGGTATGGGATGTAATTCAGGGTTAATACTTGTAAATATTATGAACTGGGGAAATTATGAACTGGCATCTTTTAGGACTGAGTTTTGTAACGGTGTTTTTATCAGAATTGGGTGATAAAAGTCAGTTAGCAGCGATCGCACTTTCTGGACAGGGACAATCTCGAAAAGCTATATTTTTTGGTACAGCAGGTGCTTTAGTATTAACAAGTCTCCTGGGCGCATTAGCTGGTGGTGCGGTGTCCCAATTTTTACCTACACGGATTTTAAAAGCGATCGCTGCTGTGGGATTTGCCATTCTTGCTATCCGTCTCTTATTACCCAACAGTGAAGAGGAATAAGAGACAGTTAGCAAATAAATGATCGGAAATTAAGCAGATCCGCTACTGTAACATAAAGTTACTACCGTAAGCGGTTGATTGATGAAATGAAGCGATAGATACAAGACGATCCTCCGATGCGTCCCACAAAATAAATTGGAAGCAATCAGGAATATCCGCTATTTTTAGCTTTTTTACATGGGTCAGTAAATGAATATTTTGATTATGGCAAGCTTCCAGATTGTAATTAGGTATTCTTTCAGAAAGATGGTGGATATTGTGATAGCCTATGTCTGCCCCAAACCATTTAAGAACTCTGGGTAATTCTAAGTAACTACTGCCTTGTAATGCTCCTAGAGTATAATCCCAACCTTCAGTTTTATGGGCGTAAGAGCCATCAAAGTTGTGCTGTACAAAGAAGATACAAATGAAAATTGCTGCTGAAAAGGTGAGAGTGATTGAGTAAACCCCAAAGAAGAATCCAAATCCTAGTAAATAACCCAAATAAATCCAACTACTAACTACGCAAATATTGTTGAAAAGGATATCAAAAAACTCTCCTGTTGTGTACCAATTTCTGGATTTATAAGAGTAAATGATTTCCTTGATATCCATAGTCGGTTCTTTCTGTATGCAAGTCAGCAAATGACCTATAAAACCATACAAACCAGCGATTAGTGCCAGTCTGGGCTTAATTGCTAGATAGAAAAAACCGCCCGGCAAAAGCATTAATGGATGCCTAAGTAATTCATACCGCTTTTGGGCAAAAGGACTAAGTTTACTAAACTGCTCTGTGGAGATTAATGAAGCTGGTCCTCGATATTTTTCCCAATCACCATTTGTTTTATGATGATAAGCATGACCTCTTGACCAAGGATATTGAGGGATGGCATTCATCACTCCCAAAATAAATCCTACCACTCTATTTACCCGTTTTGATCTAAAGAGTGAATAATGTCCACAATCGTGCATTAAAGAAAAACAACGCAGTGAAAATAGTATGATCAAAATCATGATTGGTGGCAGCAACCAAAAGGAAAATTCTGCTGCTTTTGCTGCTAAAATCCATAACAAAATATAGGGAACAACTGTATTAAGGACTTGATAAGTTGCGCGTAAGTCGTTGCTCTTCATGTAGGGAGCTAAGACAAAATCTGATTTTTTAATCATTATGATTAGTTTGACCACTATCTTTACTAACAGTCCGGTGATGTTGGCTGGGAATTACTTTGTCATAAGCTCACCAAAAATTGAGGTTTTTGGCGATTCATTAACCCAGATTCTGCACGCTATTTTATACTATATCTAGTATGACAAATATTGGGTTAATGTTTAGCTAGATAGCAATCTTCAAAATCCCGGACAATGCCAGTGTTTATGCTTGATAGTGTGATATTTTTTACTTTTTAAACATTAAGCTTCGCGCCAGTACAAATTTAACAGAATACCACCTGCTACTAGCTTCAATGCTTCTAATAGAAAATAACCGCTGTGTAATAAGTTCATTGTTGGTGGAACTAGATTACTAGTAAGTAAGCTGAAATTAGCACCTAGAGCGCACATTTGGGGAGTTAAGAAATAAGTATCTAGTAATGCTACTGTTAACAGAATTCCAGATAAAGCAATACTACCTAAAGGCCAATTAGATTTAGTCTTGCTAATAGCCAGTACAGCAGTTAAAACCACAGTAGCAGACAATAATTCTAGGCGATTAAAATTCCAAAAAACCAGATAACCTGCTGTAGAAAAATTAGCCTCATTCATCATGCCAGCAAAGTAAAGACTAGGCATAATTACCCAATCTAAAACCAGACTAGCACTGAGCCAGAAGCCCAGAGTTAACATAATCGCTGTTTGCCAAGTTGACCGTTTAAATTCCAGACTAGAAAGAGTGTTCATAAAAATAATTGCTTTGTTGTCTTCTTAGAGTCTAACTAAAACAGTGATTTTGGCAACAAATATCAATTAATTGTTACAAACAAGAAACTCTAACCCAGATTTCCTCCCAAAGGAAAAAATCATTCCCAGACCAAGGGTAGTTTAATAAAAATAAATAAACCTGAAGCGATCGCTCCCAATCCCCCACATCACGTTATGATCAGAAGGAATCACAATAATCTGTGCCAATAAATTCTCAGCATCTACCGTCAGTAACCCAGCCCTAAAGGGACTGGGCTTGCAAGAGTAATCAAGCAAGCCGTGCTGACCAGACCACCCTGAGTGACCTGCCCTGAGCGGTGTCGAAGGGAGTCGAAGGGTAGCCGTTATTTGAGCCACGACACCCCGGAATGCGTAGCCCCTTCGGGGTTCAGCAGTCGCTCATGGGGGAAACCCCCAAGACCGCGCTGCTTCACTAGTTCCCTCCTCTGTCATTTGCAATTAAACAGTTTTAAGGTCACTGAAACAGTGTTGCAAGTCTAAAAAGCTTTTATAACTGGTCGTTCGCGCAGCGTGCCGGAGGCATCTAGCTAACATTACCCCAGAAATGGGAGGCTCTTTGGAGCAAAACATTATGCGTACAGAGTTGGAAAATTTGAATCGGTAATTGTCCCGTTGAAAGTACATCACAAAAGTACCCCGAATTTTTCAACTCCAAGGCGGTAATGAAAAAATATTCAAAGCGGTTAAAACCGCCCGTGTCGCTTCCCTCTCAGGTCTAAAAACTCGCTCGTTTCCCACTTACCGCAAGGTCTTATGACGACTTCCACACCAGAACCCAATCAACCCAACAAATCACTTACTGATACAAATCTGGTAGAAGACCGCAGCAAGCTGAGTAAGATGTATCAGCATTATGTAGAAGTCAAGGATAAATATCCTCATGCGTTGCTGCTGTACAGAGTAGGCGATTTTTTTGAAACTTTTTTCCAAGACGCTGTAACCGTTTCTAGAGAATTAGAATTAGTCTTAACCAGTAAACACGGTGGGGAAGTCGGTCGCGTTGCCATGACAGGTGTACCTCATCACGCTTGGGAACGCTACACAACCCAACTGGTAGAAAAAGGTTATGCTGTGGTAATTTGCGACCAAGTAGAAGATTCGGCGGATGCCATTGGTTTGGTAAAGCGAGAAGTAACACGCATTCTTACACCAGGGACTTTGCTAGAAGAGGGAATGCTCAAAGCCAGTCGGAATAATTACATAGCGGCTGTGGTAATTGCTGTCAATCATTGGGGGTTAGCCTACGCAGATATCTCAACAGGGGAATTTCTCACATCTCAAGGTAGTGATTTAGAACACTTAACTCAAGAGTTAATGCGTTTACAACCTTCCGAAGTCCTGTTTCCCACTAACGCCCCCGATTTAGGTAGTTTACTGCGTCCAGGGGAAACTTCACCCTCTTTGCCCCAATGTCTACCACCTACATTTTGTTATAGTTTGCGATCGCAAGTCCCCTTTTCCCAAGCTGAGGCTAGAAGTAAATTATTGCAGAAATTCAAAGTGCGATCGCTCGAAGGTTTGGGTTGCGAACATCTCCCCCTGGCAGTTCGCGCCGCTGGTGGTCTTTTAGAATACATCGAAGACACACAAAAAGCCAATCCCGTCTCCCTGCAATTATTACGCACATATACATTAAATGATTATTTAATAGTAGATCATCAAACCCGCCGTAACCTAGAAATTACCCAAACCGTCCGCGACGGCACATTTCACGGTTCTCTATTATGGGCTTTAGATCGAACTAGCACCGCCATGGGCAGCCGGGCTTTAAGAAGATGGTTGTTACAACCGCTACTGGAGATTAAAGGGATTAAATCCCGCCAAGATACCATTCAAGAATTAGTAGAAAATACACCTTTACGCCAAGATCTACGCCATTTACTCAAGCAAATTTATGATTTAGAACGTTTAACAGTCAGAGCCGCTTCTGGTAGAGCAAATGCACGGGATTTAGTCGCCTTAGCTGATTCTTTCTCCCGTTTACCAGAATTATCTCGCTTGGTAGAAGATGCGAGATCACCTTTCTTAAAAGCTTTGCAAAAAGTCCCGCCCAGCCTCGAAGAACTAGCAGAAAAATTACACGCTCACATCGTAGAATCACCACCGACTCATCTAAAAGAAGGCGGTTTAATTCGGGCGGGAATCAATCCGCTTTTAGATGAAAGAAAGGCTACAGTCGAAAGTGATCAACAATGGATTGCCAACTTAGAAGTTGACGAAAGAACAAGAACGGGAATCCCCACTTTGAAGGTAGGATTTAATAAAACTTTTGGTTATTATATCAGTATTTCCCGCAGTAAATCTGACCAAGTTCCCGATAATTACATTCGTAAGCAAACTCTGACAAATGAGGAACGTTACATTACTCCTGATTTGAAGGAACGAGAAGCCCGAATTCTCACAGCGCGAGATGATTTAAATCAGTTGGAATATCAGATTTTTGACGCATTACGGGATGAAGTGGGTTCTCATGCCGAAATCATCCGTAGTATTGCCCGTGCCGTAGCTGCGTCAGATGTATTATGTGGTTTGGCGGAATTAGCCGTACATCAAGGTTATTGTCGTCCAGAAATGCTTACAGGACGCGAGATTAACGTGATTGATGGTCGTCACCCGGTGGTGGAACAGTCTTTACCTGCTGGATTTTTTGTCCCTAATTCGACTTGCTTAGGGGGGAAGGAAATGAACCACGAAGGAGCGAAGGAAGCGAAGGAAGAGGAAAAGAAGAATTTATCTTCCCCTGATTTAGTGATTTTAACCGGTCCAAATGCGAGTGGTAAGAGTTGTTATTTGCGTCAAGTTGGTTTAATTCAGTTAATGGCGCAGGTGGGTAGTTTTGTGCCGGCGCGGTCTGCTAAATTGGGAGTGTGCGATCGCATTTTTACCCGTGTTGGGGCTGTAGATGATTTAGCCACAGGTCAATCTACGTTTATGGTGGAAATGAATGAAACCGCCAATATTCTCAATCACGCAACTGCGAAATCTTTAGTTTTATTAGATGAAATTGGTCGCGGGACAGCAACTTTTGATGGTCTTTCAATTGCTTGGGCTGTAGCAGAATATTTAGCAGTTGAGATTAAATCTCGCACGATTTTTGCTACTCATTATCATGAGTTAAATGAATTGGCTACTATTATTTCTAATGTAGCAAATTATCAAGTTACAGTTAAAGAATTACCAGACCAAATCATCTTTTTACATCAAGTTCAACCCGGTGGTGCTGATAAATCCTATGGAATAGAAGCAGGAAGGTTAGCAGGTTTACCCACAGTGGTAATTCAAAGAGCAAAACAGGTAATGGGACAAATCGAAAAACACAGTAAAATAGCCATGGGATTGCGTGAGAATTTATAAATCTGCATCAAAAATCGAAAATTAGAGCTTTGTCAAGATTCCCCCCTTAAAAAAGGGGGTTTAAAGATATCTTTAGTTCACTTCTGGTTCTGCTTGTGAGATTGTTTTTGCTTTAACTTGCAGTCGGTTAAATATTTTACGGATAGCAAAGGGAACAACCAAGAAGCCTAAAGTAAAAGGTGAAGATTCAAAAGGTACAGCAGTAACAGTCCCGCCGAAATCAGTAATACTATTGTCACTGTTACTAAAAGTGATTCCACCAGGTGAGCTACTGAAATAATATCCAGTAGTAGTATCACCAATAGAAAATCCATCACTTGCATTAGGATCTCCAGACTGGAATACCGAGTTACTGGCAATATTGTAGTTAAAGTTAAAGGCTGGAGTAGTTGTTTGAAGATAATCCAAGTTGTAGGATGCCAGGGTGGCGCTGGAACTATCCTTAAAAGTGATATTCAAAGTTGTGAATTCACCAGGGCGAGCAAAGCCATCATTATTGGCATCATTGAAAGTAAAATCACCCGTAGCTGAGTAACTACTATCTTCACCAAGCCAATTAAAGGTTATCGCCTGGGCTGACAATGTTCCTTGCAGACAACCTAGAAAGGTGATTGTGCTGATGGCAAACTTAACAAATTGACGCATAGTATGGATTCCTTCAGAGTAATTACAGAGTATTGGCGGTAAATTTCCCAAAAAATGGTGAAAAAGCTATGTAGGTAAAGGGTTTAGCGTACTGTTGATTGGTGTTAAACCTGCCGAATGGTTAGGTTACAGACGGCTTATTTGTGGGCTTCCACACCTGCCTGGAACTTAAGTTCCAGGCTAATAGCCAAAGTTTACTAAAGTAAACTGGGAATTTTTAGTCATCTTTAGATGACTTTGACGATGAGACTGGGAATTAATTCCCAGTCTGGCTATAGGTTTTACCAGCTACTAAACCCTAACGGTGATTGGTCAGTAGTCAGCTTTTATCTAGAAGACAGTGGTGAAATCCGAACTGTTAAGAACACTGATATTGACGTTATTCAAAGTTGCTAGAAGTGAGCCATCACTGGTGAGTTTAATTTGAGCATTAGCAGCACTTTGAACAAAAGACACAGCACCAAAGCTGAAGCCCAACTTGTCAATCCCATCCTCGTAGTCGCGGATGGTATCAGCCCCGTTACCTGGTTCAAGGACAAAGATATCAGCACCTGCGTTACCCCAAAGGTTGTCATTACCAGCACCACCATAGAGCGTGTCATTTCCATTACCGCCATAAAGTAAGTCGTTGCCAGCACCACCATAAAGGAAGTCATTATTGTCTTCTCCATAGAGTCGGTCACTGCCTAAGCCACCGGAGAGCGTGTCATTACCAGCACCACCATAAAGGAAGTCATTACCAGTACCACCCCAAATGTTGTCATTACCAGCGTTGGCGTAAACTGTGACGACTCCTGTTCTCGCACTGGCATTAATAGTATCGTCACCAGAGCCTGTTGTATAGGTAGCTACTTCTGAACCTGCGGAGGCTGTAATTGTTTGCCCAGCATTACTGCTGCTCAAATCTTGGCTAACGGTGGCAGCAGCAACGTTAATTGAGAAATTGGTGGACACATTTCCCACACCGTCAGATGCTTGGACAGCGATCGCAAAAGTACCAGTACTGCTAGGAGTTCCGGTCAGGGTGCGAGTATTGGCATTAAAGGACAGCCACGCGGGAAGTCCAGATGTGCTGAAAGTGAGTGGTTTCCCTTCAGGATCACTAAAGATATTGGTTGGTAAGGTGTAGGTGAAGGCTTGACCGTTTTCCCCACGTTGGGAGGGAATTAAATTGCTGACGATGGGTGCTTCATTGACATCATTAATATTGATAGTCAAAGCCTTGTCGAAGGTCAGACCAATATTGTCGGTGGTTCTCACCCGGATGCTGTAACTGGATTTGGTCTCAAAATCTGGGGAGGCGTTAATTTGCAGTTGATTCCCACTAATGGTGAAGGAACTGTCATCGGTTGCACCTGTACCACTAACTAAGCTGTAGGTAAAGGTGTTACCTGTATCTGGGTCTGTGCTGGAGAACGTGCCAATCACTGAGTTGGCTGCAATATTCTCGTTGACGTTGGTAGCACTTAATGCCAGATTTGTGGGAGCTTCGTTGAGGTCATTAACGTTGATAGTCAAAGCCTTATCGAAGGTCAAACCACCATTGTCGCTAGTTCTCACCCGGATGCTGTAACTAGACTTAGCTTCAAAATTTGGGGAAGCATTAATCAGTAATTGATTCCCGTTAATAGTGAAAGCTGCATTGTCATTTGTGCCAGGAACAAAGCTATAGGTAAAAGTATCGCCGATAGTCGGGTCAGTCGTGCTAAAAGTCCCGACTACGCTATTGGCAGTGACATTTTCATTCGTGCTGGTCGCACTTAAAGTCACGTTGCTAGGAGGGTCATAACTTTGAATCGTTAGCACCGCATTGGGCTGCTTAGTTCCCACTAAACTGCCAGTGCTGGGATTTGCTAGGCTCAGGTTGACAGTTTCGTTGGGTTCTACATTCGTATCCCCAGCAACGGGAATCTGCACATCCTTGTAAGTTTCACCAGGAGCGAAGGTAACAGTAATTGGTGTATTGATGTAGTCCGCTTGATAAGCTTTGTAGGTGTCAGGATTGAAAAGTGCTTGCAATTGTCCACCGGCTGCCAGTTCCCCAGAAATGCCGTAATGGGCTTGGGTATCAAGTAAAAACCAACCAGGACCAAGGATATCTTGAGCATCAATAATCCCAGATGATTCCTCATTGTTGTTGAATGGTGCAGTTGCAGCAACCCCAATATCACCGAATCGATCCGGATCATGTTTAGCCAGCAGTTTTAATGTGTCAGTAGCGATGTCGTACTGCCAAATTTTGCCATTGTGAGCAGCACCCCCCACATCTTCTTGAAGGAGAATATGACCATATTTATCAACGGTCATGTTGTCGAACATATTGACTTTTACTCCATTGACTATATCTCCATCAATAAGTAGGTCAATTGTACCACCTGCATCAGGGTTGGTAATATCGGTGAAATTCAAGCGCCAGAGACGGGTACGCCCAACCTGAGTACCAGTGCCATCGCTTACTTCATCAATCCGGTCTGCGGTCACGAAAAAGTATTGACTAGGATTGAGGGGATTCCATGCGCCATCTTCAGGACGAAGGAAGGAGGTGGCAGTCGTGCTGCTAAGGGTGAAAGCAGTTCCGTTCGCGGGAGTGGCTGGTGCAACCGTAGCCCCACGAGACGTTGAGCCTTCAGTCATCATGCCAGCTACGTTCACAAATTTAAGCGTGCCATTGGTCAAACCAGCTTTATCAATCTCAGTCCCAGTATTTTGCTTAGTACCCACATAAACCGCAACAGATTGACGCATGAGTCCCGTACCACCATCGTTGTTGCCGATTACGATGGTTTTATCTTGGGCGAAGGGATTGGCCAGGGCATTTTCCCAACCACCAACACCGGTTAACCCTGAGCCATTGGTGGAGAGATTGAACTTGCCGAGGATGTATGTATTTCCCTTATTAGCACCAGTAGCGACTGTAGCTAGTGCATAACCAGTAGAACCGGCTTCTTCGCCATTCAGGAAAATCCGCGCTTGAGAACCAAGTCCAGTAGCGGCGTTATAGTAAGCCGTAGGCGCAGCGAGATCCGCAGAACAAAGTGCTGTAAAGGCAATTCCATTTAGGTTAGCTGCATTGTTAGGGGTGGTATTAGAACTTTGGGTAACAGCATTCCAGTTGTAAACATTTTGAATCAGATCGCTACCACTCACAACCGACAAATTGGACTTATTAATCACCCAACTAGAAACGAATGCACCTTTACCACCATGAGCGCGGGTAATGCCGCTAGTGCTGCCAATTTCTTGGTTCATCAATAAGGTGAATGTACCATCACCGTTGTCAAATGCTCCCAAACCATCGGGAACACCCACCATCTTATAGGGTGTACCGTCGGGTTTGTTGTTGACTGAATCTCCAACAGTGAGGATGGATTTCACACTAACACCCGATCCTGGTGTTGTGGGGATCATATAAGGGGTAGCAGAACTGCTGAGTCCTTTGCTTGTATCTACAGTGGGAGCAGCAGCACTACCTTTGGCTGTACCATCACTTAATAGCAGTTGTACCGTACTGATATTGCTAAGATCGCCTTGACGAGTAATTCTGACCGTTGCGCTGTTAGAGAAACCCGCCGTATTGCCTTCAGTGACGCTATAGCTGCCTGTACTAAAATCCACAGTTGTAACAGGATTAACTGGCATAAATAAAATTCCCTAAAATGTAAGTAGGTAAACAGAAAAGTTTAAAGGTATGTGACGAAATGTAAATTAAATGAATGCCTTGCAAATAGGTTGTTTTACGGTTTTCACAAAACTAAACATATATCGTTTTTATTATGTTTACAAGAAAGACTGGGAAGTTTGAAAGCCCCTGAGTAAGCATTGCGTAGCAATGCCTTAGGTGCTTTTAGACAGGGGATGAAAAGCGACTCAGGTGGTTTTAACCACCGTCAAGATTTTGCCAAGCGCAATACATTTAGCCATCTTCAACCAACTATAGTAGTATAAGACAGGAGGTGAAAGGATGCTAGTTTTTGAGTTTAAAGCTTACGGAAAGTCAGCGCAAATAACAGCAATAGATGACGCGATTCGGACTGCACAGTTCATTCGTAATAGCTGCATTCGGCTATGGATGGATGTTCAAGGTACAGGTAAAAACGACTTGCAGAAATATTGTGCTGTACTTGCGGCTAATTTCCCTTTTGCTAATGAACTCAATTCAATGGCTAGACAATCTTCTGCTGAACGAGCATGGGCTGCTATCACTCGGTTTTATAATAATTGCAAGAAAGGCATTCCTGGTTTAAAGGGATATCCTCAATTCCAAAAAGATTGTCGTTCTGTCGAATACAAAACATCAGGATGGAAGCTTGCTTTGAATCGTAAATCCATCACTTTCACTGATAAAAAAGGCATTGGGCGGTTAAAACTTAAAGGGACTCGTGACCTCCATTTCTACCAAATTAACCAAATAAAACGGGTAAGATTGGTAAAACGGGCTGATGGTTATTATTGTCAATTTTGTATTGATGTCAACCGTCAAGAAAATATAGAACCATCGGGAAATACAATTGGTTTAGATGTAGGTTTGAAAGAATACTACACTGATTCTCATGGGGTGATGGTGGAGAATCCGAAATTTCTCCGTGCAGGGGAAAAGGTTCTTAAACGTTCACAACGCCGTGTTTCCAGAAAGGTCAAAGGCTCAAAAAATCGGGGCAAAGCTAGACAGATTTTAGGAAAACGCCACCTCAAAATAAGTAGGCAACGTAAAGACCATGCTGTAAAATTAGCACGGTGCGTAGTTCAGTCTAACGACTTGATAGCCTATGAAGATTTGAGAATTAAAAATCTGGTGAAAAATCATTGTTTAGCTAAGTCTATCAACGACGCATCTTGGTATCAGTTTCGTGTCTGGCTTGAATATTTTGGCAAAGTATTTAAGAGAGTCACGGTGGCAGTAAATCCACAATATACAAGCCTTGAATGCTCTAGCTGTGGTGAAGTTGTGAAGAAAACTCTATCTACTAGGACACACGTTTGTCAGTGTGGGTGTGTGATGGATAGAGATGAGAATGCAGCTAGAAATATCCTTAGTCGAGGATTGAGTATGGTTACTGAGCCTGTCGAAGTACCGTAGGGCATACGGGAACTTTCATGCTAGACACTTCGACTAAGTGTTACAGTGAGCCTGTCGAACTGCTCAGTGCAAGCATGAGCAACGCTTTAGGAGATGAGTCCTCTACTCAGGCTGGAGAGATCCTGTCTGAGCAAGTCATGTCTTTGATTAAAGAATCCCCGCGTCTTTAGACCGGGGAGTGTCAAGCCTTTGCCGTTGCCGATAAAAACCCATTAAGCCTAAAATTGGTAATACTGTTAATGGGGCTACAGGCGAAGATTCAAAGGGTACGGGAGTTGCATTTAAACTACCAGTAACGCCGCTATCATTATTGAACTGACCAGTGAAATCTGTAAAAGTAATACCATTGGTTGATGTGGATTCTAGAAGATACCCAGAGTCAAGACCAATAGAAAAACCTGTACTAGTGAGCGGATCGCCAAATTGTAGTACCTTTCCGCTATTGGTGTCGTAAATGAAATTAAAATTCGGAGAAGAGGTAGGGCTATTGAGATCCGACAAATTGTAGGTTACTGGTGGGTTATTTCCATAATCAGTAAAGGTAACATTAAAAGCTGTGATACTATTAATACCATTCACCGTTCCAATCAGTCCATCATTATTTGCAGTTCCCTCAAATGTTCCCGTTAATTTGGTTCCAGAATTACCAGTCCAACTAAGGTTAAAACTTATGGCATAAGCCGATGGTACAAGACCAAAAGTCATGACCATGGTAAATAATGAAAATTGAACCAAATGACGAACTGTATTTTGTAATTTCATGATTGCGATCTCCTCAGATAACTAACTAATATTGAATTGCCTAATGAATTTGATTAAAACGCCTTCAATTCATCTAATACAATGATTTCAGGCGTTTTTAATCTTCAATTTGTTATTCTTGTCTGTTAAAAGCCACTATGAAAATTGGCAGCAGTAAGCTGACCGGGGGTTACATTCAGCAATCGCATCAACTCCACCCCATCAGGACCAAATACCTTCGTATTAGTTGTTCCTAAGGCAGAAACTGTAACATCAGTGGTTGAGTTACCCGTACCGAAAGTGAGCGTTCCAGACAGTCCCAAGTAATCATTTACAGGCGTAAAGTCATTGGCAATGTCAAATCCCTTACCTTGTTCTAGGACAAAGGTATCTCTACCCAGTCCTCCGTAAAGATTGTCGTTGCCAAGTCCACCATAGAGAATGTCATCACCCGCACCACCATAGATGCGATCGTTACCCGCACCACCATAGATAGTGTCGTTGCCATCGCCTCCTTGTATATAGTCAGCAGCAGAACCACCATAAATTGTGTCAGCACCTGCGCTACCGACAATATTAGTTGGAGTCGTGCTAGTGCTGAAGTCTATTACACCAGTTAAGCCCGTGCTGATCTTTGTTCCCGTTCTGACGACAACATCAAAGTTGGTACTGGTTGTATGTCCGTAACCATCATTGACAGAAACGCCTATCGTATTTGTACCCAATGTATTTGCTGTTCCTGTAAATGTTTTGGTAGTGGGGCTAAAAGTCAACCAACTGGGCAGTCCAGACGCGCTGTAAGTGAGAGCATCTCCTTCTGGATCTGAGAAGACATTATTGGGAATGGTGTAGTTAAAGACACTGGTGTTATCTACTGTCTGTAAGGGAATCGGTGTATTGATAACTGGCGCTTCGTTGAGGTCATTAACGTTGATAGTCAAAGCCTTATCGAAGGTCAGTCCACCATTGTCGGTGGTTCTCACCCGGATGTTGTAAATGGATTTGGTCTCAAAATTTGGGGAAGCCTTGATTTGCAGTTGATTCTGGCTAATAGTGAAAGCTGCATTGTCATTAGTGCCAGGAACAAAGCTATAGGTGAAAGTATCGCCGATAGTCGGGTCAGTAGTGCTAAAAGTCCCGACTAGGCTATTGGCAGTGACATTTTCATTCGTGCTGGTCGCACTTAAAGTCACGTTGCTAGGGGCGCTATTAAGATTTAGTCCTACCAATACTGGATCATGATCAGAAGCACGGAATTGGTCAGCATTGTATAAACTGATGATTTGCCCTGCTGACTTAAACTCAGTATTGTAATCTAAAACCGTAGGTTCATCGGCATTAATGTGCCATTTTTCTGCTCCTGTAACTTGGGTGGCTAAACTGTTGTTACCTAAAGCATGATCAAGCGCACCTACTTGTCCATCAAAAACGTAGGAATAAGAGGTATTGGATAACAGGTTGCCATATCCAGCGCTGGCTAAGGTTGTAATGGGGTCTTCTTGGGCATAGGCGTTGAAGTCTCCCAACAGTAAATAATCAGCGTCATTGGTGCCTGTGGGTTTTGTGGCTAACCATTGTGCTAAATCCTGTGCTTGACGGGTGCGAGTGCCATTAGATAAACCTTGACCATCTCCAGCGTCAGCATCACCAACACCACCAGAACTAGAACCTTTAGATTTGAAGTGATTGACAACGGCGGTAAATAGTTCACCAGTGGAGATTTGTTGGAATGTTTGCGCTAGGGGTTTACGTCCAACTACGTCAAATGCACCAGTACCGTAATTATCGGGCATAGTTGCCGCAGCACCAACTGGGGTAACTTTGCTAGACTTGTAAATTAATCCTACAGCGATCGCATCACTTCCCAAACTAGCGTCAGGATTAATAAAGGCATAAGTACCAGCGCCAGCAATCGCATTTAATCCATTAATTAAATCCTGAATTGCACTGGTAGAACCATAACCATCATTTTCTATCTCCATTAATCCCATCACATCAGCGCCGGAATTAATAATGGCTTGGATAATTTTGTCGCGCTGACGATTAAACTCAGTTACATTGTTAGCACCTCTAGGAGTCGGGAAACCTCCACCAGTCCCATTACCATTGAAATAGTTGAGAACGTTAAAACTAGCTACTTTGAGCGTACCACCCACTGCGGGAGGAGTATTTGGGCGGGCATTGCTGGGAGTAAAGTTAACACCTGTAGAGGTTTGGATACGATACCCTTCAAAACGCTCATCTAAAATTCCCGTAATATTAGCAACAGTATCACCACTGCGGAGGGTATTAGCAGCACTGAGAGGATTACCACCACGACCGAAAATGGTGGGGTCTAAGTTTTGAGTCCCGCTACCGTCATCTAAGTAGATTTTGCGTTTGGCAATATCAGCTTGATATGCTGCGTACCCACTCACACTAGCCGCATTAAATTGAGTATATTGGTCAAGTCGGGCATCTGTTCCCGCTTGGTTACTAGACCCATCAGCCGCCAAAACTACTTGACCAAAACGTCCTAATTGGTAATTTTCGGTAACGGTGAGGTTGCCACTGCCAGCACTAATATTAACTAACATCCCTTCATAGCGTTCTAAATCACTAACGCTAGTAACGGGTAACTGAATATTAACTGCTGTGGGTAATATGCTTGCTCCCAAATTCGCAACAGTTCCCGAAGTGATATCCAGTTGAGTTAAACTGCTGATATTGCCATTGCTGGTGCTAGTAAATTCCTTAACAGTTCCAGTGATGCGAACTTTATCGCCGACGTTACCTGTAAATTTCCCTGATGGGTCATAAACAAAGATTGCTTCTGATGTAGCAGAGTTACCATCACCATCAGCATCTTCTTCTTGAACGTAGAAGCCGTTGAGTTTGGTAGCACCTAGAAAAGCACGAGTAACAATACCTTCAATGGTTTGTGTTCCACCAAAAGCAGAGTTAAAAGTTGAGCCGGTTCCTTGAATATCACTGACATAAGTCGGTGGCTTGATTTCAAATACTGCAACGGTCTTACTAACTTCGTTAGCGGTAACTAACAGAGGTTTACCTGTGGGACTATCTGCGGCAGAAATAAAGGTTAATCCTTCAATGGCAACATCTTCGGGTGTGTTGATATACTGGATAAATTTGGGCTGGTTAGGATTGCTGACATCATAAACAATGACATCTCCTGTCCGTTCTAAACCAATAAAGGCATAAGTCCGACCGTTGATAACTCCAACTACAACACCTTCTGGTTCGGGTCCTTTGTTGTCGCTGCGGCTGTCGAAGCTGGCGGTTGTACCATCGGAGTTAAATAGGGTTGGGACTTTTGTAGCTGTGATTTGTTCCAGTTGCTCGCCACTATCAAATACTTGAGTCCCGTTACTATTCCAAATAGAGAAGGAACGCGCCCCAAAGGATTCAATCCGATCCATATCTCCGTCTCCGTTGGTGTCTCCTGTGGCGTTGGTTAGTTGTAAACGTCCCAAGTTAGCGTTTAGTTTCAGGGTTGCTGCATTGGGGAAAACTGTTGGATCTAAAACATATCCGGCTGCACCAACGCGAATTTCTTCATTAAATCCTGTATAGGCACGGGAATCACCTTCGTTGGCAGTGATGTAGTAGGCTTGACCATTAATGCTAAAACTAGCGATCGCATCTGGTTGATATAATCCAAATACAGGCCAGTTTTGAATATTAATCCCACCATCTTGATCACTAGCATCTATGCCATTACCGGGAAGACTATAATCTTTTACACCCAAGGGGATAATTTGGGTAATTGTAGCAGTGGCAATATCCAGAATAGCGATCGCATTGTTTTCTTGCAATGTAATCCGCGCTGTTAAACCATCGGGTGCTACAGCAATGTATTCTGGTTCTAAATCCTGGGCAACTGTCGAACCGGGTCCGGTAATTCTCACACCAGATGCTTTTAAGGATGCAATCTGACTATTAAAACTGGTAAAAGTGGCAGTTTGTACTGTAGCACTGGCAACACCACCAGCAATATTGATAATACTAACAGAACCTTCTGGATCAACTGAATTAGCTTGTCCGTAGCTGTTGGGTTCTCCCTCATTGGCCACTAATACCTTTGTGCCATCAGGGGTAAAGGTGAGCATATCTGGCAATGCACCCACATCTACTGCATTGATAAAGCTACCATTGCCGGCATTAAAAAAGGCGACTTTCCCTGTTTGTTGGGCAAGGGTTGTAGTGTTCTGCACTGCATAAGCTACAGCAACCACACCATTTTTCACCGCCACACTGTTGGGAATTAATGCCGTACCCGCAGGAGGTGTGATTGTGGGTGTCAAACTACCAGCTAAAGCCAGAGTGCCAGTATTGCTGACGGTATAAAATTCAATGATATTACCAGCAACGACGAATAGGCGATCGCTAACTGGGTCAAAAGCCGATATTTCCGCCCCATTAACACTGGTAGCGCCACCGACTTTGGTTAAAACGCTGGTGTCATTGTTGGTAATAGTAATATTTTGGGAAGTTGTCACCCCCAAAGAGATGCCCGCAGATGGTGTACTAATTGTTAAAGTTGCGGTTTCTGTTCCTTCAACTACGGCATCATCAGCCACAATAAAGGAGACAGAACCGGAAGTTTGTCCACTGGCAATAGTAATTGTAGGTTTGCTGAGGTAATAATCGCTGGCTGTAATCCCAGTTCCTGATACACCTAAGTTAACAGTTTGATTACCGGAAACCGCACTAGAAGCGGTAGCGGTAACAGTGATAATTATTGTTCCTGCTTCTGTACTAGCATTGGAACTGACAGATAAGTTAACTGTAGGTGTTGCCGGGACATCATTATCAGTGATGGTGATGTTTTGTGAAGTGGTGCTGCCTAATATCAAACCACTTGAAGGGCTACTGATGGTTAATGTTGCAGTTTCTGTCCCTTCTACTAAAACATCATCAACAACAGTAAAAGTGACAGAACCTGTGGTTTGTCCATTGAGGATAGTAATAATGTTATTGGTGAGGGTATAATCACCGGACGTGATACCTGTTCCGGTTACACCTAAGTTAACTGTTTGATTACCAGAAACGGCACTAGAGGCTGTAGCGGTGACTGTAATTACAGTTGTACCTGTTTCTGAACCAGTGTTGGAACTTATAGACAAGTTAACTGTAGGTGTTGTAGGAACAGACGTAGACGCAGAAAAACTAACATTATCAATTGCTAGTCCATCATCATTCCCCGCATCGTTAGAATCTGACCAACGCAGCCACAGAGTCTGTCCAGGTTGCCAAGAAATGCCTGTAATAGTAGAACTGAGGGAGGTTTGATTAGCTGCTGAGTTACCATCTAGGGATACATCAGGAGTAATAGTTTGATTTCCTCCAGGACCAACTAAGTTTAAAGCAGTGACAGAAGTAAATGTTCCATTATTAATAGCAGTGTTACCAATGCCATAGGAAAAGGCTGTAATATTTTGAACCGCACTACTATTTCTACCGTCTCTCCACCACTCACCTATATAGCTGAGGGTAAATCGAGTTAATATATTGCCTGTATTATTGACTAGCTCCAATCCAAAGATAGATGTTAAAGAACCAGAAGCAAATGAGCCTAACGCTCTTTCATTAGATCCTGTAGCTCCAAATAGAATCGTGTCACCTGTGGTAACTGCTCCTGTATGTACTCGAAGGAAAGTATTAGCATTTGTATCTGATTCAATAAATGTCCAACCAGTGGGCAATGTAGTAGCAGCAACAGTAGCTATATTATTCGCAGGCACAGTCGTAAAGAGATTATCAAAATTCTGAGAGTAAGTACCACCCTGATATGAAGCTGCTGGCATTTTTAGTTTCTCCTTAAAAAATTAGTTAGCTGGTAAATGAAAGCTATTTCAGAGGGAACAGGGAACAGGCAACTTTCTAACAGGAAAAACTCATGTTTAAAAACATGAGATTGAAATAATGACACTGTTTTTTTCGGGCTACGCATCTTTTAAAAACATCTTTTTTTTGACAGAGGCTCTAAACTGGTGCAAATGAGTGTTTCTTATCTGTTCCCTGCGATGCACTGAGCTTGTCGATAGCGAAGCGTGGCGTAAGCCATAGTGTTCCCTTTTCCCTTCTTTTCTAAATGTTTTTGATTAGCGATCGCTATATTCAGCAGAAGATGGTATTATGTTGTTGTAGACAGCAAAAGATAAACTACAAAAATGAGATTTGTAGTTAGGGTGATAGCGAAGCGCTGCTGCAAGCAGTTCGCTTGGGATTTATCGAGATTAATTTTCAGCAATTGCTAAAAAACAACCGTATTACTACTTGTTTGTCGTAAATTTTTCTGTCAATAATTAGATTATCCCAGTAAGATTAAGAAGTAATTAGGAGAAAATTAAATAACAGTTAATATTAATGCCGTATTTATACTAATAAAATCTGAATTTGTCATTATTCAATAAATATCAAATATTCCCCTATCATCGGCTGATCTGTGTAAGTAGGTGAACACAATAAAACCAAACTGTGTAAAGAAACGTAAAATCGCTGAAAACTTCTTTACTCTTGCCTCTTGCCTCTTGCCTCTTGCCTCTTGCCTCTT
This sequence comes from Dolichospermum flos-aquae CCAP 1403/13F, assembly GCF_012516395.1. GTDB lineage: Bacteria > Cyanobacteriota > Cyanobacteriia > Cyanobacteriales > Nostocaceae > Dolichospermum > Dolichospermum lemmermannii. The sequence continues at coordinate 2,944,025 of NZ_CP051206.1, forward strand.
GCCTCTTGCCTCTTGCCTCTTGCCTTGCCATAACGACAATTTTCAACGCCAACCTAGTTAATTGATTGATTGATAATTCACCAGCAATATCAAAATTACTATTAATTTATACCCAATTCTTTAGAAGTAATCATACAAAAGCGATCGCGTCCTTCTTTTTTAGCACGATAAAGTGCGTCGTCTGCTGTTTTAATGAAGAATGCAGCCGGAATATCAGCAGTAGGAATTAAAGTAGCAATTCCTAAACTGACCGTAACATATTCACTTACCTCAGAAGCTGAATGCAAAATTGCCAATATTTTCACTTGATCACGGATTTTTTCGGCTACAACTATTGCACCTTCTGCATTTGTATTTGGTAAAATTACTACAAATTCTTCTCCTCCATATCGCGCTACTAAATCACTAGGTCTTTTAATAGCTTGACTCATGGCAAAAGCCACTTTTTGTAAACAACTATCTCCCGCTTGATGTCCGTAAGTATCGTTATATCGTTTAAAAAAATCTACATCACACAAAATCAGGGAGAGTGCAGATTTGTCCCTGGCCATGCGTCCCCACTCTTGCTGCAAATATTCATCAAATCGGTGACGATTAGGAATTTGCGTGAGGCTGTCGTAATTAGCCAGACGGTAGAGAGTTTGATTTTCGGCTTTAAGGTTCAGATCATCTTGCCAAATTACAATTCCAGTTGTCATTCCTAATAAAGTTATTGGTGCAGCCACAGGTAGCCAATAATTGATTTTTAGCATGAGCAAACTGAAAATTTCCCAGAGTACACATAGCCCTATACAGAATCCTAATTTTTTCCTAGAATGCCAACGAACAATTACTAAACCCCAGACTGGACCTGCTAATAGTAATAATATTATCCATGCCCCAGAAGGAAAAAGATCGAGAAAATTATTTTGAAATACATTATTAATAAAAGTTGCTTGTAAGTAAACTCCGCCCGTGGGTGGATCATAATTAAAGGGCGTGACTAAAACATCAATACCAGGAGCAGTAACTCCTACTAAAACAATTTTATTTTTAAATAAATCGGCTGATACTTTCCCCTGCACTACATCACTAAAGGAATAGTGAGGCATTTGCTGAACCTGACTAGGCCAGTTAATCCATAATGGCTGCTCTAAATTAGGCAAAGGGGGTATTTCCATAAAAGTTCCATAAGCCCGGATAGCCGCAATTCCTAATAAAGAAATACCATTTTTTAGTGGCTGTACATTACGGATTATACCATCTCCATCTTTCTGACTGAATATATGTCCTGTAGTTATTGCGGCCTGTTCTAGTTCAGGGACAGGAAACCAAGGTTTTCCTTGAGTATCCCAAGCCTCTGCCAATACCACTTTACCATGTTGTTTCATAGCCTTTGCCAGAGCCGTATCATCGGGGCTAGACTCAGAAAAAATAATATCGAAGACAACTACATTTGGCTGGGCTGTATCGAGTACATTTAATAGCTCTATATATCTTCTCCGTGTCCAGGGAAATTGTTTAAACACTGCCAAACTTTTGTCATCTATTGTCACTACTACTATCTGCTGATTCCAGTCAATATTTCCCCGTAGTCGGAATAGGGTGTTATATGTTATCCATTCTAAAGGTTGGAAAATTCCCAGTAACAGGAAACAAATAACTATCAACATGGCTATAAAACCAGGAAACAATTTCCCAAATAACCGCTGGATTTCTGTGAACATGATCATACATTTTCAGTTCTTCCTGTTATTAAGGAACAGCTAATTCATACTTTTGCTTTTTTCCTAAAGGTGTTGTGATACTAACTGCAATTTTTCGATTATTAGGAAGGGCTGTTATCACCTCAAACTCTCCATTCTGATTGGTTATTAATGGCTCATTCGCTAAAATAACTAAATTCACAGGATCTACTTTACCTGCAATTTTTGCCTGTTGATTGCCCATATCTGCCAGGATTTTTATTTGCAAAATAGTATCATCTCGTAAACGCACTGGAGGTGAAGGTGGTTTTCCTGGAATTATCAAGCTTTGAAAACCTTTATTTACAGATACAGTTTTACCTTGAGCAGATGTTACCACCTGGCCTTTTAAAGTTGCTACCCCTGTTTTCCCACTAGGTTGGACAATAACACCAAATTCTGTACCTCTGACTCCTGTAATCCCTGCTGGAGTTTTAATTTCTAGTCTAGATTCTCGATTGTTTAAAGGACGTACTTTTAAACGCACCTGTCCACCAGTTACTAGCAACTCTGTGACTTTTCCATTATTACTAGTGCTGTGCAGTTTTTGAATTTGCAGTTTTGTATTTTCTGCCACTTCCACAAAAGCAATTTCTGTATCTAATGCTAACATCGTCCGAGAATTCTTTCCTGTACTAATGCTATCACCAACCTTTTGCAACTTTGTGCCGACATTGGCAGGTTGGGAAGTTTGTTGATTTCCATAAATAACATTACCAAAAATGCTACGTACTTCTAAATAGCGGTTAACTCTTAAATGTAAATTATTTTTGGCTAATGCTTGCTGAAAGGTTAATAGGAAGATGAAAAATAAACTTAATAATAGCCAAGGTTTTTTAATCACTGAATTTTTTGGAAATTAGATTACCCCTGGATCTAATTTTAGGCGATCGCTTCTCTTGTGGCAAGTAAGCTGTCACGCATCTAGTTTTTGAACATGATCTAGGCTATAGGCGGGTTTCTGCCTCCAAATTATACAATTTAAGTGCGCGACAGCTTTTAAAAATCTAGACATCCTCTGGTTCAAATTGTGCCACAGTTACAGCATTAAATGCAAAAGATAAAACTAAGGGAATCGGACATTTAAACCAAAAAGTGTAAATCACTGCTAGGATAGTGGTAGAGATGGCAGCACAAGCCCAATACATTTCCTGATTAGTTAAACCATTTTTCTCTTTAATTACTCTTAACACATTCATTGGGATTGGTTCTGGCATGACTCCACCAGGAGGAAACGCCCAATAGTTACCACGTCTCTCAACAAATAAATCTGTCCAGCCATTTTCTAAGCACCATGCTTCAATCCATTGAATAGAGTAATGATTTATCATATAAATACCAATTTCCTTTGTTAATGTGTGCAGTTTGTCAATTTTAATAACTTAAAGATCTTAGTCAGATATAGCAGCAGTCAGCAGTAAAAATCTTTTGTTATCTAGCTTTTTTAGGAAATTTTTTCCCTTATTCAAGTACATATCGCTATAACTTTTAGTTCATTGTTTTAAAGGTTTATCAAATTATTTTATACATATTAACAATCCTGTTTCCACAGCCATCACCATAACTAACAGATTATCAGTTGTCCTGACTACTAGACTTTAAAAGATAACAAACTTTACTTGTAATCAAACTTAATGAATTATTGTAATAATGCCATCTTTTACTATAAAATATGTAAGCATTCAGCTAAAAGTGGATATTCAGAATGCTAATCAATTCAATTCTTGCTGATAGCTGACGGCTGAATGCTTACCAAAATATTAACGTTTATGCAAACCCTAACTTGTCAAGTATCAATTTTGACTCATCAACTATGTTTTGGCAAAAGAGCTTAGGATGGATTTTAGGAATTATGGTTTGGTGCGTTGCACAGCCAGCATCAGCAGATTGGACTCATCCTTTATCATATAGCAATGCCGAATTGTCGAGACAAGATTTTTCGGGACAAAGTTTACAAGCTGCGGAATTTTCTAACGCTAACTTAGAAATGGCTAACTTTACAGGTGCGGACTTACGAGGAACAGTTTTCAGTGCTTCAGTCATGACAAAAGCAAATTTACATGGAGCAGATTTAACAAATGCGATGGTGAATGAGGTAAAATTAATAGGCGCTGATTTAAGTAATGCCGTTTTAATCGAAGCTCTTTTACTCCGCACCGTCTTTACAGATGTTAATATCACAGGTGCAGATTTTACGGACGCAATTTTAGATAAAGCGCAAATTAAAGAGCTATGTCAAAAAGCCAGTGGTGTAAATTCTCAAACTGGTGTAGAAACTCGTGAGTCCTTAGGATGTCAATGAAACTTGGTATAATTGGTGGTGGACAACTGGCTTGGATGATGAAAGATGCAGCAGATAAGCTGGGAGTAGAATTAATAGTCCAAACTCCTAGTCCCAATGATCCAGCCGTATCTATTGCCCAACATAGCATTTTTGCCGCAGTTGATGATGCCGCTGCCACAGAAATTTTAGCGACAAAGTGTGATATCGTCACCTTTGAAAATGAATTTGTTAACCTTGCGGCTTTATCACTGCTAGAAAAACAGGGTGTTTGTTTTCATCCTCAACTAGCAGCTTTAGCACCTCTGTTAGATAAATATGAGCAACGGTGCTATTTACGGGATTTAGGTTTACCAGTTCCCCAGTTTTTGGCATTATCAGGGGAAAAAAAGCTAGAATCTCAAATTGAAAATTTGGGTTTTCCTGTGGTTCTCAAAGCCAGAAGACATGGATATGATGGTCAAGGAACTTTTATCATTCCCGATTTTGCAACTTTATCAAAAATAGTTAATCAAACTCATAGCCAGTTTTTAGTCGAAGAATTTGTGCCTTTTACCAAAGAACTGGCTATAATTGCCGCCCGTTCTGTAAATGGGGAAATTGTCATCTATCCAGCGGTAGAAACTCTCCAGAAAGAACAGGTTTGTCGGTGGGTAATTGCCCCCGCTCAAATCACCCAAGAGCAAAGTTTGCAAATTGAAGCGATCGCCCATAAACTATTAACTAGCCTCCAATATATAGGAGTCTGTGGCATTGAATTATTTCTCACCGCCGAAGGTAAAATCTTAATTAATGAAATAGCACCACGTACCCATAACTCTGGGCATTTTTCCCTGGATGCTTGTGAAACTTCCCAATTTGAACAACACCTGAGAGCAGTGTGTAGTTTACCATTAGGCAATACTAGATTACATTGTGCTAGTGCCGTGATGGTTAATTTGCTAGGATATGAAAACAGCCATTGTGACTACCAAAAACAACGTCAACAATTAGCAAATATTCCCCAGGCTACTGTTCATTGGTACGGAAAAACAGAAGCTCGTCCAGGGCGTAAGCTAGGACATATCACCGTTTTATTAGATCAAGATCACACTAATGGAGTAGAGGAGATTATACACAAAATTGAATCTATCTGGTATCCCCAGTAGAAATTTGCCAAAATTTTCCCAAAATAAACACACAAACTATTTTTCAAAGCTATAATGAGTTAGTTGCACTACGACGATTGGTGACTGCCGTCAAGTTTTTTGATCTATGTCTTTAACAACAAGGGAGCTAAACAATTCTCGTGGCAGTATACTGGGCTTGTACCCAGAAACTTTAAATGAGAACCCTCAGTTCCCACCTGGTTTAACCAGGTCATAAACTTAGGTAAAACGGCGTTGTGGTGAACTAAAAAATTTTAGCTCCCCGGTTGATAAAACTGGGGAGCTTTACGATATATACCTTAAATTTAGAGGTAAAAAGCAAAATACGGAAAGAAAAAGATTTTCCCAATCACCAATGACAACTGACAAATGACAACTGACCGAAAAGACGGGACACAAGCCCCGTCCTTCCAGGACGGCTTTATGTTAAAATTTGGTCGTAGTCGCCATAGGGCATTGGGAGACTTTAAACGGACATGGAGGGACGATAAGACCACTTGTGGCGTGTTCTGGCGAAGTGTCAAGAATCACTGCACCTTCAGGTCGGTGAGTATGTCAATAACTGAAGAAATAAGCTACACTCATTTTAGGGGCGAACTCATACAGTTCGTCAGAATACTTCTTGGAAGATATCCCTATCGCAGGAAGTGGGTTGAAGCCCACTTTTTTTATTGAATTCTCCCATGACTCATCCTTTAATACCACAAATTATTGATTTGGCGACACCAGTAGCCGCAGAACTAGGATTGGAAGTTGTTAGTATAGTTTTTCATACGAACCAAAGCCCCCCAGTCTTGCGAGTAGATATCTTTAATCCTCTACAGGACATTGGCCTGGATGATTGTGAAAGGATGAGCCGTGCCGTTGAAGCCTCATTAGATGCGGCCGATATCATTCCAGACGGTTACATATTGGAAGTATCTAGTCCTGGTATTTCGCGGCAACTGGTAACAGACAGGGAGTTTATTTCCTTCAAAGGATTTCCTGTAGTTATTTCTACTTCCCCACCCTCCGAACAACAGCAAGAGTGGATAGGTCTATTGATTAGCCGGGATGAAACTACAGTTTACCTTAATCAAAAGGGTCGTGTAGTAAAAATTCCCCGTAACCTCATTACCAAAGTCCAAATAGATGAGCGTAGCTAATCAATTTTAGATTTTAGACGTTGGATTAGGGACTGGTAAGTGGTAATTGAGAAGAAGTAATTGGGGAAAAGAAAACAATTATTTCTTAACAGTTATCTAATTTTGCTGACTGCTGACTTGACACTCTCCGCTCTAAAGAGATTGTCAATGTATAGTGTTGAGCCGTTAGGCAACATCGGGTGTTTGTACAGGTTAATTACCCTTACCTGTTAAAGACATTGTAACACCATAAGTCACTGAGAGATTTATCCCCTCTCTCGCTTAAAAAACACCCAAACATAAAAACCCAAAAAGGTTTTAGATTTTAAGTCTAGGGTCAGAAACGGTAAGTTCTACCGAGATTGCCTGTGGAGCGGAAAAACCTCTTAGAAGCCATTCTAAGACCGTGATGAAGCAGGAAGTAAACACTAAGGTTATCGCTGTCCAGATGTGTCTAGACTTTGGTAATTTTGGGTAAGTTTTATAGAACGGTTTTAAGCCTACTTTCTTATAAAATTTTAGGAGACTGCGTATGTCAATGGTGACTTTATCGGGATTAAAAGAGCTAATTGAAAGTATTAGCCAAGAACGAAACTTACCGCGTTTGGCTGTACAAGCAGCTATTAGAGAAGCCTTAATTAAGGGTTACGAACGTTATCGTCGCGCCCAAAATTTAGAACGCAGACAATTTGATGAAGAGTATTTTAATAATTTTGAAGTAGAACTGGATATTGAGGGTGAAGGATTTCGGGTTCTTTCCACCAAAACCATTGTTGAAGCAGTTGCTAACACTGATCATCAAATTTCCTTAGATGAAGTCCAGCAAGTAGCCCCAGAAGCCCAACTGGGAGATTCTGTAGTATTGGATGTCACCCCAGATCAAGGAGAATTTGGGCGCATGGCAGCCATGCAAACGAAGCAAGTATTGGCGCAAAAACTGCGAGATCAACAACGCCAAATGGTGCAAGAAGAGTTTCAAGAATTGGAAGGCACGGTTTTACAAGCTAGAGTATTGCGATTTGAACGTCAATCTGTAGTTTTGGCAGTTAGTAGCGGATTTGGACAATCAGAAGTAGAAGCCGAATTACCCAAGCGAGAACAGCTACCCAACGATAATTATCGGGCTAATGCTACCTTTAAGGTATATCTAAAAAAAGTTTCCCAAGGGCAGCAACGAGGTCCACAATTGATGGTATCTCGTGCTGATGCAGGTTTGGTAGTTTATTTATTCGCCAACGAAGTCCCAGAAATTGAAGATGAGGTAGTGCGAATTGTGGCTGTAGCGCGAGAAGCTAACCCTCCCTCTCGTTATGTGGGACCCCGCACAAAAATTGCTGTTGATACCCTAGACCGCGATGTAGACCCCGTTGGTGCTTGTATTGGTGCGCGGGGATCACGAATTCAGGTGGTAGTTAATGAATTACGCGGTGAAAAAATTGATGTGATTCGCTGGTCTCCAGATCCAGCTACCTATATTGCCAATGCGTTGAGTCCAGCAAAGGTAGATGAAGTCAGACTCATGGACCCCGAAAGTCGCCAAACTCACGTTTTAGTGGCTGAAGATCAACTGAGTTTAGCTATTGGTAAAGAAGGGCAAAATGTGCGGTTAGCTGCCCGTCTCACTGGTTGGAAAATTGATATTAAAGATCAGGCTAAATATGATGAGGAAGCCGAAAATACTAAATTTGCAGCGGTGAGAGCGCAATATCAATCCCAAAATGATAGGGATGACAGGTCTGACCGAGAAGATGCAATGGCAGAAGAATTAGAATTGGATGAGGATAGATTTGACAATAGCGAGGAAGATTAATTCCCCAAATTTATCTGCAATAATTTGAAAAAGGAAGGGGAGCAGGGAGCAGGGAGCAGGGGGAATATTTCTTCCCAATGACAAATGACAAATGACAACTGACAACTAATAACTAACAAATGACAAATGACAACTGACAACTGACAACAGGCATTAAAAAATACATTGTTTAGTATCCCCAAGATATCTAACTTAAATCTGGCAGAAGACTGATGAAACCGAACTATCGGCGTTGTATTAGTTGTCGTCAAGTCAACTTGAAACAAGAGTTTTGGCGGATTGTCCGCGTCTTTCCATCTGGAAAGGTACAATTAGATCAGGGCATGGGGCGTTCTGCCTATATCTGTCCGCAAGAGAGTTGCCTACAAGCAGCTCAGAAGAAAAATAGACTAGGGAGATCGCTGCATGGAGCAGTGCCAGATACAGTGTATCAAACATTGTGGCAACGTCTAAATCACGGCGATCGCCAAGATCGCATTTAATGGTAACAACTAAAATTGCGATAGTCTCTCAAGATATTATGACAAAAGCCGAACTATTCGGTCTCTGATCATAACCTTTAGTATCGTTCAAGTTAATGCCAAAATAGTAAATGGATGTAACCAGCTTTCTCGATCTCCTTTTTTGGACAAGACGCAAGGCATTACTCCCAACAAGTTTTTTTTGATTGTATTGTGGAAGACTCACAAATCAGCAAAACAAAAAAACCAAAAATGGCGACCTGGTAGCGTCAAATCGCAGTTCTGCATCAACCATCATTCCTGGTGGAGATGTCAGTATTAACCCGAAACATCTCTCTTTCCTAACTGGAGTCACCGGCAATATCACCAAAGGCAACCGAAAAAACAGTGATCAAAGGGTGGAGATGTCACAAACCAGGCAACCATCCGCTAAAACTGTAAATTAAAGGGGAAAGAGTGGATGAACAACGGAAAAGTGAGAATCTATGACTTATCAAAAGAATTGAATTTGGATAATAAAGAGCTACTAGCAATTTGCGACCAGCTCGATATTGCGGTTAAAAGCCATAGCAGTACGATTTCCGAAGCGGAAGCTGAACAAATTCGTAGCGCAGCCGAAAAAGTCGCTGCTACGAATTTAGCCTCAAAAAAGGAACAAAGTACAAATGGCCATAAACCAAATTCATCTCAAAACCGTACCAGCGCCCATCACAAACAGCAAATTCTAGAAATTCGCAAACCGAAAATATTGATAAACACTACCACCAACTCAACCGATATCTCAGTTGCTACTGACGCTACTGATGCTAATCCGCCGGCACCTCCAAGGCCTTTTGCTACACCAGTCTCATCTATGAATATAAAGCCGGCGGCACCAACTCGACCAGTACCCCGGAATCAATCTGAGACTCCACTTAAACCTAATCCTACCCAACCAGAACAGGTATCTAATCCTGAATCGGTTACAGAAAAGGTGAGAGCGGAAAAATCAGAGAAAATATCTACTCCCAGAGCCAAACCAGAGAAACCGCAAAAACCCCAGTTGGTTTCTCCTCCTGCTAGAGTAGATGGCGCAAAAGCGGCAGAAACACCAGTTTTAGGAACATCAGAAAAACCTCTTCTCAAACGCGATCGCTCACAGCCTGCTGAAGAAGATCCTCAGCCAGTGAGAAGTAAGGTTAATAGACCTTCATCTGATCAAAGTTCACCATCTGCACCACCTAGACCTAGTCGGGCTAATTCAGGAGCGCCGACAAGACCAGAACAACGCAGTGGTAGACCATCCGTTGGCGGTGATATCCAACGCCCTAGACCTGCCCGTCCCAGTGAACCAGCAGCCATTCCCACGGCAACTCCACCCAGACATCATGCAGGTGGCGCGAAAAAAGAAGGATTGGATGAAATACCAGTAGCACCCGATCTTTTGGATTTAAAACGCCCTACACCCCCTCGTTTGAACAAGGGTGGGAAAAAATGGCAAGAAGAAGAAATCATTGACGAAATCAAAGAAAAAGCGAAGGTTGGACCCAAAGGCAAACGGGTCAAACAAATCGTAGAAGATGATTTAGATGAAGATGATTTAGATGAAGACGGTCTAGAAAGTTCCGCAGCCACTCAAGTTAGTCTCTCCATTGCCCGTCCTCCCAAACCCAAAGGGACTCGCTCCGGTATGCCAACTGTAGCGGTTGTGGCTGCTCCTACCACTAGAGGTAAAAAATCTAGTTCTTCCCGTGACCACAACAATCGTCGGCAAGAAAATGTAGAGCAAAAACCAGATCGTCCAGCCACACTAGATGTTACTGGTCCATTAACAGTCCAGGAGTTGGCTGAGTCCCTCGTAATTGCCGATACAGAGATTGTCAAAATCCTGTTTATGAAGGGGATGGCTGTCAGCATCACCCAAAATCTGGATATTCCGACGATTACCCTAGTCGCCAAAGAACTAGAAGTAGAAGTCCAAATTGTCGAACGAGAAGCTGAAGCCCGGAAAGTCACGGAAATGATTGACGTGGCTGATTTGGCTCACCTCATTCGTCGTCCCCCAGTTGTCACCATCATGGGTCACGTAGACCACGGTAAAACCACTCTCCTTGACTCTATTCGCAAAACCAAAGTTGCGTCTGGGGAAGCGGGCGGTATTACCCAGCATATCGGCGCATATCATGTTGATATCGTCCATGAAGGTAAACCACAGCAGATTGTTTTCCTCGATACTCCTGGTCACGAAGCTTTCACAGCGATGCGTGCTAGAGGAGCTAGGGTGACAGATATTGCCGTTTTAGTCGTAGCTGCTGATGACGGTGTTCGTCCCCAAACAATTGAAGCTATTAGCCACGCTAAAGCTGCAAACGTTCCCATTGTCGTTGCTATCAACAAGATTGATAAAGAAGGCGCACAGCCAGAACGGGTTAAACAGGAACTTACCAATTATGGTCTCACCGCTGAAGATTGGGGTGGTGAAACAATCATGGTTCCCGTTAGTGCCATTAAGGGCGAAAACCTCGACACCCTCCTAGAAATGATTATGTTGGTGTCGGAAGTAGCCGAACTATCCGCTAATCCAGATCGGGTCGCAAAAGGAACAGTCATTGAGGCTCATTTGGATAAGGCGAAAGGTGCAGTTGCTACCTTGCTGATTCAAAACGGTACTCTCCACGTTGGAGATATGCTGGTCGCTGGTTCAGCCTTCGGTAAAGTCCGGGCTATGGTAAGTGACCGAGGCAAGCGTGTAGATGTTGCTAGTCCATCCTTTGCTGTGGAAGTATTGGGTTTAAGTGATGTCCCTGCTGCTGGTGATGATTTCGAGGTCTATGAAAACGAGAAAGAAGCTCGTTCTGTAGCCAGCGATCGCGCCGACAAACAACGTCAATCCCGCTTGTTGCAAGGTCGTGTCACTCTCACTACCCTGTCAGCACAAGCACAAGAAGGCGAGTTAAAAGAACTCAACTTGATCCTCAAGGGCGACGTGCAAGGTTCTGTGGAAGCTATTATCGGCTCTCTCCGCCAAATTCCGCAAAACGAGGTCCAAATTCGGATGCTTTTGGCTACGGCTGGAGAAATCACGGAAACAGACATAGACCTGGCTGCGGCTAGTAACGCCGTCATTATTGGTTTTAACACCACTTATGCCAGTGGCGCTAGACAAGCTGCGGATGAAGCAGGTGTAGATGTTCGAGAATATAACATCATCTACAAACTCTTGGAAGATATCCAAGGTGCTTTGGAAGGTTTACTCGAACCAGAGTTGGTGGAAGAACCCTTGGGACAAACAGAAGTCCGTGCTGTCTTCCCAGTTGGTCGTGGCGCTGTTGCCGGTTGTTATGTTCAATCTGGTAAGCTCGTTCGCAACTGTAAGGTGCGCGTCCGTCGCTATAACAAGGTAGTTTACGAAGGTGTTCTCGATTCCCTCAAACGGATGAAAGAAGATGCCCGTGAAGTCAACGCAGGTTATGAATGTGGTATCGGCATTGATAAGTTCCATGACTGGGTGGAAAATGATATCATTGAATCCTACCAATTGGTAACTAAACGTCGGACTCTGACTATGACTAAGTAGTGACGTGCATCCAGCGTTGAGTGCTGAGTTAATGAGTGTTGAATTGAGACTGTTCCGAGTTCAACACTCAAATAATGTAAACTCAGCACTCCGTCCAATAGGAGTTCAGGAGTCAGGAGTCAGGAGTCAGAAGAAGAATGAAGAAGAAGGAAGAAATGAAAAAGAAGAAGGAAAAAGAAGAAGGAAGAAGTAAAAACCTGTTCTAGTCCGAGTTTTATTATCAATTCATGTCTTACCCCCTTGGGTTGCTATAAATTTTAAAAAAATTCTCTGTTTAATTGAAAACAAGTTGTTTTAGAAATTTCTCGCATAAAATTCCGCATTTAGTGATGAATGAGACAGAATTTTCAGGTGTAAAACCATTATCCTGAAAGAAGATTAAACAAAAATTTTCAATTTTAGGTTTGGGTGACTAGATTTACGTGTTCCCCTTGTGTGTGAAATCAATTATCAATCTGAAATCTAAAATCCCAAATTGTCTAATTCTGGAAGTGAAAAATAAGGAATGAGGAATTATGGCTCAATTTCCAACTTCTAGCGATTACGCGCATACTACTGACAGTACAGTCTCTGTCAACGGTGAGCGTAAAGATCACCAATTATCTGCTAATACTCAATTTTGGCATAACCTGAAATACGTGATTTCTGCTAGTTCCGGTTTTCAAAGATGGCAATTAGAATGTAACGCCAAATTACAAAGTTTACGTCTAGATCAACAAGTACAAATGTATTTACGAGAGACTTTAGAAACTTTAGCTTAACCGACAGAAGCCCCACGTCTGACCCGATAGGGCAGCGGGGGATGAATGGCGCGTGAATTGACGACGGTTTTCCGACCAACGCGACAGCAAGGAAGGAAAACATGGAGACAATTCACAAAATTTGTGTTATGAATTGAATATCTCGGCAAGGCGAGAGAATAGCGATAACCAAGCTAGATACATGATCATTTTTGTTGATTAACCTTGATTTTGCCTTTGGAACGAGGGGTCAGCCTATCGCCTTAACATCAGTCTTGTTGTTCTCGAAGAGCAAAAAGCTGTTAACTGGGTAGGAAGCCTATACTTACCCGCAAGGGAAGTGTAGGTAGTTCACCTTATTAACCCTTTGACCGAAAAGACGGGACACAAGCCCCGTCCTTCCGGGACGGCTTTGTGTTAAAATTTGGTCATAGTCGCCATAGGGCATTGGGAGACTTTAAACGGACATGGAGGGACGATAAGACCACTTGTGGCTTGTTCTGGCGATGTGTCAAGTGTTTCCCCGCACCTTCAGGTCGGTGAGTATGTCAAAAATATTTACTCCTTGCTTTCAGCAGGGAAGTTGAGGATAAGAAATCTTATCCTCAATTTTTATGTAGGAGCAATACCTTGTCTATTTCTTGGGTTTCCTTGCGTCAACCCAACCTTGTATCTTAGAGGTATGTTAGAGGATAAAAGTTACTGAACTGTTAAGTTACTTTGTTTTTTTTAATCACAATTTTAGCGGAATAAGTGATAATGATCCGGTATAGTTTGTCATGGGTTTTACAGATGTACATCTGTTACCTTACATTCTTGTGAAAGTACCATCATTAAACACATTATTCACTAAAAAAATGAAAAATCAGGGTTTTCATATTTCTCGTTTATCTTTACAAACCAGCCTGACAGCTTTGTTATTAGTTGCTGGTAGTTCTACCCTCATACTCAGTCAACTTAAAGCTGGCGCTGCTCCAACTTTAACAGCCCAAGTGCCAGCCAATGGCACTGTCATTTACGTTAACTCTGCCACTGGAAAAGATACTGCCGCTAATGGAACTACAGCAGCCCCCTATAAAACCATCACCTTTGCCCTTTCTAAAGCTACAGCCGGGACAGTTGTTCAGGTTGCCCCTGGGAACTATAGTAAAGAGAGTGGTGAAACATTCCCTCTTGTCCTCAATTCTGGAGTGACGCTTCAAGGTAATGAGTCTAACAAGGGTGAGGGAATCTTAATTAGCGGTGGTGGTTATTACACTAGTCGCACTTTTGCCAGACAGGATATTACACTGTTAGCGAATAATAGCACTATTATTACAGGTTTAACTTTTACCAACCCGAATTCACGGGGAACGGCTGTATGGGTAGAATCCAGTAACCCGGTGATCAAAAATAGCACATTTATTAACAGTGTCAGAGAAGGAATTTTTGTGACAGGTACGGGAAATCCCCAAATCGAAAATAACATCTTTTTGAAAAATAAGGGCAATGGAATTTCTGTAACTAAATCTGCCCAAGGTGTGATTCGTGGCAATTTATTTCAGGATACTGGTTTTGGTGTAGCAATTGGTGGTAGTTCTACACCTTTATTAGAAAGTAACAACATTACCCAAAACACAGACGGTCTTTTTATCTCGGAAACTGCCAAACCTATCCTCCGTAAAAATTCCATTCGCGGTAATAAACGGGATGGTATTGTCGCTACTATTAGTGCAGTTCCTGACCTGGGTACAAGTGAAAATCCTGGTGGCAATCTCATCCGTGATAATGCTCGCTATGATTTGAACAATGCTACTAAAGCTGGCAAAATTGTCGCTATTGGTAACGATATCAACGAGAAGCGGATTTTTGGTGCTGTTGATTTTGTCGCGGCTAAAGTGACTACACCTCCCGATAACAATACTGGGAATACTGGAAATACTGCTTTTAAAGATGTGCAAACAGGTTACTGGGCAAAAGCTTACATTGAAGCTTTAGCTGCCAAAAATATTATCGCTGGTTTTCCAGATGGTAGTTTTAAACCCAATGAACCTGTAACTCGCGCTCAATTTGCTGCTATCATAAATAAGGCTTTTAAACCTTCAGCAACACGCCAAGGAATTGCTTTTAAAGATGTTAAAAGCAATTATTGGGCTTATAGCGCCATTCAAACTGCTTCTAGTAGTCCGTTTCTATCTGGTTATCCCGATTTAACTTTTAAGCCAGAACAACAAATTCCTAGAGTGCAAGCCTTGGTAGCTTTAGCTAATGGTTTGGGTTTAACTGCGAATGGTCAGACTGTGATTAACTTCTATACTGATGCTAGTCAAATTCCCAGTTATGCAGTTGGTCCAGTAGCAGCAGCAACTTCACGGCAATTAGTTATTAATTATCCCACTGTTAAAGAGCTTGCACCTAAGCGTCAAGCAACTAGAGCGGAAATTGCGGCTTTTGTATATCAAGCCTTGGTTAATGCTGGTCGTGTTCAAGCAATTAATTCTCCATATCTGGTAACTGGCAAGTAGGCAGGGGGCAGGGGAATATTTATCTTCCCAGTTGCCTCTTGTCTGTCATTTATTCCTGCTGTTTTCCCATTTCCAGAGAAACATCATTAACCCAATTACTCCTAGTTGGATGGCGAAATTAGGCGCTGCTTGTTCTATATCGCGTCCTGCTAGGAGTTGAAAAAAGAAAACGAATGCACCAATAAAGCCGGAAGCACCGACACCAATATAAATAAATTGCCTTAACCCCCGATAGGGTGCGGCTGCTTCGGCTTTGAGACGTTCATATTGTTGGGGGTTGAGATTTTTTGGAGAATTTTGTTCCATCATCAATAAATTATGTTACGATGTTTGACTATGTACGCCGATGTGGCTCAGGGGTAGAGCAACTGATTCGTAATCAGTAGGTCGTGAGTTCAAATCTCATCATCGGCTTTAAGTAATATAACAAGACAAGCAACGGACTGAAAGGTTGTGTCGTGCTAACTCTGACTTTTTTGAACAATATCAGGAGAAAGCAAGGGTTTGGGGGTGTTCAGGAATTGAGGGACGCTGTGAATCAATTGCAAAATTTAGAAGAACAAATAAAATTAAAATGATTTTCTCTGTCTTCATTAAAATTAATTTTAGATTTTTCTCTACCTAAAGTAGTTACGAAAGTTAAACAGCAGATTCAAAAAATTAAGGATGAGTCAAAACAGTTTCCAACTGAAGAACAAATTCACCGCAAAATTGGTAAGGATGAAAAAGCGAAAGGTGATGCTATTTACTGGGCAATTTATAATCTTGACCTGAAAAACCCCAATAATCAGAGGGATTTTGAACATTTACCCCCAGAGCAACTGGTAACTGATATATTAGAGAAAGATCGGCGAGTTGCTGAAATTATGTCTGAGATTAAAGCAATTTTGGAGCAGTAACAATGTTAGGTTTACTAGAAAAGTTGAGTTGCTGGGAAGAATTAACAAGTCAATCAGCATTAGATAATGTTGATTCTGACCAAATTTTACTGATGAATGGGATTAACTGGAATATATATGAGACAATGTTACAGAGATTTGAAAATACTTCTCATTATCGGTTTAAATATTTAGAAGGTACTTTAGAAATAATGTCTCCTAGTCGTCGCCATGAGTTTGATAAAAAGCTAATTGCTTTATTATTAGAAACTTATTTTATGGAAAAGGATATTGATTTTTATCCTTTAGGTTCAACTACTTTTAGAAAGGAAGCGTCCGCTAGAGGTATTGAACCAGATGAATGTTATTGTTTCGATTCAGAAAAATCTGTTCCTGATTTGGCTATTGAGGTGGTTGTAACGAGTGGGGGAATTGATGATTTATTAATTTATCAAGGTTTGGGTGTACCGGAAGTTTGGTTTTGGCAGAATCATCAATTTTCTTTATATTTTTTGCGGGGTGATAAGTATGAGAAAATATCTAAAAGTGAATTTTTACGGGATTTAGATTTAACTCTGTTAGCAAGTTTGCTTTTGTCTGGTGAAAAACCAAAAGATTTAATCTCAAAGTTCCGTGAAAACATCCGTCGGAGTAATTCATGAATTGCCCCTACAAATATACAAATAATATGATTTATGTGCTTTTGAGTCTAAAGTCTAGTACAATGATTTGCCGAATTTACAAGTAATACTAATCGGAAGAAATAAGAGTTTTAGAGATTTATTGCCTAATTACTATATTTCCAACTCCCTCAAATATCAAATTATTATCTACAATTAATCGGTTTGCTATATCTGGAAACTGTTGCTGAAGATAGTTTTTTAATAAATGACTATCACCACCAGTTATCACAATCTGACTATGAGGAAATAACCGCCACCAAGCCTCAAGAAAATCCTTTATCCCACTTAATAAAATGTAAATTACTCCACTTTGAATTGCATCTGATGTATTCATGGCAAAACGTGGTGGTAAAGATGTCATTATCCTAGTTTCTAATAATGGTAATTGTCCGGTTTTTTGTCCTAAACTGGCAAATTGTAACCCTAAACCCGGCAAAATTGCCCCACCAACCAAACATTGATGATTGTCTGCACCTGTAAAAGTCAATGCTGTGCCCGCATCAATTACTAATGCGGGAAATCCCCAAGTTATTCCCGCACCCCATACAGCTAAAGCCCGATCAATTCCTAGCGTGGGATACATTCCCCCTAATGGTACATTTTCCAAGGTAATCAGACGCAAATGAGGGTAAATTTGCCAAAGTGCGGTTTGACTGGGAACGACAGAAGCGAGAATCAGAGGGATAGGATCATCTGGGATAATGGGAAGATTGGTAGGTAGAGAAATCGCTGTCAACCAATTATCTAAGGTTGGAGATTCAGCTAATTGTTGAATAACAGATGCAGATAGATGAAATGTGTCCCCAGTTGAGTATAAGATATTATCTCTGAACAATGCCCAATGCAGGCGGGAATTACCGACCATTAATACTAAAGAAAGATGCTGTTGCTCTTTTAAGGGCAGATGATTTCTCACACTTTTAATTTTCTCAACTTAGTTATAGCTTTTTTCATAAAAATATGGCTGGGAAATTTGTGGTAATCTATAGTGTAACTGCCGTACAGGAGTCAGGAGCAAAAATCAAAAAATTCTTTCCCTCGCGTTGCTCCCTACCTCTTCCCTTATTCTCTCAGAAAGCATTAAAATACATGAAGTAAATAGCTTTCACTTTGGTTTGCTTTAAGCAAAAATGGTATATGACTGACGTTCCCGCTGCTCGCATTCGTAATTTCTGTATTATTGCTCACATTGATCACGGGAAATCTACTCTCGCGGATCGTTTACTACAGGCGACTGGGACTGTAGAAGATCGACAGATGAAAGAGCAGTTTCTTGATAACATGGATTTGGAACGGGAGCGCGGCATTACAATTAAGCTGCAAGCTGCCCGGATGAATTATACTGCCAAGGATGGTCAGCAGTATGTTCTTAATTTAATTGATACTCCTGGACACGTAGACTTTTCCTATGAGGTGTCGCGCTCTCTAGTGGCTTGTGAAGGGGCATTATTAGTTGTGGATGCGTCCCAAGGTGTAGAGGCGCAAACTCTCGCAAATGTCTATTTAGCCCTAGAGAATAATCTAGAAATTATCCCAGTTTTAAATAAAATTGATTTACCAGGGGCAGAACCAGAACGAGTAATTGGCGAAATTGAAGAAATTATTGGTTTAGATTGCAGTGGCGCAATTTTGGCTTCAGCGAAGGAGGGAATTGGCATTGCGGAGATTTTAGAAACAATTGTCGAACGAGTTCCCCCACCTGCTGACACTGTCAATGAGAAACTGCGGGCGTTAATTTTTGATAGTTACTATGATAGTTACCGGGGTGTAATTGTTTACTTCCGGGTCATGGATGGAACTGTCAAAAGAGGCGATCGCATCTACTTAATGGCATCTGGTAAAGAATTTATCATTGATGAATTAGGCATTCTCGTGCCAACACAAAAGCAAGTGGAAGAACTTCATGCTGGGGAAGTAGGATATTTAGGAGCATCAATTAGAGCCGTAGCTGATGCCAGAGTAGGAGATACCATTACCCTATGCAAAAACAAAGCCACTGAAGCCTTGCCTGGTTACGCAGAAGCTAATCCCATGGTATTTTGTGGGATGTTCCCCATAGACGCAGATCAGTTTGAAGACCTGCGAGAAGCTTTAGAAAAACTGGAACTCAATGATGCTGCATTAAAATATGAGCCAGAAACCTCTAGTGCTATGGGTTTTGGTTTCCGTTGCGGGTTTTTGGGATTACTGCACATGGAAATCGTCCAAGAACGTTTAGAACGCGAGTATAACCTAGATTTAATCATTACCGCACCATCGGTAGTTTACAAAGTTGTCACTAACAAAGGTGAAGAACTGTACATTGATAATCCTAGTCGCTTACCTGAACCGAATGAACGGGACAGAATCGAAGAACCCTATGTCAAAGTCGAAATGATTACTCCAGAAACCTACGTCGGTTCTTTAATGGAGTTGTCGCAAAATCGTCGGGGAGTCTTCAAAGATATGAAATATCTCACCCAAGGACGGACGACAATAACTTATGAGTTACCCCTAGCGGAAGTTGTTACTGACTTTTTTGATCAAATGAAATCCCGTTCTCGCGGTTACGCCAGTATGGAATATCATCTGATTGGCTACCGGGAAAATCCCTTGGTGAAATTGGATATTCTGATTAATGGTGATCCAGTGGATTCCTTAGCGATGATTGTCCACAGAGATAAAGCCTACAATGTCGGTAGAGCCATGGCGGAAAAACTCAAAGAACTAATTCCCCGTCATCAATTTAAAGTCCCCATTCAAGCTTCCATTGGTTCAAAAGTTATTGCCAGTGAAAGTATATCGGCGATGCGGAAAGATGTCTTGGCTAAATGCTATGGTGGCGACATCAGCCGGAAGAAGAAACTGTTGAAAAAGCAAGCCAAAGGTAAAAAACGGATGAAGTCTATAGGTACGGTGGATGTACCCCAGGAGGCTTTTATGGCTGTGTTGCGGTTAGATAAGAGCTAATTCCCAGATTTTTGGTTTATTGCTAAAAACTCGCCTGTATGCAATCGTGAGGGAAATTACAGGCGAGTTTATTGTGAAAATCAGGCAAAAAACGGGTAATAGGTAAGGAGGGGATTTTCTTGCTCTAATTAACTAATGGCAAGATAGTTCTTCCTTATCAATTTTATGATAACATTTTTAAAATTGTTTGTCAACACAATAAAATCACTTTTTTCCCGTTGGCGTTTTTGCGTTTTTTAGCGAAACATTATGGGGTGGTGATGTAAGGAAGGAGGAAGGAGGAAGGAGGAAGCCAGGGAGAGAAGCCAGGGAATAAATTCCCTGTCTTATAGCTAAAGTCGGTTAAAACCGACTGGGGGGTTCAAAAATTATTGGAGATGTCTATTGAATTTACGTTTTGTCCAAACACCAATACCAAAAAGAACTGTACTACTTAATACTGGTAAAGCATCAGTTTCCCAAGGAACGGACTGAATTGTGGCATTACTTAGGGTGAGAGTTGATGAACCTGTTGAATCCCCAGTATCAACAACTCCAATACCGATGTTATAATTTCCCGCAGAAGTGAAGGTATAGCTATAAAGACTATTACCCGTTAAGGTTTGAACGTTATTGTTAATGGTGACAAAAGCTTGATCTGCATCTGTACTTGTGAAATTCCAGTTGAAGCTAAACACATCTCCAGCATTGATATTATTAAAGGTACTTTTAATGGCTGAACCATATTGATTGTCTGGAATAGCAGTTGCAAAATTGGTCGCATTGATACCCAAAAATTGCTCTAAACTACCAGCACCACCACCAGTATCAACGGTATTTGTTGTACCTGATTGAATAACTGTGTTGTTACTACTAACATCTCCAATGGAGCTAAAGGTGTTTAAATTAACTAAGTTAATAGAGTAAGCAGGAGTAGAGATTGATATGGCACTGATACCAGAGGCTAGGGTGATACCGATGGTGATCAGAGGGTTTTTGAATTGAGTTAACATAGAGTTCCTGGTAAGTAAGTTGGTGTTGAAAATTGTCGTGATGAGAAAATATTAGAAAACAAAATTGTTGACGTTATTTAACTGGGTGGTAGTGATGTTATCAACCTGAAGGAAGTTCTTAAATGTGGCACTACCTAAAATCCCATCCCGATCAATTTGCAGAAAGGTACTACCAGTATTGCTACCTGTTCCGGCGACAAATCTCATGTATTGATCCGCAATAGGATCAATACCAATGTAATTAATACTACTAATCAATTGAGTAAGGACAATTTTGTCTGTTCCTACAGTAAAATCCGTAATCCGTTGTCCCACATCTCGGAGATCAGTAAACACGAAGAAATCATTACCAGCACCTCCAGTAATGGTTTTTGCCCCTGGACCTCCTGTTATCCAGTCAGAACCAGCAGTTCCTACAATTGGGGTACGACCATTGTTAATTGAGGGATTACCAGTAATTTCATTGATTGCATTAGAAAATCCAATCTGTATGCGACTAGCCGCCGACACATCATAATAATTTTTAACCGTTACCGAGCTTCCCAAACCCAGTCCAAGCACTAGGTCACTACCGCTTTGGGTTTGAGTAACACTGGCAACGGTAAACTCCGATAAATCTAGAGTATCTAAATTATTTGCCCCTTCAATAATGTCAGCGCCCGTCGTATTGCTTAGACCGTAACCACTAAAAACATTGGCAGTAGAATTAGCAATAATGTAATCATTACTGGAAGAGTTAATTAGATTCTCAATGGTTACCCCGTAGGCCAGCCTTGTCCCACTGTAGGTTGCGTAATAGCTTGTCCCACTCGTGAAGCTAACTGGCGGACCAGCATTGACATTGTATCCTGTACCATTAAAGTCTGTTAGCCTTGACAACCACCCACCAGCATTGAGATCAAACCGATAGCCGGATGCGTTGGCTTCTAAACTAGAGAAATTTAGGGTATCTATGCCACCGCTATCCCAAATAGTGAGTTTATTATAATAAAGTGTACTACCAACTGTCAGCGAGCCATCAGAATATAAATCAGGACGGTTGAAATTATAGGTCGTGCTGCTAGAATTATAGGATTTCGCTCCATAAAGGTACTGTAAAGCCAACACATCATAGGGCATTGGCGTACTTGGTTCTGCACCCGAATTAAAATTGTAAGTCATTAGGGTGTTGTCCCAATTGTCTTCACCGTAGGGAAGGTAAGGCGGATTACCAACGTCACTGCCGTTATAGTTACCAGGATGCTTTAAACCTAGCGCGTGTAGGGTTTCATGAATGATAGTTTGGTAGCCATGAGTCCCTGGTCCCCCTTGAAATCCACCGAAACTAGAACTATTATCATTCGTAGGATTTAAGAACACGTCACCCGCACGATCATTACCATTTCCCTGATTGGTATCTGTTGAAAAGGGATAGTAGGCGTAGGCATAGCCAGGACTCGTTGAAAGGAGATAACGAATCTGACCATAGCTAGAAGCCGAGTCAGCAACCTCGACAAAATTAACATTAATGAGGGGAGCGATAACGTTATTCAGGATAGTGCGGACATTATTTTTAATCCCATCACTAACAATACCCAAATCTGTTTCACTACCATAGTAAGAGCCGCCAGAATAGAAACTGAAGTTAATGCTGGTCACTCCCCATTTGTAGCCATTTAACAGAGAATTAATTCGGTAATCCGCAGATGCGACCGAGGTTGCTTCCTGGGGAATAGGGAATGACGAACCTTGATAGTTGTTGGATTGCGCTCCTTGCAGATCAGCAAAAGCTATACCATTACCTCTATCAAAGATACTTTCAAAGCCACCGTTGTTGTTATCAAGAAGAATCTGCTTAATTTTCTCAGTTGTGATTAGTGATTGATAATCTTGTAATTTATCTAAATTGTCTAAACTCAGGTGCGTATTACCTAAATACCAACTTCCCGGAGAACCCTGAGCAACTATATATACACTGTTAACTTGGGGATTTTGTTGTAAAACTTGGGTAATTTCTTCAATCCCGTCTCTATCTGGGGAAAGAATAACTGTTTCTACTCCCTCGACAATTCCCGTTTGTAGGGTGTGATATTTGGAAACAGAGAAATCAATAAAGACAACTGTTGTCGCGGTTTGACTGAGAAAAGAGTTATTTGACATATTTTTGATTTCCGCACCTGATAAGGAAGTGTAGTTTTCTATTGCACTGTGGAATACAAAGGTTTAGCAATGCTAAACCCCTACAATTTCTAATTCCAACTCGTTTCAATATTCAATACAGGTATAATCGTAAGAGATTCTACTGATAAACAAAACCGTAATTTTGGGGTAATTAATAATCTTTTTATGACATATACTTAGTGTGACGCAAGTGACTAAATCTCAATTAAGCCTTTAAAACCATCAATTCATCGTCATAAACAATACCTTGTCCATTTTTTGTAGCGACAGCGCAACCCAACGCTCATGTTGGGTTTCATGCTATTGCTCCGCAACGCTCACGCGAACAACCCAACCTACGAATCAAGGCTTTTTTCGATTTGGACAAGATACTGAAATATCATTTGTGATTCCTATATATACTTAGGATTGGCGGAAAAAGTCTATCGGCTGCAAGTGAATGCTCCTTCGTCAATCAGCCAGCCAGTAGTATTCCTAAGAGTTTTCGAGAATTTTTAATTTCTAATGCCCTTTTCCCTGCTATAAATATAGTTTTTATATATTTTAATTTTTTGTCAATCATCGGGGAGTCAAGTCAATGAAGATATTAGTGCTGAGTTGGGAATTTCCACCGAGGATAGTTGGGGGAATTGCTCGTCACGTTGCTGAATTGTACCCGGAACTAATAAAGTTAGGCCATGACATCCACCTAATCACGCCAGAATTTGGTCCAGCATCCTTGTATGAAGTCGTGGAAGGCATTCATATCCACCGTGTCCCAGTAGCTCCTAGTAACGATTTTTTCCACTGGGTGGTGAACTTAAATGAGAGTATGGGAGAACATGGCGGCAGGTTATTAAGGGAAAAAGGTCCATTTGATCTGATTCATGGCCATGATTGGTTAGTTGGGGATGCAGCGATCGCTCTCAAGCATACCTTTAAAATTCCCCTAATTGCCACAATTCACGCCACAGAACATGGACGCTATAACGGTATTCACAATGATACCCAAAACTATATTCATGATAAAGAATATACACTAGCTGATAATGCTTGGCGGGTCATCGTTTGTAGTGAATATATGCGTCGGGAAATGATCGGAACACTATATATTCCTAGTGATAAAATTGACGTAATTTATAACGGTATTCGCGCAGAAAAGAAAATACATCACAAAGATTTTCATGCTCAAGATTTTCGGCGACGATTTGCCGCAGATGATGAAAAAATTGTCTATTATCTTGGTCGCATGACCTATGAAAAAGGCGTACCTATATTACTTAATGCCGCTCCCAAGGTGCTGTGGGAAATGGGAAATAATGTTAAATTTGTCATAATTGGTGGTGGTAATACTGACCATCTTAAACGTCAAGCTTGGGATTTGGGAATTTGGCACAAGTGTTACTTTACTGGATTCCTGGCTGATGAATACTTAGATAAATTTCAAACCATCGCTGACTGTGCAGTTTTTCCCAGTCTTTATGAACCCTTTGGGATAGTTGCTTTAGAAAGTTTTGCCTCCCGCGTACCAGTCATAGTTTCCGATACTGGTGGTTTTCCTGAAGTAGTTCAACATACAAAAACGGGAATTACCACCTGGGTAAACAACTCGGACTCTGTGGCTTGGGGAATATTAGAAGTGCTGAAAAACCCAGATTATTGTCAATGGTTGGTAAATAATGCTTATGCAGATTTAGAGAAAAGATTTAGCTGGCCAAAATTAGGTAAACAAACAGAAATGGTTTATGAAAGAGTAGTAGAAGAACGAGCAGAAATTGTCTGGTAAAGAGAATTAAAGATTACTCTGATTATTGTCCGTAAAAAAACAGTACAAACCCTGTACGCTAGGAATTTAGCCCTGAGAAATGCGAAAGTTAGAAATGATTGCTGTTTGCTTGACAAGATTATAATATGATAAAGGCATTCCTAAGTACATCCAGGCGTTTGCAGAATGCAAAAAACAGCTTGTTGAAGATGGTAAACCGCATCCTAGATCGTTTAACAGCCAAGTTAAAACGGTTCTTTGAGGATATCATTGCCGATAGCCAGATTCCCACCTCTGAACCAGCTTATAAACTCCCTAAATTAGCTGGACCTGTTCATAATTTAGGTGGTGGCGGTCCTGATGTTGATGACGCTATTCAGTGGATGATTAATCAAGTCAGGGGTGGTAGTAACAGCAATACTAAAGTTAATGTTTTAGTAATTCGTGCTGCTGGTAACGATGATTATAATCAGCTAATTTATAGTATGAGAGGTGTCAAATATGTAGAAACTCTCATCATTCGTAATCGTCAAGAAGCAAACCGAACCGATATTTTTGATAAAGTCAGAAATGCTGGCGTAATTTTCTTTGCTGGTGGTGATCAATGTGAATATATTCGCCACTGGAAAAACACTAAGTTGGAAGTTGCTATTAAGTCGGTTTATGATCAAGGTGGTGCTATTGGTGGTACAAGTGCCGGAGCGATGATTCAAAGTGAATATGTTTATGATTCTTGTGCTTGTGAAGATAGTATTGAAACTCATGAAGCCCTTGATGATCCCTACCGGAATATTACCTTTACCTATAACTTTTTCCAGTGGAAACATTTGCGGGGAACTATCATTGATACCCATTTCGATGAACGCAAAAGAATGGGAAGAATTATGGTTTTTATTGCTAGGCAAATTCAAGATGGTGTATCGGCAAAAGCGTTAGGGATAGCAATTAGTGAACAAACATCTTTACTAGTTGATAAATATGGTATTGCTAAAGTTACGGGTAAAGGTTCAGCGTATTTTGTTTTAGGAGATCATCCTCCAGAAACTTGTAAAAAGGGAACTCCTCTCACATATCACGACTACAAAATTTGGCGAGTTCCTAGAGGTGACACTTTCGATTTAAATAAATTACCGTCACGAGGTTATTATCTCAGAAGTGTGAAGCGCGGGAAATTTGACTCAGATCCTTATTAATTCTATTTCTCTACACAAATCAGCCTCATTAGCCCACTCAGGTGGGCTTTATTGCTAAGGGTGCTATCTTTGTTTCGCGCAAAGACGCTAAGGAGCAAAGACGCAAAGAAGGAAAATAAGGGCTTATAGAGAAGGGTGAACTAATCATAATTCGCTGACTATGCGAGGAAATTGTTCATCTGCATAAAGACGTACCACAATTTAAGCCGCCTCATTTTTTTGAATTGCTGTTTCAATTTCTTCTAGATGTGCATTTGCATTTTTAAAGAGCTTTTAAAGACTTTTTAAAGATTTTTTAAAGATATTTTAAAGCACTCCTCAAGAAATAGACCCAAAAAATGAGGGTCTGTTGGTAATGTTCACCTATGTTCCCTTTGGAATTTAATTAAGGTATCCCCATTGGTGACAAGTTAAGGAAAAGGGGAAATTGTCAAGGGGGTATTTGCAGAGGTCAATAATCATGGGAAACTCAATATAGACAAGCAATTGAGCGAATTAAAACTATCTCTGATTTAGTAACTTGGTTAAATCGGCATGAAAATTAATTAAGTGGGTTATCTTTTATCTATTTCTCTTTGCGTCTTTCCGTGAGAAAAACCCAAAATCAAGATCCCCGACTTCTTTGATCAATTTTGTTATTTATCAAATTGAATTTGTAGAAGTCGGGGATCTAAAAACTTCTAAAAATCTTCATCATCAACAAAAAACTCCGCATCTTCATCTACCCTAGATTGCGACTCTCCCAACCCCCAGAGAGGTTGCAAAACTGCTGTACCTAACAAACCCACAGCCACACTAAAAGCCAACATCAACCCCAAGGGAATTTGGATTGATTGAAAAACCAAAAACCGTAAAGATACAGGAGTAGCATTTTGGACGGAAATAAGAGCGATCGCTACTACCCAAATAGCTATAATTAGTAATATTAAAAAATTCGCCAATATTTTCAAAATCATAACTTTAAATAAAGATAATTCCCCTCCACGAAGAGCGGGGAGGGGTTAGGGGTGGGATTTTATCCTAACTTAGCAATTTCAGCTTCCATGAATTTAGCAATCTGACTAAGTTTTTCTGGTGAGTTAGTTTCCATATACACTCTCACCAAAGGTTCTGTTCCAGAAGGACGCAGCAACACCCAGCTACCCTCTTCTAAATACAGTTTAATACCATCTTTCCTTCCCACCTCTTTCACCGCAATTCCTGCCACTTCTGAAGGCGGATTTTGGGTATAGGAATCAATCACGGCAACCTTATGAGCTTCTGTGAGGTGTAAATCTAAGCGATTGTTATACAAAGGACCATCAGCTTCAGCGATCGCTTCCTGTACCAACTGACTTAAAGGCTTACCTTCATAAGCGATCGCCTCAGCTACTAGCATATCTGCTAAAACCCCGTCTTTTTCAGGAATATGGCCAATGATACTTAAACCACCGGATTCTTCTCCACCAATCAAAACAGCGGTCTCCCGCATTTTCTCACCAATGTATTTAAAACCTACCGCAGTTTCATAAATTTGCAAGCCATACTTAGCAGCAAAATTATCTAATAAATGCGTAGTTGCCACAGTTCTAACAATTGCACCGCTCTTACCCTTGTTTTTAATCAAATGCCGTGCTAGAACTAACAACACTGTATTGGGAGTGAGAACATTACCTTGTTCATCAACAATACCAAAGCGATCGCTATCACCATCGGTAGCCAAACCCAAATCGGCATGATCAGCTTTCACCGCTGCCACCAACTCAACTAACTGTTCCCCTTTGGGTTCAGGCATACCACCACCAAAAAGCACATCTCGCCAATCGTGGAAACTTTCTAATTGACAACCACAGTGTTGCAAGACTTCATCTAAATATCCCCGTGAGGTAGAATAAAGGGCATCATACTTGACATTTAAATTTGCACTTTTGATTTTTTCCACATCCAACAAGGTGTAGATAAAATTCAGATAATCGGGCTTCGGATCAAAAGTAGAAATTGTCCCAGATGGGTTACTTCCAGGTAACTCATCCGATGCTGTTTCTATGTTGGCGACAATAGTATCAGTAATTTCTGGAGTTGCAGGACCTGCATAATCGGGAATATATTTAATCCCACAATAGGGTGCAGGATTATGACTAGCAGTAAACATCAAAGCCCCTGCGGAGTTGAGCAGACGCGCATTGTAGGCAATTACTGGAGTGGGACAATCCCGATCAGTAATTTTCACATTCCAGCCCAAATCCGCCAAAACAGCGGCAGATGTCCGGGCAAACTCGTCAGCTAAAAACCGCGTATCGTAGGCAATTAAAACAGGTTTGTCTTTACTATAGGCAGTTTCCAGATAACTAGCGATTGCCCTGGTTACTTTCCGTACATTGGGAAAAGTAAAATCATCGGCAATAATTCCGCGCCAGCCGTCAGTCCCAAACTTGATTTTACCGGAATTGCTAGGGTTACTCATATTGCCACTCTCTCCCGTGCATGATTATTGCTATTTACTATTAGGAAGCATCCCGCAAAGCTGTGGAACAGCCACTAAGCCGCAAGTATCCCCAAAGTAATTTCTCTCACTCTACATGAGCAATGTCAACCCCCGATAGACCCTTTGTTAGTTACCACCTTTGGTCTTTATTTGCCCCCAGCCGGGGACAGGAACATTGGCATTGCCAAATGAGAAGAGGATTTATCAAAGCGCGACAGCATGAACCCCAAGTTAAAGCTTTATTGACAACAGCTACCCCACCCCAGCGCATTGGCATTCTTGCCCAAAAAGGCGTATATGAGTTTCATCATCACCTGCATTGGTTAACTCAGGCTGATGGTGTGGAAAAAGTGGCGAGGTTATTGAGATTGAGTCAAACCCATGAAACAGTTAAATATCGGGTATTACAAATTTTAAGAAAATATCAAAATGCCCCTTTATTATTAGGTAAGCGGATTCTGGAATTAACTTCCGGTGATGAAGGTTTTCCTAAACCGATTGTGATTGAAAAACAAGATTATTGCTTTCGGTTATATGCCGCGATGGACTGTATATTTATTGAGTCTGATAGCACCTTACATATTTTAGATTTTAAAACTGGTAGATCGGCTTTTGACCACAGACAAGCATTAGTTTATTTACTTGCAGCCCGTTATCTTTATCCTGGTAAACCCGCAGTTGCATCTTTTTATAATTTGGAAGCTGGCAAAAAATCGGAATTAATTACTATTAGTAATAGTGAGTTTAAATCTTTAGAATCTGAGTTAGCAAATATTGCCCATCAACATCAAGAAGATTTGCAACAATATGAAGCTAAAAATAGTAACTTCAGTCAAATATTTCCCCCAAATCCCGGAAACCATTGCCGTTTTTGTGCCTTTAGTTCTATCTGTGAATTCGCTGATTTAAAACTACCCAAGTCTTATTCGATGCCAATTACAAAATCTCACCCTTCTCCCACATCTTCGTGAGTCGTACTTTGGTGATTTGGGCTTTGGCTAGTTGTTGTATGGGACGGTTGGTGATTTGGAGGGTTATGCTACCGGAGAAAAAATTTCTATGCCCAATTAGAAAATAAACCTTAATTACGGGTATTATATGGTTGAGGCATTTCTTTTATTCATACTGTAAATGCCCATTTTTTAATTTCTGGAGCTATTCAATGTCAATTTACGTCGGTAATTTGTCCTATCAAGTCGGAGAAGAAGACCTCAAGCAGGTTTTTGCAGAATATGGAACTGTAAAAAAAGCTCAACTACCTATTGACCGAGAAACCGGACGTGTCCGGGGTTTTGGCTTTATAGAAATGAGTTCAGATGAAGAAGAAGAAGCAGCAATTGCTGCACTTGATGGTTCTGAATGGATGGGACGCAGCTTGAAAGTTAATAAAGCTAAACCCAGAGAAGATCGTGGTGGTGGTGGACGGGGTGGCGACGGTGGCGGCTATTCTCGCCGTTACTAAGTTTGAACATCCACAATAAATCATAATTTTATCAAGACACACACAATATGTGTCTTTTTTAAGTCCTATGGCGGATTTTATCTCAGTGCTGATATTATAGTTAAAGAACAAGTCAAATTTTTAGTGTTCGGAGCTATTCAATGTCAATTTACGTCGGCAATTTATCCTATGAGGTTACGGAAAATGACCTAACTGGGGTTTTCGCAGAATATGGAACCGTGAAGAGAGTCCAACTACCCACTGACCGGGAAACTGGTCGGAAAAGAGGTTTTGCCTTTGTAGAAATGGAAAAAGAGGCAGAAGAAACAGCCGCAATTGAAGCACTTGACGGTGCTGAATGGATGGGACGTGGGTTAAAAGTTAACAAAGCTAAACCCAAAGAAGATCGTGGTGGTGGTGGACGTGGTGGATATGGTGGTGGTGGACGCGACCGTTACTAAGTTTTGCCATTAAGACTCTAATTATCATATTTTTAGGACAGAGGAAATCTCTGTCTTTTTTTAATCTAAGTAGGTGAACACAATAAAACCAAACTGTGTAAAGAAACGTAAAATCGCCCAAACCCTCTTCACTCTTGCCTCTTGCCTTTTGCCTTGCCATAACGACAATTTTCAACGCCAACCTACTTATACAGCACTTTCCGGTGTTATGATGTACTTATGTAGCGGGCAAGATGCCCGCACTACAAGAGATCTGTAACAGGTGTGCTAATTGCTGAATAGGCAACTTTGGCAGCGGCTTGTTCAGCGGCTTTAATGGAGCGTCCTTTGCCTTGTCCTAACATTTTTTCATGTAGCCAAACTTCAGCAAAGAAGCGTTCATGAGTGCGGTGGGGTTGACTGACTTCCAAAACTCGATATTCTGGGAGAACTTTGAATTGGGCTTGAGTCCATTCTTGCAAAGCTGCTTTATAATTAAGCCTAGCAGGGTCAAGACGGATTTCTGTGGTTAGCTGTTGGAAATGGGGATCTAACCAAGGACGAATCAGGTTAAGATTGTTGGTGCTAAGGTAAA
This sequence comes from Dolichospermum flos-aquae CCAP 1403/13F, assembly GCF_012516395.1. GTDB lineage: Bacteria > Cyanobacteriota > Cyanobacteriia > Cyanobacteriales > Nostocaceae > Dolichospermum > Dolichospermum lemmermannii. The sequence continues at coordinate 2,974,912 of NZ_CP051206.1, forward strand.
GCGCCCCTAGAACGGCTTCAAAAGAATCTGCTAATCGTGATTCTTGGCCAACATGATCAGCGGTGGCACTACCAGCCACTAATAAATATAATTCTAAACCATATTCTCTTGCTAGTTGGGCGAGAATGCGATCGCTCACTAAGACTGAACGAATAGCGGCAAAATCACCGACTGAGCAATCAGCATAATGTTCCCATAATACCTCAGCCGCCACGAGACGTACCACCGCATCGCCCACAAACTCTAGTTGTTCATAATTGGCGGTATCAGAGACGGTAGGATGAGTGAGAGCCAAGTCCAATAATTGCCACTTTATCGGTGAATCTAGTGACAAACCAAACTTTTGGACTAAACTTTCAAGCTGCCGTTGACGGCGGGGATAAACGCTGGACATTAGGTAAGTGTGGAAAAAAGGGCTAATAACTATTAACTTAGCATTAAATTATAAAGTATAAATACAAGTCTGTTTTTTGTTTAAAAACTTACTGTGTTAGCATTTTCATAACTTCAACTAGCTGCGGAATGTAGAATTAGCATAGGATACCATACAATAAAAACATAAAAGAAGAGATAGACTGACATTTATTCCTATTTTATCACTTGCATTAAATAAGCATTCAAACTTTCAGGGGTTTCAGCATAGCCATTAAATGCTGTAAGTGCTTGTTCATTACTAAGGATAGGATTTGGACTGGTATAGTCATTATTAAAAGTGAAACTTAATTTTTCTTTGATGAATAATTGACTTTTATTGGAGTCTATTAAAATTAATCTTAAAAAGACTAGCAAAAACCACATTTCATATTTTCCTCTAAAAACTTTACAATGCTTAGAATTAGTAAATTCAGCAATCTTGATATTTAAAATATTTTCTGAAACTTCCAACGCTTTTGGGAAAGTCTGTTTTATTTTTTCTAAGTCATATTTTGCTGAAACTGACTGTAAAGTTAAATCAATAAAATCCTTTGGAAATTTATCCTCTAAATTTACACCTGTTTCTTTTTCTGTTGTATTTCTAATTTCTATCAAACAAGCATACCAAGCATTAAACAAAATTGTGGCTTGATGAAACTCTTCTTGTCTATCTTTAAAAAGAGTCACACAAACTTGAAAATCTGGATCACTAACCTCTGATAAATGAAATTCGTTTTTGAGTATTTCTTTAAAAACATTTACTGAAACATAAAAATTTTCAATTGAATAACAAGGTGTTTCAAATATTGGTGGATTATGAGGTTGTAAAGGTTCATTAAAATCTCTATCAATGAAAAATGCTTTTTTGTATTTATCATATTCTCTATGAATAGTAATAAGTCGGTAAACGTCTAATACTTTATCTCGTCCACCGCACATGATTGGGTGATAGTTATCTGTAAAATGCTTAATTCGTGGAACATAGTAAGCATTATCCTTACCTTCAAAAAAGCAAAATAAACCATCTTTATTTTGTCTTGTATGCAGGGCAAATTCTTGATAGGCAACCTGGGATTTATTCCGACTCTGTTTGAGTTTATCTAAGTATGACATTAGGCTATAATCGTTTCTGAAGGTTGAATATATTGATCTAATCCAATAGCATATTTATCCAGTTCATTATCAAAAATAAATGGAGAGTGAGTTACTGCTAAAAGTAATTCGCATTTTCCTGAATTGATAATATCTGGAAGTAATTGTTGTTGCCAGATCATTGATAATGATAATTCCGGTTCATCAAAAAGTATAATAAATCTTTTGTCACTTTCAGAAAGGTATATTTTGGAAAATATAGAAATAATTTGCTTTTCTCCAGAAGAAAGTTTACTCAAGTCAATTTCAGAATCAGTTTTTTCTGATTTGATAAATATTTTGATGGCACTTTCATCATAAAATACGTTTTTATTGATTAAATATTTATTACAAACGTCTTTAAATTTCTTCACCAAATCATCTAATTCTTTCTGTTTATCATATATTTCTACTAATTTTTTTAAAATATAAGTTAGTGATGGATTGTCAAATGATTGATTTTTAACACTATTTCTAATTTCATTTTTATCATTTTCAGATAATTCTTTACCAACTCTTGCTAAAATAATTTCAATATCATTTTCATTAATGTTGCTTAAAAAATTATTATCTGTGTGAGCAAATCCTTTTACTAATTGACTTAAAATTTCCGAAGTGATTTTAGAAAATCCTTCTTTTAAGAGTTTATCAATTTTACTTTCAATTTGAGTAAAACGTTTTTTAACATCATCCATTCCAAACTGGATAAGTGTATTTTCTTGCTTCAAAATCTCATCATTGTAACCTAAATTATATAAATCTTCTTCAACACGTCTGTATGTTGGAAAATACATAATCTCACTACCTTTAATACCGGATTCAATTTCCTCTTTACAGGTTCTAAAAAATTGGTTTGATAAATTTTCCTTATTCATTTCGGCTTGCTCAAAAACTCGAAATAGATGAGTTATAGGATATTTTCTGAACTTGGGATTATATTCAAATTCCATTTCTAATTTTCTTCTATTACCTTTGATTTGTATAAATCGATTTCTTAACATCTCAAATTGAGAATAACCAACCTCATTAATAAAGTCCTTAACTATTGGATTATCATAAATTCCTTTAGTCAATTCATTTACACTAGCTTTATCTATTTTAATAGGATTTCTGCCATTAAATTCTAAAATCAATTCATCAAAACTGAATTCATCAAGTCTAAAAAAATTTCTTGTTAAAGTATAATAAAAAAGATTTAAGACTTGAGTTTTGCCAATTCCATTTTCACCAACTAGTATTTTTATATTCTCATCAAAAGGAATGTGTATATCATCTGTTCCAAAAAGACCATATACTGAAAAAGATTTTATATTACTTGTGTTCATTTTATTGTCCATATTAATAAACATAACTATATATTATGTCAAATGTTTGAAACTAGCTCTATTCAAAATTTCATCAGCTAAAATGTTTCAGTCTCTCTCATTTTCTGTAGTAATTGAAAAAACGAACTATGGAAAATAAAACATCCATAATTCGTTTGAGAAGAGAGTCGGTAGTAAGCCGGGTTCTGTTCTCTTGCGAGGGCAGTTATCTATCTGGGATGCTTGTTACCAAACACCTCTAGCGGCTCTTTTTCAACGGAACTGGTAAAAGACCAACCGTAGTTCCTTGTGGCCTTGCTCCCAACCGGGGTTTACCGAGCCAACGCCTCTCGACGCTGCTGGTGCGCTCTTACCGCACCTTTGCACCCTTACCAACCAATAAATTGATTGGCGGTATCTTTCTGTGGCACTATCCTCACGATCACTCGCACTGGACGTTATCCAGCAAGTCTGGTCTTTCGGGAGCCCGGACTTTCCTCAAACCAGTCTTCATGACTGATCTGCAACTGCCTACGCCTACTCTCTGCCTTCCTCTAGTTTACTTTTAATTACATGAAAATCGCAAGACTCAGATAGATTACTTTTTATTCCAAGGTAAAGCGTAGGTCCAAGGGATTTTTTTAATAGTAAAAGGACAATTAATAATTGACACTGGAGGAACATTTATTCCCGGTGCAATACCGGCTCTGATTTCTGAAATTCGCAATACAAGTTGTAAGGAAAATTCTAAATTTTTTTTGCCATCTAAAAAGTCTTTATATAACTTTTTATTCCCTTTAACTCCCGCTACATTAATTAAAGGTGAGGCCGGTTTATAGACTCCTGATTCTTTATCTCTTTGAAAAACATCTTCTGCGGTGACATTTTCAGAAATTGTCTTTTTAGGAGCGATAATTGTCGGAACTTGGAATATAGCTAAATCGCGGGTTAAATCAGGAGATTTGCGAATTACCCGCCGCGACTGCTTGCTATGTTCAACCACGAAAGAACTATTATCCCAGTCAACATATATGGCAATACTATCTGATTTATTTTCAACACTCATTGATAATTCTTTTAGATCCGTTTCCACTTTATCTAGTCCATAAGTACCTGTCTTGAAGGAAATACCCACGGTGTCTTGGAGATTTTGTGCTTTTAATTGATCATCAACAGCACCTTTTTGGAAATCAACTTTTACTATATCGTCTATAGATGCAATCATGCGATTGATTGTCCAATAGACAACAAGTATATAAATCATCAAAATAATCAGATTTTGGTCGCCACTCTGCATTTTTATAACCCTGATTTTCTACCAATTTCAAAATTGTAACATAGTCTAAACTATGATTTTTTTGATTTTTTTGATTTATGTGATGAAGTTGTATGATGCAATTGAATGTAATTTTTACAGGTGTGACTCTAAATCATCCAAATCATAAAAATCACAAGAATCATCTAAATCATAAGAATCATCTAAATCATAAGAATCATCCAAATCATAAGAATCATAGTTCAGACGTTTTATGATTTTTTTGATTTATGTGATGAAGTTGTATGATGCAATTGAATGTAATTTTTACAGGTGTGACTCTAAATCATCCAAATCATAAAAATCATAAAAATCACAAGAATCACAAGAATCATAAGAATCATAGTTCAGACGTTTTATATTTCTTATTAGTAAGTCTTTTAAAGTTCAAACTGGTTTCACCGAAATTGATTAGTAACCCAATCTCAAGATTATATGCTTCTAAGTAGTTAATTGCTTGTGCAAAATGAACGTCTTCTAATTTAGTTACTGCTTTTATTTCAACTGAAATAACACCTTCGACCAAAAAATCTACTCGTCGTGTTCCTATTTGTTGTTTTTTATAAAAAATCGGCATTTCAAATTCTCTTGCAAAAGAAATACCCGCTAATTGCATTTCAATTACCAATGCCCTTTGATAAATTACTTCTTGAAAACCATTACCCAATGTTTTATGCACAGTCATAGAACATCCAATGATTTTGGATGTCAGTTCCGAGTATTTATACTTTTCATTGATCATCTTTTTTTGACCCTAACTTACCCTACCTTACTTGATTATTGTCTAAACTATAATTACTTTGATTCAATGATTACCATATTAAATCATCATGATCACCAAAATCACTACAAATCATAGTTTAGACAGATGCAGGGAAAGAAAAGCAGTTCATAAATTAACTCGCGTGTTCCCAGTCGCTGAGTGATTCAGACTGTTGATTTTTAGCTTTAGTTTTCCGAACTGGTACTTTAGGAGTCCCAATATCAACAGGAGAAAAAGACTGTTTCTTTTTAGTAGACTTGCGTTCTTGTGTATTTTTCATGACTATTTTCACTTCCTAAAAACTTTTAACCACATTTACATTATCAACTTTGATTTATCAACTTCCGGATAAAAGATTGAGCTGATTATTAAAACTTTGTCAATCTATAGAAATCTATAATTTAGTGGGATTTGCTACGGAAAAACCTTGTTTTTTAGGTTGGATATTTCCTACCTTTACTTGGAAGTTTATTTGGTCGTGTAGCTTGCCGATTCTAGCTTCTAGCTGCCAATTACCAGGGCGTAAATGCCAAAATATCCCATTACTTGATTGTGTAGATAAATGTTGATCATTTAGCCACCAGTCTACAGACTGATTTAATGTTCCACTAGCTTTAAATTCTATTTTTTGCTGTCCGTCTCCAGCAGGATACAGCAGAAATAAATCTCCATTATGAGGAGAGATAATTCGGAAATTATCAGGCTTAAAATGCAATTGTGGCTGTTTTCCTAACCATTGATCATACACAGATGATAAATGGAAATCCGTAGATTTTTCATAAGCCATTTTATCTTTTAAAGAGAAATATTCCTGAACTACGGAAGTACAGCTAGGTGTAGGTTTTAACCCTGTATTGGCACAGATGGGTAATTTTATCATGTTTGCTGGAGGTGGAAAATCAGCAGGGGTTTGATGTTCATGCAAATGCAACATGATTCTATTCCACAAAGGTGCAGCCCCTGTGACACCGGAAACCTGACGCATGGGTTCACCGTTAAAATTACCCACCCAGGTAGCCACGGTATAATCACTACTAAAGCCAACTGTCCAGGTATCACGATAATTGGAGGAAGTGCCAGTTTTAACAGCGACGGGAAAGGGCAAATTTAACACTGAGTCTACACCAAAAGCTGTGGATCGGGCATAGCGATCGCTTAACATATCAATAATTAATTGCCAATTATGGGAAACTAAAGATTGAGAATTGGCAATTGGAGAACTATTTAATGTAGTTACCAATGGTGTGATTTTCCCCATATTAGCCATAGTTAAATAGGCACTAGCCAGTTCCCATAAATTCACCTCACCACTACCTAAAGTCAACCCTAAACCATAATATTCAGCATCTTGATTTAGATGTACAAAACCCAATTCATGCAGCCGATTTAAAAAAGTTTCTACACCCACCTTTTCTAATACCTTTACCGCAGGTACATTTAAAGAATTCGCCAAAGCAACTCTGACTCTGACAGGACCAAGAAAGCTGTTAGTATAATCTGTCGGACTATATAATTTTGCTCCCGGAATTGCATAATGAGTAGGAACATCTGCCAAAATAGTATGAGGACTAATTACGCCTTTTTCTAAAGCTAATTCATACACAAATGGCTTTAAAGTAGAACCTGGTTGGCGCAAAGCTTGGACTCCATCATTTCGCCCTAATTTCACATCATTAAAATAATCAGGCGAACCGACATAACTTAAAATCTCCCCAGAGGAGTTGTCAATTATCACCGCTGCTGCATCATGGACATTATTCGCCTTTAAAGAAGAAATTACTTGTTGTACTTGTGCTTCCACAAATTGCTGTAAAAGGCGATTTATTGTCGTGCGAATAGGTGATGATTCTGTATTATGTGTATTGTTTTTTGTTGCTAACCAAAATAAGAAATGTGGTGCAGCAATAATTCCCTGTTGACGGGGGTTAAATATTATTTTCTCTTGATATATAAGTTCTAATTCTGCATCAGAAATATATTTTTCCTGTACCATTCTGTTTAACACATATTTCTGTCGTTGCTGTAATCTTTTTTGATGTTGATAAGGATTAAAATAAGTGGGATTATTAGGAATTGCTGCTAAAATAGAAGCTTGTGCTAAGTTTAAATCACTTGCAGGAATAGCAAAGTAAATTCGCGCCGCAGCTTCCACCCCATAAATATTTCCTCCCATAGGTAGACGATTAATATAAGCAGCTAAAATTTCATCTTTAGTCATTCCCGCAGCTAATCGCCAGGATAACCAAACCTCTTTTAATTTTGCAGTCATTGTTCGCGGTGAATTATCCAACATTCTCGCCAATTGCATGGTAATTGTGGAAGCACCAGAAACAATTTTTTTATTTTCTACTCCTATTTTAATTGCCCGCAAAATCGCTTTTAAATCTAACACCCCATGTTGATAAAAACTACCGTCTTCAGCCGCCAAAATTGCTTTGATAAATTGAGGTGAAACTTGATTTAATTTCACAACTGATGTATTTTCTTGATCACTGGTTAATACAGTTCCTAATGGTAAATTATTCCGATCTGTAAACTCTATTGCTAATTGATGCTGGGCAATATCTACACTATGAATAGGTGCAAAATAGGGGCATAATCGGACTAGAAAACATATCAATATGCAGGAGAAAATAATTTTATTTAATTTGTAGTTGCGCTTTAGTTTCAATTTATATGATTTTATTTCACGCAGAGTCGCAGAGGCGCGAAGAGTAAGAGTTTTGAGGACATGAGTTAGTAAATTCATCACAATGTTAAGAATTGTATGGTTTATTGGGAATTTTCACACTAGATTAGTTATCTATATATCAATCCTTTTTGATTTGTGTACAGAATTTTTTATCTAACCACAGAGGCACAGAGAACACAGAGGAAGAGAGGAATGCGATGTTTACATTTTATTTAATATGAAGATCATAAAAATATTTAAGTTCCTGGTTATTCTTATTCTCGTATGCGGAATGACGGGTTGTAATTTTATTGGTATTCAATCAGGTAAGGAACAATTGCCAATGGTTGAGTCTTTAATAACACCAAAGTTACCAGATTGGATAGAACAAATCAGTCCTGTGGGAGATGCAAAACCTCTGGGGCAAATTCGTATCCGTTTTAAAGAAGCTGTAATTCCTATTGAAAGTCTTGATAGTCCCCAACAACAAAATTTATTAACTAAATTTGCCATTTGGCCTCCTTTACCGGGACAGTTTCGCTTTTTAACTCCGCGTATGGTGGGTTTTCAAGCTGATAAAGCTATACCGAAAGCGACGCGAGTTAAGGTTACTCTCAAAGCTGGTTTAGCTGATTTAAAAAATCATCTCTTAAATCAAGATTTGGCTTGGACTTTTAATACTGAATCTATTCAAATTACTAATTTACCAGGGGTTAACCCCATGGAAAAAGCGGAAGTTGAACCAATTGATTTACAACCAAAGTTGCAATTTACCTCTAATTTAGAATTGGATCTAGATTCTGTCCAAAAGCATTTACAGTTAATTCCTAAAGGTAAAACTCAAGGTGTGGGTTTTAAGGTGGAATTAGCGAAGGAAGAAACACCAGAAAATTTAGATCCTTTAGAAAAATTTGATCCTGCAACTAAAAATTGGATTTATAATCTGATTCCTCAGCAAAATCTGGAAAAAGCCACACCTTACCGTTTAACTTTTTCTCCTGGTATTCTTCCTGCTAATGGTAATTTACCAAGTCAAAAAGAATTTGTCAGTAAATTAGCGACTTATTCACCTTTGGGATTTGTGGGAATTAAACCCTATGGAGAACCAGATTCAGGTGGAACTTATGGCAGATTTATTAAAGGTAGTCCCCAGTTAGAATTTAATAATCTTTTATTAGCAGATTCCGTTAAGGAAAATATTAAAATTAAGCCAACACCAAAAAATATTGATGGTGTATTGCAAATTTCTGGAGAAGATAGAATTGTCAGCATTAATCCTTATGCTTTAGAACCAGCTACTACTTATACAATTAATATTGAGAAAAATCTCAAAGATAAATTTGGACAAACTTTAGGTAAACCACTCACAATTAAATATGATACTGGTGATATAGCTGGGAATATTTCTGTACCCTCAGATTTAAATATTTTCCCCACAGATAAAGATCTACAAATTAATATTGATACTATTAATTTACCAGAATCAAAATATCAAACAGCTTATCGTATTGTTAAGCCAACAGATTTAGTTTATACAAATACTGCTAATGATTTATTACCCGAACCTGCTAAATGGCAAGATTTCAGAATTAATGGTAAGCAAAATCAATCCTTAACTATCAATGTTCCCCTCAAAGAAAAATTAGGAACTACTCAGGGAATGTTAGCTTATGGAGTGCAAGCACGAACTCATAAATATCAAGAAGACGGTAAACAATTGTGGAGAGAACCGACAACTTATGGAATGGTACAATTAACCAATTTAGGTATTTTTTCTCAATGGTTTCCAGAATCCGGTTTAATTCGGGTTCATTATCTTAGTAATGGTTCACCAGTTAAAGCGGCAAATATTCAAGTTTATCAATCAAAATTAGCTGATAAATCTCGTCCTCAACCTGTACCATGTGCAACTGGGAAAACTGATGAAAAGGGAATTTTAATCATTGAAAATAATCAATTAATCCAATGTTATCCCAAATTAAAATCTAGTTTACCACAATTATTAGTAATTGCTAGTGAAAATCAAGATTGGGCATTTACTAGAAATGAAGAATATAGTGGTGCTTATGGTTATGGAATTGATGCTAGTTGGGAAGCTGATAAACCAGAATCACGAGGCATAATTTTTTCTGATAGAAAGTTATATCAACCCGGAGAAAAAGCGGCTTTTACTGCTTTTGCAAATTATTTAGAAAATGGAAAAATTCAGGAAGATAAAAATGCAGTTTATCAATTAACTTTAGTCAATACTACTGGGAAAAATACAGATTTAGGCACAAAAACAACTAATGAATTTAGTACATTTTCTTTAGAGTTACCGATTCCCAAAAATCAGCCTTTAGGATTTTATACTATTAAAGCAAAAGGTAACAAGGGACAAGAAATTTATGGAGAGTTTCGAGTAGCAGAATTTAAACCACCAAATTTTAAAGTTGATTTACAGCTAAATAAAAAATATGCAGTAATTGATGACAAAATTGATGTGCAAGTAGGAAGTAATTATTTATTTGGTTCCCCAGTGGAAGGAGGAGAAGCTAAATATTTTGTCACTCGTCAACAGGCTAATTTTATCCCTAAAGGTTGGGAAGAATTTAGTTTTGGGAGACAATGGTTTTGGCCGGAAGAAAGTCCCAATGTTCCTAATGATGTTTTACAAACTAACACTAAATTAGATGCTAATGGGAAAAGTAATCAAACTTTAACTGTAGCTAAAGATTTACCCTACCCCATGACTTACCGGGTAGACGTGCAAATTAGTGATGTTTCTAATTTATCGGTTGCTAATTCCCAAACTTTTACTGCTTTACCCAGTAACCGAATCATTGGTTTAAAAACGAATTTTGTCGCTGACGCTGGCAAAGATTTTCCTATAGAATTTATTGTCACTGACCCAACGGGAAAACCTCTAGAAAATCAAAGGATACATCTGGAATTACAACAGATGAAATATAGCAGCGTTACCAAAATCGTTGAAGGTAGTAAAACTCCACAAAATCAAGTTGAATATCAGACAGTTGGGAAAACAGATATTACATCTGGGAATACTCCCCAAACAGTCAATTTAAAGCCTACGGTATCAGGTTCATATCGAATTCGTGCTAATTTTAGTGATAATAAAGATGAAATTACAGCCACAGATTTACAAATTTGGGTAACAGGAGAAAATCAAGTATTTTGGGGTGGAGAGGAAAAAGACAAATTAGAAGTTAAATTAAACAAAAAGGAGTTTAAAATTGGAGAAACTGCTACAGCTTTAATTCAATCTCCTTACCCAGAAGGAGAATTATATTTTGCGGTAATTAAAGATAAATCTCTCTATCAACAAGTAATCAAAATTAAAGGAGGTGCGCCCCAAATTCAGTTTCCAATTACGCCAGAAATGTTACCTAATGCAGCAGTACAAGCGGTGTTAGTTAGACAAGGTAAACCACTTAATCAAATAGAACTGGGAAGTTTAGAAAATTTAGCCCGAATTGGTTTTGCAGATTTTAAAGTTAACCTAGTAGATAAATATTTAAAGGTACAAATTAACCCAGTTGAAAAATCTTTAGAACCAGGAAAAGAAGCAAATGTAGAACTGGAATTAAAAGATGATCAAGGAAAACCCACCAAAGGACAATTTACTGTCATGGTGGTGAATGAAGCCATATTACAATTAACTGGTTATCGTCCGCCAAATTTGGTAGATACTGTCTATGCAGAACAACCAATTTCTACCCGATTTAGTGATAATCGTCGTCATGTTAAATTAGCCCCATTACCGGCAAGTTTACCCAAGGGTTGGGGTTATGGTGGTGGCTTCTCTAATGCTTTAGCAAATACTCGGATTCGTGAAGATTTTCAAGCTTTAGCTTATTACAATGGTTCGGTAATTAGTGATGAAAATGGTAAAGCGAAAATCACCTTTAAATTACCCGATAATTTAACAACTTGGCGGATAATGGTAGTGGCTACAGATGGAAATTTGCGGTTTGGCAATGGTGACGCAACATTTATCACCACAAAGCCATTAATAACTAATGCTATTCTGCCACAATTTGCCCGCACAGGCGATCGCATTTTGGCAGGTTTATCCGTCACCAATACCACCACAAACACCGGAAACCTCAATATTAAAGGTGAACTTAGCGGTTCTCTCAACTTCGCAGAAAATAATCCCAAAACCACCACATTACAACCAAAAGCCGAGTCAGCAACCCAAGCTTATCGCTTCCCCATGATAGCGGGTAATGTGGGACAAGGTAAACTCACATTTACCACCCAATTAAATAATATTGCTGATGCTTTTACTGTCCCTTTGGAAATTAAACCTTTAGAAATTACTGAACAAGTTGTAGAAACTGGTGTTAGTGAAAAACAGCTAAAAATTCCCCTGAATATTAATAAAAATACCTTCCGCGAAGCCGGGGGTTTAGATATTCAATTAGCCAGTACCTTAATTCCAGAAATTACAGCACCTGCAAAACAAGTTTTAGAAAATAATAATTTACCATTTGCAGAACCAGCCGCAAGTCAATTATTAATTGCGGCAAATCTGCAAACCCTCACCCAAAAATATAATCAAACCTTTGCAGAATTTAATCCTCAAGCACAAGCAAAATTAGCAATTGCACAATTACAAAAATTGCAAATAGCAGATGGTGGTTTTGCAGCATTTCCAGGACAACAAAAATCAGATCCTTGGGTTTCTAGTTATGCAACAGAATCTTTAGTTAAAGCTAATCAAATTTTTCCTGATTTGGTTGATAGTAAAATCATCTCTACTCTGAAAACTTATCTGCAAAATGTTCTCGCAAATCCTGGACAATATGACTTTTGTAAACAGAAACTTTGTAAATCTCAACTTCAACTAAATTCCTTAATTGCCTTAGCACAATTAGGAGATAAACGCAATAGTTTTCTGTCAGATATTTATCAACAACGTGATGATTTTGATCTAGTTACTCAAATCAAATTAGCCAGATATCTATATCAATTTCCTGAATGGCAAAATCAAGCGCAAATTATGCGTGTGCAATTCCAAAAGAATATTTATGAAACTGGACGTACCGCAGTTGTAAACTTACCTCAAAGTTGGAGTTGGATGAGTTCAAATACTGTCACCCAAGCCCAAGCTTTACGGTTATTTATTGACCAAAAAACCAACCCAGAAATCATTGATAAATTACTGCAAAGTCTTCTTAATTTACGCAGAAATGGCACATGGGAATCTAGTTATAATAACGCCCAGGCATTCACAGCTTTAGTTGCATATAGTCAATTTCAACCCACACCACCTAATTTTATGACTACGGTAAAATTAGCAAATCAGAAATTAGGAGAAACCCGTTTTAATGGCTATCAAAATCCCAACTTGCAAATAAATGTTCCCATGAATAAATTACCCCAAGGTAATCGTGATTTATGGTTACAAAAATCTGGAAGAGGCAGATTACATTATTTAGTTGCTTACAAATATCGGTTACAAGGAAATCAACCAGGAAGATTTAACGGTTTACGAGTAACGCGAGAAATTAGTAAAGTCAATCAAGAGAAAGTTATTCAAAAAACTGGAATGTATGCTTTTGATAAACCTTTAACTTTACAACCTGGACAAATCTTTGATATTGGGTTAGAAATAATTACAGATCATCCTGTAGATCATGTAGTCATAAAAGATCCCTTACCCGCAGGATTTGAAGCTGTAGATGATAGTTTTCAAACAGCAACACCAGCATTACAAGCAAAAGCCGATAATTGGCAATTAGGATATAGAACAATCCATAAAGATCGAATTATTTCCTATGCAAATCATCTCGAACCGGGAGTTTATAGTTTACATTATTTAGTTCGTTCTGTGACTCCAGGAACATTTATTTGGCCTGGTGCGGAAGTTCATCTTCAATATGCACCAGAAGAATTTGGACGAAGTGCAGATTCTACTTTAATATTGGCAGAAAAAAAGTGATAATTTGAGCGTGGGCAGAAAGAAAGCAAAGATAAGACCCCTCAACTCCTATCAATGGCATGGAGTTGTAAATTTTGCTAAGAGGGTGTTTGAAAAGTTATGGTTGATGTATCAAATATTTTTTACCCCACCCTAACCCTCCCCTTGTCAAGGGGAGGGAACTGGATTTTTATTGTTTCCCCCCTTTACAAGGGGAAAGGGGGGTAGCAATGTGATGAAAATTACGGAATACCACTTTTCAAACATCCTCTAAGATTAATAATGCCAAACTCAAAAATCCTGAGTAGCATATATAGTAACTAAATCTGAATTCCTATTCGCTGATAACTGCCATGAAAATAAATACTACTGTACTACTAACCTTAATTTTGTTAACCCTCATGTTGGGTGCTGGTTCTGCAAGTGGTTTTTTGGGCTTTACCTTGGGAAGTATGGCACTTAAAGGTGTCACTACACCAGATGGTCGTCCTGCGACTAAATTTAACAGCAGCAAAGCCAATAACCCCCAACAGGAAAGTGAAGCTTTCTTAAAAGAAGAAGATATTCTCAAAGTCGTGAAATCACGAATTAGCGACAAAAAAAAGGGTAATAAACCAGACAAATCAGAAGAAGAAGAAATTAAAATTACCCAGCCGCAGCCACAGGAAAAACCCGCAGCACCAGAAACTTCTCAACCAGGATTTCCTATAACTGCTGAAAGTGAAGGTGTAACTATGTCTGTAAAATCTATTCGCTATTCGGGTGGTGATTTACTACTAAAAGTGAATATGCAGAATAAAGGTGGTGATTCTGTGCGGTTTCTCTATAGTTTTTTAGATATTACCGACGATAAAGGCAGAACTTTGAGTGCAATTACAGAAGGTTTACCAGCAGAATTGCCCGCAAAAGGTGCGGAATTTAAAGGTACAATTAGCATTCCCACAGCTTTACTTGATGATGTCAAACAGATATCTCTATCTTTGACTGATTATCCTGCTCAAAAACTCAAGTTACAATTGTCTGATATTCCTGTAGAAAAAGGGAATTAAGATTCCATTTTGGACTTTAATTTCGCTCAGTCGCAGGATTTTAGATGGTATTTTCTTACACTAATGTCAAATTTGACATCACCTTAGACAGTGAGTGCTTTTTCTACTTTAAGTTGGACAGACGTGGGGCTGCGGTTGTGTAGTGTGCTAGTGCTAATTGCTATCAATGCCTTTTTTGTGACGGCAGAGTTTGCAATGGTGACAGTGCGGCGAACTCGGATTCAACAGTTAGTACAAGCGGGTGATTTCCGAGCGATGTCCGTGGAAACACTACAGCGTAGTATTGATAGATTACTATCTACAGCCCAACTAGGTATCACCCTTTCTAGTCTGGCACTGGGTTGGATTGGCGAAAGTACAATTGCTGTATTGGTAGAAAAATGGCTCGATTCCTGGCCGTTACCTTTCAGAATTAATTATCTACTAGCTCATTCTTTATCAGTCCCCATGGCCTTTTTTGCCATTGCTTACCTACAAATCGTCTTAGGCGAATTGTGTCCAAAATCAGTAGCAATGTTGTATTCAGAACATCTAGCTAGGCTTTTAGGTCCATCAGTTAAATCAATAGTCCGTTTTTTTAGTCCCTTTATTTGGGTTCTCAACCACTCAACTTATTGGCTATTACGATTATTTGGGATTGAATACACGGGACAAAGTTGGCGGCCTCCAGTCACACCAGAAGAATTACAATTAATTATCTCCACAGAACGAGAATCTACAGGTTTAGAAAATGCAGAACGAGAACTCTTAAATAACGTCTTTGAATTCGGAGATATTACGGCTGAAGACATCATGATTCCCCGAACTAGCATTATTGCTTTACCCATAACCGCCAGTTTTCAGGGATTACTTGAGGAAATAGCATCTACTGGTCACTCTCGTTATCCGATCATTGGCGAATCTTTAGACGACATTCGCGGTATAGTTTACTTTCAAGATTTAGCACAACCCTTGGCTTTAGGAAAAATCACACCAGAAACACAAATCCAACCGTGGATGCGTCCGCCCCGATTTGTGCCAGAACAAACCCTATTAAGTGAACTTTTGCCAATGATGCAGCAAGAGAAACCCTCTATGGTAATGGTAGTCAATGAATTTGGGGGAACTGTCGGACTGGTGACTACTCAAGACATTATTGCTGAAATTATCGGTCATTCCGGTGAACTTGATAGCATTAATGATTTGCTGATCCAAATGGTAGACCAACAGACATTTTTAGTGCAAGCTCAAATCAATCTAGAAGAAGTTAATCAAGTCTTACATCTTAATTTACCTTTAACTAGAGAATATCTGACTTTGGGCGGATTTTTACTTTATCAATGCCAAAAAATCCCCAAGAAAGGGGAAATCTTTAATTATGATCATCTTGAATTTACGGTGATCTCAATTATTGGTCCGCGTCTTCACCAAATCCAAATTAAAATCTTAGATTCTTAATCTTAAATGCTCAATAACTGAGGAACTAAAGCTTTTAAAGCATTACCACGATGACTAATTGATTTTTTTAAATCCGTCGTCATTTGAGCAAAAGTCAATTGTTTCTCTGGTACATAAAAAACCGGATCATAACCAAAACCACCATCTCCAGCAGGTGCAAACAAAATTTCACCGTGACAAATACCCTCAGATTGAATCACTATTTCTCCTTGAGGATTTGCAACTGCGATCGCACACACAAATTGAGCTTGACGATTTTCCTGATCACCTAATTCTCTTAATAACCTCTCAATCCTTTCTGTATCCGTGTTCCCATAACGAGCAGAATACACCCCCGGCGCACCATTGAGAGCATCTACCTTTAAACCAGAATCATCAGCGATCGCCCAATTACCTGTAACTTTGGCAATTTCCGAGGCTTTCAGACCAGCATTTTCCGCAAAAGTTTCTCCCGTTTCTTCCACATCCAAATCTTCCGGTTTTAAACCTAATTCCCATCCAGAATCAGCTAAATAAGCTTGCATTTCCCGCAATTTACCGGGGTTTCCTGTCGCTACTACTAGTAATTTATTCATTGGTTATTAGTCAGTTGTCAGTTGTCAGTAGGGGCGAAGCATTAGGAAGATAAATTATCGGTCATTGCCAAAAATAGTCCTCCAAATGCTTCGCCCGTACAGTTGTCAGTAGGGGCGAAGCATTAGGAAGATAAATTATCGGTCATTGCCAAAAATAGTCCTCCAAATGCTTCGCCCGTACAGTTGTCAGTAGGGGCGAAGGATTTGGAAGATAAATTATCGGTCATTGCCAAAAATAGTTCTCCAAATGCTTCGCCCGTACAGTTGTCCGTTGTTAATAAAAAGGTAATCACCAAATTCCGAGATTTTTTATTCTAAATTTTCCGAGAAATTGACTTTTTTATATAATTGCTTCAAAGATAATTCTACATTAATTGATGACAAATTTATCAGAGCATCTTCAGTTTCATACTCTGTCAAAATCCATTGATTTTCCGAAGTTTTCACATACTGCATTACATAATATTTAGTTTGGTCAATTAAAATATATTCTTTAAATTCAGGAATTGAGCGATAATAAAGAAACTTATCACCACGGTCATAATCTTTTGTTGATTTAGATAAAACTTCCACAATTAACACAGGATTAGTAACTATTGTGGTATTTGTGCTGTAATAAATAGGCTGACCCTCAATTACCATCACATCAGGATAAGTAAATTCCCGATAGCGTGGTATCCACAATTTCACATCACCAATATAAATTTCATAGTCCAAATCATTTAACGCCACATTCAAGCCAGTTGCTAAATTTAACGCCAGTTTATTATGATTTGTTGTTCCACCAGTCATAGATATAATTTCTCCATCTCGATATTCATTCTTATAATCAGCTTTTTCCTCTAATTCTAAATATTCTTCTGGAGCATAGTAAGCTGTAACTACTTTGATTTCTTGGGTAGTAGTTTGTAGTTTCATCGTTCTATTTAGTAATAGTTACTAATTGAATTTTACTTGATTTTGAATAGTGTAAATTTCTGACAAAGACCACATATAACCAGTAGTCCTGAATCTTTCCAAAGTTTCCAAATATAGCATATTTTGGGCAAATGAGGTACAAATTTTCATCATAAAGCTTTGCACCTCAAGCGTTTTACCGCTGACAGCTTCGGTAATTACTGACGGGGTTTCTTCTTGGAAACCTTTAATACAGGTAAAGCATCAGCCGAAGACTGAGGAGGTAAATAATATTGAGCAACAGGCTCTTCTGGTAAAGCCGGACGTTGCTGCATTCGCCATAATTTAAAGACGAGAGCTATTCCAACTGTTCCTAAACCAAAGATGAAAAGTGACCAACTATCATCCAAACCACCAATGAGAGCATCTATTGTTCCCGCTGTTATCAATGCGCTAATGATAGGTTCTTTGCGGTAGGCTGACTTTAAAAAACGAGGTAATACAGCATTCATCACAGCTTACTTAGTTCCACTTAGAGTTTTTGTATAAACTTACTCAGAATATCCTAACTACAATTTGTCTATTTGATTAGAGGCAAATAATAGCACAAATAATTGTAATTTCCTTTGCCGAAAAAGGGAGTACGGTAATTAACACCCTAGAAGTAATTGCTTTGAGGATCATCACAATTATTTCCATTGTACTAGGACTGACGCACGAAATTAATTTAGCGAAACAGACTGTGAGGACAAAAATCAACTGAAAACTAATGTAGAGACATTCCATGGAACATCTCTACACCTAAATTCATGCTTTAGTAAACTATGCCACGCAAGTTATCAGTAACGCCAGATTAGAAGTCTACTTCAAACCGAGCCATGCAATTACACCTTGATTGGTAGCATATTCGATTATCACCATTAAAACAAAGCCAATCATAGCCGCTCTGCCATTTAAACGCTCGGCATATTCATTAAAACCAAACTTAGGTTGTTCTAATTTAGGGGTAATAGTTGGTTGTTGTTGTGTCATAATCAGTGATTCCTTTCTTGATAATTGGCAAACAAAAATTTACAGGGATTTTTCAAGTAAATTGTCGGGGATGGTCGTCGGTACTTAACAATTTTTAATTATTCTTTATCTATTGTAAGAAACCTGGCGAATTAGTCAAGGTGTAGCGTGAGGGAGACTAAAAAATTTTGGATTTTGAATTACTGAATACGGAAATAATCAGCTAGGTACTGGCACGCTAAAGTGAAACAATAAAATATAAGAGGTTATCAATGGAAATTGGTGTTCCCAAGGAAACTAAAGATCAAGAATTTCGGGTAGGTTTAAGTCCTTCCAGTGTTCGGGTATTACGAGAAAATGGTAATAATATTTTTGTAGAAAGTGAAGCTGGTACGGTTGCGGGATTTACTGATGAAGACTACCGTAATGCTGGAGCAGAAATTGTAGATAAAGCCGATGCTGCTTGGAATCGGGAGTTAGTTGTTAAGGTAAAAGAGCCTTTAGTAAGCGAGTATAAATTCTTGCAGAAAGGACAATTGTTATTTACTTATTTACATTTAGCTGCAAATCGTCAACTAACAGAACATTTAATTGATTGTGGCACTTGTGCGATCGCTTATGAAACCGTAGAACAACCGGGAGCAAATAAACTCCCCTTACTCACCCCCATGAGTATTGTTGCTGGTCGGTTAGCCGTACAATTTGGCGCAAGATTCCTAGAAAGTCAACAAGGAGGAAGAGGCGTACTTTTAGGAGGTATCCCCGGAGTCAAAGCCGGTAAAGTCGTGATTTTAGGTGGTGGTGTAGTCGGTACAGAAGCCGCAAAAATCGCCGTCGGTATGGGTGCAATGGTGCAAATATTAGATGTCAACGTGGAACGCCTATCTTACCTAGAAACCCTCTTTGGTTCGAGAGTAGAACTACTTTACAGCAATTCCGCCCATATTGAAGCCGCAGTTAAAGATGCAGATTTACTGATTGGTGCAGTTTTAATTCCTGGTAAAAAAGCCCCCATTCTAGTATCTCGTGCATTAGTTAAACAAATGCGTCCTGGTTCAGTGATTGTAGATGTCGCTGTAGACCAAGGTGGTTGCGTGGAAACATTACACCCCACATCTCACACCAAACCAGTATACATTGATGAGGGAGTAGTGCATTATGGAGTTCCTAATATGCCAGGAGCAGTGCCTTGGACATCCACACAAGCCCTCAACAACAGCACCTTACCCTATACTGTCCAGTTAGCAAACCTGGGACTTAAAGCTTTAGACATTAACCCAGCCTTAGCAAAAGGTTTAAACGTCCAAAATCATCGGCTTGTACATCCTGCTGTCCAAGAAGTCTTCCCCGATTTAGTTGAGTAAATCAAGTACATATATATAACCAATATGGGCGGAAGTCAATCCGCCCTCTTCCTTTGCGTCTTTGCTCCTTTGTATCTTTGCGCGAAACAAAAATTATTTCACCATAGATAAAATAATCCCCACCAGCGAACCAAGAATTAGCACCATACCGCTGAGAGAACTAATTGCAAAACCAGGACCGCGTTTTTCAGCAGCTTGATAATATCCCCAAGCATAAGCAATTCTTCCTACTATCCAAGCTGCACCGAGAGCAGAACCCCAAATAGGACTAACGTAAATAGAAAACAACCATAAAGCCGGAATAAATAAAGCTAGTTGTTCCAAGGTATTTTGTTGTACCCTTAGCACTCTTTCAAAATCGAGGTTTCCTGTAGTTTGCGGTACGGGGACTTGATATTTAGCTCTGGCTATACCAACATTAATTGTGACTACAAAATATAATATAAGTGCGGAAACAGTTACTAAACTTGGATAAGGAGACATAAGCTTGAGTAAAATGGGAAAATAAAGTTATTTACAAAATATTATAGGTTACAGGTGATTAAGTGACAGGTGAGAATTTAATCAATTACCAACCAGCAATGATAGAAACATTAGAACCATTAATTGAATTAAGAGGTATTTCTAAAACTTTTGGCAATAACAAAGTTTTAGATAATGTGGATTTAAAGATATATCGAGGCCAAGCATTAGGGATTATTGGACCATCGGGAACTGGTAAATCAACGGTTTTGCGGATTATAGCCGGATTATTAAAACCCGATGAGGGAGAAATTTATATTCAAGGGGTACAACGAAAAGGTTTAATAGAAGATGCTGCTGACCCTGTGGGGATTGGGATGGTATTTCAGCAAGCGGCCTTATTCGACTCCTTGACAGTCGAAGAGAACATTGGATTTCTACTTTATCAACATTCTCGACTCAAGCGATCGCATATTCGGGAATTAGTCAATCAAAAACTAGAATTGGTAGGACTAGCAGATATTAGTCACCTTTACCCGTCAGAACTTTCTGGAGGAATGCGAAAAAGAGTCAGTTTTGCCCGTGCTATTATGTCCAATCCTCAACGTCCTACAGATAGTCCAGAGGTTTTATTATACGATGAACCTACAGCCGGATTAGATCCCATTGCCTCAACGGTAATTGAGGACTTAATCCGTGACTTGCAACATACACAAGGAGTCTGTAGTACCTACTCCATTGTGACTCACCAAGATAGTACAATTCGGCGGACATCGGATCAAATAGTCTTTCTTTATCAAGGAAAAGTGCAATGGCAAGGTACAGTAGTTGCCTTAGATCACACAGAAAATCCCTTAATTAGACAATTTATGAGTGGAAGTGTACATGGACCCATTCAAGTAGCTGGTTAAGTACCAAATCAAATAAAATTGCTGAGTTTAACGCTATCAGTGGAGGAATAAATGCGAGGTCTAATTAGCAGCTTCACATCTGCACGTACATGGAGAGAAGGTTCTGTAGGATTGTTGCTCCTGCTAGGGTTAGGCGCATTTGGAGTAATTTTACTGTGGTTGAATAGAATCACCCCCGGCCAAACTTCTTATCAAGCAACCATCGAATTTGCTAACGCGGGGGGAATGCAAAAGGGTTCAGCAGTGCGTTTTCGGGGTGTGAAAGTGGGGACTATCACCAATGTTAAACCCGGCTCAAATGCGATTGATGTCGAAATTCAAATTAACTCCCCTGATTTAATAATTCCCAGTAATTCGATCATTGAAGCCAATCAAAGTGGATTAATTAGCGAAAATATTATTGACATTACACCAAAAGGAGATTTACCTGGGAAGGTAACCGCTAAACCCCTAGATAAAGACTGTAATTCCAGCCTAATTATTTGTAATGGTTCTCGCTTAAAAGGTGAAATTGGCATCAGTGTTGATGAACTGATGCGACAATCAACTATTTTTGCGGCTCAGTACAGTAGTGAAAAGTTCTATAAAAATGTGAATCGTACGTTAGAAACCTCGGCTAATGCTGCTGCTAATATCGCTGATTTGACGAAGGATTTGCAAGGGTTGAGCAAAACCTTCAAAGGACAAATAGGTGTATTTTCAGATACAGCAGCTACATTACAACGTTCGACAGTCCAATTAACTGCAACCACAACCAAAACAGCGAATCAATTAGGCGAAACATCTAAAGACTTTAGTACAACAGCCAAACAAGCAAGTCGCTTACTAACAAATTTAGATAATCTCATCACTACTAATCGTTCTTCTTTAGTTGGTACTTTGAATAGTATGACGGAAACCAGTAACCAACTTAGGCAAACAATTACTAGTTTATCACCGGCGATTAACCGCTTAACCCAAGGAAAATTATTAAATAACCTAGAAACCCTATCTGCAAATGCAGCCGAAGCTTCTGCGAATTTAAAAGATGCTTCTAAAACTTTAAATGATCCAAAAAACATTGTTTTACTGCAACAAACTTTAGATGCAGCTAGAGCAACATTTGAAAATACCCAAAAAATTACCGCTGATTTAGATGAATTAACAGGCGATCCTAAGTTCCGTCAAAATATGCTGCGATTGGTAAATGGTCTGAGTAAATTAGTTTCTTCTAGCAAAGACATCCAGGAAAAAACCAAGGTAGCTGTAACTCTAGATTCTCTCAAAGCTGATGCTAATCAATCAAAGGTAGTAATTACCGCACCCGTTCCCCAAAAACCAGCGTCAGTAGTTGAGCAAAGTCGAAACTTACTAATTACTCCCCCACCCAAAACCCTGGAGAAAGTAGAAATAACCACCCAACCTATCTCCGAACCACCCAATTCATCCCAAGAACAACTCCTCCAACAACTCCGAGATTATCGAGAACAGGGAGCAGGGGACAGGGAGTAGGGGAAGTAGGGGAAGTGGGGGAAGTGGGGGAAGTGGGGGAAGTGGGGGAGAAACTTCCTTCTTTATTCTTTTTTCCTCCTGACTCCTGACTCCTGACTCCTGAACTCCTATTCCCTAATTCCAATCCTGCTCGTCTTTTTTGCCCTGACTTTTGTAAATTCCGCCGATATCATGGATTTGACGGGTTTTTGCAAATAGTTCAGTTTCCGTTAAACCCCAGCGTTGCAAAACTTTATCTAAGTTGCTTTGGATGTCCCGCGCTCCCGGAAAACCTTGATAGCGAATTTTTAGTCTAGCCAATTCTGATAAATTGTAATCGGTTGCGTCTTGAGCGAGTAAAATATCAATAAGGGGGCGATCGCGGTTGTAGAGTGGATGTTGTTGGTCTTTACCGCCGGAAATTTCTGTCACAATTAATACCTGTACGAAGTTAGCAATCCATCAACAACTCAAGATGAAAAATCTCGACCATTGCTAATTATCTACCATTATCTAGTGAATGACGGCAACTACGCCTTGTCACTTACGGCTCTCACTACTGCCATTCAGCTTAAAATAAAGATACATTATCTTTAAGAAAATACAAGAAACTTTAGATGAGGGTGAAATAATATCTCACCCAAAGTCCAAGCAGCACGAGGGAAAGAACCCGCTATGTTTGAACACTTCACTTCCGAAGCCATTAGGGTAATTATGTTAGCCCAGGAGGAAGCACGACGACTGGGACACAACTTTGTAGGAACAGAACAAATTCTCCTGGGTCTAATGGGAGAAGGAACAGGTGTTGCTGCTAAGGTGCTGGCTGAGTTGGGTGTTACCCTGAAAGAAGCCCGTCGGGAAGTAGAAAAAATAATTGGCCGGGGTTCTGGGTTTGTCCCACCGGAAATTCCTTTTACCCCGAAAGTAAAAAGCCTGTTTGAGCAATCTTTCCGAGAAGCTCACGGTCTTGGACATAATTACATAAACACTGAACA
The DNA here is from genome assembly GCF_012516395.1 of Dolichospermum flos-aquae CCAP 1403/13F. Taxonomy (GTDB): domain Bacteria; phylum Cyanobacteriota; class Cyanobacteriia; order Cyanobacteriales; family Nostocaceae; genus Dolichospermum; species Dolichospermum lemmermannii. The sequence goes on from NZ_CP051206.1 coordinate 2,998,607, forward strand.
CTTATTATTAGGTTTAACTGAGGCTGGTGAAGGAGTCGCCGCCAAAGTATTACAAAATCTAGGAGTGGATTTACCAGTTATCCGTTCCGCTGTGATGAGCCGATTGGGTGAAGATACAGCGGTTGTCACTGGTGGTAGAAGTAATTCCCAGCGCAATCAAAATTTATCCATAGAGGCGTTTGGCAGAAATCTCACCAAACTGGCTCAGGATGGCAGGCTAGACCCGGTAGTTGGTCGCCAGAAGGAAATTGAAAGAACTGTGCAAATTCTCGGTCGGAGAACCAAAAATAACCCGGTTTTAATTGGAGAACCAGGGGTTGGTAAAACAGCGATCGCTGAAGGTTTAGCGCAACGTATTATCAATCAAGATGTCCCCGAAATTTTACTTGATAAGCAAGTAATTAGTTTGGATATGGGGTCTGTGGTAGCGGGAACTCGTTTCCGGGGTGATTTTGAGGAACGCCTCAAAAAAATCATGGAGGAAGTCCGCAGCGCCGGAAACATCATCTTAGTGATTGATGAAATTCATACCTTAGTGGGTGCAGGTGGCACAGAAGGCGGTTTGGATGCAGCTAATATCCTGAAACCGGCTTTAGCACGGGGTGAACTCCAGTGCATTGGTGCTACTACCTTAGATGAATATCGTCAGCACATCGAGCGTGATGCGGCTTTAGAGCGGCGTTTCCAGCCAATTTTGGTGGGAGAACCATCGGTAGCCGAAACTATTGATATTCTCTATGGTTTACGCGGTGCTTATGAACAGCATCATAGAGTCAATATTACGGATGAAGCAGTAGTTGCGGCGGCTGAATTGGCAGATCGTTATATTAGCGATCGCTTTCTACCCGACAAAGCCATTGACTTGATTGATGAAGCTGGTTCTCGCGTGCGTTTACGTCACTCGCACATTGCGAATAACAAAGAACTCAAACGGGAATTAACCACCGCTACCAAAGCCAAATCGGAAGCCATTAGAGTTCAAGATTTTAGCAAAGCTGGTAAATTGCGGATACAAGAATTAGAACTACAAACCAGACTTGATTTAGAAGAAAATCAGGAAACTGTCAACGCTCCCCTTGTCAACGAAGAAGACATTGCTCAAATTGTCGCTTCTTGGACTGGTGTTCCCGTTAACAAACTGACTGAATCTGAATCTGAATTACTTTTACATCTTGAAGACACTTTACATACAAGATTGATTGGACAAGAACAAGCAGTTACATCGGTTTCTCGCGCTATTCGTCGCGCCCGTGTCGGCTTAAAAAGTCCTAATCGTCCCATTGCTAGTTTTATCTTTTCTGGACCAACTGGTGTCGGGAAAACCGAATTAGCTAAAGCCTTAGCGGCTTACTTCTTCGGGGATGAAGAATCAATGGTACGTTTAGATATGTCCGAATACATGGAAAGCCACAACGTTTCCAAGTTGATTGGTTCACCTCCTGGTTATGTAGGATACGATGAAGGCGGACAATTAACGGAAGCTGTACGGCGCAAACCCTACACAGTGTTGCTATTCGACGAAATCGAAAAAGCGCATCCCGATGTATTCAATATGCTGCTGCAAATCTTGGATGACGGTCATCTTACGGATGCGAAAGGTCGGAAAGTAGACTTCAAGAATACATTAATTATCTTGACTTCTAACATTGGTTCTAAGGTAATTGAAAAAGGTGGTAGTAGCTTAGGGTTTGAGTTTGATAATGCAGCAGAAGCTAGTTATCATCGGATTCGTAACTTGGTTAACGAAGAACTCAAAGCATATTTCCGTCCCGAATTCCTCAACCGTGTTGATGATATTATCGTCTTCACTCAACTCAACAAAGATGAGGTCAAGCAAATTGCTGAAATCATGCTGCGTGATGTTGGTAGTCGTCTCAAAGAGAAGAATATCACTTTAGAAGTGACTGAAGCTTTTAAAGAGAAGGTTGTCCAAGAAGGCTATGATCCTAGCTACGGTGCTAGACCATTACGCCGCGCTATTGTGCGTCTGTTGGAAGATTCTTTGGTTGAAGCGATCTTGTCTGGGGAAATTGCAGATGGAGATAAGGCTATTGTGGATGTAGATGATGATGGCCAGGTAAAGGTTAGAAAGTCGGAAACCCGTGAGTTGTTATTAACTAATGTTGGTTAATTACGGATTTCTACAATGTCGGTAATTTATTTGGTGGGTGACTTTATTGTTAACCCACCTTTTTTTATGGGTTTTTACGGAAGAATATGGATAAATGAACCACGAAGAGACGAAGAGGGCGAAGAAAGAAGGAAGATATACTCAAGATGGCTTAATTATCCGGGTTATATAGGTAGGAGTAAGGCAAAATCTCATCGGGTTTCAACTTAAGCTACAGATAGCTTAGAGAACTCCACAAAAAGAAATGCCCAATGTCATTCTGTTCGCGCAGCGTGCCAGAGGCATTACGAAACGAAGTGTAGTGAAGAATCTTTTGAGATGCTTCATTTCGCTTCGCTACACTATTTATTTTTTGGCTTACTCTTAGAGGTATGTTAGAGGAATTTTTACAGTAAAAGTTGTTCCTACTCCAACTTTACTTTCCACCAAAATTTCTCCCTGGTGTCTTTCTACACATTTCTTAACAATTGGTAATCCTAACCCAGTTCCGACAATACCTTCAACATTTTGAGATCGAAAAAAAGGCTCATAAAGCCTAGCCTGTTCCGCTGGAGAAATGCCTATACCTTCATCTATCACCTGAAAGATAGTAGTATCTGGTTGAGAATTCAAAACCAAGGATATACTACCTCCAGATGACGAATATTTGATGGCATTTAAAAGCAAATTGCTAAGAATAGAGTACAACAATTTTTCATCTAGATTAGCACGAAAAGATTGACCATGCTTGATGAACTTTATAATATGATTTGTGTGACTAAACATCTGCACATCTTCCAGCAGATTCAAACAAAAGTTTTCCACATTGATTAATTGAGGTTTATAATCTAGTTCACCTGCTTCGGCTCTAGTCAAAGTTAATATATCTGTTAATAGGTGATTGATCAACTTTGCTGAAGACTGAATGCGATCAAGATTTTTTAATTCCTTTTTATCCACCAAATCCACCAGAATTTCCCGTAATAACTGAGATGAAAGCAATATTACACTTAAAGGTGTACGAAATTCATGGGAAATCATAGAAAATAGCTGAACCTTTAATTCACCAATTTTTTTTTCTTGAGCAAGGGAAGCTTCCAAGGATTTAATGTGTTCTTGTTTTACTCCTTGACGCTCGATGATAAAACATAAACTGCAAATCACAACCAGGCTTAAAGTCAATACCCGTGAATGAAATTAATAGCCTACAAATAATTACTAATATTAATTCTGCAAATATTAAGGCATAAAAATAACTTCAGTTTAGTCTAAACTCCAGGCAAAATGTATCTAAAATTATATGATCATGAGATTTTTCTTGAATTTATAAATCATCAATCTTGTCAATTATTTGAAATCAAATTTAAAAAATCATAAATGTGTCATTTTTTTCGTCGAGAATTTTTATTCCTGCTCCAAAATGAGTAGCCTGATAGTATATATTGACAAAATATGAAAGAATATTTAAGCTTTATAAGAGTTTATTTCAAGTCATCCTTGACAGTTTTGTATGGGAATTCAAAAAGAACATCATCAGATGCTTACTCAGTTTACGACAGAATATGATCTGCAACCAATTGCAAAACATTTATCAACTATTATCAAAGAATCTTTGGCGAGTGTTTCATCAAGTAAATGTCGTCAAGGAACGATTCTAGTACCAACGTTTGTCATTTGGTTTGTAATTCTCTCCACTATCCGTCGTGATTTAAGTTATTTAGGAATAATGGATTGGATGATATCAGGATTGAGGTGGTTATCCTGTTGTCTACCAAAACAACTTATTTCTGAAGGTGCTATGAGTCATGCCAGAGTTCGTATAGGATTAACAGTTTTTCAACTAATATTTAAAAAACTCACTTCTAGTTTGACAACATTGAAATATGACTTTCATAAATGGACTACAGTAATATTTGATGGTTCCACAGGTACGACACCTGATACTGAAAGTAATCGTGATAAATTTGGGAAGTCTAAATGTGGTCGAGGAGAAAGTGCTTTTCCCATGCTGAGAATAGTCACATTAATATCAGCATCAACACGCCTGATCCTAGATTTTACCTATGGTTCGAGCCAAGGTAAAGGAACTGGTGAAAGGACTTTAATGACTAAATTACTGGCACAATTTAACCAGAAAAACTTATTATTTTTATTAGATGCTGGTTTATATTCCTTTGCAACTATTTTTAGTATTCGTACAAAAGAATGCGACTTTTTACTTAGGGTAGCTTCTAATGTTAAACTACCTGTTATCTCTGATTCTCGTTTGCCAGATGGATACATGGCTAGATATCCAGATGGAAGTTATTTATCAGAAATTAATGGCAAAATTCTCAATTTAGAAAAATCTACAGAATCGCATAAACAATGGAATCAGGAAAGTATCATTGTCCGAGTTATTGAATATCAAATTCCTGGTTTTCTCCCTCGTCGTTTAGTTACTAGTATTATTGACCCTAATATTTCTGCCAAAGAATTAATTATTCACTATCATTGCAGATGGGAGGTGGAAATTAGTTTCTGTGAAATAAAAACACATCAATGTGCTACGCTCAAAGGACAAATGCCCACTATTTTTCGGAGCAAAACATCTGAATTAGTCGAACAAGAACTTTATGCTATGTTAATTGCTTATAATCTACTCCGCGATTTAATTTACCAATCTGCTAACGAATATAATAAAAATCCTTTACTCCTTAGTTTTCTTGAATCTTTGCAACTAGTTATAGATTTAGTACAACTCATCAGCCATTCATCCTTAAAATTACGAGAAATTCAACATCAATATTTATTATCATTAATTTCCCAGTCTGAAATTGATCGCCCCCGACGAAAACGTATTAATCCCCGTGTTGTCAAAATTAAAATGTCCAAATTCAAGCGCAAAAACTCTTCCCATAAATCTGAAATCAGAGATATAGAAAAAGACTTGAAAATCCTTCCCCCACAAGCAGTTTGACAATTTCATTCACGGGTATTGAGAATAACCCGGTTTTAATTGGAGAACCAGGGGTTGGTAAAACAGCGATCGCTGAAGGTTTAGCGCAACGCATTGTGAATCAAGATGTCCCTGAAATTTTACTTGATAAGCAAGTAATTAGTTTGGATATGGGTTCTGTGGTAGCGGGAACTCTCCTGACTCCTCCTATAATTATTCATCTTGCAACAAGGATACAAGCCCATCTAAGGTTTGTGACAATTGAGTGATTTGTTCCATAGAATCCTTCTGAGAATCAGCCAAACTTTGAACAGCGTCACATAAAGCAAAAATCTGATATCCTTGCTGCTGTACTTGTTTTCCTTGAGCCTCTATTTGTAGACTCAGAGCATCTACTCTGTGAGCAAGACGTTCAATTGTCTCAGTTGTCGAGAGTACAGCGTCTCCAATCTGTTCAACAATAGATTCTAGACGACTGATTCTTGTTTCTATTCCAGTTGCAATCATTTCTGGCCTGCTCCAATCTTGAGAAGAAATCATCACAGTAATATTCCTAAATATTCATTCCATAGTTTCATAATCAGCATTATTAATAAATAAAGTAATTTGTCATCATTCCTCTTAGTTTTGACTTTTGACTTTTGACTTCCGCCAAGCGGTACTAATCCCTATTCCCTAGTTCCTACGTTAAATTACAAAAGAAGGGAACAGGGAACAGATAAGAAACTTTAGTTGCACCAGTTTAAAGCTTCTGTCAAAAAAAGATGTTTTTAAAAGATGCGTAGCCCGAAAAAACAGTGTCATTATTTCAATCTCATGTTTTTAAACATGAGTTTTTCCTGTTAGAAAGTTGCCCGTTCCCACCTGAGTTCGAAAAAAATTAATCCATTTTGGTTCAATGTAATAGTTCTTCTACTTGGTGTTGATGCCACAAATTTTGATAAAGTCCAGGCTGTTCTACCAGTTCTGAGTGATGACCAGTCTGGACGATTTTCCCCTGTTCCATGACCAAAATTCGGTCAGATGTGGCAGCAGCAGCAAGTTGGTGGGTAATGAAAATTACGGTTTTTCTTTTTGTCCCTGTAGCCAGATTGGTGAGGATTTGTGTAGCAGTTTGATTGTCTACACTGGATAGGGCATCATCCAACAGCAAGATGGGGGCATCAATTAACATTGCTCTTGCTAAAGCTGTGCGTTGTCTTTGTCCACCAGAAAGGGTAATTCCTCGCTCACCCACTAGGGTTTCATACTGTTGGGGGAAATTCTGAATTTCTGCGTCAATTTGCGCCATTTTGGCGGCGTAAACTACGTCTTCTGCGGCGGAGACGGGATCACCATAACGGATATTATTTTTGACGGTGGTACTGAATAAAAAGCTATCTTGTGGTACGTAGGCGATCGCTCCGCGTAAATCACTCACAGCTAGTTTTGTCACATCCAACCCATCTAAAAACAACTGTCCTGGCTGAATATCCAATAATCTGGGGAAAGCATTCGCTAAGGTTGATTTTCCTGAACCAACCGGACCGACAATAGCGACTACTTCCCCAGGAGCAATCCTAAAATTAAGATGTTCTAGAACTGGGGTATTTACGCCGGGGTAGGTGTAACTAAAGTTTACTGCTGTCAGTTCCCCTTTGAGTTTGTTAACCTCCAAATGAATGCTATCTGGTGTGTCTTGAATTTTGGGAGTCACACTGAGAATAGTTTCTAAACGGTCAATACTGACTTCACCCCGTTGGTAAGCAGTAATGGTGAATCCTAATAAAGCGGTAGGGAAAATTAATCGCTCTACATAAATTAGCAAAGCCAGAAAATCACCAATGGCAAGAGTTCCAGAGGATATTCTGGCTGTACCTAACCAAATAATAATCAAAGAACTGAGACTTGCTAACCCACCAATGAGCGGAAATAGGGTGTTGCGCGTTTTAGCTAGTTTGAGGTTAGCGGTTAATAGCTGTTCATTTTTCTGACTAAATGCTTGACGCTCATTGTCTTCTTGGGCATAGATTTTAATCAGTGCCATACCGCTCATATCTTCCCGTACCAGTTCACTAATTTCTGCAAGTTGTTCTTGGACGGCGGTTTGTTCATTACGCAAGCGATCGCTAAAAAAATGCACCATCAGAAACATGAACGGGTACACTGCTAATGATGCCAATGTCAGTTCCACACTCAGAGACAACATCACTGGTAATGTCAGAGTATAGGCAAAAAAAGTATTTGCCAAACTTAATACAGCAAAACCTACCAACCGTCGAATATTATCTACATCACTGGTAGCGCGACTAATTAAATCCCCTGGAGTATTAACTGTAAAATAAGCAGGTTCTAATTGCAGTAAATGTTGAAAAATCCGCTGTTTGAGGTCAAATTCTACCTGTCTTCCCACACCAAATATCCAAATCCGAGAAGCCATTCGCATCATCCACATAGCGGAACTAAGTAGGGCGATAAGGACTACATAATGGATGATTTGGCGAAAACTAAAACTCTTAGATAGAGTATCTACCCCTGAACGGATTAACAAAGGAATATATACACCCAGCCCATTGACAACTAATAAAGCAATAATACCGAAGACGGTTTCGCGCCAATAGGGGCGTAAATAAGCAGCGATTTTATCAAGTCTGTGAGATTTGGCCATGCCAACAATTATCTAACTTTTTGGTATTGTGTGGGAGGAGTCAGGAGTCAGGAGTCAGGAGTCAGGAGGAATAAAGAAGAAAGAAAGAAGAAGAAAAAAGAAAGAAATTTCTCCCCTGCCTCCTGCCTCCTGCTCCCTGCTTCTTCTACGTCCGGCCACGCAAGAAAACATAAATCTGATTGAGATAACTTTCCCATACTTGGGTAGTAAGTTGCAGTGTTTCTGCATTAGGAACAAAGTCTTCTACCCGTAACCCGCGGGTGCTGATTGCTTGAGGATTTTGGAGGAGATAGGAAGGGATATTCGCAGTCAGACTATTGAAGGCTATAGTTGGAGAATTTATCTCTACCATTGGTGGGATGATATTTTGCTGAATATCTGAGATTGTGAAATTAGGATTTGCTGAACCAAAGGCGACTAGGGCGGATGGGGGAGTTTGGTGATTTATGTTCGTCCCCTCAACTGTAGCAACTGGTGATCTAACGAGGAAGTAAGCGATCGCTGGCGTGCTGGACAAAAGCAAAACCGTCAAAGCCCATCCTAATAAAAAACCGCCCGGTTTATCAATGCCACCGCCTTTGATTTTTTGAGCAGCTAGAAACAACATTAAAACCGAAGCGCCCAAAGGCTTGAGCGGGAAGGAGATAAATCGCCACAATGAAGCCACTGCTGGTTCATTGGGATTGAGAAATGCTAAAGCTAAAACAACAATGACTAACCCTAAAACAAATCTGCCGACAAAAGTTACTGATGGATAGAATCTTTGAAACAAAGAAAAGGCTACAACACCAATTAAGAGCCATAGCAAAACCCGGCTTAACAACTGAAACATAAATTAACTCTCTAATTTTTTAGCGCAGTAAGCCTAAAGACCGCAGGAAGTGGATTAATTTTATCGTCAAGCTGACTTAAAAATACCTCAAACTCACACCCAAAGATTACCGCCGTAGTGATTTTAATGCAATTTTTTGACACCGAGTGTATTATTTGCGATTTTCCCCAAGAGAAATTTTTAGATTATTTGGCTATAAACGAATTTATACACTTTTAAACCCACCCAGATCCCCGACTTCTCCAAGAAGTCGGGGATCTGAACTTTCCTGCACATTTACTTGGTTGAGAATCTCTGTCTATTGACATACAAGCATAATCAACCCTTTGATGGACGGTCTTAATCATAAAAATAACTAATGTATACATATTAGAACTAACAGAGCAGAAAAACTAATAACCCAATTGTACCAGGTTCTAATGTTGAGAATAATTGGTATTTGATGACATCAACTGATGGTGAAACTGGAACAGGAGCAAAATTATCAACCTGTTCCACATCCGTAAAAAGTGGAGATGGAAATAGTATGCCTCTTTTGAAAATTAAAGAATTTGATCCGAATTATCGAGAAAGTTTTGAAGGCAAAGATATCAAAGGTATGGGTGTCTATGCAACCGCAGATGAAAAAATTGGCACAGTCAGCGATATTTTAGTAGATGACCAAGGACATTTTCGCTATTTTGTTGTTGATTTAGGTTTGTGGATTTTTGGGAAAAAAGTTTTATTGCCAGTTGGTCGTTCGCGCATTGATCATACCTCTGAACGGATTTATACAGTGGGAATGACCAAACAACAAGCGGAGAATTTACCCGAATTTAACGAACACAAAGAAATTGATTATAACTATGAAGAACAAGTCAGAGGAGTGTATCGTTCCGAAGCATTCTTAGAAAGTTCCGGTTCTGTAGATACAGCCAGTTCTCGACCTGCGGGAGCTACTATGGTAGCCCCTCCCATAGCCCCACCGAGAAAGTCCGGTAACGGCAGTGCTGCCTATGACTATAAAGCAGATCCGGCTCTATATGCTTTGAATGATCAGGATCATCAAACTTTCAAACTATATCAAGAACGATTAATTGCCAACAAAGTCCGCGCCAAAACGGGAGAAGTGATTGTTGGGAAACATACAGAAACAGAAAAAGCGCGGGTTTCAGTTCCCATAGATAAAGAAAGAATTGTCATTGAACGAGTCACTCCTACAACTGCGGGAGAAACGGTGGCTTTAGATGGCGATAGCTTTGGGACGACAGAAGTGAGTCGAATAGAACTTTATGAAGAAACTGCGGACATTCATAAAGAAGCTTTCTTACGAGAAGAAGTCAGAGTTAATAAAGTTGTAGATCACGAAACCATTGAAGCAGAAGAAACTCTGCGTCGAGAAGAATTGGATGTTAACACCCAAGAACATCCGAATGTGGAAAGAAGATAAAACCCAGATTTCGCGTTAGTAAATTTTCCATTAGGAGCAGATTATGAGTGTGAAAAATAGAGCTAAGGCAACTGCCAAAAACATTGAAGGTAAGGTTCAAGAAGCCGTAGGTGATTTAACAGGAGATCCAAAAACTCAAACAGAAGGCAAGGAAAAACAAGCAGAAGCCAAAATTCGCCACGCAGTTGAAGATGTGAAAGATCAAGCCAAAGAAATTATTGAGTAGATTAACCAGGCAGGGGCGGGGGAAATAAGGCTTTTTTTGATCTTACAAACTAATTCTTAATTACCTTGTTACCTGCCACTTTTTCCCTTGTGAAAGGATAAAAAAATGACCTTGATTAATAATAAACGAGCAGTGGGAGTATTTTCTAGTCACGACGAAGTAGAAGATGCTCTAAATGAACTGCGAGATAACGGATTTGCCATGAATCAGGTATCTGTGATTGCTAAACATGATGAAGATCTAAATCAGCGATACCAAATTGGTGAAACACGAGTTCAAGAACCAACAGAAACCCGTGAAATCGGCCATGAAACCACTCATGAAACCACTCGTGTAGAGGAAGGTGCGAAAACTGGAGTCGAGGCAGGAGGAGCGGTTGGGGGGTTGACAGGGTTACTAATTGGGTTAGGAACTCTAGCAATTCCGGGGATTGGTCCAGTTATGTTAGCAGGAGCAGTAGCTACAGCGATCGCTACAACTCTAGCAGGTGGAGCTATCGGAGCAGCAGTTGGTGGTTTAATTGGTAGTTTAGTAGGTTTAGGAATTCCTGAACATCGGGCGCAAATCTACCATGATTATGTAGTTGATGGAGATTATCTAGTAATTGTAGATGGCACAGAGGCGGAAATCCTGAGAGCAGAAACAATTTTCAAGCACAAGGGAATGCGGGAATGGGAAGTTTACAATAGTCCAACCATTAGCCGTTCTGCTAATCCTGTTGTCTCGCGTGTGTAAAAGGGATTGGAAATATGAGAAAAATTACGCTTTTAGTCCTCAGTAGCATTTTGGTTCTGGGAACAGTTGCTTGTGACAATAAAGCCAAAACTAGCAGCAGTGCGCCCGATTCTGCTGAGAAAACTGGTGAAGTTCCCACAGATAAAACAATTTTAGCCAATCAAAAAGACGCAACTAGCCAACTTCGTCGAGATCAACTCAACGCAGATATTCGCGCCCGTGAACAACGCAATAACGTCACTGGAGGGAATGCAACTCGCGCTAATAGTGATCTTGCCAGTGAGGTTCGTTCTAAGTTGGAGGCGAATATTCCCTCTAGTCAATTAACTGTGGCGGCTAAAGATGGAGCAATTGTTGTAGTTGGAAATGTCCAGAATCAAGAACAACTAAATAAAATTAATTCTCTTGCTAAAGAAATCAAGGGTGTAAGAAGCGTCAAAGTTGTAGTCAAAATTGTTCCAGCCGTACCAAATCCAAAACTATAACCGATGACATTTATTAATTAACAACCTATAAATGAGGAAAATTCCATGAATCTATTTTCACAATTTCGCAAGTTTTTTTTCGTCATTAGTTTAGTTCTATTTCTGGGAATTTTCACAGCTTTTACATCTGAGGTTAGTCTCGCTCAGACTCAAATGGCCACAACTATGAATCGAGTCGAAGCCACAACTAAAAATATTGAAGGTAAAGTTCAAGAAACTTTCGGTAATGTCACAGGAAATAAAAAAGACCAATTCATGGGTAAAGCCAAGCAAGCTGAAAGTAAAGTTCGTAATGCAGTCGAAGATATAAAAGATACGAAGTGGCAACCCAACTCAAGAGCAACCAAAAAGATTGAAGCTAAAACTGAAAAAGCCATAGACAATAGTATTGTCAACCCTAATTATCTACCTAGTGGAAAAACTGATGACATAAAAAGTGAATCTCGTAACCCAGCAAATAAAATGAAAGAAGAACTTCGCAATACTTTTAAGTAGTCATTAATTAAAATTTGTAGGTTGGGTTGACGCAAGGAAACCCAACATTTTTGGGATTTGGTAGCTGTAGCTTAACCAGAACTACAATTATTTCTAACACTAATTAATGAATTCACAATTATCCACTTTTTGGAATTTATCCGCCGATCAGATATTTGTGCAGGTACAATCAACTCCACAAGGTTTAACTTTTATCCTCTCTCTTCTTCCGTTTTTTTATGAGGCTGTTCCGAATTATTTAACCATCATATTCGGTATCTATTTCAATATCTAGTGTGTCTTCATCAATCCTGATATACAAAATATTAGGACGGCAACAAACTTGACAATCTTCTATATAGTTTTGTTGCATTCCGGCACTGAAATCAATAAAAGTTACGTTTACTTCTCCACAATAAGCACAATAAAACTCTGATGTATTTTGCATTTTCTATATCTATTTAATAATTTATTTATTTTCCCACACTTTAATATTAAATGATGAAATTGTCAATTGGCTATTTTCTATAATCATTAAAATTATACCAATTTTATATAAAGGTGTGCTAAATAAATTTTATAGCGTGGAGAATCTCTACTCATGCAACTTCTGGACAACAAAGAATAAATTTCATCTTTAAAAGGAAATAATATTAGGCTAAATTAGATTCATACAGGACTTACGCAACTGGCACATTGGTAGGGTGCGTCAGACTGCATAAATCCTGCAAATAAACAGATTTTTGATATCTGACGCACCCTACAACAGATTTTTAGTGTGACACTTGCGTAAGTTCTATAATCAAAGAACCATCAAGGAGAAACTATGTCAGCGGGAAAGCCTAGTATTTTGGTAACGGGGGGAGCAGGATATATTGGTTCTCATACGGTGTTAGCCCTCAAGCAAGCCGGTTATGAGGTGGTAATTCTTGATAACTTGGTGTATGGACATCGGGATTTGGTAGAACAGGTTTTGCGGGTAGAATTGATCGAAGGGGATACAAGCGATCGCCTTTTATTAGATAATCTTTTTCAGAGTCGTAATTTTGCCGCAGTTATGCACTTTTCCGCCTATGCTTATGTAGGTGAATCTGTAACAGATCCCGCTAAATATTACCGTAACAATGTTTTAGGAACGCTGACACTATTAGAATCAATGTTAGCAGCTTCTATTAAGAATTTTGTCTTTTCTTCTACCTGTGCCACCTATGGTGTACCGAATTTTATTCCGATTACAGAAGATCATCCCCAAAATCCCATTAATCCCTATGGGGCAACTAAATTAATGGTAGAAAGGATATTAACTGATTTTGATGTGGCATACAATTTTAAATCAGTGCGTTTCCGCTATTTTAATGCTGCTGGTGCTAACCCCCAAGGATTATTAGGAGAAGATCATCATCCCGAAACCCATTTAATCCCTTTAGTATTACAAACAGCATTAGGTAAACGAGAAGCTATTAGTATTTTCGGAACTGATTATCCTACTCCTGATGGTACTTGTATTCGGGATTATATTCATGTAAATGATTTAGCAGATGCCCATATTTTGGGGTTAGAATATTTATTAAATGGTGGTGAAAGCGAAGTTTTTAACTTAGGAAATGGTAACGGTTTTTCAGTTCGAGAAGTGATTGCTGCGGCGGAAGATGTCACAGGTATGGTAATATCAGTGCAGGAATGCGATCGCCGGATTGGAGATCCTCCAGCCTTAATTGGTACAAGTGAAAAAGCCAGAAAAATCTTGAATTGGCAACCTCAATATCCAGGTATTAAGGATATCGTTTCTCACGCTTGGCAATGGCATAAAACAAGGCATAAATAATTTTTAGTGTAAGGATTAGCTCCCCGATTTCTACGATTGATTCATCACTTATTGATATCACTAAAGGAGAAGTCGGGGATCTTCCGCTCTTGTTGATTCAACTTTCCACATGGTTATTTTTCAGTAATTCTAAATATTTTAAAGCTTCATGTTTAGATAAAATTTCATCAGTTTCTACTTCTTCCATTAGTTTTGTTAATCCATAATTTTATAAAATTTCCTCTATTTGTTCAAATTCAGTCATAGGAATTTGTACAGCAATTGGTTTTTGATTTTGATCTAAAACATAATTCTTATTGTCAGAATCAGGATATCCAGGATTTAAGGATTTACAGGATGGAGTTATTTTTGAGGATGAAAGATTAAGCGATACCTACGGTAAGCTAACACCCAGCTATTGAAGTATATTTTTAAGTTGTTCTATAGTATATGGTGGATTTTTCCGATGTATCATCCCATGACAATTAGGACATACTGGACGTAAATCTTTAATTGGATCAACTTCGTATTCTTGATTAATTTCCGATAAAGGAATTAAATGATGAACATGAATAAAACCTTGACCAATTTCACCATAAACTTTTTCAAAGTTAAACCCACAAACATAACAAGTTATGCCATAATATTCAATACATTGTTTTCGAGCTTGATTACTTCTTTCATAAGCATTAACTGTTACTTGACGAATAAACCCTTCTTTTAAGGTTTGAGTTTCTTCTGTTTCTCTTACTTCATCAGGAAATAATAGGATATCATCTATTACACTAACAGAATCGAAAAAGTATTCAAAATCTAGTTTTGGATTATTTAAAATATTACAAACTAAATCATATATTTCTTCTTCAGGATATGCTTTAAATCCATCATAAATTTCTTTTTCAACACGCCATAAATCTCTTTGCCACCAACCTTTACGACTGTTTTCATGATAAGGATCAAAAGCATCTCTAAAATTTTTAAGTGTATTAGATGAAATTTCAAGCATAGAACCAATTTTCTGATGTGTTTCCCCTTTGTTACCAAGTCCTAATCTCTGATAACTATCTTTATCAAATCTTGAAAGATAATAACCTACTATATAAGCATAGGGACAATTACAATCACTAAATGAATCTATCAGGCTATCCCAATTATCAGGTTTTTTCATTATTCACAACTCCTTTTGATTATCAAAAATATTGTGTTTAACTATTATAACCCAAATATTCAACCTAAGCGACTGCAAACTCTGTAAACTTGCGAGTTTCAGGATCATGAAAAGCTAAAACAATATCCTCTTGTGGTACACCTTCCCTTAATAACTCAGTTGCAATACCTTCCTCAGTCCAATCTTCTTCAATGTAAATTTTCTCATTTTTAATTCTGACATAAACAGTAATACCTCTAACTTTGTGATCATTATGCCAACCTGTTTGAAACCAAAGATATTGATCTCTTTGTTCATCAAAAGCTAGAATACTATCAACACCATCAGGATTAGGCGTTTGTGATGCTAATTGCTCATATTCATTCAGAATTTTCTGGATCACATTGCGATATTGATTTAATTTATCCATTGAATTATCTCCTCCTTATTCAAATCAACAACTATTAACTTTAAGTCATTTTCTTCCATGATGAACGAAATCGCTTTTTGCAGAAAAAAAGATTGATAAATACTGCGACTTACCCCTAAATAAATTGTTACTTTAGGAAGAATAACTTTTAACAAGGTACGATAAATAATATATTGCCCTAAAGCTGTTTCAAATTCACGCATGGGGGAACGACCAATAAAACTTTTAATTTCTACAATAATTTGTTGTCCATTGCGTTCAATTTCTAAAGTTCTATCAGCTAATAAATCAGCAAATAATTGTATCTCCTCATATTTAATAGTATAAGGATCACGAATAATCATCCAACCATCTTTAATCAAGGCATTTTTAATTGCTTCATGGTAAGTATCCCTAGCTGACATAAAAATTAAATTCAGAAAAATTTTAATAATCTGATCATAAACTATAAACTGTCTATTTCTGACAAATTCGTTTACCAGTAACTCCTGTAACAATTCCCTTACAATAAAATAAAGAAAGCAAGACATTACAGGATCACAATCTAAACCATGCTACAAGAATATCGTCAACAGGTTGCCGAACGCGCTCAACTGGGTATTCCTCCCTTACCATTAGACGCACAACAAACATCAGCATTGTGTGAATTACTGAAAAATCCACCCACAGGCGAAGAAGAGTTATTATTAAATTTATTACGCGATCGCATTCCCCCTGGAGTAGATCAAGCTGCTTATGTAAAAGCTGGATTTCTGACTGCGATTGCTAAAGGAGAAATTACCAGCCCCTTAGTTTCTCCAGTTGATGCAGTAGAATTACTGGGAACTATGATTGGTGGTTACAATGTTCAATCCTTAATTGATTTACTCCAAGTTTCCAGCACCTCTGTATCAACTTCTTCAGAAACACCCTTGGTAATGGGAGGAGAAGGAAGAGAACAAATCGCCGCTTATGCAGCCAACGCCCTCAGCAAAATTATGTTGGTGTATGATGCTTTCCATGATGTTTTGGAATTGTCCAAAACCAACCCCTACGCCAAACAAGTGGTAAACTCTTGGGCAGAAGCAGAATGGTTTACGTTGCGTCCCACATTACCAGAATTTATCACCGTTACGGTTTTCAAAGTTCCCGGAGAAACCAACACCGACGACTTATCACCCGCAACCCACGCTACAACCAGACCAGATATTCCTTTACACGCTTTGGCGATGTTGGAAACTCGTCAACCGGGAAGTTTAGAAACCATTGCAGAGTTAAAGAAAAAAGGATTTCCCGTTGCTTACGTTGGTGATGTCGTGGGTACAGGTTCTTCTCGCAAGTCTGCAATCAATTCTGTATTATGGCATTTGGGCAATGATATTCCCTTTGTGCCAAACAAACGGGCGGGAGGTTATATTTTAGGAAGTGCGATCGCTCCCATCTTTTTTAACACAGCCGAAGATGCCGGTGCATTACCCATTCAATGCGATGTCAGCAAAATGGCAACCGGTGACGTAATTACCATTTATCCCTACAAAGGAACTGTTCTCAACGCCGCAGGAGAAGTAATTTCCACCTTCAGCCTCAAACCTGACACCATTTTAGACGAAGTTCGCGCAGGTGGACGCATTCCCCTACTAATTGGACGTACCCTCACCGATAAAACCCGTCTAGCATTGGGTTTAGCGCCCAGCACATTATTTATCCGTCCCCAAGCCCCAGTGGACACCGGCAAAGGCTACACATTGGCGCAGAAAATGGTCGGGAAAGCCGCTGGTTTGCCTGGAGTACGTCCGGGGACATCTTGCGAACCAATCATGACTACAGTGGGTTCTCAGGACACTACAGGCCCAATGACCAGAGACGAATTGAAAGAACTCGCTTGTTTAGGTTTCAGTGCAGACTTAGTAATGCAAAGTTTCTGTCATACAGCCGCATATCCCAAACCTGTGGATATTAAAACCCACCAAGAATTACCCGACTTTATCTCCTCCCGTGGTGGTGTGGCGTTGCGTCCTGGTGATGGTATCATTCATTCTTGGCTAAACCGGATGTTATTACCCGACACCGTAGGAACAGGAGGAGATTCCCATACTCGCTTCCCCTTGGGTATATCCTTTCCTGCGGGTTCGGGTTTAGTAGCGTTTGCTGGTGCTTTGGGTGTCATGCCTTTGGATATGCCAGAATCAGTTTTGGTCAGATTTACAGGGGAATTACAACCAGGAATAACGCTGAGGGATGTTGTCAATGCCATTCCTTATGTGGCTATGCAAAAAGGTTTGTTAACTGTCGAGAAGCAGAACAAGAAAAATGTTTTCTCTGGCAAGATTTTGGAAATTGAAGGTTTACCAAATTTGAAAGTTGAACAAGCTTTTGAATTAACCGACGCTTCCGCAGAACGTTCTTGTGCTGGTTGTACAATTAAATTAAGCGAAGAAACAATTGCGGAATATTTACGTTCCAATATTGCCCTTTTAACTAATATGGTAGCCCGGGGTTATAGTGATGCCAGAACTATTATGCGCCGGGTGGCAAAAATGCAAGAATGGTTAGATCATCCAGTATTATTATCTGCTGACGCTGATGCCGAATATGCAGAAATAATTGAAATTGATTTAAGCCAAATCACAGAACCAATTGTTGCTGCTCCCAATGACCCAGATAATGTTAAGTTATTATCGGCAGTTGCCAATGATCCTGTACAAGAAGTTTTTGTGGGTTCTTGTATGACAAATATCGGCCATTATCGAGCAACTGCGAAGGTTTTAGAAGGTGCAGGAGATGTAAAAGCGCGGTTGTGGATTGCACCTCCTACAAGAATGGATGAACACCAATTAAAGGCGGAAGGTGTGTATGATGTTTTCGTGGCTGCAAAGGCGAGAACTGAGATACCAGGATGCAGTTTATGTATGGGAAATCAGGCGCGAGTTGATGATAATACAACTGTGTTTTCTACCTCGACTCGTAACTTCAATAATCGCATGGGTAAAGGCGCTCAAGTGTATTTAGGTTCGGCGGAATTAGCAGCGGTTTGTGCATTATTGGGAAGGCTTCCTAATGTGCAGGAATATTTGGATATTGTGGCAGAAAGAATTCATCCTTTTGCTGATGATTTGTATCGCTATTTGAACTTTGATCAAATTGCCGGTTTTGAGAATGAAGGGAGGGTGATTAGTAAGGAGGAACAGGCGGCTTTGGTATAATGTAATTGGGGTGAGTCTTGATGACTCACCTTGATTTTAAGAAGTTTATATTTAATCTAATTGTTAAGATTTTTTACTCTATCTAAATTAAGCTATTTCAGTGATAAAGTGATAAAATGTAGTTATACTAACTCATTTAATCAACAAATCTCTAATTTTAAACGTTAACGAAAAAGATTGTCAACTATGGTAAATCAACTAGAAATTACAGATCAACGCAAAGAAAATGCTGAAGCGGAAATTCGTGACAAAACAAAGCGTGTTGACTACAACACCTTAGAATATCCTATCGAAGTAATTGTGCAAAAATATTTAGATGGGGAGAAGGAAGATGAAAATGAATTGTTTATTCCAGATTATCAACGAGAAATAGCTTGGGATGAAGATAGACAATCAAAATTCATTGAATCTGTGATGTTAGGTTTACCAATCCCTTATATTTTTGTTGCGGATATATCAAGTACAGAAGATTTAGCACGATTAGAAATTATAGATGGTACACAACGTATTCGGACTTTAGCTAAGTTCATTAACAATGAGCTTAGATTACAAAATCTAAATAAATTAGAAAGCCTCAATGGGTTTACTTTTCAAGATTTACCGCTACCACGTCAAAGACGTTTTAACAGAACTACCATGAGAATGATTCAATTAACCGAACATTCAGGTGAAGAAATTAGAAGGGATATTTTTGAGAGACTTAATACTGGTAGTGTTCAATTGAATGAAATGGAGAAACGCAGAGGATCTCGACCAGGAAAGTTTTTGGATATAATCGAAGAGTTATCAAAATATCAACAATTTCGAGATTTATGTTCTTTTACTCCAACTCAGATAAATAAGAGAGATCCCCAAGAATTTGTTCTCCGGTTTTTTGCATTTCTGAATAATTATGAAAATTATCCTGGGAAAAGTGATATTCATAAATTTTTGGATGATTATTTAGAGCAAGAGAATAAGTCTGAAACATTAGATATTAATGCAGCTAAAAATGAATTTTATTTAATGTTAAATTTTGTTCAAAAGTATTTTTCTGATGCTTTACATACCTATATCAAAATAAAAAAATCCTATGAACCTACAACTAGAATTAAGTTTGAATCAATTACTGTAGGTATTGCTTTAGCGTTAAGAATAAATCCAGATATAGTTCCCAATTCAATTGAGTTTTTAAACTCTAAAGAATTTAAAGATTATACCAATTCTAATGCGAGTAGTTCTAAAAACAAAGTAATTAATCGTATTTATTATGTTCGTGATCAGCTTTTAGGTAATTCATGAGAAGTACATTATTTGAAGATTTTGATAAACGCGCTCAAGAAGTAAGACGATATTTTATATTCTTGAAAAATTTAGAGCAAGGTTCAATTCAATTAAGTATGGGTAATACAAACAATACAAAAATCAAACCGATAAACAATGATTTAGAAAAAACTCTTAAAGCAACAGGATTTTTGTTACTATATAATCTAGTTGAATCTACAATGCGTAATGCAATTGAAACAATATTTGATGAATTAAAAACTAAAAATATTTCTTTCGATGATGTAAGAGACGAAATTAAAAAGATTGTTATTGATAATCTAAAAGATAAAGATAATAAATCTACTAAAGATATTTTAGTTACAGTTCAAAATATTTCGGTTGATATCATATCAGCTACTTTTAATAGAGATAGATTATTTTCAGGAAATATTGATGGACAAAGAATCAAAGATATAGCCGAAATGTATGGATTTTCATATAAGACTAATGCTAGAAAAACTGGAAATGGTAAGGATTTACAACGAATTAAAGATCATAGAAAAGACTTAACACATGGTTTTAAGCAGGGGAAACGCATCTAAATTATCTTGACAGAATACTATATTAGTGCATCAATATGGGAAAATATCTAACTTCATTCAAAATCTGATAAATTCCTTTATTAAAATTATAAAAATTTCATAAATTTAGAGTAATTATTTATTTTTAATGATGGATTTATTTTGTTCAGTTCTATATATTAATATCTATATTTTTTGGCATCAAAAATATAGATTCTATTGTAGAATCAACAGAAAAATAAATTGGTTATATTTATATTTGTCTATATTTTCTGATTTTTATCAGATACATTCTAAAATCTTCTCTAAATATTCATCATCCCATCCTGCACAAAACTGCTTACTTTTAGTTCCTAGTTTTTGGCTTTTTTCTTTTCCTAAAAGATTAACTGCTATATGACGAATAACTGCAAAGTTTTGTGGTGCATTATCCTTTCTTATCCGACAATCATCTTCTCTAAAAGCTACATCTAAAACCCAGTGTAATGAATTCTCTATACCCCAATGAGTGCGGACTGATTCTCCTAGTAATTTCGCATTATTTGTCAAACTACTTATATAATAGCCTGTCTCAACCTTCGTTTTTCCATTAACTTTTCGTATATATTCTACCATTCCTACACTTTGAAGATTTACCCATTTCTTATCAGTATCTATTCTTTCTTCTATGTCTGATAACATGAGATAATGACGAATCTCTTCTCTTCCATGTTTGTCTTCTTTTGTATGAAATTCACTATATTTGAATCCCTCAAACCCTTTAGATATAGCTTCTTTGAAGATTTCTCCTACATTCTTATATAAATTACCTTGATTCTTTTTGAGTGCGATAATATATTCGCCTGATTTTTCTGCAATTGATTTTACTATCTCTTTTTGACACCCCATCGCATCAATCGTTACTAAACATCCGGCTATATCTAATACTTTAATTAATTCCGGTATGGCTGTTATTTCATTTGACTTTTCTTCTACTTTACATTGTCCTAATACTAATTTATTACTAGTTGCCCATGCACTTACCATGTGAATCGCACCTTTATCCTTTCCTTTATCATATGAATGCCTTAATGTTTTCCCATCTATTGCTATGACTTCTCCTTCTGTAATTTTATTGATAGATTTTATCCAACTCAAAAAACAATTCTGAAATTGTTGCGGATCTATTCTCGCAAATACTCTGGCGAATGTATCATGAGATGGAATCCCGTTTGGAAGTTCTAAAAATTGTTTTAGCCATTTTTCTTTCTTTTTTCCATAAGCCTCCATCAATACCCAACTATCTACTCCACAGATCACTGCACAAATCGCAATGGTTACTATATCTATTAATTTATGCCTTTTTGTTCTCTCAACTCTTTTATCTTCTAAATCTTTAAAGTGATCTACTATTGTGATTTTTGGTGGTAGCTTCATTTTGTGAATTTTGTCTCTTTAGTTTTATTGAGAATACCACTTCAACTCATTTTATTGATTCTTATAGAAACGAATTTACCATCAAATTTTCTTCATACTCATTTATTGGCTTGATATTAACATGGTAATACTGCCCTTTTTATCTATTCATAGAAGTTACATTTTGTCAAAAAAAATTAGATGCGTTTCCCCTGGGATTCTCTCTACTGGTGATGATGACCAACTAATTGCCTCGGACAATGAAAGCTATGTTGATATTAATGTACTTCCCTCTAATGGCCGAGCTGGCTTGCTTCAAGGGTTTTTGGGGAATGCAGATGGTATCATTTCCAATGAATTTACTCTGCGTAGTGGGACTCTATTAAGCTCCAATCCAACTTGGGAACAAATACATGGAGTATGGGCTGAAAGCTGGCGAGTTCTTGAGAGTGAATCTCTGTTTACAACGCCTCCACCCTTCCAGGGAAATCCTTCTAAAATTACACTAAGCGACTTATCTCCAAAAGATGTACAAGACGCTAAAGATATTGGTATCAAACTGGGTTTACCTGATGCCGCCTTAAATGCTGCTGCCTTAGACTATGCCCTAACCAAAGATATAGCATTTCTGAACAATGCGGCTAACCTATTCTCGCCGAAGTTCAGTATCAGTAGTTCTTCTATAGCAGAGGGAGATAAAGATAGCTCAAGCGTACGCTTATTTGTGCAATTATCGACTTCCAGTCAAAGGACTGTGACCGTAGATTATGCCACCCAGGATGGTACTGATCTGAGGTTCAGATTATACTGCGACCAGTGGCACATTAACTTTTCTTCCAGGTACCACTGCTCTGACTCTAGATATCCCCATTTTGGGTGATACAAATATAGAATCTGATGAAAGTTTCTTGGTAAACCTGACTAATCCTTACGGAGCCATTTTCACCACCAGTCAAAGCACTATCAACATCTTGAATGATGATTTAAATTTAGTTCCCATATTCGCAGGTACTAGTAGTAATGATGTTTTTACAGGCGGTGATGGCAATGACATTATCAATGGGGAAGGCGGCGACGATAACCTAAATGGTGGTGCGGGCGATGACACCCTTAATGGTGGACCGGGCAAGGATGTCCTGACTGGTGGTTCGGGCAAGGATATTTTTGTCTACAACAACTTCACCGACTCACTGTTTGCTAATCCAGATCGCATTCGCAGTTTTAATCCCAGTGAAGGCGATCGCATAGACTTAGCGAATGTTCCCACCGCCACCTTCAACGCGGGCAATATCTCCGCCCTCAATTTAACGGCTGCTGTTATTGCTGCCTATGCTGATGCCGATCCAACGGTTGTTGGAGCGCAGGCATTAGCCGTTAATCAGGCCGTGTTCTTTAGCTTTGGGGCAACTGCCTCCACAAGACGAACCTATCTTGCTGTCAACGATAGCAGTCCTGACTATAATTCAGGGAACGATCTTTTCATTGAAGTAACAGGAATAGTTGGAACCTTACCCTCTGGGTCTTTGGCATCTCAGAGCTATTTTATCTAAACTCATCGTAAATGAAGACTCTTAAACTCTTTTTATAATGAATATGCACAATAAAATCGACTTCGCCAACTATCGTCCGATTCTTACCCTGGGTCTAGCCACTTCTGCGTCTCTGGGGATTATGTCCATGTTTCCTAGTCAAGCAACAGCTATTAACTTGACAGGAGCTTTTGCACCGAGTAACTGGACGTTGACCAACACTGAGGCTGACGGATCAGTGGATACTGATGTCTCATCGGGTACAATTATTCTTACTGGGGGTAATAACGGAAGCAACTTACCAGGTACTACAGATTGGACGATTTCCATTAATTCAGCCAGAGCGGGTAACATTAGCTTTAACTGGGGCTATTCTACCTTGGACACTCCTGGATTTGACTCAGCAGGGTATCTTCTGAATGGAAATTATACACCATTGGCTATCAAAGATGGAGACTTCAGTACTTCACCCGTTTCTGTCAATGTCAATATTAATGATATCTTTGGTTTTCGAGCAGCGACTTCCAGTAATAGCGATGGACCGCCTGTACTTAGCGTATTTGTTGATCGTCCCCCTGTCGCTGTCCCGTGGGAAACAGATGCCCTGCCTATTGTAGGTAGCACTCTTCTGTTTGGTATTGGGATTTGGAAAAAATATAAATCCTCGAATTCTACTTGGTAATTTTTCTACTTGTTTGCAACTAGCCAGTGCATCATTCCAAACCACGCGAACACAACCAAACAATTGAGCTAAAAGCTTTTGCTGTTGGTCTGTCGGGTAGAAACGGAATTGATATCTGGCTTTCATCGTTAATGCTATAATTGGACTGTAAGTAGAACGGCTTGAATAATTCAAAGTTTGTAGTGAGGAATTTATTCCTCATTTGAGGGCTGAAGCCCTTACTACGAAATCATCTCCAGATTTTTTACATTACTTAATCTACTTTGATTTATTTTCGTCTACTTACTTAAATTAATTATATATTGGTCTTGTATCCCGTCTTTTCGGTCAGAAGAAAGAACGACGGAGAACGTAAAAAGTGCTTGATTTTTTAATTGATACACATACCATAGATAGATGATTTTCAGTATTAATTCCGGTAAATTAACCAACTATGGTAAACACTTGGTATATATGGGCTTGGTAAATCGCCAAGCCTTTTTTATAAGGAAGAACGCCGAAAACCCTTGAAAATGTGGCTTCCTGAGTCAGCCACATTTGGGCTTTAGACAAGGGCTGAAGGCTAGAGGCTTTCCTTTATCCTGCATTGACGTTAATTTGAAAATTTGAAATTATTTCAAATTTTCATCCATATTCGTGATAGAATTAAATTGTCACTAAAGACATAAAAAGCTACCGAGGGACTCTCGGAAAGTTACGCTTGTCAGATATGATTTCGCCCGCCAGGGCAAACGAAATCAGGGCAAGAACCCAAATATTTAAGGAACCCTGCCTGAAACTGGGATAACTGAGGGATATAGACTGAAACTCTCTATAGAATCTCCGCGTCTTTAGACCGGAGAGTGTCAAGAAATTTAATGGTTTAGCCCTAATTCATCATTAATTCCATTAAACCATCAGCCATGTCAAAATTAGCTGTCACATTTTGAACATCATCTAACCCTTCTAGTGTATCAATTAATTTAAGAAGAGATTTAGCCTGATCTACATCTGTAACTTCTACCTGATTACCAGGAAGCCAACGTAATTCTATATCTGTGACTTTAAAACCTTTTGTTTGTAATGTTTGACTGAGTTTCTCTAAATTCCCTATGGCTGTAAATACCTCAACTGTTTCCTCGGCAATCATTTCATAAGACTGGGCATTTCCTTCTAAGGAAGCTTCTAAAAGCTGTTCTTCATCAATTACACCCTCAACTACACAAACTCCTTTTTGGGAAAACATCCAACTTACACAACCTGTTTCTCCCAAGTTTCCGCCATTTTTGCTAAAAGAGACGCGCAAATCCGCCGCAGTCCGATTTCGGTTATCTGTGAGGGCTTCAATTAAAATTGCGACACCACCAGGACCATAACCTTCATAGCGAATTTCTTCGAGGATGTTGTTATCACTGAAAGTACCTGCACCTTTAGCTACTGCCCTATCAATATTATCATTAGGAATGCCCGCAGCTTTGGCTTTATCAATGGCTGTGCGGAGTTGAAAATTACCTGCTGGATCTGGTATACCATTTCTTGCCGCAACAATTATTGCCCGTGATAGTTGGGTAAATATACTTCCCCTTCTGGCATCTACTACGGCTTTCTGACGTTTAATATTTGCCCATTTACTATGTCCTGCCATAATTAAAAAAATATTTATTCTCTATTCAAACATAAAATATCTAGGAATTATACATTATCTTTGAAAAATTCTCAGTAGTGTATGGTAAACATTGCCCACCCTACCTATAGTTTTTATTTAGATGTGCTGAAATTGGCTTAACAACCAAGCACAAACTTGACTATGATCCATTTGTCGAGTTTTTCTTAATGCTTCATTTAGTAGAGAAATTTGTAACCCTGGTAATACTTGAGATTCACCAATTCTTTTACTGCCACCATTTTCAATCATAAAAGGGATAACCTGGACATTCTGCACATCGAGTACCCAATATTCGGCTACACCTAAATCTTCATACATCAGGCGTTTTTCCCCTTGATCATCAGCTAGGGAACTACTCGCAACTTCAATTACTAAATCTGGTATGGGATAAATATCTAAATTAACAATGGAAGTTCCATAGGGAATAGCATTTGCTTTTTCAGCAATGTAATAAGAAACATCTGGTTGGACTTCTTGAAATCCTATTTTTCTGTATGTACAATTATCTTTGCTATTAAACTTAATTCCCTTCATAGTCGCAAATAGATTAACAGCAAAAATAATAATACTATGGTCGCTGGCATGATCATTTCCGATTGGTGGCATTTCTATCCTCATTTTTCCATTGTGATAATAGCCTTTGGCTTTTTGATGGGCATAATTTTCAGTAACTTGAATATATTCATCCCAAGTTGCTGTTATCCAAGTGTTAGTTAGTAATTGGGTTGACACTTCAGTGATTATCATCTTTTGGTACTCCTGAATATTTCACTGTTCTTGCTATTTATAACCTAGAGGCAGACAAAGCTGCACCAATTAATCCAACTTGTTGATTAAGAATTATATGCACGGGTATTTCTTCCAGTAAAGAACCCATTCTCCCTTTTTGGGTAAAATTCGTGAGGAAACTACCATTTTGCATTAAAGGGAGGATTTTGGGAGCGATACCACCGGCAATGTATAATCCGCCATAGGGTAGGAGTTTGAGGGCTAGATTGCCGGCTTCTGCACCGTAGGCTTCTACAAATAATTGCATGGTTTGTTCGGAAAGGCGATCGCTTTTTTCCAGCGCCGCACTCCCAATAAATGCCCCAGGATCAATGGTTTTTTCGGCTTTTCCGGCTTCTTGTTCCCAAGTTCTGACTGCTTGGGCAATTTCTGGTGATTCGGTGGCTATTTTCCTATCTCGTAAAAATTGGTAAATGGAGGTAATTCCTAACCCGGAAACCACTCTTTCTACAGAAACTCGTTGAATATTATGTTTATCTACCAGATATTTCAACAGTTGAAATTCTAACTCATTCCGGGGGGCAAAATCTGCGTGTCCACCCTCGGAAGGAAAGACTTGATATTGATTTTCCTGTTTAATCAAAAATCCCTGGCCTAATCCAGTTCCTGCACCGATTACAGCCATTGGTGCTGCTGGTTGATATTTACCAACTTGTAAAGTTAGTAAATCCTGTTTTGTTAACCCAAAAATGCCATAACCAACAGCCGCAAAGTCATTAATTAGGGAAATTGACAAAATACCCAATTCTTGAGTTAACCGATTTGTATCGAGAAACCAGGCTAAATTGGTCAACTTGGCGGTGTTTTCTACTACTGGTCCAGCGATCGCAAAACAAGCCTTTTCTGGTGTGCTAGAATTAGCTGTACTCAAAAACTTTTGCACTATAGGAACTAAATCAGGAAAATCTCCACTGCGGAAACTTTCCTCATACAGAGTTTTTAACTCTAGTGTTTCCGAAAGTTCCACCAAACGCAAAATAGTTTTTGTTCCGCCTATGTCTCCGGCCAGTAGCAATGTCATAAAATTTATCAGTTAGTAAGTTACTTTTGCCCAGTTGTAGCGATATGCACTTGAATGAGATACAGAATCTACAGTAAAAGCCATAAGTTAAAAGTCTCTTAACTCCTGACTCCTGACTCGGTGACTCCTGACTCGGTGACTCCTGCTATAGCGTCAGTGGCGATTTAGAGAAAATCCCCATTAAATATTTACACAAATCGCACCAATTCTTCAATTTTTGTCAAATGGGATGTATCTCCCTTTAGTTCTAGCAACCATTCTGAATCTTGACGGACAACTTTTACCAAAGAACATAGAGAAGCTTTGACTTCATTTTTGGCTATGTCACCCACAAATCCCATTGCTGCACCCAAGACAGACGCGCCATGTGCCACCAATAGGATATCATGGGGGAAGAATTCAGTAGACAGACATCTGGCAGTTTGCGCCGAACGTTCCCGCACTTTTTCATGAGTTTCCGGGTATTTTGCGGCTATACGTGATGTGTAACTGGTATCAATTCTGGGAAATAATTTGACTAAAACTGAAGTTGAGAGTTTTTCGGGTTCTTCAGTCATCCATTCGGGGTTAAGCCATTCACTCAAACCCATTTCTAGTTTAATAGATAAATCCAAAACTTCAGCGATCGCATTCGCAGTTTGGATAGTTCGCAAAAATGGAGAAGCAAAAATATGGGTGATTCTTTCCCCTTTGAGTCGTTTTGCTAACTGCTGCGCCTGAATCATACCATCATCGGACAAAGGTGGATCATACCGTCTTTCGGCGGTCAGAAACCAATCGGGATATACGAAATCAAGGCGGTTAGCGTGTCTTGCTATCCAAACTATTTGACTCATGGAGAAATACAAGTGTTAATTTTTGTTATGCGATTATAATACGATAGTTTGCAAACCTTTGACTAATCTTTCTATACCTGCTTTAGCTGTATCTGCTGGTAACGCACCATAAGCAACCCGCAAATAACAGCCATCTTCCATCCCAAAGGTTGTTCCCGGAATTACCGCTATTTTATATTCTTGAATCAGTTTTTTCACTAATTCCAAATCGTTCATTCTTGTATGCACTTTTATGAAAAAGTAAAATGCACCATTAGCGGGTGCAATTGTACATAAATTTTCCAGAGATTGCAATGCGTTAATTACTATTTCTCGAACTTTAGCAATTGTCCCAATATGATCTTTTAAATAATCATCTTTTGCTTGTAAAGCCCCTAAAGCTGCATATTGAGAAACCACAGGTGGACAAATTAAAATGGTATCTTGGACTTTTTTCACAGCAATTAATAAATGTTGAGGAATTACCATATAACCAATTCGCCAACTAGCAAAACCATAAGCTTTCGACAAACTAAAAAGAGAAATTGTATATTGATTACTGCCCGTAAATGCCCCCGGAGAAATATGTTTTACATGATCATAAGTAAAATATTCATAAGCTTCATCACTAATATGATAAATTCCCCTTTCTCGACAAATTTCATTAACTTGTTTTAATGCTGTCTCTGAATAAATCACACCCGTCGGATTATTTGGAGAAATCGTCACTACTGCACGGGTTTTATTTGTAATTGCTGCGTTTATAGCTTCAGGAATTAATTGATAATTTGCATCTGTGGCAACTAATACCGGATGACAACCTGCCATTTTAATCGCCATTTCATGATTGAAATAGTAGGGAGTGTTCAAGATAATTTCATCACCAGGAGAAGTAATTGCTAAAATAGCATTTATAAACCCCATATTGCTACCTGCTGTCACCACAATAGCATTTTCTTCATTGATATCAATATCATTAAATATTGATAACTTTGCCGTTAAAGCTGTTAATAATTCAGGAATCCCGACAACAGCTTGATAAAGATGATTTTTAGGTTCAGCAAGGAACTTTGGTAATAATTCCATTGCTGTATCTGGTGGTTGATAGTGAACCACACCTTGTCCTAAAGAAATTGTTCCTGGAGAGTTTTTTATTAATTCTCCCACCACCGGAATAATTGGCGATTGAATCGCTTCCATTCGTGATAATTTATAATTCATAACTCTTAAAAATGTATATGTAGGATTCTATTCCAGAGTATCACCATTTATCTAATTTTTTAAAGTAAGTAGGTGAACACAATAAAACCAAACTGTGTAAGAGGATGTTTGAAAAGTGGTATTCCGTAATTTTCATCACATTGCTACCCCCCTTTCCCCTTGTAAAAGGGGAAACAATAAAAATCCAGTTCCCTCCCCTTGTAAAGGGGAGGGTTAGGGTGGGGTAAAAAATATTTGATACATTAACCATAACTTTTCAAACACCCTCTAAGGGGAGATATACTGAAAACGGTTCATAGTTTAACCAAATATGAAACCCCTCTGGTAAACCTCTCCCCGCAACGGGGAGAGGCTTTGAACTTGTTCTTTGTATGATAAAAAAGTCCAGCTTCCAGCCGTTTTGAGTATAGAGGATGAAGACAAGTAGAGGGAGCAGAGGAGGAATAGAACCATTACCCGTTAAAATATCTTTGACAGACTACTACTTACTTAAAAAATGAACCCGACACTCAAGAGCGAGTATGATTTCATACCTCGCTATTTCCAGTTAGCTCTAGCCAACGTCCTATCGAATATTATGATCCCGGTAGCTAATTTAGTCAGTGTCATATTTTTGGGTCATCTTGAAGAAATCAACAACTTCGCCGGAGTCATCCTCGCTGGCAACTTGCTCAACTTTCTCTACTTCGTTTTACTCTTTTTACGAATGGGGACTACTGGAGTCACAGCGCAAGCGGTTGGACGAGATGATAGGGAAGAAATGTTATTGATAGGATTGCGTAATGGTTTAGTAGCTCTGGTGCTGGGTATTGCCCTCATACTTTTACAATACCCTTTGGGAGAGATTGGGTTTACCATCCTCAATGTCCCCCTAGAAATCAAATCTTCAGGTCTTGCCTATTTCAACACCCAAATTTGGGGAGCGCCTGCGGTTTTGCTCAATTTTGTTCTGATAGGTTGGTTTCTAGGGCGAGAAAAAAATGGCTTAGTTGTGCTGTTATCAGTAGTTGGTAATGGTGTGAAAATTGGACTTGACTATCTGTTTATTATCAACTTAGGGTGGGAAAGTATGGGAGCAGGAGTTTCTTCTGCTGCCAGCCAATATATATTGTTGTTGGTAGGATTGATATTTTTTTGTAGAGAATTCCAGTGGTTGGAAGTGATATCTGTAGCGTTTAAAATATGGGACATCTCAGCTATAAAATCTAACTTAACTCTCAATGGCAACATCTTTATTAGCAATTTAGTTCTTCTGTTTATCTCCTTAACATTTAGTTATCAAGGATTACAGATGGGAATGCTAGTTTACGCACAGAATTCTTTGTTGTGGCAGATAATCAGCTTTAATACATATTTTATTGAAGGAATCGGATTCGGTACGGAAAGTTTGGTCGGAAACTTTAAAGGAAAAGGAGATTCACACCAGTTAGCACCTCTAGTTAGTTTTTCTGTCTTAACTGCTCTGATTGTAGGAATATTTTTCGGTGGAATATGTATATTATTTCCCGATAGTGTTTTTAGATTATTCACTAACCACACCGAAATCATCTCTAAGATAGATACTTTTGTTCCCTGGTTGGTACTGGCCTTGGTACTTAGTTCTATAGATTTTACACTGGAAGGATACTTCTTAGGTTTAGCACAAGGACATACCCTCCGTAATGTTAGCTTAGTCGCTCTTTTTATCGGATTTGCACCTGTGAATTTTGCTGCCGTTAAGTTTTCCAGTAACCATATCTTGTGGTTGAGTCTATCTTTGTTCTATGCAATAAGAACGATGATGTTTGTGGTAAAGTTGCCCAGTACATTTAGAAATGATCTTGATAATATTAGTGCTACTCTCCCGGCTTTAGAAGCAAATCCCCTGTTGACTTTAGCTTTTGGAGAAACTCGTGAACAAATAATGGTGGAAAAGTTGGGAGTAGGGGAAGATGTTGAAAACGGGCGCATATAGCAACTATTATTCCTGAACAATCTGCTCTTCATACTCCCCCCAATTATTGAGGAGAATATAAATCGCACTTGTTTATATTTCGGTCAATGCCTGCCCAATAATCCTAATCCAAATTTATAGGCACATTCGTCTAAGGCATTTAACAGATAGCCCCCCTCCTGGACTAAACAAAGTGGTATAGATGCTTGGGTGAGAATCTGACCAATTTCCTCGAAAATAGCAGGTGGTAGATGCCAACCGCCATGAGGATCATTGATAATAATGTCATAGCCAACAGAAACAACCATAGCTGCACAACCAAATTCAATTTTGGACTTTTGAACTAGCTGCTTAACTTCAGCTAAAAATTCCTCTGAACTAGGTGAATGGGAAAAAGGAATGAAAGTTTGACTATCATTAGCTGGTTGAACTTCTTTGTAAGGATAACTAAGGATTGTGGAACTGTGAATAGAACCGAAGCAAACATCTGGTCGTGATGCTAATAAAGCAGCAGAACCATTGCCAAAATGAAAGTCAATATCAATCAATCCTACTGGACCTATTCCCGATTCTAGCAGTGTAACTACAGCCGCAACTGCATTGTTTAAAAAGCAATATCCTCCTAACCAACCGGGCCCAGCATGGTGTCCGGGAGGTCTACACAAGGCATAGGACAAAGAAGCACCATTGACAATTTTCTGTGCGGCAGCGATCGCAGTTCTAGTCCCTTCACGAGACAAGTCGTAGACTCCGGCAAATAGAGGAGTATCTGCTGCAATTCCTTGGTCAACAAAAGGATAATCAAATAGTAAATCTTCTCCTACCAATGCTCCATTCCAATGAGCTAAAAAATCAAGATAGGACTGTTCATGAATTTGTTGGAGAATGTTATCAAGATAGCGATCGCTAACCTCAGCCGTGGAAAAATTGCATTCAGGAAGACGCTGTAGACCTTGAATAATCCTCTGGCTACGTTCTTCAACTTCTTGTCCAGCCTTGTTTCCCTCAGAAGTCACAATGATAGGTGATGCTCCTTGCATTTCTCTTTGTAAGATCACCTCCAGCGACAAATTACTCATACAATCACCTCCCGCATTTCAAAATTTATCAAACACGTACCAGTTCCATCAGGCTCAGGGGCTTTTCTGGAGAGAAAATATTCACTAATTCAAAACCTGATTTTCGGAAAATAGCCTTAAATTCTGCCTGGGTACGCACTAGTCCATGTCCCATACACATCGGATATAAATCTTCCCATTTACTCCAATGGTACTGATTGTCAACGGGAATTACTGGATCGATAACAAGCAGTTTGCCATTTTTAGGCATAGCATAGTTAATGTTTTCCAAAAATTTGACTATACTATCATCATCCCAATCAATCATGATAAATGACATAAGATAAATATCACCCCCACTAGGAATGGACTTAAACATATCTCCACCGACTACTTCACATCGTTCATCTACTCCCTCCGCTTTCAGAAACTTAACGGCATCAAAAACTGTCTCAGGCATATCAAAAAGGAGTCCTTGTAAGTGGGGATTATGCTTGAGAATGGCAGAAATAATTAGACCTTGACCGCCTGCTATATCTACGACTTTGCCAACTTTAGAAAAATCATAAGATTTAAGAAGTTGGATTTGACAGTTTTGAGCAATACCAAACATTGATTGACTAAAAATCAAATTAGGTTCAGTATTTTTTTCTAAATACTGCCAGTAATTGTTAACCGAATAAACTGATTTGATAGCTGGCTCACCTGTTTTGACAGTATGGTACATATCTCCAAAAACACGCCAACGCCACTCATCAATATTAGTTATAGCCAAATATTTTAAAGAGTAAGGATTATCACTTTGAAGATATTCAGCTAGCGGAGTAAGAGCAAAATGACGTGGTTCAACCTCATGGAAAACCCCTACGGTACTAAGACATCGAAGGATGCGATAGAGGGAGGGAGCATGACTTTCAGTAGCTTGTGCCAACTCTTCAACACTTTTTGCTCCTTCTGCCAACAAGTCAGCAATGCTCAACTTCGCAGCAATCCCCAAAGCCTGACTAATCCAAGATGCACAAGTTAACTTGAAAAAATCATCAGGACGTATATCTGTAGTCATCATGTCGCTCCTTATTACTTTAATTGACTTTCACGGGTTATATTGTTATGCTTGATCCAAGGAGTTTCCGCATTCTAGGACCGAAATCTTCAAAGCCACTCTTTTGATAAAAATGGTGGGTATTAGAAAATCTGGGGAATTCATGGGTTGGCAAACATACTTCTAAACGAGAAATTCCCTGTTCATGAGCATAGGTTTCCACAGCTTGAATCAGATTTTCACCGATATTTTGACTGCGATGATCTGGATGAACCCATAGTTCCTGAATCAGTACAAATTGACCTGCTACATGAATCGCTTCTTGCACAGTTAAAGTAATCAAACCAAGGATAGAATCATTGTCTCCTTCTGGATTAGCAATGAAAATAGCACCAGGATATTTCCCTTCAATTACACGCTGACAAATTGCTGTGGCTTCAGCAGGAAGTTGAAATTCTGGAATACCTTTTAATTCTGCTAACAGAGAACCAATACCTGCAAGGACAGCAGGAACGTCAGCCAATTGAGCAGAACGAATCTGGTATACTTTTTCAGGGTCAGACTTGGGTGTAGATTTTTCTAAGACCGTTCCTGTCAACCAACGGGATGCCATTTCATCTCCTGGGTTGTTGAGCATTTTCTGGAAACGCTCTTGCAGCAGTTGGGTAACAGGTCCGGGAAATTGGCCACCCATAACCTGTCCACCTACCGCAGAAACAGGACGGATTTCGTGATAAGTTCCGCTCACAAATACTTCATCTGCCACCATTAAGTCTCCCAAAGGTAGAGGTACTTCTTTTACAGGAATACTCAATTGATTGGCAAAATCAATCACCAAACGCCTTGTGACTCCATCAATACTTTGAGGTAGAATAGGAGTATACAAAACAGAGTTTTTGACGATAAAAATATTTGCTCCCGTCATTTCGCAGATAGTTCCATCTGGATTTAACATCAGATTACCGTCAAATCCCAGTTTTTTGGCATTGCGATCGGCAGCAGCTTCCACAGCATAGAAGCCACTAATTTTACCCCTAGCCAGGGTAGAACCGGCTTCGGGACGACGGATATGACTAATGCCTAAAGTCAGTGGTGGTAAAAATCCTGAACTGTCAGAACGCCAAGCCATAACCAATGCAGCCGAAGGGAATGGGGAAGGATCTAACCCCAAACAATTACCGTTTGGATATACTAGCAGACGGATATATCCCTTTTCTAGATTGTTCGCACTTACGGCTTGCCATAATGCTTTGATAATTGTTTCGGGTTCTACAGGGGACAATCCCAAAGATAACATTGACAATCGTAATCGGTTGAGATGCAGATCCAATCCTAATATCTTTGAGCCATTAGCGGTGGAATAAAGCCGAAATGCTTCAAAGGCAGCAGTTCCAAAATTAAGGGCATGATTATCCACTGGCAAACGTGCTAATTCAGTAGGTACGATGCGTCCATCAAGGTAAGTCCAAGAGCAAAATTCTAAGGCCATATAACAATCCTAAATTAAATGAGTTGTGAATAGTTGTGAAAAATTAAACTTATGAGATGTTGCTGAAAAATCAGCAGTAGTTAACCATCTATAATCTCATCTTCCATACGGCAAGTTTCTTGAATGATGACGCTGTATAATGCGACCATAAAATCTCCATCTAACCCATACTGCATAGCCAATTCTCGACGACGCTGTTTCACAGCTTCGACTCGTTCGGGTTGCATCATCGCAATTCCGTGTTGCTTTTTAAAGTTAGCCACCCGTTGACAAATTTCAAATCGCTTGGCTAATGCCTCAACAATCTGAGAATCTACAGCATCAATTTCTGCTCTAAAACCTTCCAATCCACTCATTTTCAGATTCCCAAATTTTCTTACCAATCTTCTCATTTATTAGCATCAATTTTCTTAGAAGTTGGGTATCTATAGTGAAACCTTAACTAAAGAAATCGTTTGATCTGAAGTGTTATACCCACTATAGGAAATACCTGGGGGAGCATGGTAAATGCTACCATATTCTAAAAGTTTTTCTTCTTCACCTACTTTCATCATTATTTGCTCATTAATAATAATACCAATTTCGTTTTTGGTACTTGCATAAATGGGTAATTTTTCGTGTGCGGGAATTTCTAAAACGGCTATTTGAAACCATGAACAAATGCCAAAATTACAAGGAAAACCTGTAGCTTTATCTATGGTAGACCGTAGTTTGAGAATAGGTTCATCAATATTTTTATCTATTTGAGATGATCCTATTAGGTACTTTATTTCCACTCCTAGCACGGTTTCTTGAGAAAGAATTGTAGAACCATGAGGAACATTAGAACCTGCGATATAGACCTGCTGAAATGGCTCTAAAATTGCTTTTTTTTCATTAACATTGATTTCCACTGAACCCGAAAAAAGCATACCCATTTGGCTTTCTGGATGTTGATGAGGTTCAAAAATTGCTCCTGGTAAGATATTAGCTAGTTGAATAACTATTTCTTGACAACGAAAAAGTGTCAACTCTAAATCTGGGCGCGGCTTGATAGTTTGAGGAACTGGGAAAAATGTTGACATTTTCTAATTATGTAAATTGATATAAATGGGAAGAGAATCAGACACCAGAAAGTTCTAATTGGAAAAGTTGAGGATTTTTGATCCCAATAACTCCCTGCTGTCTATTTTGTTGACGACCATATACGAGCCAAGCTGTTTGGACAGAGCCAATAACTTCATCAACTACTAATACATCAGGATTTTCTTCAGCAAATTGTAAAGCTGCAATACCGCTATCATACTTACCCGCCAGCAAGTTCTGACCCACCACGGGCTTGGCCGTTTCATGGATAAAAGTTGAGTAGCGTTCTGTATTTACATAAGCCCGCGTAGCAGGCATTAATCCTAGACTGCGGGGATGTTCTACATCACGACGAGTTAGGAGTCCCATAGCACGAGTTGGACATAAGAAGCTATCAATTACGAATACTTCCCGAAAGTATTTTTCTGTTAATTCATAAACTTTAGGATGAGCAGAGTTTTGGATAATGAAGTCAACTTTACCATCATGTAGTAACTCCAGTGCGTCTAACAGATCATTGAACAGTTCTATTTTGGCATTAGCCACTTCTTGAAACTCAATATAAGATTGAGTCGCTAATTCATGGCAAGTTCCAACAGGTCCAAGAGTTGCAAAAATTAGTTGTTTATTCATTGCTTATACACCTACTTTTTCATAGCCATCAGAAGTTGTTGTTTTTATTCCCTGGATAGAGTATTGATCGGGATCAATAACTCCACAATTTGTAATCATCATTGCCTGAATCAATGCTTTAGCTTTCAGCATGATTTCTTCAAACTCCATCTGGGGATCAGAAAGTGCTACAATACCACCACCAACACCAATGGAAGTTTGTTCGGCCGTCATCACAGCAGTACGAATAACAATATTCAAATCGGCTGAACCATTTAATCCTAAAAAGCCAATAGACCCAGAGTAAACTCCCCGCGCTTCTTGCTCTAATTTATCAATAATTTCCAGGGTTCTAATCTTAGGTGCGCCCGTCATAGAACCCCCAGGAAAGGCGTTACGAATGCAGTCTACAGCACTCATATTAGCGCGTAATTGACCACGAATTGTTGTCACCAATTGATGTACTGTAGCGTAGGTTTCCACAGCCATTAATTTGGGAACATGAACAGTACCCACAGCACAAACCCGTCCCAGATCATTTCTCAGTAAATCCACAATCATCAGATTCTCCGCTCGATCTTTTTCGCTATTTTGCAAGCGATCGCGTAGAATAAAATCTTCTTCAGGTGTTTTTCCTCGTGGTAGAGTTCCCTTGATGGGTTTTGTTTCCACCCAACCTTGGCGATCAATTTGCAGAAATCGCTCTGGAGATGAACAGGCAATTCCCACATCACCAAAGCGCAAGAATGCCGCATAAGGAGCAGGATTGATGCGACGTAACGAACGATAGAATTCCAGAGGATCTGCTGTTGTGTCTGTGTGAATCTGGTTTGTTAAACAAACTTGATAAGTTTCTCCTTCATGAATTTCTTGCAAACATTTTTTAATATCATCAAGATAAGTATTTTCAGATCTGCTTAATCGAAAAATAACAGGTGTTTCTTTCTTCTTAGGAACAACAGGCGACAGCGGGGGAAGATGATCAATTTGGTATTTGATCGTTTCAAACCAATCTTCTGCGGAGGCTGTTTGTCCCTGCTGAATTAGACAAAGCAGATAGATAGTTTGCTCTTGGTGATCAATTGCAATCATCCGATCTGCTAACAAAAATATGGCATCAGGTAAGGTAGAAGAGTGATTCAATTTCCCTCCACATTGTGCCTTTAATTCATAGCCAAAATAACCCACGAACCCACAATTGAAATCAAAAGGTAAATCATCAGATGGGCAATGTCGCCGTTCAATTTCCCGCTGGAGATAATCAAAAATCCCCTCTGTTTTGAAACTGACATTATCGGACTGTGTAATTGTCAGTTCTTGCCCTTGGGTCCGATAATGAATTAGGAGACTGTTTTCACCACTGTTATCTCCCATGAAAGAAAAGCGAGAAAGACCAGGTTCAACCCGACTGCTATCTAACCAAAATGCACTGGCTGATTTACTAAACAAATGTACAAACATCTGTTCTGTATCGGGACACAGTTCGGCTTCGCTCACTGTAAACAAATTCAATTTGCGCGTACAAAGTTCAAATTCCTGTTGCTGTTTTTTGTTAGGAGAATTTGTGGGTAAAGTCTCATTCCCGTTATTTCCTGTCCAATAATGTTTTTTCGGACTTTTATCTCGTTCCTGGGCAAATTTTTGGGTAATTTCTTTAAAATTCTCAAACAAAGTATGTCCATACTCAGTACAGATGGACTCTGGATGAAACTGCACACCCCACATTGGTAAAGAGCGATGGCGCATTCCCATGATCAGGTTGTCCTCTGTCCACGCTGTTTTTTCTAAACAGTCCGGTAGGTCATCTGCAACCAGCAAAGAATGGTAGCGCACCACAGAAAAAGGAGAAGGTATTCCCGCAAACAAATCAGTAGCAGTATGATAAACCTCACTGAGCCGACCATGCCGAACTTCAGGTGCGTGAATAACTTTTCCTCCATAGCTAAATCCTAGTCCCTGATGTCCCAAGCAGACCCCTAGAAGTGGTACTTGGGCATTTTCAATCATTTGACGACAGATCCCAAAATCTTTTGATTTTTCTGGACGACCAGGACCTGGTGAAATCACGATGTTATCAAATTCCCACTGTTTGAGTTCATCCCATATAACTTGATCGTTACAAATCACAGTGGGATACTCTCCATTGACTTCTGCAATCAATTGGTAAAGGTTAAAAGTATAAGAGTCGTAGTTATCAATAATCAGGGTTTTCATGTTTAAATCCTCTTAATTAACTCGTCAAAAGGGCTAAAGCCTAACTACATACAAAAGTTTGATAGGTTTCCAGCAATTTTTATCCATAAACTCTATCTTTTAAGATTTCAACATAATTTTGCAGCATTAATTGAATATCTTTGTAACTAAAATATGTCTGATCGTATTCTACATGAATGCTGACATTTCCTGATAATGATTCCATGGAAATAGCATAATTTAAAGGAAAGTTAAACTTGTCATAAATCATTTTTCTCTGTACCTTTAAGCTAGTATGCTTGTCCACAGTTTTGGTATTATGGAAATTTACAAAATTAAACGTAGCCAAAAATAATTCCGTTGTTTTTTGATCTGACAAAATTTCCAGCAGTGGATATCTCACAAAAGGTTCGATATCAATTAGGGTTTGCTGGACATTTTTAATTTGCACACTTTTATCTTCTGTAATTGTTTGACAAAATGGCACAATATTCCAGAATAAACCCAAAGCTCCGAAGGGATCAGATAATCTTTCTATCCTACCATTAGAAATAACTCCTACAGAAACCTGATTTTCTTTCATGACAATACTAATGAGATCCAGGTATGTACTCAAGAAAATTGCTTTTGGTGAAACTTTTAATTTTCGACAACATTCACGTAAATCAAGAATTATTTCTGCGTTAAAGTTGTCTTCTATGGCTTTCTGGCTATCGGAAGCAGACTTTACTTGAAATACGGTTGTCTTTAACGGCTGCAATGGTTTATATTTGTAATTTTGTAAATGAAGTTTCCAGAAATTTGATGCTTCTGTTGAGCTAATGATTTCTTTCTCTAAAGCGACAAATTCCTGATGCACATTATTTGCAGGAATCACGGTTATTTCTTCTCCTTGCTTGAGAGCAGAATATAATTCCTCTAGTTGATTTACAAATTCAATACCACTCCAACCATCTGTAATTGCATGGTGCATTGACATAAAGAACTCAAATCTATTTTCAGCTTTGCGAACAAGCCATAATCTAAAAAGTGCTTCATTGCAATTCTCAACGTTGAATAAATTTTGCCTATCTTGCTTTATGATTGCATTAATGTAATTTTCCTGTTCGTCTGATTTGATGTGACTAATATCTTCTTCATTGATGGAAAATTTCAGATTTTTTCTAACCACTTGACATACTGGTTTTCCGTTCTGAAAAATAAACACCGTTCTCAGAGTTGGATGTTTTTCTACTAGAATTTGTAGAGCTTTCTTGAAGACACTTATAGAAAGATTTTCATCATATATATCTAATAATTCCTGTCCATGATAAACCCCCATTTTTTGATGATCATTCGCGTAATGATGCAACATAAACTCCTGCATTTTGGCCAGAGGATATGCGAATTGTGTATCATCAGGTAATAACTCAGAGATATCTTGAGTCAGTTCTAATAAATGTAGGGGGACAGGAACATTATTTTCCTGATGCTGATAATTATTTATTGGTTGAGAAAAGCCGTAAATTTCCTGGTTTGCAGATACATCAATAGATAAACAATGAGTAATTAGAAACCGCAAATTTGCTGCAAAATCTTCAGCGAGATTTTCAATAGTGTCTCGGTGGTGAAAATTTTCGCTGTAAGTCCAATCTAGTT
This sequence comes from Dolichospermum flos-aquae CCAP 1403/13F, assembly GCF_012516395.1. GTDB lineage: Bacteria > Cyanobacteriota > Cyanobacteriia > Cyanobacteriales > Nostocaceae > Dolichospermum > Dolichospermum lemmermannii. The sequence goes on from NZ_CP051206.1 coordinate 3,038,999, forward strand.
TCAACTGACCATCTACTACGAGTCCATTAATATCTAGTAAATGACTGCAATTCTCTTGCTGGCAATGTTCCGCTCCCACTGATTCAGAAGCTAGTTTAAAGAAGGAATTTTCTTGTCTTCCCCAATCGAATTGTCCCAAATAATTGAAACTAACTTCAGCTTTTGGCATTGTTGAAAGTTGAGAGATAATATCTTTATCCCCACTCAAATAGCGCAGCAAACCGTAGCCAATACCTCGGTTGGGAACAGCACGCAGTTGTTCTTTGATCGACTTAATCCCATCTCCCAGATTATCTGTTGCTTTTAACTCTAAAAGTACGGGAAAGATGGTCGTAAACCAACCGACTGTCCTCGATAAGTCTACATCTTCAAAAATATCTTCTCGTCCATGACCTTCAAGATCAAGTAACACAGAATTACTACCAATCCAACTACCTAAAGTCTGCAATAAAGCAGTTAGCAAGATATCATTAATCTGGGTTTTATAAGCTTTAGGAACTTCCTGCAATAAAGCGCGGGTTTCCTCAGGTGAGAGTGAGACTGATATGATCTGATTGAATGCTACAGTATTAGCACCCAAGGCATGATCAACTGGTATACGGGTTATCTGTGTACGTGAAATACCTTGCCAATTAGTTAGTTTTTGCTTGGCAATATCAGACTGTGCGTAAGAATTTAGTTTCTCAGCCCAATATTTAAAAGAGGTCGTTTTAGGACGAAACTGAATTTTTTCACCGCGACTAATCTGTTGGTAAGCTGTTTCTAAGTCTTCTAACAAAATTCGCCAAGAAACGCCGTCTACTGCTAGGTGATGAATAATTATTAATAATCGGCTGGATTTGTTAGTACCTAGACCAAAAAACGCTACTTGCACTATTGGACCAGAAGCAATATTCAAGCTAGTTTGCAGGGAATTAGCAGTGGCTTCAATAGCTGCTTTTTGTTCCCTATCTGGGATGTCCGATAAATCTACATAAGAAAAAGGAATAGTATCATCAGAGGTAATATTAATCTGTTCCCCATCGGCAGGACAACGTAAGCGCAGAGTATCATGATGTAATAATAATTTTCGCATCACTTCTGGGAATAAAGTCCAGTCAACTACCCCAGATAATTCCAGCAGCAATGACTGATTAAAGTGGTGAGGTTCTGGGAAATTTTGCTCTTTGAACCAGTGTTGAATAGGTGTCAGCGGTAATAATCCTGTTACCAAACCTTGTTCTGCTTTCACCGTCTGAGAGATGTTAGTTACTGCCGCCAATTCAGCAATCGTCTGGTTTTGAAATATCTGTTTAGCCGTTAATTGCAATCCAGCTTGTTTAGCTTTAAAAATAATCTGAATACTGAGAATAGAATCTCCACCCAACTCAAAGAAATTGTCATGGATACCAACTTCTTTAAGATGCAGAACTTCACACCATATTTTTGCTAGTATTTCTTCAGACTCCGTGCGCGGTGCTGCTAGATCCGTTTCTATTTTATGGCTTGTTGTATCAGGTTTAGGTAAACCACGCCGATCTACCTTACCATTAGGGGTAAGAGGCAGAGCATCCAAAACCACAAAAGCAGAAGGTATCATGTAATCTGGTAACTTTTGTTTCAGGAAAGAACGCAATTGCGACTGGGGTAAAGACGTTTCATTCAACGTCCCTACTATGTATGCAACTAAGCGTTTAGAACCTGGAATATGATCAGAATCAATCACTACCGCTTCTGATATTTGGGGGTGTGTAATCAGTAAAGTTTCAATTTCCCCCAGTTCAATGCGAAAACCGCGTATTTTCACCTGATTATCAATGCGACCCAAAAACTCAATATTCCCGTCGGGTAAATAACGAGCTAAATCCCCTGTTTTGTAAATACGTTCTAATGGATTAAAAGGATGAGGAATAAATTTTGCATCTGTTAAATCTGGACGGTGGAGATAACCTCTAGCTAAACCCATACCACCAATATGCAACTCCCCTGGTACACCCATAGGAACTGGTTGTAAATAGCTATCAAGAATATAAATCTGCACATTATCAAAAGCATTGCCAATTACTTGTTTTGGCTGTGTATCCTCTGTTGCTAACTTTGATAAGTCGTATACTGTTGACAATACCGTTGCTTCTGTTGGTCCGTAGCCGTTCATTAATAGCGGTGGTGCTTTTAAATTCTGAATACTTGACCTCTCCTCCATGCACTTTTGCCACAACTTTAATTTTTCTGGTAGCCATTGTTCTCCCCCAGTTGATAACAATCTTACTGATGGTGGTAGGGTTTCATTGGTTGTTGCTAATTCAGCCGTTAACTGCTGCCAGTAGGCTGTTCCCACCATTAATACTGTTAATTTCCATTCCCAGCACTTCTGTACAAATGTGGAGACAGCACCCAACATTTCGGCAGTCCGTAGCACTAAAGTTCCACCACATATTAAACAGGGATAGATTTCTTCTGCGGCTGCGTCAAAACTAATAGATGCTGCTTGAAGAACTCTGTCTTTATTGTTCATCCCATACTTATCTCTTACGGTTTGGGTTAAATTCACTAAAGACCGATGTTCAATCATTACTCCTTTCGGCTTTCCTGTGGAGCCGGAAGTATAAATTACATAGGCTAAATTATTGGCTTTAACTTGAGTTTGTGGGTTTTTATCGCTTTGAGTGCTGATTAATTCCCAATTGGTATCTAAACAAATTACTTGTACCGCAGAATCTAGAGACGTTCCATGGAACGTCTCTACAATAGTTAATAGCACTTTTGCCTGAGAATCATCCAACATATAAGCTAAACGTTCTGCTGGATAAGCTGGATCTAAAGGAACATAAGCACCACCAGCTTTGAGAATCCCTAATAATCCTACTACCATTAACAGCGATCGCTCTACACATATTCCTACTAAAACTTCTGGATTCACACCCAGTTTTTGCAGATAATTTGCCAGTTGATTTGCCTGTTGATTTAATTCCTGATAAGTTAGTTTTTCCCCTTCAATCTCTACTGCTACAGCGTCAGGTGTTTTGATTACCTGTTCTTCAAATAATTGATGGATACATTTATCTAATGGATAATCTTTTTTAGTATTATTCCAATCAACTAATAATTGATATTGCTCAATTTCTGTTAACAATGGTAATTGGGAAATAGGTTGCTGTGGATTGGCGACAATTCCTGTTACTAAAGTGTGGAAATTTCCTGCCATGCGAGCAATTGTTGAATCATCAAACAAGTCGCTATTATATTCCCATTCGGCTATCAATCCAGAAGATGTATTCTCAATTGAGAGAGCTAAATCGAACTTCGCTATTCCCGTTTCCACAGGAAATGAACTTATACTTAACCCTGGCAAATCTAAACTTGATATAGGAACATTCTGGAGATCAAACATGACCTGAAACAGAGGCAAGTGACTCAAAGAACGCTGAGGTTGCAAAGCATCAACCAATTTCTCAAAGGGCAGGTCTTGATGACTGTATGCTTGCAGAGATACTTCCCGCACCCTCATTAGTAACTGCTCAAAACTGGGGTTGTCTGACAAATCAGTTCGCAGCACTAAAGTATTCACAAAAAGACCAATTATCCCTTCTATTTCCGGACGATTACGACCAGCAATGGGTGTACCAATTACAATATCCTTTTCCCCTGTGTAACGATAAAGCAAGGTAACAAAAGCCGCAAAAAACGTCATAAATGGGGTAACTCCCGCACCCTTGCTAAGTAGGTTCATGGACTCACCTAGGGACTGAGGAAGTGTAAATTGTTGATGTTTTCCCCGGTTTGTTTGAATAGCAGGTCTGGGTCTATCGGTAGGAAGTTCTAATAAGGTGGGAGCGCCTTGAAGTTGTTGCTGCCAATAGGATAGCTGCTCTGTAATTCTCCCTTGTTCCCACCACTGTCGCTGCCAAACGGCAAAGTCTGCATACTGTATGGGTAATTCAGGCAGTTCAACAACTTTTTGAGGGGTTTTGTCATTACAGAATGCAGTGTAGAGTGTTGCTAATTCTTGGACAAATACCCCTGTTGACCAACCATCAAAAATAATGTGGTGTGCTGTGAGGATAAAAACGTACTCTGTTGAGGTAAGCTGTAAGAGAGTGGCACGTATTAAAGGTTCTCTTTCTAGATCATAGGATCGCACTGCCTCATTTAGAACTAATCGCTGCATTTCCACTTCTCGTTCCTCTGTTGGCAGATACAGCAAATCTACGATTTCTAGTGGCAAAAAAAGAGTTTCAGCAATAACCTGAATGGGTTGATTTTCTTGTGTGACAAAGTTTGTCCGTAACGCTTCATGTCGACGGATGATTTCGTTCAGGCTCGATTGTAGCGCAGTTACATTAAGTTTCCCGCTAAACCGCCAAAGGATAGGGATGTTATAAAACGCACTATTGGGATCTAATTTGTCTAAAAACCACAATCTCGCTTGTGCAAAGGAGAGAGGGAGGTTTTCTGTCCTACCAACTGGTTTAATTGCAGTTTGTAGTTCGTAGTTGGGCTTTAGCCCAAACTCGGCAAAACTAGCTATAGTTGGTGCTGTAAATAAAGTGCGGACGGACAAATCCATCTGCAAGATTTGACGTAGCCGAGATATGATTTGGGTAGCGAGCAGGGAATGACCACCGATTTCAAAGAAGTTATCGTGTATACCTATATTTTCTAAATGAAGCACCTCTTCCCAAACAGTAGCAATTGTTCGCTCCACATCCGTTTGGGGTGCAACGTAATTTGCTGCTGAGTCAGGTCTATTTTGGTCAGGTTTCGGTAAATTGCGCCGATCTACCTTACCATTCGGAGTTAGAGGTAAAGCATCTAAAACCACAAAAGCAGAAGGTATCATGTAATCTGGTAACTTCTCTTTCAGGAAAGAGCGCAATTGCGACTGGGGCAAAGAGGTTCCAGAGGAAGTTTCTACGATATATGCAACCAATCGTTTAGAACCAGGAATATCATCAGAATCAATCACTACCGCTTCTGATATTTGAGGATGTGTAATTAGTAAAGTTTCAATTTCCCCCAGTTCAATGCGAAAACCGCGTATTTTCACCTGATTGTCAATGCGACCCAGAAACTCAATGTTACCGTTAGGTAAATAGCGAGCTAAGTCTCCTGTTTTGTAAATACGTTCTGATTGCTTAAAGGGATGAGCAATAAATTTTGCATCTGTTAGATCTGGATGGTGGAGATAGCCTCTAGCTAAACCCATACCACCAATATGCAATTCCCCAGGTACACCAATAGGAACGGGCTGGAGGAAGCTATCAAGAATATAAGTCTGGACATTATCAAAAGGAGTGCCAATGATTTGCTGTCCCTGTGTATTCTCTAGGCGCAACTCCGATAAATTGTATACCGTTGATAATACGGTTGCTTCTGTTGGTCCATAGCCGTTCATTAACATCGGTGGCGCTTTTAAATTCTGAACGCGCGATCTATATTCCATGCTCTTTTGCCACAGGTTCAATTTTTCTGGCAGCCATTGTTCTCCACCATTAGCTAACAACCTTACTGATGGTGGTAGGGTTTCATTGGTTGTTGCTAATTCTGCCGTTAGCTGGTGCCAGTATGCTGTTCCCATCATTAATACTGTTAATTCCCATTCCCAGCACTTCTGGATAAATGTGGAGACAGTACCCAACATTTCAGCAGTCCGTAGCACTAAGGTTGCACCAGAGACTAGACAGGGATAGATTTCTTCTGCGGCTGCGTCAAAACTGATCGATGCAGCTTGCAGAACTCTGTCTCTATTGCTTATCTCATATTTGTCTTTTACCGTTTGGGCAAAGTTCGCTAAAGACCGATGTTCAATCATTACTCCTTTCGGCTTTCCTGTGGAGCCAGAGGTATAAATTACATAGGCTAAATTATTGGCTTTAACTTGAGTTTGTGGGTTTTTATCGCTTTGAGTGCTGATTAATTCCCAATTGGTATCTAAACAGATCACCTCTAAGCCAGTATTCGGTATTGAGTTCACTAACTGCTGTTGAGTTAATAGCACTTTTGCCTGAGAATCATCCAACATATAGGCTAAACGTTCTGCTGGATAAGCTGGATCTAAAGGAACATAAGCACCACCAGCTTTAAGAATCCCTAATAATCCTACTACCATTAACAGCGATCGCTCTACACAAATTCCTACTAAAACCTCTGGATTTACACCCAGTTTTTGCAGATAATTTGCTAGTTGATTTGCCCGTTGATTTAATTCCTGATAAGTTAGTTTTTCCCCTTCAATCTCTACTGCTACAGCGTCAGGTGTTTTGATTACCTGTTCTTCAAATAATTGATGGATACATTTATCTAATGGATATTCTTTTTTAGTATTATTCCAATCAACTAATAATTGATATTGCTCAATTTCTGTTAACAATGGTAATTGGGAAATAGGTTGCTGTGGATTAATTAAAATACTTTCTAGCAAGGTTTGATAATTTCCTGCTATTCGTTCTACAGTGGAAATATTAAACAGATCAGTATTGTATTGCCAGCAAAAATTAAACTCACCACCAGTTTTAATAATCGCCAAATCTATATCAAATGCTGATCCTCGTTGATGTCCTTCTATTAAGAATGGCGACATCACTAAAGATGATTTTTGGCTATTATCATACCAGCGATGCTCTTGCCAAGTTAAAGAAACTTGAAACAGAGGAGAACGACTAGAATCTCTTTCAGGAATAAGCTGTTTTACTAATAGGGGAAAGGGATAATCTTCATGTTTCTTACCCTCAGAAACTGTGCGACGTATTTGAGCAAGAAAATCTCTGAAGGTGGGATTTTCCCCTAGATTTGCACGTAATACTATGGGGTCTGTAAAGTAGCCAATAATACTTTCAAATTCCTTTTTACCTGACCGACCTGCAACTGGACAACCTACTAGGATGTCTTCTTGTCCTGATAAGCGGTAAAATAGGATAAAAAATGCAGCCAGGAAAATTCTATACAGGCTGGTTTTTTCTAATTCTGACAACTTTCTCAGCCTGGAAAGCAATTCTTCATCTAACTTGATGATGTGTGTGCTACCAGAGTAGGTTTGCACATTTGGTCTAAGTTTATCTACGGGCAAGTCTAAGACTGGCAACTCACCTATTAATTGTTTATGCCAGTATGCTGAAAGTTGTTCACCTTGAGAACTTGACAACATCTCGGTCTGCCAACTTACATAATCTGTGTATGATAGCTTTGGAAGAGAGAGACTATTATCTGTTTGAGAATTATAAATATCTGAATTTTCAATAATTTGTAAGTCAGCTTGAGACGATGTTTTTACTTCTGTAGCATACAGAATTTGCAGTTCATTTAATAATATGTCAAAAGACCACATATCTCCAGCAATGTGGTGCATGGCCAGTAATTGGATATGTTCTGCTGATGATCTTGTAAATAGATGTACCCGCAATACTGGACCTGTTTCCAAGTTGTAAGGACGCTCGGTTTCTACCAGAATTTTTTTTTCTAAGTAGTCTAATTCCCAAGTAGAAGCATCTGTTATTTTAATATCTATCTCTTGGTATGGGTGAATTACTTGAATAGGTTGATCTTCATACTGTGCATAAGTAGTTCGTAGGATAGGATGACGTTCTACAATCTGAAGCCACGCTCTGTGCCATGCCTCCAAATCTAACTCTGAGTTTATCCGTACTGTTGTATAGATATTGTATGCGATGCTCTGGGGTGCTATCTGGTCAAGAAACCACATCACTTGTTGACCGTAGGAGAGGGGAAATGATTTCGTTTCCTCTGTAAGTTGTGGCTGCTTTTCCAAAGAAGAATTGCTTTGCATTGCTAATTTATAACTTTGTTATCTGTGAGTTTAATTGTAGTCGTTAGGGGCGTACAGAAAATAGCACAACCATAATAACAGAAATTCGTACTATGATTCTTCGATTTCTAAGAGGATGTTTGAAAAGTTTTAGGTTGTGATTTTAGGCACTTACAGATCCCCCCTAACCCCCCTTGTTAAGGGGGGAACTAGAGTCAAAGTCCCCCTTTTTAAGGGGGATTTAGGGGGATCTAAAAATATTTGATACACCATGAGGGACTTTTCAAACACCCTCTAACGGGTAAATGGGTATCCTGGTATCTACGTTCCCTGTTCCCTTTGAATGTACATCTATTGATAATTTTTAGGAATACCAACTTGTGATAAACCAGCAATTACTTTCAAGTTTTGACAACGAATTAATTCACTAAAATTTAAACCAGAACGCCCTTCTATTGTTCCTACTACTTCAATAGCTGTTAACAAATGTTGGGCGGCTTCAGTTTCTGAATAACCTCGTCTTTGGGCGATTCTAATAGCGACTGTATCAGCAGTTAATTCTGACTCCTGGGATTTATTCGTGCGCCAAATCCGGATAGCCGCTACAGCACTTAATCCCCCGGCTATTACCACACCTACCACATCCGCCTGGACTGCCTCCAGTATTCCGCCTACAAGCCCTGCTAACACCACACCTTGATAAATATTAGGTTGTAACCATTTCACCCCTATTAACCAGCTTACCTTCTGTAATAGGAGTAAATCTCGTTGGGGTTTTGTCAACCGTCTCCATAAGTCGAAATTAATATATATTGGTCTTGCTTGACTCAATGGCAGGGGAAAAGCCGCATCTATTACCTGTTTTCGTTCTGGTTTACTGACGATTTTAGTCATCATCCGCCCAGAAGCAGGCATGACATCCAACAACCGACGAATTTCAATATTTGGTTCCATAATATCCATTGTTAGTCATAATTATGTATATTCAATGACTACTAAGATTACACTCTATTACAGTTTATATTTATATGGACGCTTTTGATCCCAATCCGCCAGAATGGACTAATCAAGCCGTACACGCCTATCAATTCCATTGTCCCAAATGCCATGCTGGTAGTCGAGAAGCCGTTAATGTGTGGTTAAATAGAAGGTCTCCTGTCAGTACCCCAGATCGTCGTCGTAAGTGGCAAGAATTTTACCATTGTCATTGCGGTTATGTCTGGTGGGCTTGGAGTAATGATAGACCACCGACGGATTTATCTAAGGAAAATCAAAATAATTAACTGCTTTGAGGCAGAGCCTCTATGGTGGCATTCCCAGTCGGAGACTGGGAACGAGAGATTGTATTTATTCTAAATCTGGTTCAACACCAAGCGATCGAAGTTGGGCAATTAATCTTTCGGTTTTTTGCCTTTCTTGTTCTAACTTTTGCCTTTCTTGTTCTAACTTTTGTCTTTCTTGTTCAGCTTTTTGTCTTTCTTGTTCAGCTTTCTGTCTTTCCTCCTCTGTGCTGGTTAATATCCAATTACCGTCTTTGTCGTACCAACGTAACCAAGGCATTTCGACGGTTTTATAACTTCCTTGCCACACTCCTAAACCTAATTCTATTTCGGGAATCCAAAACCGAAAATCTGATAATTCTACTTCAGCATAACGAGCGCCAGTTAACTGAAACATTCTAAATTTAGATTTATAACGATCAAAGATGGCGTAATAGGGTACTCTTAAAATTTGTTCGTAAACTTCCCATTTACCAGGAGGTTTTTCGACATCTCTTAATATTGTCCCTAAGTCTTCTTTTTCTGTTCCTGGTGAGAGTAATTCAACAATAATATGAGGATTAACTGCTTCTTGCCAAACTACATAACTTAACCGCAAATCTCTATTGTCATAAAGTGAGGGAACACCTAACACTGCAAACCAATCTGGACGTTTATACCATGAAGGATGACGCAAATCATAATAAAGATTCAGATCACTTCCTGTAAATATTTGGTCGCTAGGATAGTCAAGTGGACGGAATGTTTCTGCTAATAATTGTGGTTGGAATAAATGAAATTGATCTGGCAAACCAGGTTGATCTTGATCTTCGCTAGGAAGATCATACATTGTCGGTAATGTTTCTTTAGGGGAAAGTGGCGGATCTGTTTGATACATTCTTAACAATCCTAAAGATAGAATTTCTATTTCTATTATGTAGCAATATGATTTGGTTTAGAAAATGGTAGCGACTGTTTTGAATATTCGGTTTTGTGGGTAAGAAAGTTTTGTTTATTGAGAATTTACAAGAATCAAATCTTCCTAATTATGAATTGACCCATCTGGCATTGTAGCGCCTTTGAGTATGGCTCCTTCGAGGTCGGCTTCTGTGAGCAAAACTTCTGTGAGCAAAACTTCTGTCCAGTCCGGTTTAAAGCGGTAGGCTCCTCTGAGGTTGGCTCTTGTGAGGTTGGCTCTTGTGAGGACGGCTTCTGTGAGGTTGGCTCCTGCGAGGACGGCTTCTGTGAGGTTGGCTACTATGAGTTTGGCTCCTGTGAGGTCGGCTTCTGTGAGTTTGGCTCCTGTGAGGTCGGCTCCTGTGAGTTTGGCTACTATGAGTTTGGCTACTATGAGTTTGGCTCCTGTGAGGTCGGCTTGTTTGAGGTTGGCTACGAAGAGGTTGGCTCCTGTGAGGTTGAATCTTGCGAGGTTCAATCCACTAATATTAACTTGAGTTAAATCAATATACTTGCAGCCTCTGCATTTCTATTTGCCGCGCCTGCATTTTTATTTGTAGCCTTTGCAGTCTCTTCCATAGCCTCTGCACGTCTACCTGCAAAGTAAACATTAACAATTACTGCCCCTCCACTAATGAATAAACCTAATACTTTAAGACTTTCAACAATATATTCATATTTGTTTTTCAATAATTCTGTTCTATTAGTAATTAAAATCATTGAGATAAAATAAATTGTAACAGCAACAGCTATCAAAAACAAAAATATAGTTACAGCGATCGCCCAATTTTTAATACAATCGTTTTTATCATCTGTGAACATAATACAATTTCTACTCCCTGTGTAAAATGGCTTTATTAAGTAAGCAATGCAAGATACAGACATTTTAGCACATCAAAAAGCAAATACACTAGAACAAGAAAAAATTTTATTGTTAAAATAACCTTAAATAACGGCAGAAAAATTAAAATTTATTCTTCCTCGTTCCTAGTCTCTGACTAGGAATGCTATCAAGAGGCTCTGCCTCAATATCTCACAAATCAATCAATTCCACCTCTAATAAACTCGGCAATTCCATATAATTCCGGTAACTAGAATAACGCCAATGAGCCGGATCATCAACATACCCACGTCGCACCGGATTATTATGAATATATTCTAATTTTTGGATAAACATTTCTTCATTAGCAATTGCTTGGAGATGAAAACCTTCTTGCCACAGTTGATAATCTTGTTTGATCTTGTGTTTTAATTTATGAAATTCTAATTGATTAAGTATATATTCAGCATTATTTTTCTGGAGTAAATCAATAATGGAACGAGCCGTAAATGATTTAAAATTCCCTATTTCTTTAGATAAGTTTGCAGCCGCAGCGATGAGATGAAGATGATTTTCCATAATGACATAACCATATAATGTCAAACGCTGCTGACGTTGGAGAAAGTTGAGGGAATCTATGATAATTTGGACAAGTTCAATATTGCCAAATAATGGCATCCAATTTACTAATGTGCAGGTGAGGAAATGTGGTTGAGTTCCTAATACATGATAGCGGCTGCGTCCCATTGTTTCATTTAATTTGGTAGATGTGGTGATTTTATTTTAATATGAGAGGCAGTTTTTTAATAATAATGAGGGAATATGGGAGGCAGAGCCTCTAGAGGGCATTCCCAGTCAGAGACTGGGAACGAGGGAGGAACTACACATTTAACGGTTTTTTTGGGATGACTGGCGTTGGTACAGGGGCAATAGTTTCCTTACCTGTAATTAATCTCGCGCCACGATTGCGGGTAAAATAACTCCACAACCATTGAATCATCACCACTAACTTATTATCAAATTCAATCAAGAAGTAGATATGAATAAATAACCACACAAACCAGGCAAAGAAACCTCTAAGTTTGATAAATCCTAAATCAACAACTGCGGCGTGTTGCCCAATCATTGCTAAACTACCTCTATCCACATATTTGAATGGACGTAATGTTTCACCTTTCAACCGTTTTTGAATGAGTTTAGCCACATATTCGCCTTCCTGCATGGCGACTGGTGCAACTCCCGGTAAAGGTTTATCATTTTGATGGGCGAAATTTGCTAAGTCACCAACTACGAAAATGTTGGGAAATCCTTTAATACTTAGGTCTGGTTCAACCATAACACGACCAGCGCGATCGCTCTCAACTCCCGTCTTCTCTGTCAAAACTTTCCCCATTGCTGAGGCTTTCACACCCGCAGCCCACAACACGGTTTTTGCTGCAATTTCTTTAACATCATCACCTTGCTTAATCGTCACAATATCATTTTCAATATGTGTAACTAAGGTTTTGGTTTGCACATCCACACCCAAAGCTTTTAAAGATGCTTCCGCTGTGTGAGATAATTCCGGTGCAAAAGGGGGAAGAATCCGATCTAAACCTTCTAACAATAAAACTCTGGTTTCTGCGGTGTCAATGTTGCGGAAATCTTCTGTCAGGGTTTTAGTTGCCAATTCAGCGATCGCTCCTGCCAATTCTACCCCGGTTGGACCACCGCCAACAATGACAAAAGTTAATAAAGCCTGGCGTTTAACCGGATCACTTTCACTTTCAGCGGCTTCAAATGCTGAAAATATCCGCCGACGCATCTCAATGGCATCTTCTACAGTCTTTAAACCCGGTGCAAACTCTTCCCAGTTATCCTTCCCAAAATAGGAATGCTTCGCCCCTGTAGCCACAATTAAAGTATCGTAGGGGACAGATTCCGCGCCTACCATCACATTTTGGGTGGTAGTGTCAATATCATTCACCTCACCCAACAGTACCTTTGTATTCTTACTCTTGCTGAGAACAGCCCGCAAGGGAGAGGAAATATCCGCTGGGGACAAAGAACCTGTAGCGACTTGGTACAGCAGTGGTTGAAAGAGATGAAAATTGCGTTTATCAATCAGCGTGATTTGCACATTGGCTTTAGCCATAGACTTTGCAGCATACAATCCACCAAAACCACCACCAATAATCACGACTTGATGAACTGGTTTCTTGTCAGCTAGATCAACCATAAAAAATATTTCCTTCCACTACAGGGCTGTAACTATTCTTAACAAATTTGTATCAAAATTATCACAATTATTTCTGTTTATCTTGAACTTCTGAAAAAAAAATAAAAGTATCTACAGATCCCCGACTTCTTTGAGAAGTCGGGGATCTGATAGTCCGATTTGCGATACAATCGTAAGTCTGCCAATTTCATGACAACTTTTACGGACAGGAGATGCTTCTATGGCGCGTATGTATTATGATGAAGATGCTAATTTAGACCTTTTAAAAGGTAAAACCGTTGCTATTATTGGTTATGGTTCTCAAGGTCATGCTCACGCGCTGAATCTTAAAGATAGCGGTGTTAACGTCATTGTGGGATTATATCCCGGCAGTAAGTCCACAGCTAAAGCCGAAGCTGCTGGCTTGACTGTAAAAAATGTTGCTGATGCGGCCAAAGCTGCTGATTTCATCATGATTTTATTACCTGATGAAGTCCAAAAAACAATTTACAAAAACGAAATTGAACCCAATTTAGAAGCTGGAAACGTTTTAGCTTTTGCACATGGTTTTAATATCCACTTTGCACAGGTTGTTCCCCCTGCTGATGTTGATGTCGTCATGGTTGCACCTAAAGGACCTGGACATTTAGTGCGTCGTACTTATGAACAAGGACAAGGTGTACCTGCGTTATTTGCAGTTTATCAAGATGCCACTGGTCATGCCCGCGATCGCGCTATGGCTTATGCTAGAGGTATTGGTGGTACACGCGCCGGTATTTTGGAAACTACCTTCCGTGAAGAAACCGAAACCGATTTGTTTGGGGAACAAGCAGTATTGTGTGGTGGTTTGAGTGCTTTAATCAAAGCCGGTTTTGAAACCTTAGTAGAAGCAGGTTATCAACCAGAACTCGCTTATTTTGAATGTCTGCACGAAGTCAAATTAATCGTTGATTTAGTCGTAGAAGGTGGTTTAGCTACCATGCGCGATAGTATTTCTAATACTGCCGAATATGGTGATTATACTCGCGGTCCTCGCGTTGTTACCGCCCAAACTAAAGCGGAAATGAAGAAGATTCTCAGCGAAATTCAATCTGGACAATTTGCGCGGGAATTTGTCTTAGAAAACCAAGCTGGTAAACCTGGTTTTACTGCTATGCGTCGTCAAGAAGCTGAACATCCTATTGAGGCTGTTGGTAAGGATTTACGCGCTATGTTTAGTTGGTTAAAGAAAGCGTAATTTTGGGTAATTGGTAATTGGTAATTCTTTACCGATTACCAAGTTTTGACCATCGAACTAACCCTCTTTTAAGAAACATTTCTGTTTCTTTACATACATGGGAAATGCGATCGCTTTCTGCAATATCGGATAAATCAACGAATTTTCAAGGTTACAGCCCAGGAAAAATTAAGGGTTGACCCCAACTTGATGAAAGCGGGTTAAAACAGTTCAAAAAAACATAATTAACCATGGACTTTAACTTAAATAATCAACAGAAAACCTTAATTGAATTAGTTCAAGAATTAGGAAAAAATAAATTTGCTGCTCGTGCTTCTGTCTATGACGAAGAAGCTTCTTTTCCTTGGGAAAATTATGAAGATTTACGAAATCACGGACTTCTAGCATTATGCGTACCAAAAAAATATGGGGGGATGGGGGTTGATTTTCCCAGTTATTGTTTAATATCGGCTGAAATAGCCCGATATTGTGGTGCTACTGCTCTTACTTATAATATGCACATTTCTTCAACTCTTTGGTTAAATGTTTTAAATGATTTACCATTGACGGAATCTCAAATAGCGGAATGTGAAATCTATAAAAAACTTCATTTTCAAAGAATAGTTGAAAAACAGGCACTTTATTCCCAACCAATTTCTGAAGAAGGTGCAGGTGTATCTCTTGGTAAAGCTTATCAAACAACTGCTAAAAAGGTCGAGGAAGGATGGTTAATTAATGGAAAAAAAACCTTTGCTTCACTTTCAGAAGCTGCCGACTATTATGGTATTGTTTGTACTGAGGAAACAGAAAATATTTCAGTAGAGAATTGTCTTTATATTGCTATCCCAGCTAAAACTCAAGGGGTGCAAGTAGTTGGAGAATGGAATTCTCTAGGAATGAGAGCTACTATTTCTCGCACTTTAATCTTCGATAATGTTTTTGTTCCTAATAATGCTCAATTACTGCCCTCAAATATTTATTTAAAACTGACTGAGTTGTACCCACATATGTTTTTTACTCTAGCACCTACTTATATGGGTATTGCTCAAGCTGCTTATGATTTTACAATTAAGTATTTGCGTGGTGAAGTAGTAGGAATGCCACCGATCAAACAAAGACAAAATAAAATCAAGCAATTTAATGTTGCTCAAATGTTTATTATTTTAGAGCAAACTAAGGCAATTTTTTATCGAGTTATCAATGAAGCCAAAATAAATCCTAGTAAAGCTGAAAGATTAAGAGCTTATGCGGCAAATTATACTGTAATGGAAAACAGCAATCAATTATGTAGTTTAGCTATTCGTGTTTGTGGTGGACATTCTCTTTTAAAATCATTTCCTTTGGAAAGACTTTATCGAGATAGTCGTTGTGGTGGGTTAATGAGACCCTGGGGATCTGATAGATGTTTAGAAAAATTAGGAATGGAAACTTTATATGAATCACAAGAAACAGATGAGCAAGGATAATTATAGGTAGGATGAAATTAGTAATGCAACATGATCAAGGATTTTGGTGCGCTACGCTATCATGATTCTACAGCCAATGGAATAATCTCTGGAGTGTAGAAAATGGAATCTCTAATTTCAACTTTCACCCAAAATTTAGATTTTTCCGAATCGGAAATAACAGCAATACTTTCCACACCGTTAAATGAGGTACTAAATTCACCGGCTTTGAAACAAGAATTAGACAGTTTAGATATTAGCTTACTCAAAAAAACCTTACCTACAGCCGGTGCGGTATTAGCTGAACATTTACCACTTTTTTATGATTGGCTAAAAAACGAGTTAGGAGTTGAGCGTGTTCCTGACAGTCCAGATCATACAACAAAATGGGTGGTTGGTTTTCTCAATAATCAAGAAAGTATCAATCACTTAGTTGAATTACATCGTCCCGTACCCCACGCAGCTTTAGAACAAGCCGTTCCTCGGTTGGTGGGTTTATTTGATGGTGTGGAAGATGTGAAAGTGCGTCAAGAATGGGAGAAAGCAGTTGCCGCACTTTGTTTAGTTTTAGTAGTAGATGCCCGTGAACAGGAAAAACTGGCTAATTAATTGGAATTTATGGTCCGAATCAGGATTATTAAGATTAAATGATTAATAGGATTTAGTATGCAGATATTTGCAAACTTTCTGTTTTTCAGATTATTTCTCTGTCTGAATCAGGATGCTCAGGATTGAAGGATTAACAGGATTCAATATGCAGATATTTGCAAACTTTCTGTTTTTCAGATCATTTTATGGATAACAATCCTGTAAATCCTGATTCTGACATTTTGTAAATCCTGATTTTGACTTAAAGTTAAAGTGCTGGACGATGTTGAATCCAAGGGTTAGCGGCTTCTAATTGCGCTGCTAAACTAATTAAGGTAGACTCAGCGGCAGGTTTACCAATTAACTGTACACTTAGGGGTAAACCATGACTATCGAAACCGACAGGAAGGGCGATCGCAGGTAATCCGGTAGCATTTGCAACAGGACAAGGCGCGACCCAATGGGCAATTTTGGCAAATGTCTCTTCTGGACTCAAATCTGCCCATTCACCGACGCGAATGGGAGAATGGAGATAAACTGGTAATACCAATACATCTACAGTATCAAAAAATGCGATAATTTGCCGGGAGACAATTTGCATTTGGGAAAGTGCTTGCAGATATTCAGCTACAGAACCATTTTTTGCTAATAACCATTGGTTTAAAGGCTGTAAGGCTGGCGAAGGAATTCCTGCTGCTGCTATTCCAGCTTGCCAAACTACTATAAATGGTTCGATTAAACTACTAAAATCTGGGTATTTTTCCTCAACTTGATGTCCAAATTGTGCTAATAACCCGACGGTTTTTAATACTCCTTGTTTACAGTTAGCGTCAGCTTCTCCAAAGGGCAGAATACTGGTACTAAAGGCAATTTTCAGACTATCTAATTTGACTTGAGTTGCAGAGAGAAATGATGGTTGCGGATTTGGTAGCCAATAAGGATCACCTGTGACATAGCCAGAGATCACATCTAACATAGCCGCTGCATCAGCCACTGTGCGGGCAAGGGGACCATCCACCGCAATGCCCCCCAAGCGATCGCCTACAGGGGCTTTAGAGACTCTGCCTCTGGCTGGTTTGATGCCAACAACACCACAGCAAGCCGCCGGACCACGCACTGAACCACCACCATCTGAACCTTGGGCAATTGCACTTAATCCCGCTGCTACTGATGATGCGGCACCACCACTAGAACCACCAGGAGTATATTCTAAATTCCAAGGGTTTCTCGCTGGGGGAAATCCCGCAGGTTCACTGTAAGGATAAGAACCTAATTCCGAAGTTGCGGTTTTACCAAGAATAATAAAACCAGCTTGTTTAATTCTGGTAACTACACCATCATCATGATTGGCAATATTATTTAACAGTGCCGAATTTCCGTAAGTACAAGTAACACCCGCAACCGCACTTAAGTCTTTAATGGAAATTGGTACACCAAAAAATGGCGGTAATTCTGAAGTCGTTGTCAGTAATTCTGTTTTGTTTTTAGCATCAGCAATGGCTAAATCTGCCGTGACTGTAAAATAACTTCCCAGTTGGGGATTTAAGCGTTCGATTCTTTCTAAATATACTTCCACCAACTCTAGAGGTGACACTTCTCGCAGACGGATTAATTGTGCTAACTCTAAAGCGGGAGTAAAAGCTAAATCATTGTTATTCATAGATATAAATTTGCCAACTTCACTTGTGACTTTAGCAGGATTTTTGAGAATTATCGCTATTGGACTTATTGCAAGAATCGGAAAAGTTGACAGGAAAATACTCTCCTTTTCCCGAATTCTACAAAAGGTCTAATTCGTGTTTTTATACTTTACAACAACTCTGAACTTACAGAGTCATAATTTAATAGGGCGAACGATGGGGATCGAACCCACGAATGGTGGTACCACAAACCACTGCCTTAACCACTTGGCTACGCTCGCCATTCACTCTGTGAGTATAGCATTACCTCCAGAAAATAATCAAGCTTTTTTTAGCAGAAATTAGATAATTTTCTTGGTAGTGTTTAAAAGACTAATAAATATACCAGTTCAGGCTAGAATATGAAACCTTTGACTATTCTTATATGTGTAGGAGCAGCGAGCGTTACCGTCCTGGGAGCAATTATGGCGAAAACTAACCCCAATCAGGGTGAATATGAACAATATGCCGTTCAAAAGCTGACAACATATTTAGAAGCTGATGTCTGTCACAAAACACCAAGTTTCTTGGAAAAATTAATCAAAGTTAATTGTCAAGAATTGCTTCAATCCGCCACACCACACATCAAAGAACTGATTACCACCACAACTAACCGACAAGACTATATAATCTTTAGTATTTACCGCACGGAAATCAAACTTGATTCTTGGATACCAGGATACAAATTTGAAACAGTGGGAGCATTGAATCAATTTTATACTTACAATGCTGAAGAAAAATAAATTAGCATCTTTCTCCTGTGTTTCTCAGTCCCCCAGTCCCCAGTCCCCAAATATGCAAATTAATAAAATTACAGCTTATCTTTTAGTGTCTCATGGGAGTCGTGATCCTCGTCCAGATATTGCTATGCAGCAATTAGCGGGAATGTTAAGTGAGATATTACCCCAAGGTGAAAATTTCGTAGGTGTTGCTACCCTAGAGGCCAATATCCAACCTTTACACCTGCAAATTCAAGATTTTGCTGATCGTGTTCAGGCTTTTGGTTGTCAAAGGGTGCAAATTATCCCCCTATTTTTGTTACCGGGATTTCATGTTATGACTGATATTCCCGCAGAAATCGCCCTTGCAGAACAGGCCATAACTGAAGGAATGACAATAGAATTGCGTCCTTATATTGGTAGTTATCCTGGTTTAGAAAAGTTTTTTGCGGGGATGATGACTACGATTAAAGCAGATGTATCTATTATTTTGGCTCATGGTAGCCGACGGGCTGGTTCTCATGCCCCTGTGGAAAATATAGCAGCTACTGTGGACGCAGTTACAGCTTATTGGTCTGTCCCTCCCAGTTTAGAAGTCAGAGTACAGGAATTGATAGCCGCTGGTTATGGACGAATTGCGATTTTCCCCTATTTTTTATTTACAGGTGGGATAACTGATGCGATCGCTCTGGCAGTAGAAACGCTAAAATTACAATTTCCATCAGTAAGTTTTCAACTCGCACAACCATTAGGAACAAGTCGAGAATTTGCGAATTTAATCGAGAATTTCATCAAAGAAGAGGACAAAGTTTTTGGGTAAAGTTTATTTAGTTGGTGCTGGACCTGGAGATCCTGGACTCATGACTCTCAAAGGAAAGGGTTTATTAACCTGTGCAGATGTGGTTATTTATGATGCTTTGGTGAGTCCAGAAGTGCTGGAAATGATCAATCCTGAAGCAGAAAAAATCAATGCGGGTAAACGCATGGGTAGACATTCACTGTTACAGGAAGTCACTACCCAATTACTGATTGAGAAAGCGGAGAATAATGCCATAGTTGTTCGGCTTAAAGGTGGTGATCCTTTTATTTTCGGTCGTGGTGGGGAAGAAATGGCAGAATTGGTAGCCGCCGGGATTTCCGTGGAAGTTGTGCCAGGGATTACATCAGGAATCGCCGCAGCGGCCTATGCTGGTATACCCTTAACCCATCGGCTTTATAGTTCTTCTGTCACCTTTGTAACTGGACATGAATCCGCCGGTAAGTATAAACCCCAGGTAAATTGGCAAGCCATAGCGCACGGTTCGGAAACTATAGTAATTTATATGGGTATTCACAATTTACCCTACATTATTGAACAGTTTACTCTAGCTGGATTGAGTTTAGATACACCCATTGCCTTAATCCGCTGGGGAACTCGGCCAGAACAGGAAGAATTAATTGGTGAATTGGGGACAATTGTAGAACAAGTGGAAGCAAAGGGATTTCTTGCACCGGCAATAGCTGTAATTGGTGCAGTCGTGAAATTACACGATATATTATCTGATTCTGTACAGGAGAAAAAATAGAGGAAAAGTTTGGTTAGGGTTAGAGGTTGTTTGATAGCGAAGCGTGGCGTTAGCCATAAAGTATCAGATGAAACCCATAATCTCCAAAAACCTAACCCCCCTGCCCCCCTTCCCTACCAGGGAATGGGGTTTTCAAAGCCTCTCCCCGCGTCGGGGAGAGGTTTGGAGAGGGGTCAATTTATACATTCAAAACTTTTCAAACATCCTCTTACACATCCTTTTTATTTGTCCTTTCTGTTGATATTCTGTTGTTGAATAATTTCGCTAATTTCTGCCAAACTTAAATTTAAAACCTGTGCGATTTGTTCTGTGGTTAAACCTAATCCTATCAAACCAGGAACTGCGTCTAACTTGGCTTTGCGTTCACCTTCTTCTTTTGCTTCTTGATAAAATCGGGTTTGTTTTAACTCACTTAATCCAAACATGGCTTCTATTTCCTCCCTATTCATTCTTGGAAACTTGTAAATTAAAATTGTCTCGATGATTTGTAATACTTGTTGCTGTTGAAATTGAGAATCTATTTCTTGTTTAGTTCTGGTGATTAATTCTCTAGCTTGGGTAATGGAATTATCTGGGTTAGCGATGATTAGTTTTATTGTAGCAATACCAATGGGTAAAGATGTTGTTTCTGCTAATTCATCGAGATAAATAACTCTAACTCGTTGACTCGTAAAAAATTCCTGATAATGCTGAATATCTTGTGTATCTATGCTGCGCGTTGGATAGATAACTACAGCATTCCAGTTATTTTTGGGTTTGTTTTGGCGGATGTAAAGAAAGATTTCGCTAAAAAGTCTATGGTAGAGATCCGTATCTAGTTGAAATTGTACTTCTAAAAAGTAGATGGGGTTATCTGTATTTTGGTTAGGTAAGAAAACTCCATCTATTCTCAAGGCTGTTTGTTTGACTTCAACTGATGAAAATTGATAAAGTTCTGCTAGTTGGGGAGAGTTACCAATAAGTTCAAAAAATATACTAGGTATTTCTTGAAACAATCGGTAAAATATGCTGTCTGTTTTCATTTTAAAAAGGTTTATTACATTTTATTAATGCAGCCTACAGGATTAGCGATCGCTTCATGTTCGAGATGTAGGTACTAAGTCATAAAAACTCATGAAATAGGTTATCAAAGGGTTCTGTATTTTTCCAGCGATAGGTGTTAAAGTCTCGATAATCAACTGATAAAATTTGTCCATGACCTAATTCTTCTGCCAGAATAACGAGAGAGGCATCGGCTAAATCCATCGGTAAATCTTTATATTTTTCCATCAGTTCTTCAATACGCTGGCAATGATGTTGTTTGAGATCAAATATTTGTAGCTTTCCTGTGGAAATTTTATTAATAAAGATTTTTGGAGCATCTATTCCTACTCTTTTTTCTAATAGATAGCACGTTTCTGTGACGACACACCAGGTTGTA
This sequence comes from Dolichospermum flos-aquae CCAP 1403/13F, assembly GCF_012516395.1. GTDB lineage: Bacteria > Cyanobacteriota > Cyanobacteriia > Cyanobacteriales > Nostocaceae > Dolichospermum > Dolichospermum lemmermannii. The sequence continues at coordinate 3,060,605 of NZ_CP051206.1, forward strand.
ATAAATTTCTGATTAGCTAAATCTTGAAATCGTTTTTTGGCGGATATATGAACTGCATCTTTTTTATTGGCAAGAGCTAACCAAAAGCCTGTATCAACTATGATCATATTTTTGATTAAGTTCACGGTCTAAGTAGTTTTTATGGTTTTTAGAGAGGTCTGTTTCAGCTTCTATGCAACCGATAAAATCTGACCAGTCTTGCAAGGAATTTTCTGAGGATTTCTGTTGATTCTGAAGGTAGCGTTTTTTTAGGACTTCTACGAGTTCGACTATGATTTGTTGTGCATCGGGAGGAAGAGACGCAATATCTTGTTGAATTGTATTTAAGTTCATAATTTGATTTTGGTGTTTCCCTGATTATAGTTTAGCAACAAATGTTTTTACTAAACCACCTGAGTTCGATATAAATAATCATCCTGAAAACTAATTATATCAGGCTTTTCTCAATTAGCAATGATTGTTGACAATAAATAAACAAGAGAAAACAATCCAAAATTGAATATTTTGGACTCATAATTTAATTGCATGAAAATAATTAAATTAATAAAGCTGGTAGAGAAGTTACTTCATGTTTATCTAATTTTAAATAAGGTTTTTTATCTTGCCAAGTATAAGCAATTAAACCAGTGGTCGGTGAGCGAAGCCGAACCGCAATAATATTAACCATAAAATTAGAAATACTGCGATGACGAGAATGAACAACTTGGGAAATATTTTGATAGCCTGCGTGGCGTAGCCATAGTTGGTCGTTGACAGTTTCGATTAAAGCTCTTTTTCTTAACATAAATTTTTCCCACAATTCAACTAATTTATTCTTCATATTCTTCTTAAAAGGAGTAATTAATTTCACATCATTTTCCAATAGTTTCTGAAATAAACTTTTAGAAATATATCCTTTATCTCCAAAAAGTCTTCCCCATAAATTTTGTGCCAAAGTAGGAACTGGTTTCCGGTCATCAACATTTCCGGGAGTAACTTGAAAAGCTAATAATTCGCCTTGTTCATTAATAATTAAATGAAGTTTAAATCCAAAGTACCAATCCACAGAACTCTTGCCCCAGCCCGATAAGCCACGGAAAACTTTATTTCTTTTTGCTCTTTTATTATGACAAATAGGAATACCCATGCTGTCAATAAAAGAGATGCCACTACATTGACCTTTTCGACTATTAAGATAACAAATTAAAGGCAGTAAAGCATCAGGCATTAATTCAACAAAGCGATTATAACTCACTAAAGATGGAAAATATCTGTGGTAGTTTGTTAAAATGCTTTTTTGATAATAGTCCTGAAAATTACGATAACTTGATTGGTGAAAATGAACAATAATAGTCATGACTTCACTTAAACATAAGCGACTTTTTCTTTTTCTTTTTTGTGACTGGCTCGAAATTAGTTCTGAGTTCAATTTTGCTTCAAAATCCCAACAGAAATCATCTATTGCACAAAATAATTGTTCTAATTCCATTGTCCATTTTCCTTGCTCAAACAACTACTTTATTCTTAAATCTTTGGTGCAATCTTGAGAATGATTAATAATGTTATTTAATGGTTTTTAAGAAAAATTTACAATTTATATTATTTATTCCCAATCAATTGTCAACAACCGAAAATTATTGACAACCGCTAAAAATTTATTTAATCCTGAAACTCTTTCCAGTCAACACTTGTAAGTTATTCTCTTACGTCGAACTCAGGTAGGTTCAGCATAACAGCTTCGCCATCAGGGGCGCGAACGGATATTGAAAAAACACCAACGATATGGAGCAACGCCCCAAAAAGTTATTAGAGCCGGTGTAAGATGTTATCGCCCTTTCAGTTAATTTATAGTTTTCAGTTCTTTTTTAGATATTATATCGTTAATGTTGGGTTTCGTTCCTCAACCCAACCTACAAGATCAGCGATCGCACTCAGGTTTTATTTGGAACTTCAATTAGTCAAAAATCGTAGGTTGGGTTAAGCGATCGCGCAACCCAACATTTTAATTTTAATCTTCACCATTTCTACCATACTCTTGTACGAAAAAAATCTGTCCGACTGCTTTTATATTTTGCTTCATAACCCGCAACAAACGATTCTCTAAGGTGCGACTATCCTCATCCAAAAAATCAATTATCGCCTTGACTTTCCCAGTATAATCACGATCGTGTTTAAAAATAATCATGCCAGCATGATTTGGTGCAGTGCGATGTAGATCGATAAAATCTTGGCGATTTTCGGTAATCAAAATGCGACCTGTCGCTGTGGCATACTGCAAAACAACATCGTCAGGAATCCCTTGATTTGCTTGACCTGCTTCGTAGGAAGTTAATACATCGTGTCCCTCCGATCTGAGTAAGTTTACCATTGCGATCGGAAAATTTTCATGTTTTGTAAAATTGTAATGCCATTAAACTAAATCATCTTGGGCAATTTCTTGATCGATTTGTTCAGGATTTTGTTCGTAGTAATGCCAAGCTGCACTTAAATCTTCCGCAGTCAATCCAGGATAATTTGCCAATAATTCTCCATCAGGCGCACCTTGTTGACGATATGCTACCAAAGTCCATAGGGGAATTCGTGTATTTCTAATTCGCGCTTGTCCCCCACAAACTCCAGGTGTAATCTGAATTGGATGTTGCAACATTTGCACGTAATTCAATGCTTGGTCAACTAATTCCTCTGGTAAAGCTGCAATTACTTCGAGCAGTTGAGTCCTCTTATTCATGACAACAAAATCTCTCTCGCTTATTTCATCCTAACTTGAAAATAAGCGATACCACAAAGTGGTTGCCAAGGGCATCGCCAACACTAAAACCGACTAATATTATTATATCAATGTTGGGTTTCGTTCATCAACCCAACCTACAAGATCAGCGATCGCACTGGTTTGTTTCAGCTAATTTGGTGTATTAGAAAAATGCTATAAATTCTATAATCTAAGACTTTAAGCCAAAATCTATTGCCCTATTTTAGCTTCGTGAAAAATAACCTGTTTACAATTCTTAATATTTTATTGTAACCTTTAAATATTACAATTATTTCATCTAACCAGAAAATTCCATTCATTTCCCTAACTCATGAAGTGCATTTCTGTATTTTGTGCTGACTTTTTTGTAAGCCTCCATTGCTTTTTCAAAATCAGGATTACAAGAAGTTATCATAACACCGGCTGGGGTTTCAGTGACAAATACGCTGTCTCCTTCTTGAACTTTAAGTTTTTCCAGGGCTTCTTTAGGTAATGTTAAGCCCAAGGAATTTCCAACTTTACGAATTTTTAAGGTGTACATAAGTTAATAGCTTCTTGATCAGAGTAATACTATTGTAATAACATATTTTATGAACCACCCCATATTAGTTCGTTGAAGATGTGGTTTTTTACTTTAAGTAAGTAGACGAAAATAAATCAAAGTATATTAAGTAATGTAAAAAATCTGGAGATGATTTCGTAGTGAGGGCTTCAGCCCTCAAATGAGGAATAAATTCCTCACTACAAACTTTGAATTATTCAAGCCGTTCTACTTAGTCAGTTACTTAGTGATAGATGAAGATTACACTGGATAAATGTAATCCTCAATATTTCCCGATTGTAAGCTGTTACGCAGCTAAATTTGATAACCTTTTATTGATAGATATTGGCAGCCATGATGAAGTTCATTAACCTGACTTGTGAATTTTCACACAATATGTTGAAAAATTATTTTCAGTAAATCCCCTTGGGAAAAAGGTTTTTCTAAATAACCATTAGCTTTCACAAACTTAGCTTTTGCTCTATCTCTTAATCCCATTCTTTCAGTCATCAAAATCACAGGAGTATTTTTATAATGCGTGTGCTTCCGTAATAAAGAACAGATTTCATAGCCATTTAAATTAGGCATTTCTACACTTAGTAAAATGATATCTGGCTGCGCTCGCAGAATTTCCATTAAAGCTTGGGAAGAATCCATGAATTTCAGCACAGAAAATATTTGCTCATCTAAAAAATTTTCCACAGCATTTAATATGCTATAATCATCGTCCACACCCAAAATACTGTATTTCTTTCTAGCAGTAACTTGAGGGTTAATCGGCTGATTTATATGTGGTTTAGAATCAACTTGCTCAGAATTATTTTTGGGTAATTGTTCCTGATATGTGCTATGTGAATCTGACTGATAATAATTTTCAAAATTCAAATTTTTCTGAACATCAACCTTAACCCCTGATTGAGATTGTTCCACTAAAGTTCTTAAATTCAAATGACAGAATTTAGGGAGATTATCTAAAAAAGTATGAGGAACAAATTCATAACTGCCATATTCTAACTTCAGTAATGGTTGTAAAACCTCCAGCGCCAATTTTTCAATCAGCAAAGCAGCCTGGACGTGACTAATATATTTTTGATTAACTAACCAACAAATTGCTAAATAATCCGGATTGGGGATTGATTGATTCTCAATATCTTTTTCAAAAATCATCCGTACCTGTTCGTTGATACCCAGAGGAAGAGTAGAAATTTGCTGACTTAACTGCTGTAAATTTCGGTAAAGAGGTTCAAACATTTCCTCAGAGTAACCAGCGTAAATTAACTTACCCTGATCCATATATATTGACCATGCACCCGACTCGCTAAAGACTTGTAAACAACCAGTAAAAGAATTATTAGTAATCTTCTTTAATAAAGTAATTGGTTGTAGCTTTTGGAAAAATCTATATCTACTAATCGGAATTGTATTCATACTCTGAGATTGATCATTAAAATTTTCTCTCATGATCATTTAATTACTGGATTTTACAAAGGTTTTAAATTCTAATTCTTGAATTCTTACTTTTAGGTTACTATAGATTTTTTAGAGAAATAAAAAAGTATGTTAAACATAATATGAAAAAATGAAGTTTAGAGGTTTGACCCGAACACCTCTAATTTTTAAGCCCAATGTTTCTTAAATCACCCAATACCTAATCGTGTCTGCAATTAATAATATCCAAGTTACCGAAAATAGCGATCGCCTAGATCGTTACCTATCCCAAGAGTTATCAGATTTATCCCGTTCTCGCATCCAGCAGTTAATAGAACAGGGTCATGTCCAAATTAATAATCTCATCTGCACATCTAAGAAGATTAACCTGAAAACAGGCGATCTCATTACCCTCGAAATTCCCACCGTTCAACCTTTAGCAATAATCGCCGAGAATATTCCCCTAGACATCCTCTATGAAGACGACGAGTTAATTATTATCAATAAACCCGCCGGTTTGGTTGTCCACCCCGCACCAGGCCATCCTGACGGAACTTTAGTTAATGCTATCTTGGCACACTGTCCCAATTTACCGGGAATTGGTGGCATTCAGCGTCCGGGAATTGTCCATCGTTTGGACAAGGATACAACGGGAGCGATTGCGATCGCTAAAACAGACCTGGCTTATCAACATCTACAAGCACAACTACAAGCAAAAACCGCCAGAAGAGAATATTTAGGTTTAATTTACGGTGTCCCCAAAACAGAAACCGGAAGTATAGACTTACCCATTGGTCGCAATCCCCAGGACCGCAAAAGAATGGCCATCGTTTCTATAGAAGATGGTGGACGTAATGCTATCACCCATTGGCGAGTAAAAGAACGCTTTGGAAATTACACATTAATTCACTTTCAACTAGAAACAGGCCGGACCCATCAAATTCGCGTCCACAGTGCCAAAATGGGTCATCCTCTCGTTGGCGACCCCATTTATAGTTCTGGTCATTCCCTCGGCGTAAATTTGCCAGGACAAGCATTACACGCTTGGAAACTCCAGCTACAACATCCCGCTTCTGGAAATTTGGTGGAAGTGACAGCACCCCTTCCCCGCAGCTTTGCAACTTTACTGGAAGTGTTACGCCGTCGTAGTGGTCTTTATTAAGAATTTCTGCAAAAATAGCCATTTATTCTCAATTTGTGAATATAGCTTTTTTAATATTTATATCCCCCCTGGGGGGAAAAAGTAGCAGGTTTTCCAAATATTTAGAAATGTAAATTTAACAATTCTTAACAAAACTTAGCTAAAACTTATACAACAAAAAACTGCTGTAATCCATTTATGATAGTGAGTTTCTGGAAAATTAAAACAATCTTTAACTGCTGAATATTGCGATTGTTGTCAAAAAATGTAAAGTTGTGTAACAAAAATATTGACTTTTTATCAGTTGTAATCCTTGTGTATAAAGGATTTGAGCTAGTTTGTAGGCGACGATCTTATTTATTCATAATTTGTAACAAATAATGGCTCTATGGCATTGTATAAACATAAACTGTAGGGGTTAAACAACAGGAGAAAGTTGAAAAAAGCAGGCAATTCATCAAGTTTGCCGGTTTCTCAAAAAATTCCCCTTGACTCTCATAATTTCTGGTTTTTAAACTGTAAACTGGTAGATGAGAAGACAAAATGAGAGACGCTTTGATTTGACTCCGTTGCGAACAAATCCGAATTAGTTTTAATTTAGACATCTCTCAACTAAGTAATTTAGGAGATTAGAGTCCATGACATTAGATGTATTTTCCAAAGTTGTTTCCCAAGCTGACGCTAGAGGCGAATTCCTCAGCACCGAACAACTAGATGCTTTAACCGCAGTTGTAGCTTCCGGCAGCAAGCGTTTAGATGTTGTTAACCGCATTACCAGCAACGCTTCCGCTATCGTTACCAACGCGGCTCGTTCTTTGTTTGAAGAACAACCCAACTTGATCGCTCCTGGTGGAAACGCTTACACCAACCGTCGTATGGCTGCTTGTCTCCGCGACATGGAAATCATTTTACGCTATGTAACCTACGCAGCGATCGCTGGTGATGCTAGTGTTCTTGATGACCGTTGCTTAAATGGTTTGCGCGAAACATACCAAGCTTTGGGTACTCCTGGTTCTTCCGTAGCAGTTGGTGTTGGTAAAATGAAAGAAGCAGCGATCGCTATCGTTAACGATCCTAACGGTATCACCAAAGGTGATTGCAGTTCTTTGGTTTCTGAAGTTGCAAGCTACTTCGACCGCGCTGCGGCTGCTGTTGCCTAACAATTCATTACAAATTAGCTCGAATCTTAATTGAGCTTTTCCCAGTAAAACAAGCAAGAAACTATCTAGGAGATTTTCACCAATGAAAACACCAATTACCGAAGCAATCGCATCTGCTGATACCCAAGGACGCTTTTTAAGCAACACCGAATTACAAGCAGTTAATGGTCGTCTAGTTCGTGCTGCTGCCAGCATGGAAGCTGCTCGTGGTTTGACAGCTAACGCTCAAAAATTAATTGACGGCGCTACCAGCGCTGTATACAGCAAATTCCCTTACACCACCTCTACACCAGGCAATCAATTTGCAGCTGATAGCCGTGGTAAAGCTAAATGCGCTCGTGACGTTGGTCACTACCTCCGCATCATCACCTACAGCCTAGTTGCTGGTGGAACAGGTCCTTTGGATGAGTTCTTGATTGCTGGTTTGACTGAAATGCACGCAGCTTTCGACTTATCTCCTAGCTGGTACGTAGAAGCTTTGAAATCTATCAAAGCTAGTCATGGTTTGAGCGGTCAAGCTGCTAACGAAGCTAATACCTACATTGACTACGCAATCAACGCTCTTAGCTAGATAGCGTCATGCCCGGAGAGGGATACAATTGTTAGATGGAGTTACCCCTCAAGGGGTTTGCCAGTTATTCATGGGGAGTCACTGCGTAAGTTGGAAAGTATTCCGATTGGGACTTAGGTGGCGTTAAGACCATACATGATAATTCTGGTTCACCTAGCAATTGGATCTAGCTCCGGGCATAGTTTTATAAGGGAAATGCCGAAAACCCTTGAAGATGTAGCTGACTTAGGAAGCTACATATGTGCTTTAGACAAGGGATGAAGGCTAGAGGCTTTCCTTTATCCTGCATTGACATTAATTTAAAAATTTGAAATTATTTCAAATTTTAATCCATATTCGTGAGACAATTAAATTGTCAGCAAAGACATTAAAAACCTACCGGGGGACTCTCGGAAAGTTACGCTTGTCAGAGATGATTCTGCCAGTAATGGCAAACAGGATCAGGGCAAGAACCCAAATATTTAAGGAACCCTGCCTGAAGCTGGGATAACTGAGAGATATAGACTGAAACTCTCTATAGAATCCCCGCGTCTTTAGACCGGGGAGTGTCAACTACAAATAAAATAGGTCAAGAGTCAAGAGTCAATAGGCAAGAGTCAAGAGTCAAGAGTCAACAGACCACTGACCACTGACCACTGACCACTGACCACTGACCACTGACCACTGACAATTGACAACTGACAAGCTTTATTCAGCCAAAATTCGGCACAATAAAGGGGAAAAACATGGCAATTACAGCAGCAGCATCCAGACTGGGAACAGAGGCTTTTAGCGACGCACGCAGAGTTGAACTGCGCCCTAACCCCAGCCGCGAAGAAGTCGAAGCGGTAATTCGTGCTGTTTATCGGCACGTTTTGGGAAATGACTATATATTGGCATCAGATCGCCTGATTAGTGCAGAATCACTTCTGCGCGATGGCAATCTAAGCGTGCGCGAGTTTGTTCGCAGCGTTGCTAAATCAGAACTCTACAAAGCTAAATTCTTCTACAACAGTTTCCAAACTCGGTTAATTGAACTCAACTATAAACATTTGTTGGGTCGCGCACCATACAATGAGTCTGAAGTAACTTACCACTTAGACTTATATATTAACCAAGGTTACGACGCGGAAATTGACTCCTACATTGATTCTGAAGAATATCAAAACAGCTTTGGGGAAAGTGTTGTTCCCTACTATCGCGGTTTTGATTTTCAAGCAGGACAAAGTGCCGCCGGTTTTACGCGGATGTTCCGTTTATATCGTGGTTATGCTAACAGCGATACTGCTCAAGTGGAAGGTGATAAATCTCGTTTAGCGCGAGAATTAGCTAGTAATAAAACTTCCTCAGTTGTTGGCCCATCTGGTAGTAACGATAATTGGGGTTTCCGTGTATCTGCGGATAACGCTCCTAAGCAAAATCTCGGTAATGCCGTAGGACAATCGAATCGCACTTACCGTGTTGAAGTTACAGGCATTCGCAATCCTGGATACCCCAGTGTCCGCCGTAGTAGCACAGTATTTATTGTCCCTTACGAGCGCCTTTCTGAAAAAATTCAGCAAATTCAGAGAGTTGGCGGCAAAATTGTCAGCGTAATTTCCACCTAAGATCCGGCGCTGTTCACAAAAATATCGCGGGTCGTGTGGAAGCCACTTGGCTTCAGACAGTGGAGGAAACACGCCACGAGTGGTTTTAACCACCGTGAAAATGATAAAATTAAACTGTGAGTAGGAATAATCATCTACGTATTGAAGTGTTTTGTAAGGAGCAACCCCTGATTTACCTCGTACCTGCACTGCAACTCTGGGTAAACAAGTAATGGGAAAACATGGAGCGTACCGAACTGGCTTGTGATGAACTCGGAAAGCATTAATTGAATCCTAAGTAAGAGCAATTGCAATACTTCTCGTGCTAGTAGTTGTTTTGAGCGTCTAGGGGGATATTTGACTATCCCTTTTAAGTTAAATCTTAGAGAATCTGCGTGTCTTCAGACCGCAGAGTGTCAACGACAAAACTCATCATAGGAGATATAGAAGTAATGTTCGGTCAAACCACACTTGGTGCTAGTAGTGTTTCTTCATCTGCCAGCCGCGTATTTCGTTACGAAGTTGTCGGCTTAAAGCAAAATCAAGAAACCGACAAAAATAAATTCGACATTCGCCGCAGTGGTAGCGTATTTATTACCGTACCCTACGGACGCATGACTGAAGAAATGCAGCGGATTAGCCGTTTAGGTGGCAGAATCGTCAAAATTGAAGCTTTGACAGTAGCAGAATAAGTATAACTTCCTGGCAATGATAGAAACCAGTGGAGAAGAATATTCTGCCCAGAATGCACCAAATCTGACACCAGAGATAGCTATTGCTAACCTGCAATCATCAGATTTAAGTCTCCGCTATTATGCTGCTTGGTGGTTGGGTAAGTTCCGAGTCCGTCAGCCAGAAGCCATAGACGCGCTCATTGCTGCGCTAGAGGATGAATCTGACAGAACCGAACTGGGTGGTTATCCCTTACGGCGTAATGCTGCCAGGGCGCTTGGTAAATTAGGCAATTTAAAAGCCGTACCAGGTTTGATTAGGTGTTTAGAATGTGCTGATTTTTATGTCCGCGAAGCAGCAGCCCAATCTTTAGCTATGCTTGGAGATAAAACCGCATTACCAGCCCTGATAAAACTGCTAGATGGGGGAGTTGAGGCTGCTGTACAAGTACCTGGTTTTCCCCACCTTGCCCAGCCCTATACAGCAGTAATAGAAGCCTTGGGAGCTATGGGTGCAACTGAGGCTATTTCCCTTGTGCAGCCTTTTCTCAAGCATTCAGTTCCTCGATTGCAATGCTCCGCCGCCAGAGCCATGTACCAACTGACACAAGACTCTATTTATGGCGAGTTATTAGTGAAAACTTTGGCAACAGGTGATTTGAAAATGCGCCGCGTTGTTTTGGGGGACGTGGGGGCAATTGGGTATTTGGCCGCAGCAGAAGCGATCGCCCAAACGCAAGTGGAAAATAGCTTTAAACTTATCGCTTTGAAAGGATTATTAGAGTATCAACTGCCACAACAGTCTGATACTTTTGGTATATCTGAACAAGCTATCCGAGTCATGAATCTCATGGATTCACTCTTGTAGTCAGTAGTCAGTTGTTAATTGTCAGTTGTAAAACTACTGACCACTGACCACTGACCACTGACCACTGACCACTGACAACGGAAAAATGGATGAACTAATTCGGGCTATTACCGTAGCAGACACACCTTCCCAGATGGTGACAGCAGTTAAAAATCTGGCAGCAGCCAAAGATCCATCGGCAATTCCGACCTTAATTGCTGTCTTTGGTTATAACAATCCAGAAGCAGCCATAGTGGCAGCAGCAGCATTGACGCAGTTGGGAGAAATAGCAGTTCCACAATTGCTAGACCAAATTGATGATTATAACTATGGCGCACGGGCTTATTCGATTCGCACTCTCGCAGCGATCGCAGATCCCCGTGCTTTGGATATTCTCATCTCTACAACACTCACTGATTTTGCCCCCAGTGTTCGCCGTGCCGCTGCTAAGGGACTAGGAAATCTACATTGGCAGAAGCTAGACATTTCCGCCAGTCAAATAGCCATCAACCGCGCGCTAGAGACACTTCTCTTTATCTGTGAAGATACAGACTGGTCAATTCGTTATGCTGCTATTGTTGGATTACAAGCTTTAGCAAAAGTAGCTATAGTCCAATCGCCTATTCTTGCTAAATTTCAATTAATGCTGACTAACGATCCTGAAAAAGCAGTTCGCGCTCGCGTTCAGTTGGCCTGTAGCCAGTAAACTGATTTATATACCATATAACAAGGTAAAAGTAAAGATGTCAATACCACTACTAGAATACGCGCCCAAATCGCAAAACCAGCGAGTAGAAGGTTATGAAGTCCCCAACGAAGACACCCCAACTATTTATCGCTTAGATCGGGCTACCTCAGATCAAGATATTGATAGCATCATCTGGGCTGCATACCGCCAAATTTTCAGCGAACACCTGATTTTAGCCAGCTATAAGCAAACCGCTTTAGAATCACAACTGCGAAATCGGGCAATTACCCTGCGTGATTTTATCCGGGGTTTAGGTAAATCAGAGGTTTACCGCACCCAAGTAGCAGATACCAACTCCAACTATCGCTTAGTTGACATCACCTTAAAACGGTTCTTAGGCCGGGCTGCTTACAACAAAGCCGAAGAAATCGCTTGGTCAATTGTCATTGCGACCAAAGGTTTACACGGTTTTATAGATGCTTTATTAGAATCAGACGAGTATTTAGATAACTTTGGTGATGATGTTGTCCCCTACCAACGTCGTCGTTTTGGTTCACGCCCCTTTAACCTGGCTAACCCCCGTTATGGTTCTGACTGGCGCGATACCCAAAACATTCGCGAAATGGCTGGCCGTTCCTACTATAGCATCCGCACATCAGGACAACTAACTACAGCAGATATCCGTCGGGCAATTCCTGCCAACTTCTTCATTATGGCTGGGTCTATTATTACCAACGAATGCAACTACCAACGGAGTTTGGCCACTGCCCAATCTTTTGTTAGTAGCAGCGAAATCCCTGATACAAGCAGAGATCATCAAGAACAACCCACAATTAAACCTGTAGCAGTTTCTTTACCTTATCGTTATATTCCTGCTAACGCCAAAAATTAGTTATTAGTTATTGGTAAGAACAACTGACAACTGACAACTGTAAGGGCGAAGCATTTGGAGAACTATTTTTGGCAATGACCGATAATTTATCTTCCAAATGCTTCGCCCCTACCAACAACCAACAACTGACAAACATGACAATACCTTTACTAGAATACAAACCCAGTTCCCAAAACCAGCGCGTTTCTGGTTATGAAGTTCCCAACGAAGATACACCCACAATTTACCGCATCGAAGACTACGCCTTTGGTGGAGAAGTAGAAGAATTAATTTGGGCTGCTTATCGGCAACTTTTTAGCGAACACGTCATTCTCAAATTTTATCGCCAAGTTCATTTAGAATCCCAAGTAAAAAACAAAGCAATTACCGTCCGCGATTTTATCCGGGGTTTAGCTAAATCTGAAGCTTTCCAAAGTTTGGTAATTCAGAGTAATTCTAATTACAGATTAGTAGAAATTGGGCTGAAACGGTTATTAGGTCGCGCACCTTACAACAACAAAGAAGAAATCGCTTGGTCAATTGTGATTGCTACCAAAGGTTGGGGTGGTTTTGTTGACGCTTTGCTCGATTCTGAAGAATATCAAAGCAACTTTGGGGAAAATATCGTTCCCTACCAAAGACGACGTTATAAGGATAGACCCTTTAATTTGGTAACACCACGATACAGCGATTACTGGCGCGACCAACTTGAAGAAGCTCGTTATAAATGGGGTGACATTAAAAACTTTTTGGATATGGCAAATTCCATTAAAATTAAAACAGTGACTTACACACCAGTTAGCACTGCCAATATCCAAATTCCTAACACTACCAAGGAAACGACATCAACAGGTATCCCTGTTTCTATCAGTCCTAGTGTTAGTTTTCCCCTGCGCTAGATAGTTTTTTAATTAGCTGGGTAATCTCGGTTACAAAAGTGATAAAGTTTGTATTTTTTTAAGGATTTTAATTTTAGTTAGTTTGCTAAGTATTAGAGCATTTTGAAATGCCAAATTTACCAAAAGGCAGGTTCTTTAAAATGGCAATTCCTTTACTTGAATACAAACCTACAACTCAAAACCAAAGAGTTAGCAGCTTTGGTACGGCAGATATTAACGAAGACAATCCTTATATCTACCGCATTGAAAATGCTAACTCTGCCGGCGAAATTGAACAACTAATTTGGGCTGCTTATCGCCAAGTTTTCAACGAACAGGAGATTCTCAAATTTAACCGCCAAATTACCTTAGAAACTCAACTCAAAAATCGGTCAATTACGGTTAAAGACTTCATTCGTGGTTTGGTGAAATCAGAGCGATTTTATCAGCTAGTTGTGACACCAAATAACAACTATCGGTTGGTAGAAATGTTCCTGAAAAGGATCTTAGGTCGTTCTCCCTACAATGAGCAAGAAAAAATTGCCTGGTCAATTCAAATTGCTACTTTAGGTTGGGGAAAATTTGTGGATGTTTTGATTGATAGTAGCGAGTATGAACAAGCCTTTGGCGAATATACCGTACCCTATCAACGCAAACGAATGACCACAGACCGACCAATCAGCTTTACTCCCCGCTATGGTGCTGATTATCGTGACCGGGCAGGTATTGTCCAAAAATGGCCGTATCTTCGTCAATGGCGTGGAGGTTTCTACCCAGGCTCTGGGCAAAATGTTGATTTGGGGGCATTGTCTGCCGTATTACTGGTAATAACCGCAGGCATCACTTTCTTGTTGATTCTCAATTGGTTAGGAATTAGTGATATCTACTAGCCTTTTGAGGGGAAAATAAGTAAGTAACCCCGCCTCAGAATGAATTCTGATAGCTTGCGTGGCGTAGCCATGTCTAATAGCAAAGGTCGTGTTTAGACGACTGAAAAAGAATTTATAGTCCGTTTTAACGGACTTTAGTTATTAGCCCTAAACTTCAGTTCTGGGCGGGGTATTTCTAGAACGAAATCTTTCTTTGTTTAATTTGATCATAAAAGGAGAAAATTAATATGGCATTGCCATTACTTCAATACAATCCAAGTAGTCAAAATCACCGGGTGGCCAGCTTTGGCGTTGCTGACCAAAATGAAGATACACCTTATATCTATCGCATTGAAGATGTTAGTTCTTACACTGACATGACAAACATCATTTGGGCTGCTTATCGCCAAGTTTTTAGCGAACATGAAATTCTCAAGTTTAACCGTCAAGTTACTTTAGAATCCCAACTTAAAAACGGTTCTTTGTCAGTTCGTGACTTTATCCGGGGTTTAGCTAAATCTGAAGCTTTCTATCGTTTAGTTGTCTCTGTTAACAACAACTACCGTTTAGTAGACATCACCCTCAAACGCTTATTGGGTCGTTGTGCTTACAATAAAAAAGAAGAAATTGCTTGGTCAATTGTTATTTGTAACAAGGGCTTTGGCGGCTTTGTTGATGTTTTATTAGACAGCGCAGAATACACCCAAAACTTTGGTGATAATACCGTACCTTACCAACGCAAGCGGTTTGTAGATCGTCCTTTTAACTTGGTAACTCCTCGTTACGGTGCCGACTTCCAAGAAACAGCCGGTACAGTCAAAACCGACTGGCGCTTTACCTTGGAAAACTTCTACACTGCTAAGGCAAAAGCAAAGCGTTTAAAAGAAGGCGATCCTGCTAAATTTGCAGATATGGCTGCTTCTGTATCTGGTAAAGGTAACTATGCTCAAAAGTTATCTTCTTTTGACATTGATTACCTCAATGCTGTTCCTTACCGTGGTAAACGCTAGTACCGCAGAGCGGAATTAAAAATTAATAATTAAAAATTAAAAAGGCGGATATTACCAGCTTTTTAGTTATTTTTAATAGTTAGTTAACTTCCGCTGTTGGGTACTAAGTTGACCCAAAAATTTTTAATTTATAGGGTGCGTTAGGAAGATAATTCTTGACGCACTCTTAATTTTTTGCGCTGCTTCCCATAGTTTTTGCAAACAGGAATTTTTTTGCCTTTAAAGATGTACCTTGAGGTAGAATCTCCTATAACTCAATTAACTTGAAGTCCCAAATTTTTAAAACTGCGATCGCTATTTCTGGATCTATACCATCATAGGCTTCCCATTCAGACTGTGGATCTTTAGGATGTCCTTCACCTACATAACCTGCAATTTTTATAATGGGAATATTCACTAAGTAATCACGTTCCATGCCTTTGGGGAGGGCTAATTTAATTCTGCGGCCTACAAACTTCGATGCACTGGATTCAGCTACAGATTCACGAACTAAACAAATATCACCAGCAGTCCCCCAAGTAGTTTGGTAAATGTGGAGAAACGATATATAACTTTCTGGTTTGATGGATCTTTTGAGAACTTGCATTATCTAATCCTTATCCTTGTTTTCGACAATTTTATCTAAACTCTACCTGCTATATTCCAATTTCCTGCTTTTGACAGAATAAAACAAGGGGTTTGCACCCCTTGAGAGAGTTTAAAAAGTGAACCGTATTAGTGATCTACGCAGGTGTAAACTGCAAAGATACACCGTTCATACAGTAACGGAGACCAGTTGGTTTGGGTCCATCATTAAAAACATGGCCTAAATGTCCACCACAATTACTACAATGGACTTCAGTTCGGGTCATGAAAAATGTTCTATCTGTAGTAGTAGCGATCGCTCCCTCTATTGGTTTAAAAAAGCTCGGCCAGCCAGTACCACTATTAAACTTAGTATCAGCAGTAAACAAAGCCTGTCCACACCCAGCGCAGACATAAGTACCAGGTTCATATTGCTTATCGAGGGGACTGGTATGGGAGGGTTCTGTACCATGTTTCCGCAATACCCGAAACTGTTCTGGTGTGAGGATACTCTTCCATTCTTCCTCTGTTTTTGTCACTGTAAACTCTGGATTAGAAAGTGCCATAGATTCTGAACTCCAATTGATATAACGGGAAAAAAAGGCTGTACCGATTAAAACTGTACTGATTTGCAAAAAATGGCGTTTGTTCATTATTCTATTATTTGCTATTTTTTGCTTCCATGACCAAGAAACTCCCATAAATTTCTAAATCCTCCAGGAGAAATTGATGAAAATCACCTAAAAACGTCTTGCTTAGTGAAAAAGAATATGTAATACTAATTACCACGATGAGTTTCTCCAAACAGGTTTTTATTAATATTTGATAATTAAATGTCCAAATTGTACCTGTTCCATCAAAAATAATCAGTTATTCTTTAGTTGATCTTTACAACTACAAAACTAATGTGCCAACTGCTAGGAATGAATTGCAACGTACCGACAGACATTTGCTTTTCCTTTGAAGGTTTTTCTGCCAGGGGAGGAAAAACAGATGAACATAGCGACGGTTGGGGAATTGCTTTTTTTGAAGGCAAAGGATGTCGGATTTTTCTAGACGCTGAAGCCTCTATCGCGTCACCAATTGCCGATTTTATCCGTCAGTATCCCATTCATTCTACTCATGTAATTGCCCATATCCGCAAAGCTACTCAAGGCAAAATAGCCTTGGAAAATTGTCATCCTTTCCGTCGGGAACTGTGGGGAAGATATTGGGTATTTGCTCATAATGGTAATTTACCAGATTTTAACCCAGAAAATCATGGGACTTTTCAACCTGTGGGCGCTACCGACAGCGAAAAAGCATTTTGCCTAATTCTTAATACTTTGCGATCGCATTTTCCTCAAGAACAACCACCGGTAAAGGAACTTTATCAGACATTACATGAAATTACCAAAGAAATAGCAGCCTTTGGATCTTTTAACTACATATTATCAGATGGTGAGCATTTTTTCACCTATTGCTCAACTAAACTTTGCTACATTATTAGACAAGCGCCTTTTGCTGCGGCTCATTTAATTGATGAAGAGATGACTGTAGATTTTAGTGAATTGACTACATCTAAAGATCGCGTGGCTGTGATTGTGACTACACCCCTAACTGATAACGAAGTTTGGACACAAATACAACCCGGAGAATTACTCATATTTCAGGATGGTTTACCCCTAAAATTTGCCTAATTCTTGACAACTATTTTATTAATAAGACAAAGCAAAATTCTGGAGATATTCATTTCTAGAACTTGTTAGTAAATGCTTATTTAATATTGTAAATATCTGCTCCTTTTGATAGGTTTATTAATAAAATCAGTTGCCCCAAATACCTTAGAGGTTGTTTGAAAAGTATTATATGAAACCCATAATCTCCAAAAACCTAACCCCCCTTCCCCCCTTCCCTACAAGGGAATGGGGTTTTTAAAGCCTCTCCCCTACCAGGGGAGAGGTTTGGAGAGGGGTCTGTTTACACATTAAAAACTTTTAAAACATCCTCTTAGCCCGAACTCGATCAAAAGCTCCATCACTACTAGTTAATATAATAATTGGCACTTGGGAAAAAACAGAAGTCCGTCGTAATTGTTATTAAATCACGGTTTCAAAAATCCTGCATCGCTACAAAAACTTTGTCTACACCGTGACCCAAGAATATATTACAATCAACCAAGAATTGCTATACTTAGCGTCTTCCCCGTTGAATTTTATCAAAAATCGCACCATCTGCAAAGAATTTCTTCTGGACACCACTCCAACCGCCAAGATCAGCTACAGTGTAGAGTCGGGCAATATAAGGGAATTTACTTTTTACTTCTTTAGACACAGTTGGGTCAACTGGACGAAAACCAACTTTAGCAAATTCACGTTGTGCTTCTGGAGTGAAAAGGAACTTGACAAAAGCTTCAGAAACCTCACGATTTCCATGCTTATCAACATTTTTATCCACAACTGCAACAGGTCCCTCTATCGAAATATTTACTGGAGGAATTATGTAAGAAGTATCTGTTTTGCCTTGCTGTGCAGCTAAAATGACTTCGTTTTCATAGTTTATTAATACATCACCCTGACCTTTTTTGTAAAAAGCATCACTTGATTCTCTGGCATCTTTGGGTAATACAACTACATTTTTAAACACATCTGTTACAAACTTTAACGCCTGGGCATCATTTCCGCCATTCTTAACTACTGAACCCCATAAAGCGAGAAAATTCCATTTAGCTCCACCTGATGTCTTAGGGTTTGCAGTAACAAGTTTTACATCAGGTCTTACTAAATCAGTCCAAGTCTTGATCTTTTTCGGATTACCAGCGCGAGTTTCTAGGGCAACTACTGAACGGGTAACAATTGCATTATTCGGAGCCTCTTTTTCCCAACCTGGTTTAATTAAACCGGCTTGTTCAATTTTTGTAATATCTCCAGCCAATGCTAATGCTACCACATCTGCACCTAAACCGTCAATGACAGCGCGAGTTTGCGAGCCAGAACCACCGTAGCTTTCTTTAATTTCAACATCTTGACCTTTTTCTCTTTTCCATTTCGCCACAAAATTGGGAATAATTTTTGAGTAAGCCGCTTTGGTGACTGCGTAAGTAACTAAGGTAAGTTCAACTTTTTTACCGCTTTGACTAATTAGTTGCGTTTTCTGGGCTGTACCTGCAAATACAGGCAAAATAGTGCTTATACTTAAACCTGTTGCTAAGAATAAAGCAGGAAAAAACGGCTTTGTCATGGGAACAAATTTTGCGGTGTTGGAAGAATTATCTGTCATGGGATGTCCTAAAATTGGCTTAAATCTAATCTACGGTAACTCTGTAAAGATAACGTATTTAACCTCTAGAGAAAGAGCTTACCAGATGTCATAAATAAAATCAATAGTTTTTGCACTTAAAAACAACTATTTTCCTATCGGGTATTGTATGTATTAAATATTGCGAATATGTTTTTTCAGCTTTTAATGCCTATAAAGTTTATATGGCAAATCTTTTAACAAATTAAATTCTATATTTATTTTTAAATCCTTGTTTAGATAAAGTATTAAAAATTGAGAATTAGTTAAGTAATTTCCTGAAAACCTCCATAAAGATAATTAAAAATTGATACTTATCATTGAAAGGCATTGTAATTTTTCTTGAAACTGGTAAAATCACCATATTCCCTATCGTCAATATGCAGTTTTTACTAGTTTTGATAACCAGATACCTGCAATAATGGTATTTTCATTAATTAACCGTAGTCTCACAGAAGGACAAAAGATGAATTTGTGGCAACAATCACTTAAAAGAGTACAACTTGGGTTCAGTCCCAATTCTCTCAAAGGCTTTATATCACTTTTCTTAGTAGGGACAGTATTAAGTGTATCTCTTGCTGCTTGCTCTGGGACAAACACCAGGAATTTACCTAGTGCAACTACTGATACGGGTAAAAAACAGAATGTAGAATTAACCCTTGTATCCTTTGCTGTCACCAAAGCTGCTCACGCCGCTATTATTCCCAAATTTGTGGAAAAATGGCAAAAGGAACATAACCAAACTGTAGTATTTAAACAAAGCTATGGTGGTTCTGGTTCGCAAACTCGTGCGGTGGTTGATGGTTTAGAAGCAGATATTGTTCATCTAGCTCTGGCTTTAGATACGCAAAAAATTGAAAAAGCGGGATTAATTCAGCCTGGGTGGGAGAAAAAATTTCCTAATAATGGTATTGTTTCTAAGTCTGTTGCAGCTTTAGTAACTCGTGAAGGCAACCCCAAAGGGATTAAGAATTGGGCTGATTTAGCCAAAGATAATGTTAAACTAATTACCGCAGATCCGAAAACTTCTGGGGTAGCGCGGTGGAATTTTCTCGCCCTTTGGAATTCAGTCATTAAAACTGGTGGAGATGAAACTAAAGCTATTGATTTTGTGACCAAAGTTTATAAAAATGTCCCTGTATTAACCAAAGATGCTCGTGAAGCTACAGACGCATTTTTTAAACAAGGTCAAGGTGATGCTTTGATTAACTATGAAAATGAAATTGTTTTGGCAAAAGACAAGGGTGAAAAAACAAATTACATTCTTCCTGATATAAATATCTCCATTGATAATCCTATTGCTGTTGTGGATAAAAATGTTGATAAACATGGTAATCGTGAAGTAGCAGAAGCTTTTGTTAAATATTTGTTTACCCCCGAAGCACAACGGGAATTTGCTAAAGTAGGATTTCGTCCTGTAGATGAAACAGTAGCTAAGAGTAAAGAATTTGCTGACAAATATCCCCAAATAAAAACTTTAGGTACAGTTCAAGAATTAGGTGGTTGGGATGCTGTTCAGAAAAAGTTCTTTAATGATGGGGCAATTTTTGACCAAATTCAAGCTAAAAATAAACAGTAATTGGTAATTGGTAATTGACAACTAACAACTGTACGGGCGAAGCATTTGGAGAACTATTTTTGGCAATCACCGATAATTTATCTTCCAAATGCTTCGCCCCTACTGACAACTAACAACTGTACGGGCGAAGCATTTGGAGAACTATTTTTGGCAATGACCGATAATTTATCTTCCAAATGCTTCGCCCCTACTAACAACTAACAACTGACAACTAACAAAATTATGACTGAATCTGCGGCTGTACAAACTCATATTAAACCTCCCATTTGGAAGGTATTTGTAGATAATTTGATTCATCTTCCTTGGACTTGGCGGATTACTTTGGGATATCTAACTGTGATGTTATTTATTCCGATTATGGCGATGTTTCTCAAAGCTGGTACGGTAGCTCCTGCGAAGTTTTGGGAAATTGCCACCAGCGAGTTAGCATTAGCAACTTATAATGTTACCTTTGTGACTTCATTATTTGCAGCTTTGCTGAATGGTGTGTTTGGAACTTTGATTGCTTGGGTATTAGTGCGTTACGATTTTCCTTTGAAACGGATTATTGATGCCACAGTAGATTTACCCTTCGCTTTGCCAACATCTGTCGCAGGTTTAACACTGGCAACAGTTTACAGTGAGAATGGTTGGTTGGGTTCATTGTTAGCACCAATGGGGATTAAGGTATCTTTTACTCGGTTGGGAGTTGGGGTAGCAATGATATTTATATCTTTACCCTTTATCGTCAGAACTGTGCAACCTGTTCTGCAAGAAATGGAATCGGAAATTGAAGAAGCGGCTTGGAGTTTAGGTGCTTCTGAATGGCAAACTTTCTGGAAAGTGATTTTACCGCCTTTATTTCCAACAATTTTAACTGGTGTCGCTTTGGGTTTTTCCCGCGCAGTTGGTGAATATGGTTCAACAGTCATTATTTCTTCTAATACACCCTATAAAGATTTGATTGCACCTGTGTTAATTTTCCAGCGGTTGGAACAATATGACTATGCTGGTGCAACTGTAATTGGTGTGGTTTTATTAGGAATTTCTTTGGTAATGTTATTAGCAATTAATTTCTTACAAGCTTGGGCAAGAAGATATGACAATAGATAAAGTTAAAAGACCAAAAAAACAGAGTTGGGTACCGGCAGTTTTAATTGGGATTGCGATCGCTTACCTATTTCTGGTTCAATATATTCCAGCTATTAATGTTTTTTTTGAAGCTTTCAAAAAGGGAACTGGACCATTTTTATCTAACCTGGCAAAACCGGAATTTCTCCACGCAGCTTGGTTAACCCTGTTACTGGCTGCTATTTCTATCCCTGTAAATGCCGTATTTGGATTATGTGCGGCTTGGGCGATCGCTCGACATAAATTCCCTGGACGCGCTATAGTTCTCAGTATCATTGATTTGCCCTTTTCCATCTCCCCAGTCGTCGCCGGGTTAATGATAGTCTTATTGTACGGGAGACAGGGCTGGTTTGGTCCTTGGCTACAAGCCCATGATATTAAAATTGTCTTTGCTTTTCCAGGGATGCTTATGGCTACCGCTTTTGTGAGTATGCCTTTTGTGGCCAGAGAAGTAATTCCTGTCTTAGAAGAATTTGGCAAAGATCAGGAAGAAGCTGCCAGAACATTAGGTGCAAACGATTGGCAAACTTTTTGGCGGGTAACTTTACCGAGTATTCGTTGGGGGTTACTCTACGGTTTAATCTTGACAAATGCCAGAGCCATGGGTGAATTTGGTGCAGTTTCTGTGGTATCTGGTAACATTGCCAATACAACCCAGACTTTACCATTATTTGTGGAAGATGCTTACAAACAATATGAAACAGAAGCTGCTTTTTCTGCTGCTGTATTGTTAGCATTTCTGGCAGTTATCACCTTGATTCTGAAGGAAATCATAGAACGAAAAACCGAAATTAAAGAAGTTGAATAATGGGTAAGTAGGTAATTTTCAGACAACTATTAAATTACATCTTAGAGGTGGTTATGAGTAGTGAAAATACCCTGATAAACAAGCGAATTCGCGTCAGAATTCCCCAAGATCATCATCAAGAACCTGTAATTTCTCGCCTAGTTTCAGAATATGGCTTGACTGTGAATATCAAAGCCGCAATTCTCGGACAGGATGCTGTAGGTGATGGTTGGTTTGATTTAGATTTACAAGGAACAAATGGACAAATTCAAAATGGGTTAACCTATTTACAAGAATTGAAATTGCAAGTTTGGGATGAAAATAGCATTAGTGATTGGTGAAAAAATTGTAGCTTAGGTTAAGAGGATGTTTGAAAAGTGGTATTCCGTAATTTTCATCACATTGCTACCCCCCTTAGTCCCCCCTTGTAAAGGGGGGAAACAATAAAAATCCAGTTCCCTCCCCTTTACAAGGGGAGGGTTAGGGTGGGGTAAAAAATATTTGATACATCAACCATAACTTTTCAAACACCCTCTAAGCAACAGAGCCACAGCAGATGGAGGAGAATTATCGCTCAGTTGTATCAATATCCCCCCTAAGTCCCGTTTTTAAGGGGTATTTAGGGGGATCTCAAGATTTTGGATACATGACCAAAGACTTTTCAAGCATCCTCTTAGACAAAACAATCTTAGTTATGTCCGCAATTTCTCAGATTCCTCACCTTTTTAAGCAATGGGAGATATCCACCTGTAAAAATAATCATCAATAAACTGCTTTTTTTTCAGACATAAATATCGAAATTATGTCCTAATTCTTAAATCAAACCACTTGATTTTCTCAAATTAATTAGTAAAAATATAAATAAGTCTAACATCTTGTAGGCTCTCTTGGTGACAACTTAACCTTATCCAATGTCCAGAGTCCGCTAACGCGGACTTTTTTATTTATCTTGATATTCTCTACATTTTTATCTCAGGTTTTAACTTTTCAATTTTTTGAGTAAAGTATAATTCTTGATATTTAAGTTGTTGAGCTATTTCTAATCCTTTCTGAAATGCTGTTAATGCTTGTGTAGATTCTTGGCGTTCTAAATATAAGTCACCAATTTGGTCATAAGCTGACATTAAACCATAAGAATTGTTAGCTAATGTTTGTGTTTCTATGAGAATTTGGCTAGTTTGTAAAGCTGCATCTATTTGTTTTTGTGAACGATAAAAAGTAATTAATTTCTCTAATGCTTCTCCAGCTTTAGCGTATTGTTCTAATTGCCATGCACCAGTATAAGCTGCTTGATAATTATCAAAAGCCTGTTGTTTTAAATTGGGATCTTTTTGAGCTAGAGATTCATAATTTGCAGCTATCGCTAATTTCAAAGCTGGAATTTGACTCAAATTTTGTTCACGAGTATAAACTTGGACTAATTTATTTAATATATCTATTGCTGCTTGTGGTTGTTTTCCTTGGGAATAGATATAAGCTAACTGTTGTAAATATCCTAATTCATTAGTTTTATCACCCTGATTAATTGCCAAATTTAACAGTTTTTGGTAAGTATTAGCAGCTTGGGGATAATCAAACCAACTTAAATGTAATTCTCCAATATTTTTTAAAGTCTCCATTTCTCCAGATGAATCTTGTTGTTGTTTTACTAAGATCAAAATTTGTTCATAAGCCAATATTCCCAATTTAGGAAACCGGATTTTTTGATAAGCTTTCCCCAGGGATTGCCATAATTGTAAATCGGTACTTTTTTGTTTTCCTATCTCGCTTTGAATTACTTGTAATCGCTGACTAATATATCGCACCTGTTCCCGTTCATTTTGATTCCAAGCGATTTCTCCCACTCTTGATAACGCTTCCACCTCAGACAATGTGCCTAAAAAGCGTCTCAATCGTAGTTCACGATTCCAAATCTCAAAGGCTTTCTTTTTATCTTCTCCTTGTAGTGTCACCTGTGCCTCTTGATTTAATCCATCTAAATCCGTCTTTAATTTTTGCAATTCTGTTAATGTTAATTCCCGTTTATCTGGTAAATTTGGCAATATTGGGTCAGTTATAGTTATTTCTAAGGGACTAGGAGGAAACTTATCCAAATCTTCAATTTTTTTTTCTTTGGCTAATGTGTTAGAAATACATAAATGCCAGACAATGATAGTAGTAATGATGAAAATAAAACGCTGTATCATGGTTAATTTACCTTTTTTACATTAATTAAACGCAGCATTGTAGATCAATAGAGGGCATAATTTAGGTTATAAGCAAATATCAAGTTTTACCAGAAAGACTGGGAAGTTTGAAAGCCCCTGAGTAAGCATTGCGTAGCAATGCCTTAGGTGCTTTAGACAGGGGATGAAAAGCGACTCAGGTGGTTTTAACCACCGTCAAGATGTTGCCAGGCGCAATACATTTAGCCATCTTCAACCAACTATAGTAGTATAAGACAGGAGGTGAAAGGATGCTAGTTTTTGAGTTTAAAGCTTACGGAAAATCAGTTCAGTTAACAGCAATAGATGACGCGATTCGGACTGCTCAGTTCATTCGTAATAGCTGCATTCGGCTATGGATGGATATTCAAGGTATAGGTAAAAACGACTTGCAGAAATATTGTGCTGTACTTGCGGCTAATTTCCCTTTTGCTAATGAACTCAATTCAATGGCTAGACAATCTTCTGCTGAACGAGCATGGGCTTCTATCACTCGGTTTTATAATAATTGCAAGAAAGGCATTCCTGGTTTAAAGGGATATCCTCAATTCCAAAAAGATTGTCGTTCTGTTGAATACAAAACATCAGGATGGAAGCTGGCTTTAAATCGTAAATCCATCACTTTCACTGATAAAAAAGGCATTGGTCGGTTAAAACTCAAAGGGACTCGTGACCTCCATTTCTACCAAATCAACCAAATAAAACGGGTAAGATTGGTAAAACGGGCTGATGGTTATTATTGTCAATTTTGTATTGATGTCAACCGTCAAGAAAATATAGAACCATCGGGAAATACAATTGGTTTAGATGTAGGTTTGAAAGAATACTACACTGATTCTCATGGGGTGATGGTTGAGAATCCAAAATTTCTGCGTATTGGGGAAAAGGTTCTTAAACGTTCACAACGCCGTGTTTCCAGAAAAGTCAAAGGTTCAAAAAATCGGGGCAAAGCTAGACAGGTTTTAGGAAAACGCCACCTCAAAATAAGTAGGAAACGTAAAGACCATGCTATTAAATTAGCACGGTGCGTAGTTCAGTCTAACGACTTGATAGCCTATGAAGATTTGAGAATTAAAAACATGGTGAAAAATCATTGTTTAGCTAAGTCAATAAACGACGCATCTTGGTATCAGTTTCGTGTCTGGCTTGAATATTTTGGCAAAGTATTTAAGAGAGTCACGGTGGCGGTAAATCCACAATATACAAGTGCTGTTTGCTCTAGCTGTGGTGAAGTTGTTAAGAAAACTCTATCTACGAGGACACACGTTTGTCAGTGTGGGTGTGTGATGGATAGAGATGAGAATGCAGCTAGAAATATCCTTAGTGGAGGATTGAGTACCGTAGGGCATACGGGAACTTTCATGCTAGACATGAGCAACGCTTTAGGAGATGAGTCCTCTACTCAGGCTGGAGAGATCCTGTCTGAGCAAGTCATGTCTTTGATTCAAGAATCCCCGCGTCTTTAGACCGGGGAGTGTCAAAAGTATTCTGATGCCAAATTGTCGGCTTTTTTCTTTCTTCCTCTTAAATCCTTCTTCTTGAATATGAGTAAAATAATTCCCGCCATAAGTGTCAGAAACTTTAGTTTTTACTACAATAAGCAAAAAATTCTGGAAAATCTGTCAATGGATATTCCCCAAAATAAAATTATTGCCATTATGGGACCTAGTGGTTGCGGGAAATCTACTTTTTTGAAGTCTCTCAACCGTATGAGTGACTTAGAGGGAGAAGTCCAAACCCAAGGAAAAATCGAATTTTTTGGGCAAAATATTTATGAACGGCGGATTAATCTCAATCGTCTCCGTCGTCAAATTAGTACAATTTACTCCAAACCCAATCTTTTTCCTATGAGCAGTTATGATAACGTTGCTTACGGTGTAAAATTAATTGGCTGGCGACCAAAATCAGAATTAGATGAAATTGTCGAGTTAGCTCTTAAATCTGCGGATATTTGGGAAGAAGTCAAAAATAAGCTCTATAAACCAGCTTTGGAACTCTCTTGTGGACAACAACAAAGGTTGTGCATTGCTCGCGCTTTAGCCGTTAAACCTCAAGTTATTCTGATGGATGAGCTTTGTTGTGGACTTGATCCCATTACCACCACAAAAATTGAAGAACTAATTGAGTGTTTGCGTTCTGAACTGACAATTATATTTATCTCTCAAAACATCCAGCAAGTCTCTCGTCTCGCAGATTTTACAGCTTTATTTCAATACAATGAAAATCATGTTGGACAATTACGAGAATTTGCATCAACTAAAAAAGTTTTAGCTCAAGCCACAGATTATCGTATCCGCGATTACGCTGGTAGTTATTCCCGATAATTATAGCCTCTTCTCCCTGCCCCCTGTTCCCTGTTCCCTACTTTAAAAATGAACGCAACAGGAAAAAACTAGCAATAGATTTAGCATCTACAGATTCTCCTGCCAAAATGGCTTTTTCCAATTCTTCAGGAGTTAATAATACTGTTTCTATGTCTTCATCTTCATCTTGTTCTGGTGGTGTTTCCAGCTTTTCTAAATCTCTAGCAATAAAAGCATAGATAATTTCATCGGAATAACCAGGAGCAAGAAAAAACTCTCCTAACTTATCCCACTGACGAGCATGATAACCAGTTTCTTCTTCAATTTCCCGTTTAACTGTTTCTAAAGGATCTTCATTGGGTTCTACAGTTCCCGCTGGAAATTCTAACAGTCTTCCCTGGACTGCAAACCGATATTGACGCACAAGTACAAGCTTACCTTCTGCGGTTATGGGTATAGCCAAAGCACCGCCGGGATGACGAATACATTCCCATTCCCCTTCAGATTTGTTGGGTAAACGCAAACGATTAACTTCAAAGTTAAATTTGCGTCCTTTATAAAATAAGTGTTGCTTCAGCAACTGTGGTAATTCTCTACCTAATGGCATAGTAAAATTCTACCGTCTGTGAATACAGAGAACGTATACGGGGGTTTTTTGTGGTTATCAGTTCTTTTTGGGTGGCAAAAATGGTAATTTTTTCACCCGCTACAATAAATGTACATCATTCGTGTCTATCTCTAGCAGTAAATCTCGAATTACTCTTTGAGATATAGGATCTATCCAATCTGGAGCAATTTCGACTAAAGGAACTAAAACAAAAGCTCGTTCAGTCATGCGGGGATGGGGAATTTGCAGGTTTGGCTGATGTAAAATTAAGTCATCATATAATAACAAATCTAAATCTAGGGTGCGTGGCCCCCAATGCTCCTGACGCTCACGCCCAAACTTTTGTTCAATTGTTAGTAGTTGTTCTAATAAAGTCTGTGGTGACATTTGCACAAGTAAGATCGCGCAACCATTTAAGTAATCAGGCTGAGTTGGTCCTATGGCTTTAGTTCGATACCAACTCGATTTGGCTTCTATAGTTATCCCGGATGTTTGAGCTAAAGCTTCTAAAGCTCCTGCTAAAATGCCTTGGGAATTGCCAATGTTACTACCGAGAGCGATCGCAGTTCTAGCCGCATTGTTTAGCATTCTATCGGACTCCTAGTTAATTGTTGAACTGAAGGGAGCAGGGAGACACAGGGAGGAAAATTCATGATGATTCTGTGATTTTTGGAGTTCTTTTATGCACAAATTGCATGATTTAATTGTCATAAATGATATTAATATCAATAATATAGCTTTGTAGAAAACATATATTACCACTGAATTAAGTTAATGATTTATGGGGTATTATATGGGTTATTATATTAACGCAGAAATGTTGCGTTCAAACCAAACAGGAGAAACTGCTATTGCCATTAGGTAATCATCAACAAAATGACGAGTCCACAAATGAAAACTTACTACCGAGAATGCAGGTGAAGGCAAAGCAGTTAATCACCCAGATGACAACTCTATCATCGGGAATCTTGGGCAAAATTGCCAGCAGCGATAAACCCTTTTATCGTCGTTTTTGGTTTTGGGCTGGGTTAGGTGTTGGTAGTGGGATCATTGCTTTCCATTACACAATCTTAGAAATAGATAAAAATTTACCAGATCAGTCTGCACTCAGAGCATTGGTACGAGAGCAAACTCTGACAATTAAAGCTGGTGATGGTAGTGTTCTACAACAGCAGGGGGAAGCTACCAGAGAAGTGCTGAAAATAGAGCAAATACCAGATACTTTAAAAAAAGCTTTTATTGCTTCAGAAGACAGAAGATTTAATCAACACAATGGATTTGATCCCCAAGGAATTGCCAGAGCAGTTATCAATAATTTGCGATCGCAAAATATAGGAGAAGGTGGTAGTACCATCACCCAACAAGTAGCGCGAATTCTCTTCCTTAAACCAGAAAAAACCTTTTGGCGTAAACTCAAAGAAGTCCGGTTATCCCAAAAAATAGAGCGAGAATTGACTAAAGATCAGATTCTCGAACGTTATTTAAATCTCGTTTATTTAGGCTCTGGAGCTTACGGTGTCGGAGATGCGGCTTGGGTATACTTTAGTAAATCCGTAGATCAACTGACTTTATCAGAAATGGCCACCCTGGCTGGTTTAGCTCCTGCACCTAACGTCTATGGACCCGATAAAAACCCCAAAATAGCTACAGAACGACGAAATTTGGTGTTACAGCGGATGCTAGAAGATGGCATAATTACACCGGAACAAAAACAAGCAGCTATACAAGAAGCATTAATAGTTAACAGCAGTTTACCCAAACGGTTACAAGTTAATTTTCCCTACTTTACTAGCTATGTTCAGAAAGAACTGCCCAAGTACCTGGGATCTGATGTCTTAGCTAGTGGTGGTTTAGTAGTAGAAACAACCTTAAACCCCATTTCCCAACAAGCAGCAGAAGCCGCAGTTGCTAAAATATTAAAAAATGAAGGTCAGTGGCAAAACTTTAAACAAGCGGCCATGGTTGCCATAGATCCTCGGAGTGGGGAAATTCAGGCCATGGTAGGTGGTAAAGACTTTAGCAAAAACCAGTTTAATCGTGTAACTCAAGCCCAACGACAACCAGGATCGACTTTTAAGGGTTTCGTCTATGCTACAGCGATCGCTACTGGTAAAAGTCCCTACGATAGTTATTTAGATGAACCTTTATCAATAGATGGTTATGAGCCAAAAAATTCCCATAACAAATTCTCTGGTTGGTTAAATATCAGAGACGCTCTCACCAAATCTATCAATACAATTGCGGTAAAACTCTTAATAGAAATAGGTTTTGAACCCACCATTAAACTTGCCCATGACATGGGCATTAAGTCAGAACTCAAACCTAACTATTCCTTGGCTCTTGGTTCTAATGAAGTCAACTTATTAGAATTAACCAACGCCTATGGTACATTTACCAACCAAGGAAATTATATAGAAGCTCATGGCATTCGGCGCATTCTCAACCGCGAAGGAGATGTCATTTGGTCAGCCAAATATGAATCTAAGCAAGTTTTAGATCCTGATACTAGCGCCATCATGACTTGGATGTTAAGAAATGTTGTCACCGATGGCACTGGTGCTGCGGCTCAATTAGATGATAGACAAGTTGCCGGCAAAACAGGCACTACCGATGAATCCCGTGATTTATGGTTTATTGGTTATATTCCTCAGTTAGTGGCTGGGGTGTGGTTAGGGAATGATGATAACACCCCTACCTATGGTAATAGTGGTAGTGCAGCTTATGCTTGGCATGAGTTTATGGAAAAAGCCGTAGAGGAAATGCCGGTAGAAAAATTTCCACCCCGACCTAATTTAGAAAATCGCAAAGGTACTATCAAAGCCCAACCTCTCAAACCGAAAAAAATTCTCCATAAATCGGTTGATGATTATGATCAAAAATCAGATGAGGGCAATACCGACAATTCTGATTCATCAACCAGACGCAGACGCAGAAGAACCAATAATCAGTCGGAAGATTCGGCAAATTCATCAGAACGTAGACCAAGACGGAAACGACGCTATAGTCAACAAAATAATGATCCACTGGCTTCCTCTAGCAGAAGACGAAGCAATCGCAGGGAAGAATCTAATAGCGACTCTACTCCTAAATCATCTCGTTCACGACGCAGGAGCAGCAAAGAATCAGGTCAGGTAAAGTCATCTTCCCCTGTAGAGAATAATTCTGAAGGATCTTCATCATCACAACCTTCCTGGAGGGAAAGACTCAAGCCCAATTCTTCACCGTAAAGATTTTTCCTAGGGTAGATGTAGGGGATTCGCTGAGTTTATACTTTATGAAGAACTGTAACCTACATTAGCCGAATATAATCATGAGTTATTTATTGCTCCAAGTCCCAGTGCTAGACACTGGAAATCACTTTCCCTTAGCGTTTACTTTGGTGTATGTGGTGGGTTTTATCGCTGCTGTCACCATCGGTTCAATTGCTTGGTACAACTCCAAACGTCCCCCCGGTTGGGAAAATAAAGATCGTCCCAACATTATCCCCAAGGTTGAAAAAGATTAGGTAATAGGCAATAGGCAATAGGCAATAGGCAAGAAATATTCTCCCCTGCCTCCTGCCTCCCTAATTCTGTAGGTCAACCCAAAAACGGTAAAGCGTTTGAATTTGTTTGAGCAGTGTAGTGTAGGCTACTGGATTAGTTGCACTAGACTTGCTCAACTCTTCCAATTGGGAGAGGAGTACATTGAGGGTGGGGAATTACGCAAAACTGTTAAATCTTACAATCACTATTGGTATTCACTCAGAATCCTGAGTTTTTCTTAAACGCACCATGAAAAAACCATCCATATCCTGTTGATGAGGCCAGACTTTTAACCAACCAGGAGCAGTATCATTAAATAAATCAAAAGAGTGAGGTTCAATTTGCCAATGGGGATTTGCGGCTAAAAACTCCGTAATTACCTGTTCATTCTCCGCTGGATGCAGCGTACAAGTTGCGTAAACTAAAACACCACCAGC
Source organism: Dolichospermum flos-aquae CCAP 1403/13F (assembly GCF_012516395.1). Taxonomy (GTDB): domain Bacteria; phylum Cyanobacteriota; class Cyanobacteriia; order Cyanobacteriales; family Nostocaceae; genus Dolichospermum; species Dolichospermum lemmermannii. The sequence goes on from NZ_CP051206.1 coordinate 3,091,964, forward strand.
CTTGACAAAACCTGCATTATGTGATAATAGTTCTTTTTGGAGTTGGGAAAGTTTTTGCACAGAATCTGGTGTTTGTCGCCAACGCGCATCAGCGTGACGATGCATAGTTCCCAAACCGGAGCAAGGAGCATCAACTAATACACAGTCAGCAGAATCGTAGAATTGCGGTAAGTTGCGACTATCTCCTGCACAAATTTCGATAGATTGTAAATTTAGACGGTGGGCATTTTCTTTTAATTTGCGTAACCGGGAAGCAGTTTGATCACAAGCCCAAATTTTGCCTTTATCTCCCATTAATTCGGCAATATGGGTAGTTTTTCCCCCTGGTGCCGCACAAACATCAATCACTACATTCCCCGGCAGAGGGTCAAGCAAATGACCAACTAATTGAGCGCTACTATCTTGGACAGTCCACCAACCTTCATTAAAACCAGGTAGATTTTGAATTGCCCCGTTATGACCAATTAATCGTAAAGCTTGGGGTAAATGGGGAATGGGTTTGACTAAAACACCAGCAGATTCAAAAGCTGATTGTACCTCTTCTAAAGAACTGCGAAGAATATTGACCCGTAAATCAATTGTCGGGGTTTGATTCATCCAATTAGCGAGTTTTTCTGTTTCTTCAAAACCCAATTCTTTTAACCAAACTTCAATAATCCAATTAGGGAAACTGTGGAAAATACCTAATCTTTCGACCGGATTTTCCGGTAAATTTAGCGGTTCTGAGGATTTTTCTGCAAGTCGGAGATATTGACGTAATAAACCATTGACAAAACCAGTTAAACCAGGAAAACCATTTTCCTTTGCTAATTCAACAGTAGTATTTACAGCCGCAGAAGCGGGAATTCTTTGTTGATAACGCAGTTGGTAAAAACCCAAATGTAAAATGGTGCGGAGGTCTTTTGGCTGTTGCTGAATTTTCTTAGTAGCAAGTTGCTCAATGATAGCATCAAGGGTGCGTTGTCTTCTCACACTCCCATAAACTAATTCTGTCATTAACCGCCGATTATTGTCGGGTAACTTAAACTTTTGTAGCACTCTATCTAAAGCAACATCAGCATAAGCTCCTTTATGAACTTCTTTGAGAGCAATAAAAGCCACTTGACGGGGATTGGTCATGAAATTAAATTAAATTAAGTAAGTAAGTTGCAGGTTAGCTAAAAGGTTACAGGAATCAATACCTTGTCCATCTTTTGTAGGTTGGGTTAAGCGACAGCGCAACCCAACGCATTTGTTGGGTTTCCTTACGTCAACCCAACCTACAAATCAAGACTTTTTTCGATTTGGACAAGGTATTGAGGAATACAAGATATTTTTATCACAATTACCAAACAAGATTGGAAGTATAAAAACGATAGTAAAACTTTATATGGAAATTGGTTGTAAGTTGAAGAAAATATACCCAGATAGAGATAGTTTAGCACTTTCTTTAACATACCTCTAATGTCTGATGTTGGATTGAGTGACAGCAAAATCATTTTGATTTTGGTCATATTGCTTACAGATAAAAAATAGTAATCATCTAAAATCATTGAGTTCACTATTAATCAAAAAATTAGAATATTTGATCACCAAATATTAATTACATATTTAATTTATCGAATCTTTATTATTCCTAGATATCATTCCCTACTGTTTTCTCTATTATTTAATGGAAAGTCTTATAGATGTTTTAGTTTTATGCTCAGAATTACTTCATGGAATCTTCATCTTTTTTGACTGTAAATGACCAAGGAATTGCCCTGGCTGAAGTAGTTAAATATCTACAAATATCGGGTAAACTGGGGAATTTTATTGGTGATGTCTTGCGTCAGCACGTAATTGTACAAGAAATTAATACCAGAACAGATATTGAAATTAGTTCGGCATTAATTGAACAGACAATTATTGATTTTCGCTTAAAGAATCAACTAACTGATCCCCAAAAATTTCAAGAATGGCTAATAAGTAATAGTACAGATTATACAACTTTTCATACATCTATTACCTTTAGCTTTCAATTAGAGAAACTCAAAGCATTAGTCACAGAATCAAAATTACCAGAATACTTTATTGAAAGGAAGATTTACTTAGATAGAGTCATCCTTTCACGGATTCTAGTTGATAGTCGGGAATTAGCCGAAGAACTACAAACTCAAATTGAAGAAGGAAGTAGTTTTGAACAACTAGCAAAAGAGTATTCATTAGCAGATGAACGAGTATTCAATGGCATGATGGGACCAATTAGTCGGGGAACTATACCAGATGTATTACGTGCGGCTGTAGACGCAACCACCCCAGGAAAATTGATCAATCCCATAGACATAGAAGGACGTTTTGCCTTATTTAGATTAGAACAAATTCTCCCAGCATCTTTAGAAGATCCTCAATTACAACAATCACTAAAAAATGAATTATTTGAGAAATGGCTAGGGGATAAAATTCAGGATCTTACAGTCAGAATTCAAGTAGATTAAAACATTTCAATAATCAATTTTAACTAATAAATGTGTTAAACAATTTACCCTGGAATGAACCGCCGCTATCCTGGCTAAATGCTGAAGAACAAAGCGAATTAAAACAGCAAGCGGAAATTCGTAATTACAAACTTGGCGAAAAAATTTGGTCACAAAAATTAGGTGGTGATGCCTTTGATGAGGGAAGTTATCAGTTCTTCATTGTCACTGGTAAAGTCCGGTTACGAGAAGAAGAAGAAAATAAAACTGTAGCTACTTTACAAACAGGAGATTGGTTTGGTAACTGTCAACAAATATTTGCTGATTGTAAAGCTATCGCTACCAGCAAGGAAGTAGTAGTAGTGTGTTGGAATTCGGCTGTATGGAAAAAGTTTGTCAATTCTCAAATTGATGAATTTTGGACAAATTCACTAGAGGTAGAGGAAACAGAAGCCATTTTACCAGTTGCTAATTCTCCCATTTCTCTACCTCCTTCCGCACCTTCTCCACCGATAATTTCCAATTATCCCTTTGTGGGAAGTGGGAATACAGGTGCAGCTTGTTTAACAATGGTGGCACAACATTTACAAAATCCTGTGCAATTAGAATGGGTACAACGCCAACTGCGGGGACAAAAACCCAAAAACCTGATAGAAGCTGCGGAAAAAGTAGGGTTAGTGTTGCGGAAATTGCAGGTTAGTTGGAGTGATTTACGCCAATTAACTTTTCCCGCTTTGTTGTTGTGGAATCAAAGTAATCAGGAAGGTAAAAATAACCAATTAAATTGGGTAGTAGCCTATGGAATCAAAGGCAATTATTTAATTATTGCTAATCCCCAAAATCCTGATTATAGTTGTGAACAATTACCGCAATCTGTAGTAGAAAATTGTTGGAATGGGACATTATGGCAAGCTGAATTAATTTCCCAACAAGAGAAATTTAATTTAGCTTGGTTTACTCCCGCAGTTTGGAAATATCGGGGTTTGTTAGGTGAGGTTTTAATAGCTTCATTTACCTTGCAATTATTGGGATTAGCGTCACCATTAATTACTCAAGTCATCATTGATAAAGTGATGGTACAGGAGAGTTTAGCCACCTTAGATGTGATGGCGATCGCTCTCTTGCTAGTGGCGACATTTGAATCTATTCTGGGTATGCTGCGGCTATTCATATTTACCCACACAGCCCGGCGTTTAGATTTGAGTTTATCCGCCCAACTTTTTCGCCATTTAATGCGTTTACCTTTAGCTTATTTTGAGTCGCGGAGAGTGGGCGATACAGTCGCTAGAGTCCAGGAATTAGAACAAATTCGCCAATTTCTCACAGGTACAGCCTTAACCGTCATTCTTGACAGTATCTTTGCTGTAGTTTACCTGGGATTGATGTTTTATTACAACATTCCCCTGACATTTGTAGCCTTAGCCGTATTACCATTATTTGCGACTTTAACCATCGTCACGACACCAATTTTGCGAAATTGGCTAAATGAAACCTTTAACCGCAGTGCGGACAGTCAATCATTTTTAGTCGAGACAATCACCGGCATTCATTCAGTTAAAGCCCATGCAGCCGAACCAATAGCAAGAGAACGCTGGGAAGGTTTATTTGCCCGCTTTATTCGTACCAGTTTTAAAGCTTCCACCACATCCAATATTAGTAGTAATATTGGTGACTTTCTGACTAACTTTTCCACCTTAATCATCCTGTGGGTTGGGGCAAAATTAGTAATTGATCATCAACTAACAATTGGTCAATTAATCGCCTTCCAAATGTTATCAGGAAGAGTGACCAGCCCACTATTACGGCTAGTGCAGTTATGGCAAAATCTCCAACAAGTTCTATTATCAGTAGATAGAATTGGTGATATTCTCAACGCTGCCCCAGAAACAGAAGCAGGAACAGGATTAGTATTACCACCCCTCAAAGGTGAAGTCAACTTTGATCAAGTTTTCTTTCGCTATAATGCCAACACCGAACCAGTATTAAAAGGAATTTCCTTTAATGTTGAACCCGGACAATTTGTAGGCATTGTTGGCAGAAGTGGTTCAGGAAAAAGTACCCTTTCCAAAATTATTCAACGACTTTATCAAATTGAATCAGGACGGATTCTAATTGATGGATTTGATATCAAAAGTGCTGACTTAGCATCCTTACGACAACAAATAGGTGTAGTTCTCCAAGAAGACTTTTTATTTAATGGTTCAATCTTAGAAAACATCACATTAGGAAATCCAGATATTACCTCCGAACAAGTTGTCGAAGCGGCTAGATTAGCAGTAGCCCATGACTTCATTAGTCAACTACCTTACGGTTATGAAAACAACGTAGGAGAAAGAGGAACAGCATTATCTGGAGGACAAAGACAACGCATAGCATTAGCCAGATTATTTCTAGCGTCTGCACCAATTCTCATATTAGATGAAGCCACCAGTGCCTTAGATAGTGAAACCGAACAACAAGTATTACAAAACCTCAAAAATGTTTCCTCTAACCGCACAGTATTCTTAATTGCCCACCGTTTTGCCCCCCTCAAACGAGCCGATTTAATATTAGTCATGGAAAAAGGAGTAATAGCCGAACGAGGAACACATTTAGAACTCTTAAAACAAAAAGGTTTGTACTGGTCACTTTATCAAAGACAACAAGCGAATATTTAAAGGAAACTCTTGATTATTCTTTGCGTCTTTGCGTCTTTGCGTGAGAAAAAGAATTTAATCTAACACACTCAAACCCAAAGCCACAGCCCCCCACAAAGGTGCATCATCACCCAACAATGCCCGCACAATCTCAAAATTCACCTCTGGGAGTGCGGTTTCCCTAGCTACTTTCCGCACCACAGTCCAGAAATTATCCCCAGCTTTGGTGACACCACCACCTAAAACAAACCGTTGGGGATTCATCAAATTGGCTACATTACCAATACCGACTCCCAACGCCCAAGCACCCCGATATAATACCTCTTGTGCTATTTCATCTCCGTTGGCTGCTGCGGTACTAATGACTTTGCCTGTAAGTAAGTTGAGATCATTACCTGTCAAATACCTAAGTACGTCTCCCCTGACTTTGCCGTTAGCACTGGGTGGTTCTTTCTCCAGCATTTCCCGGGCATTTTGCGCCATGTAGGGACCCGAAGCTAAACGTTCTACACATCCCCGTTTTCCACATAAGCATAAGGGACCTCTAGGATCTACTACCATGTGTCCAATTTCTCCCGCCATGCCTAATGCACCCCGCCAAAGCTTGCCGTCAAGTATCCACCCTCCACCGACACCAGTGCTAATGGTAATATAAAATAGGCTATCATATCCTTGTCCAGCCCCAAAGCGATGTTCACCAACAGCAGCAACGTTAGCATCATTATCTATACTGACAGGTGTATAATAATCTTCTTCGAGTATTTGTTTGAGGGGAACATTTTCCCAGCCAGGAACGTGATGAGATAAGCGGACTAAGCCTGTGGTTGCATCTACTGGACCACCGAAGCTGACACCAATGGCATCCGGTTTCCTTCCTTTTAGCACGGAATCAATGAGCGATCGCATAATTTCTAAATCAGTCAAAGCATCACCATTTGCGGGTGAAAACCGTGATTCATGGTACAACCACTCCTTCGCACCACCCTTTACTGTTGCTGCTGCCAATTTTGTGCCACCAAAATCCAGAGCTAAAATTAATGTCATATAATTAAAAATAGGGAATTGACAAAACAACCATTCACCATTATTACTTAATCACAATTTTGTTGTAGTTCACTATGAAACCATCTTTACTGTCTGCATATAAAATATTTCTGTATTAATTATTCTTGTAACTTATGTATAATCTTATTTATTACATTTGTAAATCCAATGATACTTATGATCGGTTTTTGTTAGATTATGAATATTATTAATTTTTATGAAGGATAAATTAATGTAAAGATATATTTTTGTTAAATTTATTTAAGAAAATAGTTGCTTTATCAATTGAGTTGGGTTAGAGTCAAAATACGTGATTAGATAAAAAGAAAGTTTCTAGTACATCACGGCGTAAATAAATCAACCATATTCAATCGCCAAAAAGCTTACTGTATATTAGTTTTGACTTTTGACTCTTGACTTTTGACTTTTGACTTCCGCCCTGCGGTACTAGCCTTTATATTTTTTTCACAATCAATTGAGAATATTTCGCAATATGGATAAATTTAGCTATAATTTAAAAGCTAGTGAATGTATGTCATTAAGTATACATACAAAAGATCGGATTTTCTATTTAGATCATTTAGGGAAAAGTTTAGATCTCAGAATTCAGCGATTAAGACTAAGGATGAAGAATACTAATCAAAAAAGCGATAAATTAGCTCCAGATATTCTCGAAAATCTCCCTGTTAAATGTAAAAAAAATGATATTTTGAATTCTTAACATTTTGGGAAAGAGCATTTATTTAACCGGAAAGACTGGGAAAAATCAGAATTTGATAAAGTGTCTACCTAGATGTTTGTTAATAATTGTTCATAAAATATATATTTGAGTAAGTGTCAATGAATAATTTTTTTTGCGCTGATCATTCACGAGAAATACAAGAAGATGTTATTGGTAGTGCTACCAACCACCAAACCTATATATTAGTAGAATGTCCTACCCCTTGGGTTTCTGAAGCCTTTAATTCTAAATGGGTTCCAGATAATTTACGGATTTTGGTTGCAGATGTTAAACGTGCTAAATTATCAATTCATTTTCTATTAATTGCTAATGATGAAACACACAGGGAAGAACAAACAACTTTATTAATTTATCAGCAAGAAAAGGGATCAAGTAACGGATACCGAAAACAAGAATTTAAATTACCAAATATTGAACAAGTAGCAGGAGTAGTCAGGAAATGGTTAACTGGAGTCAGTGTTGATGATGAAATAGCATCCAATACCACAAGAGATATATTAGTTTGTACCCATGGTAGCCATGATCAATGTTGTGCAAAATATGGCAATCCTTTTTACTTTCATGCTCAAAATACCATCTTTGATTTACAGTTAAATCATCTCAGAATTTGGAGATCAAGTCACTTTGGTGGACATAGATTTGCACCCACAGCCATAGATTTTCCCCAAGGCAGATATTACGGAGTTCTGGATCAAGATACCTTTAAATCAATTCTTACCCAAACTGGAAATATAGAATGTTTAAATAAAGTTTATCGCGGTTGGGGAATCTTACCAAATCCTTTGCAAATTTTGGAAAGAGAACTCATGCTGCGTTTAGGTTGGGATTGGTTTAACTATAAAGTCACAGGGAAAATTCTGGAGAAAAGCCTAGATAATCAGACAATTTTAGGTGAGTTAAGTTTTGAACAACCTTCTGGAACTCTCTATACTTACCAGGCCAAACTTGTAAAAGATGATATAAAAACACAAACCCTCAAAGGTTCTTGTGATGCTTCAAGAGAGGTAGTATGTGTGAAATATGCTGTATCTAATCTTTGGCTTGTAGCTAAAAAAGTAGCAACTTATAGCTAATATATAGTAAGAGTCAGTGGCCAGTGGTCAGTAGGGGCGAAGCATTTGGAAGATAAATTATCGGTCATTGCCAAAAATAGTTCTCCAAATGCTTCGCCCGTACAGTTGTTAGTAGTCAAAAAGAAGAGAGAAGAAAGAAGAAAGAAGAAGTTTTAATTGTGTCACCGCAACTTCTCAATACCCAGTGCAAGATATAAGATAAATTCTATGGAGTAGAAAAATCAAAAAATGTCTAACAACCGTTCTGGAATCTTTATTGGTGGTTTGATGTTAGGAGCAGCTATTGGCACTTTAGCAGGTTTATTAGTTGCTCCCCGCACAGGACGGGAAACCCGTAAACTTGTGAAAAAATCTGCCAATGCTATCCCCGAATTAGCAGAAGATATCACGACCAGCGTGCAAATTCAGGCAGATCGTCTTTCTAATAGCACCCTGCAAAACTGGGATGAAACTGTAGACAGACTGCGGGATGCGATCGCAGTTGGCATAGACGCTACCCAGCGCGAAAGCCAAAATTTAAACAAAAAAAATACTGTTGATGTCAGCAGCACCACAAACGATACTGATCCTTTGACCGAAAAACTAGAACGTTCATAAGTGGCATAACCGTGATTGATCCTTTGTTTTGGCTGGGACTATCCATCCTCCTAGTTGCTGCTAGTCTAACAGCCGTTTTGGTGGCAGCCATACCCGCTTTGCAGGAAGTAGCCCATGCTGCTCGCAGTGCCGAAAAATTCTTTGATACCCTTTCACGGGAGTTGCCACCCACTCTCAACGCTATCCGCAACACCACCTTAGAAATAACCGAATTAACCGATGATGTTAGTGAAGGTGTTAAAAGTGCCGGTCAAGTTGTCAAACAATTTGATCAAAGTCTAGATACCGCCAAAAAACAAGCAGAAAATCTACAAATTAGCACCCGTAGTGTCTTCGTCGGCTTTAAAGCAGCTTGGACAAGCTTCGCTCGCAAAAAAAAACCAGGAGAAATGCGAAAACGCTGATCATTGAGAACGGGATTAAGCACTGCCAAAACTGATCAACAGCGAGTAGTCACCAATTCCTAATTTCTCCATCAGATTTTGCTGAGATATCTAATATTAGAGTAAGGTAAAGAAGTGTAAAGAAGTATCACTTTTACATTAATCTTTGAAAAGCACTTTTTACATTCTCCCCTAGATAATAGTATAAGAACGTTCATGCACCTGTGTTTTTGGCGACGAATTTTAGTATCAATTGCCGTATTTGGCTTTATTGGCTCAATTTGGGCAATTAATTCTCCATCTGCCCTAGCTTATGAAAATCCCGATTTGCTACCCAGCTTTGTCACCCCAGTAGTAGATTTAGCAAAAACTCTCCCTGACCCCCAAGAAGAAAAGCTAGTTAAAGAATTAGAGCAGTTTGAAACTGATACTGGTTGGAAATTGCGCGTTTTAACTCAATACGACCGCACTCCAGGGAGAGCAGTAATCAAATATTGGGGTTTAGATGATAAAAGCATTCTCCTAGTAGCAGATGCTCGTGGTGGTAACATCCTCAGCTTTAGTGTTGGTGATGCCGTTTATGAATTCTTACCCCGCACCTTCTGGATTGAACTACAAACCCGCTTTGGTAACTTATACTTTGTCCGTGAAGAAGGAGAAGATCAAGCCATTCTCCAGGCTCTAAATTCAGTGAAAGGTTGCTTACTCAAAGGCGGTTGTAACGTCGTTCCTGGACTCCCTAAAGAACAATGGATACTCACCCTTGTTACCTCTGCTGTTGGGGGGATTATTTGTGGTTTTGCTGCCCAACCGCGCGGTGACAAAAAGATACTTGGTTGGCAATGGGCGTTAATTTTCTCACCTTTATGGGGGATGTTATTTATTGCCTTCGGTATTGCTCCAGTTATTACCCGGACAAGCGATTGGTTGCCTGTGGTTCGCAATATTTCCGCTTTTGCCATTGGTGCTTTAGTAGCTTATTTATCCCCCGTGTTTAGTCAGCCTTCCTCTAACGCTGAATCCTGAAAAGTTATAGGATACTGACTGGTAACTGGCAACTAGAAATAAATTCTGCCCAATTACTAATTGCCAATTACCAATCAACAAAGACTACGCACGGAAACTGATAAGCTAAAAACTAATACATTAAATAACAATGGAATGGCACGTAACTGACGCTCAAAGTTTGGCAATTATTGATACTGAAATTGGTGATCATATTTTTTCACCAGCAGAGTATGAAATCGTCCGCCGCGTAGTTTATGCTACAGCAGATTTAGAGTATAAATCCTTAATCCGGTTTTCAGAACAAGCATTACAAGCTGGAGCAGCCGCCCTAGTAGCACGTACTACCATTGTCGTAGATGCACCAATGGTACAAGCAGCCATAGCCCATGATATTCAAAATACATTTGCTAATCCAGTGTATTGCAGTATGGAAGCACTAACACGACCCCAAAAAGAAAAAACCCTTGCTGCTTGGGGGATTGAAACCCTAGCTAGGCGTTATCCAGAGGGAATATTTGTAGTTGGTCAAGCACAAACAGCATTAACTGCACTGGTTGAATTAATTGCAGCCGAAGAAATTAGACCCGCTTTAGTCATTGCTACCCCCGTAGGTTTTGTCAATTTAGAACCAGTAAAAGCACGATTACAAGAATCTCTAGTTCCTTACATCACTATTGAAGGTCGCAAGGGTAACGCTGTCGTAGCTGCTGCCATTGTTGACGGCTTAGTGGATTTAGCTTGGCAAGCCTATGGACAAGATAGAACTGGAGGGAGATAACGGAGTAAAGAATAGGAAACAGTCTTCTTGTCAGACCTAGGGATCACAGTCAATAGTGTTTGATTGTGTTCTATCCAACTTACTGCGATTCCTAGGTCGCGCTTCGCTATCCCCTACACTGGAACGATACAGCCTAACAGGTCACAACTGCACAGAAGGTTTTCCCTGCAAATGCTGCCAGTGATAGCTCAAAAATCCAATTTTTATCCACTCCTGTGCTACTTTTAGCATTAGGAAGTAAACTCAATGTTCCGCCCTCGTTCAGATAAGAACGCAACTTTTCAGTAGCCATTGCTTTAGTAGCACCAGCAGCTAAACCAAAAGCTGTGGGATCTTTAAGAATTAATGCCAAAGGATTTTTAGCATTACTATCATCTTCAAGAAAACTCTGAATTGCTGAAGATAAAGCTTCGGTAAATGTGACTTTTCCGCCTAAAGCCATTTGTTTGTTAATTAAAGTATGAGTAGCCACAAACTTTAATTGAGGAACTTTTAACTCTTGTTTGATGCCAGCAACGGTATTTTTCCCATAAGCTAAAGTGGAAACATTGCTTCCTGCGGTATCAAAAAGTTTAGCTTCATCCCCTGCATCATTCCAAATAGCAGTTTTACTACCAAAGGAGAAACCACCTGTTTCAGGATGTACTTCATTCGTGTAAATGCGGAAACTCTTACCACCTTCTAAGATAGTTCCTGGTGGGAAGGTTAAAAATTGCTTAGAACTAGCCGCAGAAGTTATTTTCCACCCAGAGATATTAGCAGGACTATTACCTAAGTTGCTAATCTCTATATATTCATCGGCTTGAGTGCGTTTAACTGCACCTTTATAAACTAATTTGGAAATAGTTACATTTGTCGTGGCAGTGATGGTAAATTCTTCCGAGTCAGTTACTAAAGGTTCGGGAGTTGGTACAGGCGCGGGAGTTGGTACAGGCGCGGGAGTCGGTACAGGCGCAGGAGTTGGTACAGGAGTTACATCAACTGGTGACACAGGCGCGGGAGTTGGTTGAGGTGCAGGAGTTGGTACAGGAGTTACATCAACTGGTGACACAGGCGCGGGAGTTGGTTGAGGTGCAGGGGTTTTAATAAATTCAGCCGTAGCGATTAGCCCTTGTCCACTACTATGAGTAAGGATAACTTGATTAAGTGGCGAATCCGGTTGTAAATCAACAATAGAGTTACCATTATCTTGATAAATGGTTTTTACTCCTGCAAATAGAGGGTGATTTTGATTAACGGGACAATTTCCGCTAATTCCATTATATGAACCCCCATATTTTAGACCAAATGCAGCGAGAAAAGTATTCCAATTGTTGGCTTCAGTTTGTGAGCCTCCTTTACCTGTACCAGCGCAGAGATAAACTTTGCCACCATTCTTCACATAATCAATTAAGACTTGATTATCAACAGGATCGCCACCGACAAAAACAGCATCATATTGAGAAAGGGTTGCTAAATCAATGGGGATATTCATTCCTTTAGTCCAAGTATGACCTGCTTTGGTCATTGTTTGCTCTAAAGAAGATTGAGTTAAACCGAAATTATTGGAAAGTACATGAAATTTACCTTTTTCATCACCAACAAAGTATTGGGCAACATTAGTCACAAATGTGGCTGTATCAGGGGCTTTTTGGAAACCTTGATTGCTTAGTGTCCATTCATCTGCATTAACAACAATTTGCCCATTTAAAGGTTTTGGCACTGGTTGGCGCACGGCTGGGTAATATGCAATACCCAAAACTGCCCCACTATTGGGTATATGTTCCCAATTGCTGGTTAAGGTTTTTCTTGTATATAGTTGATTGTTCATGCCAATACCTACCAGAGTACCGTCAGGCATAGCAGTAATCGCCAAAACTGCCCCACTATTAGGTATATGTTCCCAATTACTGGTTAAGTAATTTTTTCTTGTATATAGTTGATTGTTCATGCCAATACCTACCAGAGTACCGTCAGGCATAGCAGTAATCGCCAAAACTGCACCACTATTAGGTATATGTTCCCAATTACTGGTTAAGTAATTTTTTCTTGTATATAGTTGATTGTTCATGCCAATACCTACCAGAGTACCGTCAGGCATAGCAGTAATCGCCAAAACTGCACCACTATTAGGTATATGTTCCCAATTACTGGTTAAGTAATTTTTTCTTGTCCATAGTTGATTATCCATGCCAATACCCACCAGAGTACCATCAGGCATAAAGGTAATCGCCAAAACCGAGCCACTATTGGGTATTTTTTCCCAATTACTGGTTAAGGTCTTTCTTGTCCATAGTTGATTATCCATGCCAATACCGACGAGATTAGCGTTAGCATTCAGTTTTAAAGGTTTTGGCACTGGTTGGCGCACGGCTGGGTAATATGCAATACCCAAAACTGCCCCACTATTGGGTATATGTTCCCAATTGCTGGTTAAGGTTTTTCTTGTATATAATTGATTGTTCATGCCAATACCTACCAGAGTACCGTCAGGCATAGCAGTAATCGCCAAAACTGCACCACTATTGGGTATATGTTCCCAATTACTGGTTAAGTAATTTTTTCTTGTATATAGTTGATTGTTCATGCCAATACCTACCAGAGTACCGTCAGGCATAGCAGTAATCGCCACAACTGCACCACTATTAGGTATATGTTCCCAATTACTGGTTAAGTAATTTTTTCTTGTCCATAGTTGATTATCCATGCCAATACCTACCAGAGTACCGTCAGGCATAGCAGTAATCGCCAAAACTGCACCACTATTAGGTATATGTTCCCAATTACTGGTTAAGTAATTTTTTCTTGTCCATAGTTGATTATCCATGCCAATACCCACCAGAGTACCATCAGGCATAAAGGTAATCGCCAAAACCGAGCCACTATTGGGTATTTTTTCCCAATTACTGGTTAAGGTCTTTCTTGTCCATAGTTGATTATCCATGCCAATACCGACGAGATTAGCGTTAGCATTCAGTGGATTTTGACTTTGTAAATCACTCATAATTTAAGGATATTTTGGAGAATTAGTTCATTAAATAGCATAAAACAAGCCAGAAAAGAATACCTTAGCCAAATTACGAGGGTGAGATGATAATGCTTTAACCATGAACTCCCGTTTCTCGCTCTTGCTTGGCAAAAACAATCAGCCCTAAAAATTCCTTAAAGGTTTCCGACAAGGATTTTTTAAATGTATTGACGGTAGGATAAGGGTTTTAGATTCTAAACTACCTTTTCCTCGAAACGCTTATGTATGCTTATTTTTGCCGTTTTTGCCAAAAATTATCAAGGCTCTTATTTTGGCTAAGGTATTGAGAAAAGTCAGAAGTTTCCCGGTGAACTTATCTGACTTTTCCAACTTGTGCTTATCCCCTGAGATTAAACTCTATTCCCTATCCCTATGTCTTCGGTGAACGGCGGCGGGGTTTTCTTTCTTGGTTTGCACGCAAGCGGACACTAACTTCATTAAAAAAGTCTTTGCGGACATAAGGATAATCGCTTACCCATAGATCACGACTAGGAATATATATATCGCTGAATTCTTCAATTGTGCTTAAATCAGAACTATTTGACATAACCACCATTTCAGCTATTTGACCACGAGAAATGACTTTGTGGGCGTTGCGTAATGGGGCTTCAAACTCCACACTAAATCCTGTGTCGTCGCCTATTTCTAAGTTAATCCGCTTTTCGCGGTTTTCGATGATGACTAACTCACCTTTACCGTTAACGGTTTCCTGTTTGCCCATTAACTTATCTGTAATCCACCAATCTAGCACTCTTCCCCGGAAAAAGCCACTGTATTTATAACGGCGGCATTTTCCATTGCGGATACTTGCTTGAAATACGGGATACCAAAGCCAAAAGAACGCACCAAATACTCCAAAAAAGAAGATTAACCCAAATTCCAATCTAAACAAGAATTGCATGAGCAATAGCACAGCTAAGGTAACTACAGAAATTAGTATCCGCTGCACAAAATTGCTTAACTTTCCCCAATAGTATTTATATTGTGGTCCAGAGGCAACCAGGGGAATGATTTGTTCAAATTTTTGGCGAGTTAGGGGAACGAGCATATTTTTGGCTTTTGGCTTGGAGATGGAAAAATCGCAATTTTCAAGGTAAGGATTCAGAATAGAGAATATGGAAGTCAAGATAATAATGGCTTTTGGAGTCAACTTTGATGAGGTTGAGAAAATTTCACTTCTCTCTATATTTATTATTATTCTGACTCCTGACTCCTGACTCCTGACTCCTTGCTTTTAAAGTATTTTTTCTAATCCATATACTAATGACTTTAGCTGATTAACTTTGCGGATGGCTAATATTACTCCTGGCATATAACAGGCGCGATCGCTGGTATCATGACGTAAGGTGTAAATTTGCCCTGCTGCGCCGAAAATCACTTCTTGGTGGGCAATGAGTCCCGGTAAGCGGATACTATGAATTCTAATCCCTTCATCTGCTAAACTGCCTCTAGCTCCGGCTATTTTCTCCGTTTCTTCCACAATAGCAGTGTTAAAGGTTTTACCCATTTCACCTAATAGTTGAGCGGTTTGAATGGCTGTACCGCTAGGAGCATCCGCTTTTTGGTTATGATGGAGTTCGATAATTTCTACATGATCAAAATACTGGGAAGCTCTGACAGCGGCTTCTTGGAGGAGTACCATACCAATGGAAAAGTTAGGAATAATCAAACAACCGGTACTGGCTTTTTCCGCAAAATCAGCTAATTCTTCCAGTTGTGCGGGACTTAAACCTGTAGTTCCCACAACCGGACGAATTCCATAGGCGATCGCACTGCGAATATTATTATAAACTGCATCAGGATGGGTAAAATCAACTAATACCCCCGGTTGCATCTGTCTTTCTCCGGCCACATACCCTAACATTGGCTCTAATTGATTGGTAATTGGTACTTCCAGGGGTTCACTTAAACCCGCTAGTTCCCCCGCGTCTTTACCTTGATGTTCGGGAGTTGTGTCAATTGCACCCATTAAAATCAAATCAGACGCTTGGGCTACTGCTTTAATTACTTCACGTCCCATTTTACCAGCAGCACCGTTAATGATAACGGGAATAGAACCTTGATTGCTCATAGATTTAACAATTATTTTTAATTCAACAGAGAAATTGTCTCACAAATGCAAGTTTTATAAAATTGATTTGTTTTCGACTACGCAACCATCAATAGTAATTGATCTTGTCAAAAAAGTTAAGTAACAATATAATTATATTATTATAGATATGATTAAAATTATAGAAGCATTGCATTTCTTATCATAGGAACACTTGTATTATTTTATTTATGTCAACTTATAAATTTCTCCCCTATTAATTAGAACTTTTCCCGTCAATAAATCCTTCACAGTTGCTAATAAAATCCGTCGAGAATCTACCTCAAATAACACCGATATTCTATCAATTCCTGCTTCACCTAGTGGGTTAAGTTTTGCCACACAAACCTGTTGATTTTGATTATCTAGGGAACGGTAACTTTCTTGATGTTGGAGAGTGCTAGAAGTCATTCTTCCCGAAGCATCAAACGCAATTTCTGTTTGTGACATATCACCTAATTCACCAATATCTAAACGAATCTCTTTTTGTCCATTATTTGCAACTTGCAGATTTAACCATTCCTGACGTTGACAAGGATATTTTTCACCTTTGGTAAATAAGCGATGATAAATATAACTTTTGCTATAATTTTCCCATAAACGAATCGCGTAACTATGACGGAGAAAATCATCTATTTCGGTAATCTGCGTTATTGCTAATGCACCATGACATACAGCATCAAAGGGTTTATCTAATTTTACTTTATTTTTACCAAAATAGGAAATAATTAATTGTTGAACTGCGGGAATTAAACAACTTCCTCCTACTAACAAAACCTGTTCAATATCATTCTTAGAAATACCCTTTCTTAAAGCAGAAGCTAAAACTTCATCTAAGGTATCTCGTAACTGTTGTAAAAATTGTCTATATTCTAAAATCTCCTCTAACTTTTCACGATTAATTTTTAATTCATAAGACATAAAAGATTCATCATCAAACCAACTTTCAGCTACAGATTGATTTTTTGATAATTGAATTTTTAATCTTTCCGCAATTTCTAATAAATTTTGATAACCAATTTTCCCAACTTGTTCCGGGGTTAAATTTTGAGAATGCAAATACTCATCAACTATCCAAACATCAATATCTTCACCACCTACATAAGCTTCCGACTTAGCTAAAACCTCAGCGCGTAAACTGTTATTTTTATGAGAATTAGTCACAGTTTTAACCAAACTCAAATCGAGAGTTCCCCCACCAAAATCTACTACTAAAATTAACTTACCAGGGCATTTTACAGCATATCCTAAAGCTGCTGCTGTAGATTCATCTATAACTGATACTTGAGAAACATTTAATTTTGTCCCCAAATCTCGAAACCAATCTAAATAACATTCAAAAGCACCAACAGGAACAGTAAGAATTAAATGACTAGGTTGGATATTTTGCCTTTTTATTTCCGTCCAAATAGTTTGGATAAACAACTCAGAAACAGAAATAGCATTATAATTTATCCCATCAATTTGGATTGCTGGTGGTTGATAATCTCCAGCTAAATCGCGTTTAAACTTTTTAAATAATCTTTCAGGAGGATAACTTTGAGAAAGTCCTAATCTTTGACTTCTCACACCTTCACCTAATATGATATTATTACCTGATTTAATAAACATTAAACTAGGAATAACGGGATATTCTAATCTTTCACCTTGAGGATTGACACCCAAAAACAAACGGGATAAATTAGGAAAACGTAAACTTTTAGGTAATTGAGTATCAGCTTCTAAAATACTAATTACAGTATTACTTGTACCAAAATCAATTGCGATAGTTGTCATAATTTGAGGAGTCAGGAGTCAGAAATACCGCCTGGGAATGAATTCCCAGTCTCATAGCTAAAGTCATCTAAAGATGACTAAATAGCTCGAAAATTTTTAGTAAACTTTAGTTTACTTTAACTATTAGCCCAGAAATTCATTTCTGGGCGGGTAAGGAAGCTAACAGATTTATATTTAATTATTATCAAATCCTGCTGGAAGAGTACGACTAATTTTAGCAGGATAAAGAACTTTATCACCATTTTGATAACCAATAAAACGAATATATACTAATTCCCCTTCTTGAATATCATCACTATCAGCTTGATGTAATTGGGGATTATAATTAACCTGTTTCCAAGTTTCACCAATAGCAGTATAACCCCAATTGGTAATTAAACTATCTAAAGATGTAAATAGGGAAATTAGGTTTTTAGCGGGTAATTCAGGTTTAGCTAAAGCCATTTTTTTAACTGTGGGATAATTGCTGAGTAGAGTTTGTAATTGGGTAAAAGTTTCTTGTTGAAAATCAGTTTGTAATTGTTGAGATTGTTGTTTTAATTCCTCCCTGAGTCGTTGACATTGAATTTCTAAATCTTTAATCTTCTGTTCTGTGTCTGGAGAAGTAACAGGTTGACTATTAATAGGTATATCTTGATTATTTGCTGGGAATAATATCCGCAGAATAATATAAACGATGATTACGAGAATTACAGCAAAAGCAACTTGATTAATTTGTTCTAGCATATTGTTTATGTAGTTGGTGTTCAGATCCCCGACTTCTTTAAGAAGTCGGGGATCTAGTTTACTCTAGTTTACTGCTGTTGTAAGGATTGATTTTCGGAAGTTGTAATTAACTCATCATCTTGATAATATTCCGGTAACAATTCCTGAGATTCTATTTCTCCTAAAGATTGTTCTAACCCCTTTGTTGTTTCCACACAACTAGAACCAGTGACATTTAAAACCCGTTCCACAATTTTACCATCCTTCCCAATGCGATATTCAACTTTTTGATATTCAGCCATAATGATTTTTCCTTTTTAATAATGTTAATAAATCAGAAATTAAACCCATTTACCAACAATAACCCGCACCGTACCATCTGCTAAAACCTCCTCTTCCTCCACATTAAAACCCTCAGTTTGAATTGTTTCCATCAAAGTTTTATGAGCGTATCTTTGACTAATATGATTAACAAACTCCTGCTGATTAATTTTCGCACCCCAAAAATCAGCCACTAATTCATAACTTTCTCCATTTTTACGAAAACCTAAATCATAACCATTAGATTGCTTAATCACATATTCAGCATTAGTTTTATCACCCATATAACCCCGAACTTGAGTATTTTGTTCAACTTGATAACCTAACTCCTTTAATACTTGAAGCAGCACTTCACCCTGTTTAATTTGCACCTTGATAGTTGTAAAATGAGACATAAAAAATCAACTCCTATAAAAAACTCTCTTAAACCTCTTCCCTCTGCGTCCTCTGCGCCTCTGCGGTTCGTTATTATTTAATCCACCTCCAAAGGACCCAAACCTTGCTGCTGAGAATAAACCTTCAACTCCTCAATTAAGAGTGTATCAATAGAAGCCGTTCTTGCGCCAGCTTCCGCAGCCCAGCGTTTTAAACTCGTAATTTGTTCCTTAGCAATAGCCGCCAAAGGAACAGTTTCCGATACCGCTGCTAAAATATCTTCCGTGCTAAAATCCCGCCTATTACCAGCGACTAAACTACCAAAAGCGCGGTGCATACCATCAATAATTACCTGTTGAATTTCCGCACCGCTAAAATTTTCGCTATGACTTGCAAGTTTCTGTAAATCAAAATCTCGCAGTCGGGAAGGACGGATTTTTTGCAAGTGGACTTTAAAAATATCATGGCGTTCTTTTTCCGTAGGTAAATTTAAAAAGAAAATTTCATCAAATCGCCCTTTCCTTAATAACTCCGCTGGTAATATTTGCACATTATTAGCAGTAGCCACCATAAACACCGGACTAGTTTTTTCTTGCATCCAGGTAATGAGTGTACCAAATACCCGGCGCGATGTTCCAGAGTCACCATCTGTACCACTATTAATATTACCAAATGCTTTATCTACTTCATCCATCCATAATACACAGGGTGATATTGCTTCTGCTAATTGTATCATTTGCCGAATGCGACTTTCACTTTCTCCGACTATACCCCCAAATAATCTCCCCACGTCTAAACGTAACAATGGTAAACGCCATTCATGGGCGATAGTTTTGGCTGATAATGATTTTCCTGTTCCTTGGATTCCTACTAATAAAACGCCTTTGGGGTTGGGTATGCCATAACGTCGTGCTTCTTCGGTAAAAGCATCTTGACGCATTCGCACCCACTGTTTGAGATTTTCTAATCCGCCGACGGTTTTTAATGATTCATTGGCCGTGTAAAATTCTAAGATTCCCGTTTGGCGAACTGCTTGTTTTTTCTCTTCTAAAACTCTATCAATATCTGTTTCGTTGACTTGTCCTTTTGCTGCTAAAGCGGCGGCTAAAACTCTTCTAATTCTGGCGCGACTTAATCCTTGACAGGCTTTGATTAATTGTTCTTTTCCTAGTCCGTTTAAGTTAAGTTTTTCGGGGACTATTAATTGATGAATTAAATAATCTATTTCTTGGATGTTGGGTAAGGGAAAATCAATTACTGTAATTTCTTCTTGTAGTTCTGGGGGAATGGTTAATATATGACTAGTGAGGATGAGGGTTTGGCGTGTGCGTTTGAGTTGACGGGTGAGGTTTTTGATAGCCCGAATTACGGGAGCATTTTTTTCTGTTTCGGGGTTTTTGAGGATAAAATGAATGTCTCGCAATACAAATATTGTGGTTGTATTTTCTGGGGTTTTGGTAATTCTTGATAATGCACCCATGACTGAACCTTTATCAGTTCCGTTGTCATCCCAACCGGTGACGATATCCCATAATAATAGTTGTCGTGGTGTCTGGGATATTTGGGTGAGTTGTTGGAGGACTTGTTCTATTGGTTCTTCTTCGACTCCGACTATATATAGTAGGGGATAGCGGGCGCGAAGCATGAGGTCTATTTGTTGGAGTAGTTGTTGATGGGGGTTATTCATTATGTATAAATAGGGGAGTTAGTTGTTAGTTTATTCGGGTTTTTATTTCGCGCAAAGTTGCAAAGAAGAAAATAAATGTCAGAATCAGGATGACCAGGATTTGAGGATGTACAGGATGTGATTGTTTGATTATTGGTTAGTTGTTGATTATTAGTATGGAGAAAAGTGAATATTGATGAAGTGAGATGGAAGATTATTGTCTGAATCAGGATGTCCAGGATTTGAGGATGTACAGGATGTGATTGTTTGATTATTGGTTAGTTGTTGATTATTAGTATGGAGAAAAGTGAATATTTATGAAGTGAGATGGAAGAATAAATATATGAATCTCATCTATCAATCATCAAATTACAATCCTGTAAATCCTTTAATCCTGGACATCCTGATTCAGACAAAAAATTCTCGCTACGCGAAATAGATAAGACAAGAAAAGAGCAAGAGGGTAAAAGCGCATAGTGATACTAAGTCCCCACCGCACCACTACATACAACCCGAAAACCGATATTGTTGCCGTCGTCGAGGAAGTTGCTGTCGCGATAAGCAGAACGGCAAGTAAGAGAACCGAAAAGCCACGAACCACCGCGCATCAGATATTCATCACTACTTGATATAATATTATTTAACCATGCGCTTCCATCTGTAGGCGCACCTTTATAATTACTATGCCAATTATCTTGACACCACTCCGATACATTGCCGTGCATATCATATAATCCAAAATTGTTAGTTACTCCAAAGCTGCCTACTACTGTTGTAATTCCTTCAATCCCATTGCCATAAATATAACTATCGTTCCCAACGCCATAAGTATAACTATCGTTACCATTATCGTAATGATAGTTAGCCAAATGCGTTGTAATTGTCTCTCCAAAGTGAAATGGTGTGGTAGTTCCGGCTCTACAAGCATATTCCCATTCAGCTTCACTAGGTAATCTGTAGGTTTTTCCTGTTCTTTCGCTTAACAGTTTACAGAATTTAACCGCATCATTCCAACTAACGCATTCAACAGGGCGATTACTACCTTTAAAAAAAGAAGGGTTAGTTCCCATAATAGCTTGATATTGTGCCTGTGTTACTGGATATTTTCCCATAAAGAAACTAGGAACTGTCACTTGATGCTGGGGACTTTCATTATCACTTCTTCCCTCTTCATTTTCCGGTGAACCCATCATAAAAGTACCACCAGGAATTACAGCCATTTCCAAGGTAACACCATTACCCAAATCTTCCATAAAATATCTAGCTATACGCGGCTGACGGTGAATAATAAATTGATATTCGCCGATTTCATATTGAAATTCGCCGACTTTATCGGATTTGAAGATAAATTCGTCAAATTCGTCGTCAAATTCGTCGTCAAATTCGTCGTCAAATTCGTCGACGACTGTGACTACTTCGATTTGTTCTAGTTTTAAACCTTCTAGATTAGGCTTTTGTAATATTTGCTTAATTCTTGTTTCTGTTCTAGAATTTAATATTAAATAAGCCGCATTTTGAATATCCCAAGATTCATCTTTTAAACGTGCAATTACTAAATCTAAACCCTGTTCTCCATAATTCAATGCTTGCTTCAGTGCAGCAATTCTTACATTTGAATTTGGATTTTGCAACCGTAATTTTACCCCTTCAATACCACCTAAAACCGCAGCACCTTCTAGTGATGGACTATTACCACCAAGCACAGCATCGTATTCTCGCGGTTGTTGTGGATTATTCATGATTCGTTAATGGTTGGTTTCATGTATGCTGTATATAAAATAGCATATTATTGTCAGAATCAGGATGTCCAGGATTTAAGGATGTACAGGATGTGATTGTTCGATTATTGGTTAGTTGTTGATGATTAGGATAGAGAAAGGTTAATTTTTATGAAATTACTGTAATAATCAATACATCATTTACCTCTAGTAATCATCAAATAACCATCCTGTAAATCCTATAATCCTGGTTATCCTGATTCAGACAAAATATTAAGTAAATAGTCATTAACCATCAAATAACCATCCTGTAAATCCTTTAATCCTGGTTATCCTGATTCAGACAAAATATTAAGTAAATAGTCATCAACCATCAAATAACCATCCTACCAATCCTATAATCCTGGTTATCCTGATTCTGACAAATAGAAACTTGACGAAGTTGAAAATATAGCCTAATATGGAAATATAGGATGCAGCAGACATGATTTAGGCGTTGAAAGATAGTCTAAACATGACATCCCGTTACCTTTATGGTCGAGGAATTCCGGTAAAGACGTTCTGAATACCAAAAATTGATTTTTGGCGAAGACTCCTCAAGGAGTCTTTGTTATTTAAGGACTGGGTAATTTTTTATTATTTAATAAGTTTTTAGCTATCACAAAAAAGCGAACTTTTTTGATTTTACCTATACCATCATATTTAGGGTAGGCGCTTTCTACGTGCAACCTCAGCTTTTTACTTTCCCGAAATACTGTAAAAACAACAAAATAATCAACTTCAATACCATTAGAATCTACAATTTTAACGGTTGCAAAGTTTCCATATCCAGCATGACATACTAATGTTGTTTTTTCACCCAGTGACTTGATAATACTGGGTAAATGCTTTGACAAGTTGTATCTTTCAAAATTGAATGGTCTAGACTCTCTTGGAGCATTATACATCAATAAATTTGATTCTTCGCTGCTCAGTTCATCCGATTCTTTCGTAAAACAATGTGAGCTATATGTGACGATAAATCTGTATGTGAATGGGTTATTTTCATCTGTATCATCAGTATATTCAACCCAGTGAACATCAAGATGTGATAAGTCGTAAACTTGACCATTAAATGTGAAATTTCTCCAGTGTTTAACCTCCGTCTTGACTGTATTAAAATTTTTACCCATGAGTTAATATAAGCTGCTATGATTTATACAATAATCTTGTAATCTTAATAGTATAAAAATCACAATGTCAAATATTTAAAGTTTACAGGATGTGATTGTTTGATTATTGGTTAGTTGTTGATGATTAGTATAGAGAAAAGTAAATAAATATTTATGAGGTGAGATATAATAATCAATACATAAACGACAGCCATTAACCATCAAATAATCATCCTGTTAATCCTATAATCCTGGTTATCCTGATTCTGACAAAATATTAAGTAAATAGTCATCAACCATCAAATAACAATCCTGTTAATCCTATAATCCTGGATATCCTGATATGGCTTACGCCACGCTACGCTATCAGACAAAATATTAAGTGAATAGTCATCAACCATCAAATAATCATCCTGTTAATCCTATAATCCTGGTTATCCTGATTCTGACAAAATATTATACTTTCTGAAAACCAGCTTCTCTCATATTAAGATCAGTGTTATAGCGGAGATTAAAAATATATATATACTAGAAGTAATATATTAACTAAGTATGTTTACTAGTTGCGTTAATCTCAATCTATGTTATATGATATGAGGTTTATTTGAAATGGAGATAAAAACACAAGCAACGAAAATAAGCGCTAGAGTAAATAAATCATCTCAATTCAGCTTCATATCGTCTGTGATAGTTCAATACATAGATTTAACGAACTTGACTATGAGTGGATTTAAGTTAGGCTAAAAACGTCTCAATTTTATCAAGTACGATTCCGACAGATCGGGGAAACCAAAATGTAAATTTTAGTACCTGTGTTTGCTATAAGTACCTGAAAAATTGAATAGTTTGATACTGCTTAAAGAATCGTTATCCACTAACCTAAACAAGTTAACTAATTATCGAACTCATAAACCGCTAAAAATTGTGAATACTATTCTACAATGCCAGTTTATGAGAAAATCTAAAGAAAATATAAAATAAACTCAACTGACTGTGGTGTCTGGAGGGACAAGTGTTTTTAAGACTAGCAAACGAACATAGACAATTTATTCAAGATTTGGTAATGAATTTGCAAGCCTTAGCGGTTGTACTAGAACGGCATGGTTATCCTGCTTCCTGCTATACTTGCGGCAATCAGATGAACAGTGCATCCTTTATGGTCAGCTTAGGAGACAACCATCTAATTCGCTTTTTAGTATCCGACTATGGAATTACTTGGACAGAAATGCGTGATGATCGGGAATTAATGAAATTAGAAGGTGCGGAAGCGATTAACCAGTTACAAGAACTAGCTACCCTTGTCAAAGAGGCAATACAAACCTCTAAAAATACTGAGTATTCATCTCCCAAAGGCAAACGGATCTTACAGAATACTGTGGGAAGTGGGAAAACCCACCGATAGTAATTACAGATTATAGGGGCAATTTCTTCAGGAAGCCAGGTACATGAATTGCCCCTGTAGTAACGTAATTAAGCTTCACATAGACTTGGTGATCATGGAACTTGCTGTTGATGTGATAAATTTTGGTGTATTAATATTAAATTCTAAAAAATCGTTATCTTTGAGAATTTGATAGAGATTCACATCTTTCTCTAGTAAACAAGCATGACCGCTATTTGGGAGGAGAAATGTCCGATTATTTGGTAATATCTCCGCTAATCTGGCGATTTCACTGACGGAAGGCAATAAAAGATCGCTACCACTCCCAATGAGTAAAATTTCTTGTGTTAGCCGTTGTAAATCGTTTTTATCAACGTGGAAATCTCGCAGCAATGATAAACGCCAGTTTACCGTTGCTGAGGGCAGGGAACGCATAGCTGTAAGCAGTCTATAGCGATCGCTTTGAGAAATCCGTGCTAATGATGCCAGAAACGGTAATAACCCTAATGCACCCAGATTAAATAGGGATGATGGCACAAACTGAGTCATCTGGGATATCCAATTAAACCAGAATTGCTGGTGCAAAGATGAAGCGGGATTAATTAAAATAATCCGTTTAAATAACTGCGGTGATTGAATTGCGACTTGCATTGCTAAACAACCACCAAAAGATTCACCACATAGGTATATTGGGCGTTGACAGCTTGTTTCCAATTCAGCGTGAATTAAGTCCAAAACATTCCTTGCTAAAACGTCCCAAGTCGCAAGATAGTTTTTGGGTATAGCCAAGCAACGAATATCTAAACAAGAGGCTAATTCAGAGATTTGGGTTTGCAATAATTCACCACTCCCATCCATTCCTGGTAAATAGATGAATAACGGGGAATTTGATTGTACTGGTTTTGGAGTTAAAAAACAAGGTTGAGGATCAACTGCTGGCATTTTGCTGATTTTTATTCGTCTACTCTATCTTTAACTTTACCCTTTCCGTTATCCAGATAGGGATTGTGACGAAATTTTTATCCTTTTTGCTTTGTCTAAAATCAACCTTTCCACATAAAAAATAACCCACTCTGAAACCATGATTACAGAATTTATGGCGATTTTTATTCATCATATATAAGTATGTGAAAGCGTTAAATCCTCCTCACTGGCAATAGTGTCAGATTGGTGCTGTATTCAACTATCAGCAGTCAGCCAAAAGCAGGAATAACAAAGAAAAGGAAATATTTATTTCCTGGAAGTTACAGCTTACACCCAGGAAATTATGGTTAATTTTCTGTATTTTCACCTTTAAAGCTGTTAGCTTAATGCTTAATGCTTAACAGTTTTGTCAACTATTACTGGGAGAATCTGATATGGGAATTATATCCACACAATTATTTATATCGCTAGAGTTTCAGTTAGTGTATTCCCTGTAACTACCAATGCAAGAAACAGGTTTTACCATGATTATTAATTAGTAAATACTTTCGCTGATTTGGCCAGAAATCAGGTGAATTTATAGAAGTAATTAAACAATTCTTCAGTCCATAAACTTGTTATCATTCAGAAGGAGTTTGAAAAAAACAGTAGCAATGTTATATAATTGCGTAGTTTTGTCTAGATAATCTAGATTATTAATAGAGAAAACTGATTAATAATAATTTGCTTTTATTGTCCATGAATCTTGTGAATAAAACAGAAAAGACTTTTGCACTGACCACACCACTATACTATGTCAATGATGTCCCCCATATTGGCAGTGCTTATACAACTATAGCAGCGGATGTAGTAGCCAGATTTAATCGCTTGCAGGGGCATCAGGTGCTACTAATTACAGGTACAGATGAACATGGTCAAAAAATTCAGCGTTCAGCAGCGAGTTTAGGAAAACCACCACAGGATTTTTGTGATGAAATTGTCCCCAGTTTTGTCAGATTGTGGGATTTACTCGATATTCAATATGACCGCTTTAGTCGAACTACAGCACCCCGTCACGAAGCCATAGTTAAAGAGTTCTTCCAGCGGGTTTGGGAAAATGGCGATATTTACCAAGGAGAACAAAAGGGTTGGTACTGCGTTTCCTGTGAAGAGTTTAAGGAAGAACGGGATTTACTCGCAGATAAACACTGTCCCATTCATACTAACAAACAAGTAGAGTGGCGAGATGAGCAGAACTATTTCTTCCGCTTGTCTAAATATCAAACTCAGTTGGAGGAATTTTATCAATCTCACCCAGATTTTATCCAACCTGTCAGCAGACGAAATGAAGTTTTCAATTTTGTCACCCAAGGTTTACAGGATTTTTCGATTTCGCGGGTAAATCTTGATTGGGGTTTTCCCGTACCTGTGGATTCTCAACATACATTATATGTGTGGTTTGATGCTCTTTTAGGTTATGTTACAGCATTGTTAGAACCAGATGCAGAACCAACCTTAGCTAATGCTTTACAAACATGGTGGCCGATTAATCTGCACTTGATTGGTAAAGATATTTTACGCTTTCATGCTGTGTACTGGCCAGCAATGTTGATGTCAGCGGGATTACCTTTACCAGACAGGGTATTTGGACATGGTTTTTTAACTAAAGATGGTCAAAAAATGGGCAAGACTTTAGGTAATACTCTTGATCCTATCGCTTTAGTGGAAAATTATGGTAGTGATGCCGTTCGTTATTACTTCCTTAAGGAAATCGAATTTGGGAAGGATGGCGATTTTAATGAAATTAGGTTCATTAATGTTTTGAATGCAGATTTAGCAAATGATTTAGGTAATTTGTTAAATCGGACTTTAAACATGGTGAAGAAATACTGCGCTAGTCAAGTACCGTCCATTAGCCATTCAGACATTCCATCGGAAAATCCTTTGAAAGCGATAGGGTTACAGTTGGGAGAAAAGGTGAAACAAGCATACACAGCATTAGCTTTCAATGAAGCCTGTCACTATGTTTTATCTCTGGTGCAAGCCAGTAATAAGTTTATTGATGATCAAGCCCCTTGGTCATTATATAAACAAGGTAAACAGGAGGAAGTGGAAGCGGTGCTATATGCGGTTCTGGAATCTGTAAGATTAGCAGCTTATCTTCTATCCCCAATTATTCCTAATATCAGCAGTGATATTTATCAGCAATTAGGCTGGGGGATCAATTTTAATGAACAAAAAGAAAGTGCAATTTTAGCTCCTTTTTGTACCCACTCAACCTGGGGAATATTATCCGAACAACAAATATTGGGAACACCAAAACCAGTTTTTAAACGGATAGAAACATCAAAATAAAAGATTAATTTTGGGAACTGCGAATTTCTTAAAAAACGATTCGGGGCTATTAATTACATCTTAATAGTAGATCAAGGAAGTAAATAATCAAAACAGTTTTACTGATGATTGAAGATTCCTGATGTATTAGCCCCGGAGACTTATCATTAGCAACTCTAATAAGCAGATAGTTAGAAATTTCTATCATCACAGGGATAACAACACAAGGTATGACAATAATGTTGAACAATTTTGAAAACGACTCAATATTTACGCCAGAACAAGTTTTGGAAAATCGGGGTCGGGTGGCTATCTTTATTGATGGCTCAAACTTATTTTATGCGGCGCTTCAACTGGGAATCGAAATTGATTATACTAAGTTATTGTGCCGTTTAACTGGTGGATCAAGGCTGTTACGCGCTTTTTTCTACACAGGTGTAGATCGGACAAATGAGAAGCAACAGGGCTTTTTGTTGTGGATGCGTCGCAATGGTTATCGAGTGATTGCTAAGGATTTGGTGCAATTACCAGATGGCTCTAAAAAAGCTAACTTAGATGTAGAAATAGCTGTTGATATGATGGCTTTGTGCGATTCCTATGATACCGCAGTTTTAGTCAGCGGTGACGGTGATTTGGCTTATGCTGTCAATTCTGTGAGCTATCGTGGTGTGAGGGTCGAGGTGGTGAGTTTGCGTTCTATGACTAGTGATAGTTTAATTAATGTGAGCGATCGCTATATTGATTTAGAAGCTATCAAAGAAGATATCCAAAAAACTCCCCGCCAAAGTTATCCATATCGGCCATTGTCTAGTATGGGCTTTTTAGACGATCATCGAGATAATAGTAGACATTTAGAAGTTCCAGAATAATGCAATATGCACAAGGTAGGGAGAATAGAAGACAAGATGCAAAACATCAAAGGGGATCTAAAAATCATTCTCCCCACTTCTATTCATTTTTTGGGTGGCGATTACCAACTAATTTGTTTTATCTGCCTTTGATCTTGTGTTTAGGTTTATGCTTGTCTGCTTGCGGTAATCCATCACCAATTCAATCAAAAACTGATAATCCATCTCCAAAGGAGGATGACACTAAGTTAACTTTTTTCGGTGTGGCTTTAGAACAGTTTGATGAGGTAGGGAGACCAATCTGGAAAGTTAAAGCCAAAGAAGCAAAATACACTACAGATAAGCAAATTGGTGAGGCAGAAAGTCCTCAAGGAGAACTTTATCAAGATGGAAAGGTTGTCTACCAAATTAAAGCAGATAAGGCTGATATTAAGCAAGATGGTAAGCAACTTTTTCTTAAAGGTAAAATTGTAGCCACCGATCCCCGCAATGGGATTGTTTTCCAAGGTAATGAGTTAGAATGGCGACCTCAAGAAGATTTATTGATTGTTCGCAATCAGTTAAATGGTAGTCATAAACAATTACAAGCTGTAGCTCAAGAAGCAAAGATCAAAACTCGTGAACAACGGGTAGAATTTTCAGGGGGAGTATTCGCAAAATCCACAGATCCACAGTTGCAAATGCGAACTGATCATTTAATGTGGCATATTAAGGAGGAGAAATTATTTAGCGATCGCCCAATCCAAATAGAAAGATATAAAGATAACAAAATTACTGGACGTGGTAACGGTAATGCCGCAGAAATTAATTTAAAAACTCAAATTGCCATTCTCCAACCACAGGCAAAATTAGAGTTATTAGATCCATTGATACAAATTATTAGTAACTCAATTACCTGGAATATTAAGAAAGAAAATATCACCACAAATTCTCCCATTCGGATATTCCAATCTGCTGAAAATGTCACTGTCACTGCTAATCAGGGACAAATGAAAATACCAGAAAATAAGGTATATCTCACTGGTAATGTGAATGCAGTTGGGCAACGTCGTCAGTCTTTAAAATCAAATCAACTTACTTGGTATTTAGATAAAAAATTGTTAGAAGCGCAGGGAAATATCGTTTATCGTCAAATTGAACCAAAATTAACTTTCCAAGGGGAAACAGCCGTCGGTAATTTAGAAACAGAAAATATTGTTGTCAAAGGTGGTAATTCTGGACGCAGAGTGGTAACAGAAATTATCCCCCAGGAAGGAAGGTAGGGGGAGTAGGGGGAGTAGGGGGAGTAGGGGGAGTAGGGGGAGTAGGGGGAGTAGGGGGAGTAGGAGGAGTAGGGGAGAAATTATCTTCTTCTTCTCCCTTCTTCCTAACAACTGACAACTGTACGGGCGAAGCATTTGGAGAACTATTTTTGGCAATGACCGATAATTTATCTTCCAAATGCTTCCCCCCTATGTACGGGCGAAGCACTTGGAGAACTATTTTTGGCAATGACCGATAATTTATCTTCCAAATGCTTCCCCCCTACTGACAACTGTACGGGCGAAGCATTTGGAGAACTTTTTTTGCAATGACCGATAATTTATCTTCCAAATGCTTCGCCCCTATGTACGGGCGAAGCATTTGGAGAACTATTTTTTGCAATGACCGATAATTTATCTTCCAAATGCTTCGCCCCTACTGACAACTAGCTTTTATACAAAACTTCATTGCGATTGGCTGCACCAAATTTTGGTAAAGAATTATCTAAATGAGGTGTGAGGGTAGCCGGAATATCAGTAGATACTTCTAATTCTTTTTCTAAATGTTGGAGAAGTTTATCTTGTTCAGTCCGAAAAGCTGATACATTTCCACCACGATTGATAATTGTAAACCACACCAAACCGCGATCGCGTGTGGGGACAACTCCAGCTAAAGCACTAACATCATTGAGAGTACCGGTTTTCATCACAGTCGCTTTTGGCATATGTCGAGAATGTATTGTCCCTCGGTGGTCTAGTCCAGAGGTGGGAAATAAATCAGCCAAAGTCAACTGATAGGAACTAGCTTCCCGTTGCAATGCCATGAACATAGCACAAACACCTCTGGGAGAAATTCGATTTTCTTTCCCTAAACCAGAACCATTAATCAAGAGAATTTCTGACTGGGGGAATCTAGCAAGTTGGGATGCTGTGGTGCTAACTACATCTGCCCCTCCCACAGAATCGGCTAACATTTCCGCAATATCGTTATTACTGAAAACGTTCATTTCCTTAATGATTTTTTGCAAAGGTAAGGAAAGATGACGTACCAGTAAAGTTTGCCCAACTTTAGGTTGAGGGTCTACTTTAATATTACCAGCAATAATCACTTGGGGTTTAGGTGTTCCTTTGGGCATAATTGAGTATTGGAAAACCACAGAACGCGACCAAGTTTGGTGATTTAGTGCTTGTTTGAGTAATTGACCGGCAAGCAGGGGATGACGTTGGAAATTCATGGCAAAAGCCCCAGTAATTACCAAATTTCCCTTAACTTGCTTAATACCTATTTTATTCAAAGTATTTCCCAGAGCGATCGCTTCCTCCCCCACAAACATCGGATCACCACTACCAGTAATCACCAAATCACCCTGCACCACCCCATTTACTAACGGTCCAGTGCTACTAACTAAAGTCTCAAATTGGTGATTGGGTCCCCAAGCTTTCAAAGCCACCAATGAAGTAGCAACCTTAGTTAAGGAAGCAGCGGGTAAAGGTACAGTCCCTTGATGATTAGCCATTAGCATTGGTCCCGACTGCAACCAAATCCCCTGAGAGGACATGAGAGTTTGGTCAATTAATTTTGATGTGATTAAACTCTTGAGATATTCTTGGACTGTAATAGCACCTGCTGGGCTGGGATCAGGGACAAGAATCAAGTTAGAGCTACCTTGCCAAGCCAAGACACTCAAGGCTTCTAAGGGTTGAATTGGCACCTTAGCCATTTCTAGCCATAGAGAAAACAAACCTGATCCTAATAATTCCAGCATATTTAAATTCCTGTATTGGTTAATTGGTAAGAGTTTTCTTTAATTTCGTAAGCGTAAGCTATATTGTGAGACTATTTTTAACTTTTAATTCCCTCTTTTTCTAGCAACTTATACCAATATACGAGCCTGATTATATTTATCAGTATTGAGTCATAATAAAGTAATAATTCACCGAGTCAACAGAGTTAAGTTTCTCCCAAAATTATTACTTATGCAATACCTTGTCCATTTTTCGTAGGTTGGGTTAAGCGACAGCGCAACCCAACGGATCTGTTTGATTTAATGCTGATTGCTCTGCAACCCTAACGCGAACAACCCAACAAACCAAAAAAATGGCACAGGTATTCCCATAGTGCAAGTTTCATGTATTAGGAATAAAATATTTTGGCTAATTAATAACTTGGTATAGGTTACTTCCTTTCTGGATGTGCCAATTCCTCTGGAGTGGGAACACCCACCTGATTAATTACCCCAATCATTTGATATAAACGCCCTAAATCTCGTTGATTAAAATTTAAAACTAACCGAGGCAAATTAGATGTTTCATCTTGTTCTTCCTGTGGTAATGCTTGGCTTTTCACAATTTTACCTGTCAGCAAAATATCACGGAACTGAGTATTAAGTAATTCTACTTGAGCATCGGATAAATCTTCTTGCAACCGGATCACCAACTTGTCACCAACATAACGACTAGAATGATAAACTCGGTAAAATCCAGTAATAGCATTACAGGCAACTTCAAGATTATCTGTAATAGTGTACAAACTCGGATCATCTGGACTAACAAGCCCTGTTTTTACCAATTTCTCATCAATATATTGACTCCAAGAACGCCAATAATCACCCCCTGGTTGATCAATTAACACCAAAGGAACTGGACCAAATTTACCTGTTTGGCTCAATGTCATACATTCAAAAGCCTCATCTTGAGTGCCAAAACCACCAGGAAACAAAGCCACAGCATCACTTTCTTTCAGAAGAAATAACTTGCGAGTAAAGAAGTATTTAAAATTAATTAGTTTAGCATCACCTTCAATAATTGGGTTAGCTTGTTGCTCAAAAGGTAACTGAATATTTAAACCAAAGGAATTTTCCCTCCCAGCGCCTTCTTGACCAGCTTGCATAATCCCACCACCACCACCTGT
This sequence comes from Dolichospermum flos-aquae CCAP 1403/13F, assembly GCF_012516395.1. Lineage (GTDB taxonomy): Bacteria > Cyanobacteriota > Cyanobacteriia > Cyanobacteriales > Nostocaceae > Dolichospermum > Dolichospermum lemmermannii. The sequence continues at coordinate 3,125,086 of NZ_CP051206.1, forward strand.
CATAATCATAAATCCTAGCGCGGAAACAGCCCGACTAAATTGCAGAGCCATTTGATATGCTGGTGTATCTGGTGCTAGACGCGCTGAACCAAAAATAGTAATTTTCCGCACATGACGGTAGTTATAAAATAACTGGAAACCACATTCCATATCTGCTAAAGCAGCAGATAATATTTTCCAATCAAGACGTTCAATATCACTATCAGCAAGACGCAGAATTGTGGTGAGTGATTGCTGAATAAATTGCCGATGTTTTAGTGTCGGTAAACGGTCTATTAATTCCGCAATATCTGCTTGAAGAGAATCTAATGAAGAAAAGGACGCTTCAGAGGTCATACTTACTGCCGCAACAATGGCATTATATTTTAACCAAAGTTGCTAATACAGTAAAGGGTAGGTCAACTAACAATAATTAAAAAGCCCTAAAGGGCTGATGTAATATGCTTTTTGACTTTTGCCTCACCGTACTAGCAACTTACGTTATTTTACATGATACTTCCTATATTGACCGTAATTATTACAATACAGGCTTCTCAGTAACTAAGCTTTACTTGACTAACAATCACAACGGAAATGTCCGAAAGTGTTACTGAAACCAGGCTTTTTCTATTATTTAAGAAATATAGGCAAAGCAACATTTTCGTCCCTTGACACTCCCCACGATAAATCGACGGGGATTCTTGGTTCAACGAGACCACTTAAACTAGGTTCCTTGCGTTACCTAGCGAGCGAGGTGGGACTCTCCCCAAGCGTTAACTTTGGGTATGCCCTACCCTAGTTGCATTGCTGCAAGTCCTGTTTAGTTTGAAACAAATAGTTCAAAAATCTGAGTCGTGTTTCGACTTCGCTCAACACAAGTCACGCTCGGTATAAATCTTTTACCTACTGCTAGGAGGAAAACGTGAACAATGCAGTAGAACCGCATAGATTTAATTGTCAAGGTTCAGGTGTCTTTCAACGACAAGGTTTTTTAAGTGGTTGATTACCTTTCCACTATCATTAGTATAGTGTATTGGTACACTAATTAATTGAAAGCCGTCGTAGAACGACGGGGCTTTAAACCCAATTTTTCGGTAAATGAATAACTCAAGGAGAGTTTGTTGTCTATTGGGCTTCAAAGATACTTTTCCAAAGTGGTAGCTAAAGTGGTTTTAGGTACAGCACCGACAACCATATCTACCTTGTCTCCATCTTTGAAAATCATTAATGTAGGAATACTGCGAATACCGTACTGACTAGCAATATTCGGATTTTCATCAGTATTGACTTTCACAACCTTAATTTGTCCTTCGTACTGCTCGGCAATTTCTTCGACAACAGGAGCTACCATACGACATGGACCACACCAAGGAGCCCAAAAATCAACTAATACGGGAACTTCGCTCTTGAGGACTTCTTGCTCAAATGTAGAATCTGTAACTTGTTCTGCTGCTGACATACCTAAAAACCTTTGCCTATGATATTTCTGAGCTTGGTGAAAATTCTACCATAGCAAAAACATCCTCTTAGAGATAAAGGATATACATTTGCAAAAAAACTAGAAAACTAATGCAGACCATAAGGAACCGCCCGAACATTAGTCCGGGCGGAGTGTGGTGTGAGGAGTGAACGGAAACATTTGTCTCCGCCACCTCTATTGTAGGCTAGATATGTGATTTTTCCAGTCATTCTCAAAGTTGTTGTTAGTAGGGGCGAAGCATTTGGAAGATAAATTATCGGTCATTGCCAAAAATAGTTCTCCAAATGCTTCGCCCGTACAGTTGTTAGTTGTCAGTAGGGGCGAAGCATTTGGAAGATAAATTATCGGTCATTGCCAAAAATAGTTCTCTAAATGCTTCGCCCGTACAGTTGTTAGTTGTCCGTTGTCCGTTGTCCGTTGTCAGCAGAAAACCCTTAACGATGACCCACTGACCACTGACCACTGACCACTCGACCACTCGACCAATGACCAATGACCCTTTAAGTTATTTACCCATACCTAACTGTTGGGCTTTTTGGTAAACCTTACCTTCGGTCAGTAGAGAAGGAGCAATGACAACTTCAACTTGCTGCATTTCCTTAATGTTTTTAGCGCCTAAAGTTCCCATACTGGTCTTTAAAGCTCCTAAAAGATTATGAGTACCATCATCCAAGCCGGCTGGACCTGTGAGTATTTGTTCTAGAGTTCCAGTTGTACCTACGCGAATCCGAGTCCCTCGCGGTAATATCGGGCTGGGAGTTGCCATACCCCAGTGATAACCACGCCCAGGGGCTTGGGCGGCTCTGGCAAATGGAGAGCCAATCATCACAGCGTCAGCACCACAGACGATACATTTACAGATGTCTCCTCCGGTGATTAAACCACCGTCAGCGATGATAGGGATATATTTCCCAGTTTCCCGATAATAATCGTCTCTAGCGGCCGTACAATCAGCGACGGCTGTAGCTTGGGGTACGCCCACACCCAGCACTCCACGAGAAGTACAAGCAGCACCAGGTCCAATACCCACTAAAACCGCGGCTGCACCAGCTTTCATCAACTCCAAGGTGACTTCATAGGTGACGCAATTTCCTAATGCCACAGGGATGGGCATAGAACGACAAAACTCCGCTAAATCAAGGGGAGTGATAGATTCTGGTGATAGGTGATTAGTAGAAACTACTGTAGCTTGGATAAAAAATAAATCTGCTCCAGCTTTAGCTACAATTTCACCATATTTGCTTGCCCCAGCTGGAGTTGTGCTAACTGCCGCAATACCGCCTTGTTGTTTAATTTCCTGAATACGTTTTTCAATTAATTCCGGCTTTATTGGTTCAGCATACAATTCTTGCATCAGACTGACAAATTCTTCTTTGCCGACGGAGGCAATCCGATCTAAAATCGGTTCGGGGTCGGCATAGCGAGTTTGGATACCCTCTAAATTAATTACTCCCAATGCCCCCAATTGGGACAAGCGAACAGCCGTTTTTACATCAACGACACCATCCATTGCACTGGCAATAATGGGGATTTCTCGCTCAATATTGCCAATTTTCCACTTGGTATCAGTTAAACTCGGATCGAGAGTTCTGTTACCAGGGACTAAAGCAATTTCATCAATTCCATAGGCTCGACGCGCCACTTTTCCCCGCCCAAGTTGAATTTCCACGCTTTAACTTCTCTCAAAACTGTTTAAGCTAGGGTATCAAATTGTGGTGATATTGGGAATTGGGAACAATTGAAAATTTTTGATTTTTCATTCGGTTCTGATGTTCTAGGGTTTATTTTTATTAGCATAATTAGCACCTGTATAACCTGTGGCTACCCAAATAACTGCCCTAGCACCATCCCTAAGAGATTTTTCAATCGGTTCTGGTGAATTTGCTGAAGGAACTGATAGGGGTTTAAAATTCATGCCTCGACTACCTAAAACAATTTCACCAACGATGCAAGCACGACGCATATGAAAGTCAGATGTAATTAAATAAACACTTTTGATGCCACGAGATTGCAATTCATCCACTATGGTAGTAAAATTAGTAACCGTGTCTACAGCTTCATAGTCCAAGTTTAAACGTCGGGGCTCAATTCCTGCATTAGCAAATATTTTTTTAGTATGCTGAGGTGGACTGCCCCCAGAAATCCAAATGGGTATATTGGGATATTGGTGGGCTAACTTGGCTGTAAACTTTTCTCTTTCTAGTAAGCGAGTAGAACCGCCTAAAACTAATATTGCTTGTGGTTGTACAAATTGGTTTTGTACTGCCTTGCACCCCCACCAGATGAATAAGGGGAGGAGACAGGCCATAACCCTCACAGATTTCCCTGTCAAAAGTAGCTTATTCAAGGCTCTATAGGTATGTCTATTCGGACTAGAGTTTTCTTTAAAAATCAGCACAATAACGCACAGGGATGATGGTTAGTATAAGTTTTTGCGAACTATATCTAGAAAAAAGTTGGTAACGTTGCAATCATAGTAACTGAATCTACGTCGCTGTAATTTCTGCCATATCCTAAACTATCTGAGAAAATTAATCAAAGGTGTCTCACCACTCATTGACAACATAATTTTTAGGTTTACTATAAGACCTAACACGCCTAAGAATTTTAATTAGTGTAACTGCTTGCTATATGTGACATTGATTTATTTGTTTTCACAAACATAATTTTCAATTCTTAATGAATACAATTAGGAAAGAATACATAAATCTTTATATTTACCTTCAAAGTGATCGCTTTTGCTAGTAATATTAAGTAGCTAGTACCGCAGGGCGGAAGTCAAAAGTCAAAAGTCAAAACTAATATACAGTAGGCTTTTTGGCGATTGAATATGGTTGCTTTATTTACGCCGTTATGTACTAGCAAAACGCCGACTCGTCAAACGATTATTGATGGAGAGGTGGAAGCAGCGAAACTTTAGAACAAGAAACAAAGGCTTGGTATATTCAACGCAATCATTCACAAAAATCTGTAGATTGGTAGTTTACAACCGCGGATGCCCGTATCCGTCTCAAGCGTCTTTATCCACAAATAGAAAACTGACAGACCACTAGCTGAGGTTTCGCGCAAAGAGGCAAAGGAGCAAAGACGCAAAGCAAGAAAACTCTCGTTCCCAGTCTCTGACTGGGAATGTCATCTTAGATGCTCTACCTCCAGGTATAATAGGTCCAGAAGTGTTGAATGATTTTTAAAACATCCTCTTATAGAAATTCGTGCTAGAGATGCTTCTATGATTACACCTTTTTTTCAAAAGCTAAATTCACCTTTAACAAAAAAGCAAATTAACGTTTTACAAATTAATTTGGGAAAGCGTTGTAATTTAGCTTGTAACCATTGCCATGTAGAAGCTAGTCCTAAAAGGACTGAAGAACTAACACTGGAAACCTGTCAACAGTTAATTGATTTAATTGGGAAATTTCCCGAAATCAAAATTGTTGATTTGACTGGTGGCGCACCAGAAATGAATTATGGTTTTAAGCCATTGGTAGAAGCTGCTATAAAGGCAGGTAAACAGGTAATTGTGAGATCAAACTTAACAATCTATTTTGTGGAGGGATTTGAATATTTACCAGATTTTTTTGCTCAACATCAAGTTAGAATTGTGGCTTCTCTTCCCTGTTATTTAGCAGATAATGTGGATAAAATGCGGGGAAATGGTGTTTTTGATCAATCCATTAAAGCTTTGCAATGGTTGAATAAAATTGGTTATGGTCAAAACCCAAATTTAGTTTTAGATTTGGTGTACAATCCTCCATTACCAAATAGTGAAAATTTTTCTTTAACTCCCGAACAGGAAAATTTAGAAAAGGCTTATAAAACCTTTTTGGCAGAAAATTTTGATATTCGATTTAATCATCTTTTCACCATTACTAATATACCTGTAGGGAGAACCAAGTTTTATTTAGAAAGAAAACAGCTTTATTTTAGCTATTTGCATTTTTTAGAGTCTCACTTTAACCCCAACACAATTGATGGTTTAATGTGTCGTGAGCAACTTTCTGTTGATTACTTAGGGAATATTTATGATTGTGACTTTAATCAAATGATGAATTTACCTGCAAAAACTAGCAATGGTGAAAAGTTGACGGTGAGCGAATTATTAGAAATTGGTAGTTTAGATATAATTAATGAAATCCAAACTGCTGAATATTGCTATGGTTGTACTGCGGGGTGTGGTTCTAGTTGTGGTGGTGCTATAGTATAAATTCACAAAAGTTAAGAATATCTATAGTTTTTACCCATTTTAACTCTTTTTCTTGCACCTTTTCATCTTCTATCCCCCTCAAGTCATTGATTTGTCACGGTTCTATGTTTATTCAGCAAGCTCTACTATAGTGGCTTTTAGTTAAGTATGACACAAAAAATGCAGGTGCAATTCATGGATTACGCCTGCATTTTTTCGTTAAATTCCAAATCAAAAAGCCTTCGCTTAGTGAGTTTTTTGATGATTAGTCAAAACCTAGTAGATCAAAAATTTCGCGATCCTTGAGGGGTTGAGCATACAAGGGTGTCGCATCTTCAAGCATCCCTTTCGCCAGCTTGAGATATTCTTGCTGTACTTCCAGAACCTCAGGATCAGGCTCCATTTCAAACACAGTACATTTTTTCAAACGACTGCGGCGAATTGCGTCAACAGTGCGGAAATGCGCCAAGGTTTTCAAGCCAACGCGATCGTTAAATTTGTCAATTTGATCGGTTCCTTCGCTACGGTTAGCGATGATGCCACCGAGGCGAACGCGATAGTTTTTCGCCTTCGATTGGATGGCGGCGACAATGCGATTCATGGCGAAGATCGAGTCAAAATCGTTAGCAGTAACGATCAAGCAGTAATGAGCATGTTGCAAAGGAGCCGCAAAGCCACCACAAACCACGTCGCCAAGTACATCGAAAATCACAACATCGGTGTCTTCGAGCAAGTGATGTTCTTTGAGCAGCTTCACGGTTTGACCTGTGACATAGCCACCACAGCCAGTACCTGCGGGAGGTCCACCAGCTTCAATGCACATTACGCCGTTATAACCTTCAAACATGAAGTCATCGGTTTGCAACTCTTCGGAATGGAAGTCAACGGTTTCGAGAACATCGATGACCGTGGGAACCATTCTTTTGGTGAGTGTAAAGGTGCTGTCATGCTTAGGATCGCAACCAATTTGCAATACCCGTTTACCGAGGTGCGAGAATGCTGCGGATAGATTGGAGGATGTTGTCGATTTACCGATACCGCCTTTGCCATAAACGGCGATAACTAAAGCACCTTCAATTACCATTGATGGATCTTGGAATACCTGAACGCTACCTTCTGATTCTTCGCATTTGGTAACTGATGGTGGATGTGATGTTAAAACTGCCAAAATAGACTCCTAATATAAATAATTTTTTTGCTCCCCATGGGGGCTGGGGGGTGAGGGTTTTACTTGCCGATCGCTGCTTTTGCTTCGTAGAGAGTTTCTGAAGTAATCGAGGTGATCCCGCGATCGCTTGCAAATTTCTCGGTATTGCGCTTGATTTTGCCGCGGACAAAGAAGGGGATTTTCTTTAGCTCGGCTTCACCATCAGCACTCCAAGTGACTCCTTCCAGTGCTTCCGCTAGGGGCGTGAGAATAACTTGATCGGAATTATTGGAGAGAGTATTGGTGAGATTACTGATAGAGGCGATCGCCTGTTCGGGAGATCTGGACTCTAGGGCGCGTGATTCTTGCGATGGGGCAGTATGCAGATGGCTCATGTGACCTTCGGCAAACTCGAAATCTTCCTTGAACATACCAATTAAATGTTCTTCCAGACCCATCATCAAGGGATGTACCCAGCTATCAAAAATCACATTCGCACCTTCCCAACCCATTTGGGGTGAGTAACGCGCAGGCACATCTTGAACGTGAATCGGTGCAGAAATTACCGCGCAAGGGATACCCAAGCGTTTGGCAATATGTCGTTCCATCTGAGTGCCAAGCACTAGTTCTGGAGCAGCTTCGGCAACCTTGGCTTCGACAGCTAAATAGTCATCACTAATCACGGCTTCGAGTCCATGTTTCTTGGCAACTTCGCGGACTTCCCGCGCAAATTCACGGCTATAGGTTCCAATCCCGACAAGGGTAAAGCCTAATTCTTCCGTAGCAATTCTGGCGGCGGCGAGAGCGTGGGTGGCATCACCAAAGATGAAAACGCGCTTACCTGTTAAATAGGTAGAGTCAACTGATCGCGAATACCAAGGAAGTCGAGAAGCATTAGGATTAGCGGCAGTAGAAATACGCGCTGCATCCCAGTTTCCCAACGTGTCAGACTGCGATCGTGCTAGAGCGTCACTCACATCAATGTCCGCAACCTTGCCAATTTCGGCAATGAAATCACGGGTTGCACTGACACCAATGGGAACGGTCTTGATCACAGGCTGTCCGAAACTACGGGTGAGCCAAGTACAAGTTGTCAGGGCAATTTCGGGATAGAGGCAAATATTAAAATCCGCATCAGGAATCCGCTTCAAGTCATCGGGAGTCGATCCCATCGGGGCGATCACATTTACATCTACGCCGATCTCAGCAAGTAACTTCACGACTTCGCGAATATCGTCACGACAACGAAATCCTAGCGCTGTGGGACCAATGATGTTCGCTTGAGGACGAATCTGGGGATCGCGTTTAGGTCTTGGTGTATTCGGTGGCGGAACCACAGGTAATAGTAGCGTGCGGACTAGGTGATACAGCGTTTCACTAGCGCCCCAATTTTCCTTTTTGGAATAGGCAGGTAATTCCAAACTCACGACGGGGATCGGCAATCCCATGCTCTTTGCTAATGAGCCTGGTTGATCTTGAATCAGTTCGGCAGTACAGCTTTCACCAACTAGCATTACTTGGGGCTTAAAGCGATCGTAAGCGTCGCGAACCGAAGTCTTAACCATTTCGGCAGTGTCACCGCCAAGATCGCGAGCCTGAAAAGTCGTATAGGTGACAGGCGGCCGGCGATCGCGTCTTTCGATCATCGTAAATAGTAAGTCAGCATAGGTGTCGCCCTGGGGCGCATGAAGCACATAATGTACTCCTTCCATTGCTGTCGCGATTCGCATTGCCCCGACATGGGGAGGACCTTCGTAAGTCCAGAGAGTTAGTTCCATAGGTTATACTGAACACGGTTTAATTATTTGATTCTATAGGGTTTAGTAGTGCTAAACCCCTGCACATCTAGGGTTTTTGTGATTCTCTAAAAGTCCATATTTTAGCCGTGGTTAGTATATGTCAATTTGACACTCTCAGGGCTAAAGCCGCTGAGATTCTTTGATCAAAGACATGACTTGCTCAGACAGGATTACTCCAACCTGAGTAGAGGACTCATCTCCTAAAGCGTTACTCATGTCTAGCATGAAGGTTTCGGTATGCCCTACCGTACCCAATCCCCGACGAAGGATATTTCTAGCTGCATTTTCATCTCTATCCATGACACAACCACACCGACAAACGTGGGTGCGAGTAGATAGAGTTTTCTTCACAATTTCACTGCAACTAGAGCATTCTTGGCTCGTGTATTGCGGATTAACCGCAACTGTGAGCTTCTTGAACACCTGACCAAAGTATTCCAGCCAGACACGAAACTGATACCAAGATGCGTCGTTAATAGACTTAGCTAAACAATGATTTTTCACCAAATTTTTAATTCTCAAATCTTCATAAGCTATCAAGTCGTTAGACTGAACTACGCACCGTGCTAACTTCACAGCATGGTCTTTACGTTGCCTACTTATTTTGAGATGGCGTTTTCCTAAAATCTGTCTAGCTTTGCCCCTATTTTTTGAACCTTTTACCTTTCTGGAAACACGACGTTGCGAACGTTTAAGAACCTTTTCTCCAATCCGGAGAAATTTGGGATTCTCAATCATTACGCCCTCAGAATCGGTGTAGTATTCTTTCAAACCTACATCCAACCCAATTGTATTTCCTGATAGTGCTATATCTTCTTGACGGTTGACATTAATACAAAATTGAACATAAATACCGTCCGCACGTTTTACCAATCTTACCCGTTTAATTTGGTTAATTTGGTAAAAATGCAGATCACGAGTTCCTTTAAGTTTTAATCGCCCAATCCCTTTTTTATCGGTGAAGGTGATAAACTTACGGTCATCGGTTAGTTTCCAGCCAGAAGTTTTGTATTCGACAGAACGACAATCTTTCTGGAATTGAGGAAAGCCCTTTTTATCGAAAACCCCTTTTTTGCAATTATCATAAAACCGAGAGATAGAAAACCATGCTCGTTCTGCACTGGCTTGTCTTGCCATTGAATTGAGTTCATTTGCAAAGGGGAATTTAGCAGCAAGTACGGCACAATATTTGTTTAAATCATTTTTGCCTGTGTTTTTCACATCTATCCATAGCCGAATACAGCTATTGCGAATAAACTGTGCAGTCCGAATTGCATCACCTACTGCTTTTATTTGCGCTGACTTCCCGTAAGCTTTAAACTCAAAAACAAGCATCTTTTTCCCTCCCATTTTGATGCTACTCTGTCTAAAATAAAATAGCAAGCCCAGTAGAAAGATGACTGCGACTTTAGTCGCAGGAGTCGCTTATATCTCAGCCCTAAAGGGACTGAGTTTTACGCTTACCCAGTTATTTTATAAAAAAATCAATAAGAATATAGAGTGCTTCGCGCTCTATTTCTTAGACTGTTAATCTTCTACGTCTCTCAAGCGGACGCGCAAACAACTCGGCTAAATCGGCGGCTTGGTCGTAACCGTGAATCGGTGAAAATACCAACTCGATTGACCATTTTGTCGCCATCCCTTCAGCTTCGAGAGGATTGGCTAAGCCAAGCCCACAGACTGTGATATCGGGTTTCGCCTCACGACAGCGATCAAGTTGCTTTTCCACATCCTGACCTTCTGATAAAGCTGTCCCAACTGGCAACAGGTTAATTTCGCTGTCCATCAATAGGCGATCGATATAAGGTGTGCCAACTTCGACTAGCTCCATGCCACATTCTCTCGATAAGAAACGGGCTAAAGGTATTTCTAATTGTGAGTCGGGAAATAGGAAAGCCTTGCGACCTGTCAGGGTTTGACGATAGCGGTCTAAGGCAACTTTGCCACGACTAGCGGCGGGGGCGATGGCCTGTTCAAATTTATCGGGATCAACATTGAAAGCATCGGCGGCGGTTTTTAACCAAGCAGTCGTCCCTTCGATCCCAAAAGGATAGGGCGATGGTAATAATGTCCCACCACGCGAAATCAGCGATCGCACGGTATCGCTTAAAAATGGTTGGGCTAATAATAATTTCGTACCTTTACCGATGGGGGGCAAATCAGCAGCACGGCGCGGCGGGAAGAAATAAACGGGACCCATCCCCATTTTGTCAAATAGCCTTTGGAATTGGTCTTCTACTACATCTGCGAGGCTACCAACCACCATCAGGCTTGGTTCATCGCTGTGGGGCAGTACGGGAACCATCGATCCCAAACAGGCATCTTCGCCTTGGGTAAAGGTGGTTTCGATGCCACTACCTGAATAATTAAGAATCCGAACTTTAGGAAAAAATCTCTGGTTGAGTCGTTCCGCAGCTTTGGCAAGATCGAGCTTAATTACTTCAGAGGGACATGATCCCACTAAAAATAATGTGCCAATGTCAGGGCGGCGCTCTAGTAACTGATCAACAACACGGTCTAATTCGTCATTAGCATCCGCGAGTCCTGCCAAATCCCGTTCACCGAGAATGGCTGTACCAAATCTTGGCTCCGCAAAAATCATTACGCCAGCCGCAGATTGGATCAAATGGGCGCAGGTACGCGATCCCACCACCAGAAAAAAAGCATCCTGCATTTTGCGGTGCAGCCAGACAATACCTGTCAAGCCACAAAATACCTCTCTCTGTCCTCGTTCTTTGAGTACGGGGATATCAGCGATAGCTTTGGGACTATATGTTTGAATAGGAACTTCCGTGCAAGGCTCTAGAGCCATGTTTTGCTCTCCTTTGGGGCTTAAATCCCTAATGTTTCGTTTTTATGATCGCCCTAAGTTTTGCAGGGCTGAGTCATGTCATGGTTGCGGAAATGGGCGATAGCGAACGCATTGCGTCCCGGAGGGAACTAGCGCGACCTAGGAATCCCATGGCGATCGATAAGTTAGTTGTCTTTACTATATTGACTAAAACCTAGAGATGGGGCAAAAAGTTGCAAAGGTTTACAGGAATTATCCATTGGATTCATACAAGCGACTCTGATTCCTAACTGATTCCTGACGCATTGCTCAAACTTTGGGGAAAAATAAAGCCGTCATTGGCGAATCTTTATCCAGAATTGACTCAACCAAACTGTTCGATAATTCCCCCACCTAAGACCTTTTCTCCGTCGTACCAAACCGCAGCTTGTCCAGGTGTGATACTGAATTGCGGTTCATCAAATACTAACCGCACACGGGAATCTGCTAAAGGAATTACCGTCACAGGTACGGGTTGGGAACGATAACGGATTTGGACTTCAGCACGAATGGGGGCGACGGGTTCAGCTATGGAAACCCAATTTATCCGATTTATGGTACATTCTGACTGAGTGCCTTTGGTGCGATCGCCTACAATTACCCTGTTATTAGCTGCATCTAATTCGATCACATACAAGGGTTCGGCGGCGGCGATACCTAAGCCTTTTCGCTGACCAATAGTGTAATGATGGACACCATCATGTTGTCCCAAAACTTTACCAGTTTCATCAACAATATCACCGGGTTTGGGGGCTAAATATTTATCTAAAAATGCCCGCATAGAACCATTGCTTTCTACCAAGCATAGATCTTGACTTTCTGGTTTATCGGCGGTTTTTAAGTTGTATTCAGTGGCAATTCTCCGAGTATCAGTTTTATTCAGTTCACCCAGAGGAAAAATTGTTGCCCCTAATAAGTCTTGGGATAAGTCATAGAGGAAATAAGATTGATCTTTGTTGCGGTCTACGGCTCGTAACAGTTGGTAACGGTTAGTGGTATCATCATAGCGGATTTGGGCATAATGACCTGTGGCGATTTTATCCGATGCCAATTTTTCCCTTGCATATTCCACCATTGGACCGAATTTCACCGTTTTGTTACATTGGGAACAAGGCAAAGGTGTAATTCCCACACTATAACCTGTCACTAAAAAATCAATAATTTCTGTTTGAAAGACATCCCGAATATCAACAACTTCATGGGGTATACCCAATTGTTCACAAATATCAGCCGCGTCGATCATTCCTTCAGAGCAACATTGCCCTTTGCCTTTCATCAGCCAAAGAGTTAAACCAATTACATCATAGCCCTGATTATGCAGCATAGCGGCGGCTACGGAACTATCAACGCCACCGGAAAGACCAACGACAACTTTTTTCATATTTTTCCAAGTCTTTGGGGCTTAATTGTTGCCACAAAGAGATTTTTATTTGACCACAAGGTGCGAGACTGTCCAATTATAGCACACATACTGATAAAGCCTGAAGGGGATGGCAAAACTAAAGTCTCCATATTGTCCAGATTAATGAGAAAATAAAAACTTGCAATTATCTTTACCTTGTATTGTTGACTGACCAAAGGAATTTGAAAAAATGTGGCAAAGAATTACGTTCATCTTATTATTGGTTTTGAGCTTCAGCTTGAGTAGTGTTGGTGTGGCTCATGCGGCTGGACTTAATAGGTTTGTAGATAGTGCTGACGGTTATCAATTTGATTATCCTAATGGTTGGTTACAAGTTAAAGTTGGTGATGGGCCTGATGTGGTGTTTCATGATTTAATTGAAGTATCAGAAAATGTGTCTGTGGTAATTAGTCCTGTTCCCTCTGGTAAAACTTTAGCGGAATTGGGAACACCAACAGAAGTCGGTTATAAGTTAGGAAAGGCGGCTCTTGCTCCCGTCGGTTCTGATCGGACTGCTGAGTTAATCAATGCGGCTGAAAGGGAAGTAAATGGGAAAATTTACTACTTTCTAGAATATGGAGTTAAATTTCCTAATGGACAGGAAAGACATAACATTTCTAGTGTGGCTATCAGTCGTGGTAAGCTGTTTACGTTTAATGCTTCTGTTCCTGAGAAACGTTGGAAGAAACTGCAACGAATTATTGATGAAGTTGTGAGTTCTTTCACTGTTTATTAATAATTAGAAATGGTGGTAATTGAGAATTAACTATGATCAATTACCCAAAAAATTACTTATACAGCAATTTATGAAAATTCCGCAATTTGTCCTTGCTTCTGCTTCTGTTGCCCGTCGTCGGTTATTGCAAACTGTGGGAATTGAACCAATGGTTTGTGCGAGTGATTTTGATGAGTCACAAATACAACTGACTGAACCTGGGGAATTGGTGAAAACGCTGGCTAGGTGTAAAGCGGAAACTGTGGTTTCCGAATTTCCGTCAGCTTTGGTGATGGGTTGTGATTCGGTTTTGGCTATGGGTGGGGGGATTTATGGTAAACCAGAAAATGCTGAGGAAGCGATCGCTCGGTGGCAATTAATGCAAGGTAATTTTGGTGACTTGTACACTGGTCATGTTTTGATTGATACCACTAAAAATCAAACTGTGGTTAAATGTCAAGTTACTAGGGTGTATTTTGCAGAAATGAGCGATCGCGCTATTCAAGCTTATGTAGCCACAGGTGAACCTCTTCAATGCGCTGGGGCTTTTGCTTTAGAAGGATTTGGGAGTTTATTTGTGGAGAAAATCGAGGGTTGTCACAGTAATGTCATTGGTTTGAGTTTACCCTTATTGCGGCAGATGATCGAGGAATTGGGATATGAAGTTATAGATTTTTGGGGATAAGTGTCAATCTTCAGATTCATATTCAGAAATAATACTTTGGATATCATCTGGGGCAATATCAGCTTGTTCAGATTTTGCATAAATGGTTAGCAAAATAATAGCTGTTGCAGTTTTGACATAGTAAATGAGACGATAACCACCACTTTTACCTTTTTGAGTGTCGCTATTTTTGACGCGCAATTTGAAAACTTCATAACCGATTTTAGGAATGCAATCACCGAGTCTTTCTCCTTGTTGTAGTTGTTCTATAACTGGTTGAATATCATTGTGAATCTTTAGATATTTCTTGGCTAGTTTACGTAAATTTCGCTGAAATCTTAGTGTTACTTCTACTTGAATAAATGGGATATCAGACATTTTCAATTCCTTCCCAAAGTTGAGAAACAGGAATTGTGTGTCCAGTCATTGCTTCGTGCCAAGACTGACGAAAATCTTGAATTATTTCTTCTTTAGATGAAATTTGTTCATGATCTTCGTTAATTTCTACTGCTTCTGGAATAAGAATAATAACTTCTACACGGCTATTTTGAATAATATTTAATGGTTTATCTAAGGACAAACTTCCTTGTTGATTAACGGTTGCCATGACTTTAATTGCTTTCATAATTCTTCCAAGTTATTGGGTTTAGATTTAATGGTGCTTTCTTGTTATTTTTCGTTAGCTTCTGCAAAAGTATTATTTGAGTCAGTATTTATATATTAACATATTACAATTCAGTATCCCAGATAATCAATCATATTACAGGATACAATTCCACTTTTTGTCACATAAGTTTATTTTCATGATCAGCCCATACTATAACTTTTTGTTTATATTTCTAGGCAGAAAAAAATGGTACAAATAATTGTAAACTAACAAATAAATTGTATTTCCTAAATAATATGTCTTCGACTCCTTCCTTGCGTGAACAACAACATCCCCTAATTCGTCAACTAGCTGATTGTATTGAAGCAGTTTGGCATAAACACCTAGACTTATCACCATACCATTTACCAGCGGAATTGGGATATGTAGAAGGTAAATTAGAAGGGGAAAAACTGATTATTGAAAATCGTTGTTATCAAAGTCCCCAGTTTCGCAAAATACACTTGGAACTAGCAAGAGTAGGGAATATGTTAGATATTCTGCACTGTGTGATGTTTCCCCGTCCAGAATATGATATTCCCATGTTTGGTTGTGATTTAGTCGGAGGTAGAGGTCAAATTAGTGCAGCAATTGCCGATCTTTCGCCGGTAAACTTAGAGCGGATTTTACCAGATGGTTATAATTCGCAACTTAGTAAATTAACCACATCCAACTTTTCTCAACCTCGTGATTTACCAGAATGGGGAAATATTTTTTCCGATTTTTGTCTGTTTATTCGTCCTAGTTCCCCCCAAGAAGAAACAATGTTTCTTTCTCATGTAGAATCATTTTTAGATATCCATTGTACCCAAGCGATAGCATCTAGTCCAGTTGCACCGGAAAAAGTAGCTCAAATTATTGCTGGACAACATAATTATTGTACCAAACAACAACAAAATGATAAAACCCGTAGAGTTCTAGAAAAAGCTTTTGGTGTAGATTGGGCAGAAAATTATATGACTACAGTTTTATTTGATTTGCCAGAATTACCAGAAATGTCGGCAATTAAAAATTGCTATTAATCTATCTGTAAAATGCGTTACGTTTTCCCTCAACTGATAAATGTAGAATTTATATGAAGTCATCACCACGGATACTTCTGGGAGGGAAAATTAACGTTAATCACTCAAGTTTCTAGTTATTCGGTTTCGGCTGATAATTAGTAATTATTAATTATTAATTGTTAAAATTCTCACCTATTTGCTCAAAAGTTTTATTTTCTTTTGTAAACTTTAACTTCTAAAATTTCGCACATCTTCTTAAAAATGAAGTGTGGAATCTCAACTACTAATGATTTATAAAATCTACCAATTGTATCCCAGGTTGCTTTGAGATAGAAATTTTCATGTAAAGATAATACACCTGAATAATCACAGAGTGTAGTTTATCCAAAGTTAATCATACCCAACAATAGTTATAAAATTGCCAAAACAAAAACCTAAAAAGGTGTAAATATTGTATAAAGTTTGCTGTGGATTTTAATTACAGCTAATTTACTTTTTTAGTTTCATCACCACAATTCAGATAAATAGGTTAAATATCATGTCAAGGGTGAATGAAAAATCAAAATCCCCAGAAAAGGCACTTGAGCAGCCAAAAATTTGGTTGAGTATTGCCGTAGCTTTACCAGTAGCTATAGCTGCCGGTTTCTTAGCTACAGCGAGAATGGAACAATTAAAAAAACTGACTTCTACTGTATCTGTTGCCCCAGTTCCCAATAGTATTACTGCCATAGGACGCTTAGAACCAAGAGGAGAAGTAGTTAAACTTTCTGCTCCAGCGGGTTTATCAGGTAGTTCACGGGTACAACAACTTTTAGTCAGAGAAGGGCAACGAGTACAGCAAGGACAGATTGTGGCCATTTTAGACAGCCGCGATACCAGTATGGCAGTAGTAGAAGAAGCCAAAGCTAAATTGCAAGAATCCCGTGCGAATTTAGCCCAAGTTAGTGCTGGTCCACCAAGAGATGCTCAAGCTCAAAGATTCATTATTTCTCGGTTGCAAGCCCAACTAGCGGGGGAAAAAGAGGCTCAACAGGCAACAATTAGCCGAATTGCTGCCCAGTTAAGTGGTGATAAAGTTGCCCAACAAGCCACAGTTAACCGTTTGGAAGCGGAACTACTGGGACAAAGAAATTCTTTAAAAGCCAATATGGAGAGGATTAGAGCCGAACAACGAAATGCTCAAGTAGATTATGGGCGCTATGATTTTTTATACAAACAAGGTGCTATTTCTCAGCAAGAACGCGATCGCCGTCGCTTAAGTGCGTTAACTACAAATCAACAGTTAATTGAAAGTGAAGCTAGTTTAAAACGGGCAATAGATACTATTCAACAGCAAGTTTCCGAAGCTAGAGCTAATCAAATTAAAACCCTAGCGACCTTACAACAGCAGTTAATTGAAGCCACAGCCAACCGTAACAAAACTGTCTCCACTTTACAAAGACAAATAGACGAAGAAAGAGAAAGATTGAGCAGAATATTAGTAGTTAGTCCGCTAAATGTCCAAGTTGCTCAAGCACAAGTTACTAATGCCATTGCTTTAATGAGAAAAGCTCAAGTAGAACTTCAGCAAAGCTATGTTAAAGCTCCTAGTTCTGGTGAAATATTAAAAATTCACACCAAATCTGGGGAAATCATGGGAGCAAATGGAATTGCGGAAATCGGACAAACAGATCAAATGTTTGTAGTTGCAGAAGTTCCTGAAGATAGTATTAATAAAGTCCGTTTGGGTCAAACTGCTACTATCTCTAGTGACAACGGTGCATTTAATGGTCAATTAAAAGGCAGAATTACATCAATTGGTAGAAAAATTGGCAAGAAAGATGTCCTCAATAATGATCCAGCGGCAGATATTGATGCCAGAGTTGTCGAAGTGAAAATTGCCCTATCTCCAGAATTTACCAAGCAAGTTTCCGGTTTAACTAACGCTAAAGTCACCGTAGAAATTAATGAGAATTAACTTCCTATTTCTACGCCAAATATTCATGTTCAACTACTTAATTAGTATCGAGATCAAAAAAATAAAAAATGGCAGTAAAAATACCTTTATCTTGGCTGCAACTGACAAGAGAAAAAACTCGCCTAGCAGTGGCTTTATCAGGTATTGCCTTTGCTGATATTTTAATGTTCATGCAGCTAGGTTTTCGGGATGCACTCTATTACAGTAACGTGAGAATGCACAGCAGTTTAGCCGGAGAAGTGGTTTTAATTAACAGTCAATCTAATGCTGTTTTGGCAATGAAAACCTTTTCCCAACGCCGTTTATATAAGGCATTAGACTTACCTACAGTTCAGTCAGTACATCCTATATATTTAGACTATACAAGCTGGAGAAATCCTGTTACAGGTCGCCCTCGCAGTATCTTAATTTTCGGCATAAATCCAGAAGTTAATCTTTTTGATTTACCTGGAGTAGACGAAAATTTAAATAAACTCAAACTTCCTGATGTTGTTTTATATGACCGTTCTTCCAGAGTAGAATATGGTCCGATTGCTGATAGTTTTAATTCAGGAAAAGTTGTTTCAGCAGAAGTACGCAGAAGAAAAGTTCAGGTCGGTGGATTATTTACATTAGGGGCATCTTTTGGTGCAGATGGAAATTTAATTACGAGTGATGTTAACTTTTTACGGATTTTTAATAACCGTCAACGGGGATTAATTGATATTGGCATTATTAAGTTAAAGCCTGGTGCAGATCCCATCCTAGTAGCTCAAGAATTGCGAAGTTATCTACCTACAGATATCAATGTTTTAACTAAGGAAGAATTTATTGAATTTGAAAGAAATTATTGGGCAAGTAGTACAGCTATTGGCTTTATTTTTACCTTAGGAACAATTATGGGTTTTATTGTGGGAACTGTAATTGTTTATCAAATTCTGTATACAGAAGTCAATGATCATTTATCTGAATATGCTACGCTCAAAGCTATAGGTTACACTCAAAATTATTTACTAACTGTAATTCTTCAAGAGGCTTTTTTATTAGCTGTTGTTGGTTATTTACCTGGATTTGGCTGCGCTCTTGTTCTTTATAATGTTGCTAGAGATGCTACACTTTTGCCTATATTTATGAGTTATAATCGCGCCATTATGGTAATCATGTTAACTATTTTAATGTGCTTTATTTCGGGAATGATTGCTATTCGGAAATTAAGTTCTGCTGATCCAGCCGATATTTTTTAGATTGGTCATTGGTCATTGGTCATTGGTCATTGGTCATTGGGAAGAAATATTCCCCAACTTCCCCAACTTCCCCAACTTCCCCAACTTCCCCAACTTCCCCAACTTCCCCAACTTCCCCAACTTCTGACTCCTACACTCCCCTATTATGATCAACAAAGAACCTGTAATATCTATTAAAAATATCAATCACTACTACGGTAAAGGATCACTGAAAAAACAGATTCTATTTGATATTAGTTTGGAAATATATGCCGGAGAAATTGTGATTATGACTGGACCATCTGGTTCAGGGAAAACGACTTTATTAAGTTTGATTGGTGGGTTAAGATCTGTGCAAGAGGGAAGTTTAAAATTTTTAGGTGATGAACTATGTGGTGCTAGTCAAAACAAACTGGTACACATGAGACGGAAGATTGGTTATATTTTCCAAGCTCATAATTTATTGGGTTTTTTAACTGCTCGGCAAAATGTGCAAATGGCTGTGGAATTAAATAATAATATTTCCCAATCAACAGCTATTTCCCAATCAGAAGATATGCTGGCATCTGTAGGTTTACAAGAACGGGTTAACTACTATCCAGATAATTTATCTGGTGGACAAAAACAAAGAATAGCGATCGCTCGCGCTTTAGTTAATCATCCTCCTTTAGTATTAGCAGATGAACCAACAGCCGCATTAGATAAACAATCAGGACGTGATGTAGTCGAAATCATGCAGCGTTTGGCTAAAGATCAGGGAACTGCTATCTTATTAGTAACCCACGATAACCGGATTTTAGATATCGCTGATCGCATTGTCGAAATGGAAGATGGTCTTCTGACCCGTGATGCTCAAAATGTTGCTTCTAATCACAACTCCTAATTTTGATGATCCGTCTTCTTCAATACAAGTGATGTATTCCAAACCAAAATTTTTTTCCAGTTTGAATTTCTCGGTATTTATTGGTAATTTCAAGTTGTGATTATTTCTGAATAGCGTCTGCATGATGTGAATTTGCTGTCCTACTGTTTTTTGTCAGAGGGGTTTGACGGCTAGTTCTAAATGTCACATTCACGCCTTCATTTGATTGTTCTAGTACTAGCAACGCGGTAGGTTTAGCCTTTTGATCCCAGTGCATATAAACAATCCTACCTTGAATAGTCGGTTGCCAGGTATCATCATCTTCCTTGGGTCTAAGGTATGTTTCTATACAATTCATAATTTCACTAATTGTAGAAGAAGTAGCTTGAGTTGGCAACTTCATTAATCGAATTTGCGCTCTAAACAGCACCCGTTTCACAATGTTGGGTGCTACACCAGTTTCATACTCAATATCGAAAGTTTCATCTATTTCCTTACCAGTATTACTAGCAATTCCTATAGATCCTTGGTTAGTTTGTTCCCTATTCCCTGCGATAAAGTGACTTGCATAGCTTTTTTATTGATCTTCTATCACCTAAAATTAATGTCATCGTTTCCTAATGGTTATGCAGTCTAGCTGGAGGAGAAAGCTATATACATCAGTGTTTTTGGCAATTCCCATAGTAATTTTATATATAAAATTACTATATTCAATATCAGGAATCCATAAGCTAAGACTATACCATTTTTATATTTTCTTTGTTATTTTGTATTCAACTGAACAGTTATTCAACACAAAGCCAGTTTTAATAAAAATTAGTTCAACTACTTTACCGTTCTTCAAGTTCAGTCCAAATTGCCACATTCTCCAGTTTCTATCAATCTCATCTACATAGGATTTACAATAATGCTAAAAACAAATAGTGAACCGATGATTCTCTCCAGTTTTGTCAACCCTATCGAAGAAAACCATTCAGTTAAAAATAAGTTTGATTTATTGCAAAAAATCCGTCAACGTCTAGACGACATTGAAATTGATAATCGTCGAGTTGCTAGATTAATTGCTAAAGTAATTCCTGCCCAATGTCCCTTTGAGCGTGATATCGTGGTTTTTGGACGAACAATTGCTCACATTCCACCTATGTGCAAACTAAACCCACTGTATGATCAGTTTGTCGGCTTGCGTTTTCGCGCATTATGTTATTTAGTAGATAAGTGTGGAGAAGACATCCAATCTTATTGTTAAATACAACTCATGGAAATTAAAGTCGTACATCAACCAAATCTTGAACATCTCAAGGAGTTAGATGTATTCAACTGGCCAATTTGGGAAAAGGAAATATCTCAATTTTCCTGGGCTTACGATGATCAAGAAACTTGCTACTTTTTATCAGGTAATGTTGTTGTCACTCCTGATGGAGGACAAGCGGTAAAAATGGGTAAGGGAGACTTAGTAACTTTTCCCGCTGGGATGTCTTGTAAATGGGAAATTACCAGCGACGTAAAAAAACATTATTGCTTTGATTAATATTTTTGCAATCTCAATAACCAATATCTGAAGATGTGAATTAGATGTTATTTAGAGGTTGGCTATGAAACTATTGATCCCAAAATATCATCTACAACTAAATTAATTTCGGGGAATGCTTGAATTGACATTTTTTCTCCTCGACTTAGTTTTTGAATGTCGCTATAACCATTTTCGCTAGGGTAGCGATAAACAATAATCACTTGTTCATAAATATCAACTAACCAAACTTCAGTAATACCACTACTAGCATAGAGAGGAATTTTTACGTCTCTATCATATTCTAGACTGCTATCTGCAACTTCAATTAATAAGAAGATATCTTGGGGTTGAGGGTGTCCAGATTCATAAAAATCTGCACGGGGTTGTAGTAATGCAATATCTGGTTCAGGTTCAGATAAGTTGTTTAAGATAATCGGATTTTGTACCCTAACAATCACTTTCATTCCCAGAATATTGCTAAATAAGCGATTAATTCTGTCAACACAAGCTGCGTGTCTTCTACCAATTGGTGACATTTCTATAATTTCTCCATTAATTAGTTCTACCTTATCATTTTCTGAAAAAATACCGACTTCGCTCATTTGATGGTATTGAGAAACATTGAGACGAAAGGTGTTAAGGCGTGGTTTTGCTAATTGTAGAGTCATAATTAACTTCCTGTATTTACCTTTAGTTTTAATATAGCAATCTTGAGTGATTAAGATCCCCGACTTCTCAACTTAATTTATTATTTAGTGACAAGATAAAAAAAGAAGTCGGGGATCTAGGTTTACAAATAATCAAAAAAGACTTCGGGAACTAATCTTAATTCACCAGATTTGAATCGAGAAATATCTATCCACAATGCGCGATGTTGACGTTCTGGTGTTTCCGCAAAAGTTAAACTTTCAATTTGATAAAACTGGGAATCAGCAAAGTCGCATTCATAAAGTTGAATGATTTCATGTCCTTGTCTACCGTCAAAGGTAAATAAGTTCTCAATACAACTTAGATAGCGAATATTTGTTAATTCGGCTTGAATTTCTTCTTGAAATTCTCTAGCTAAGGCTATGCGGCTAGTTTCGCCAAATTCTACGCCACCACCTAAAGCCCGGTAGAATATTGATTGTTTTTTAGGATCGAATCCTTCAGAAACAAATATTCGATTACCATCTCGAATTAGGGCTAAAACAATTACCCGAATTTGACCTTCTTTATTCATGATGACAATTAATTATCGTAAATTGAAGAGGGACGACTTTCGCTATCTTCTGTAGGCCAATCTGAATTTTCGCCACCAATGTATAGTTCTTCAATGGTGACGTATTCTTCAGTTAGTTGGGTGAGGGCGTTGATCAGAATGTCTAATGCGATCGCATCACTTGTACCTAAATCAAACCAACAACGTCCCCATTCTCCTTCATATTCAAATTCACCCATGTTGTGCATCAAAGCCATTAAGCTTTTATCATAGCCTCTTGC
The DNA here is from genome assembly GCF_012516395.1 of Dolichospermum flos-aquae CCAP 1403/13F. GTDB lineage: Bacteria > Cyanobacteriota > Cyanobacteriia > Cyanobacteriales > Nostocaceae > Dolichospermum > Dolichospermum lemmermannii. Next base: position 3,147,948 of record NZ_CP051206.1, read on the forward strand.
ATCATAGTCCATGTAGCTGATATCAAGTCCTGTATCTTGGATTTGCAGATTTTCCGCATTAAATCCTCCCAATTTACCTAGATAAAACCAGGAATTGAATACTTCTTCTACATATTGTTTTTCCCGTTGGGAGGGAACATTGCTAAACTTCAACCAAATCCAAGTATCAAAAGGATTAAACTCGCGGAATTGAATTTCCATTTTTGTAATGGGTAAAACTAGAATTTTGTAACAACTGACCACTGACTACTGACCACTGACAGCCTGATTGCGTTCATATTCAATTTGTTTAACTAAGTTAGCAGGAAGTTGAGACTTTTTGGCTAATGCTTTATCAAAATGAATTATTGCTTCCTTGATTAAATCCTGACTTTTTTCTTTTTTTCCTTTTTCATGGAGAATTTGGGCTTTGAGATAGTAAATTTCTGGGTTGTCAGCAGTTGTTTTTAAGGCGCGGTTGACATAATCTAAAGCCTGGGAATGTTGTTTTAAATCTCGATATGCTAAAGCAATACCTCTATCTACTAAATAACCAGGTGCTGCATTTTTTTCCAATCGGTTAATTGCATCATCTGGACTAGTAAAAGGTAAATTCACAGCTAACATTAAATCCATATAGCCGCGAATTAAGTTTAACTCTGGATCACTAGCAGAAATCTCTTCGGCTCTGTCAAGATATGTATAGACTTTCCGCAACCGACTAAAAGCGAGGGGCGCACCATTTACAGTTCCTTCCCGCTTTAAAATTACCGCCCCCTCTAAAAAATGACCAACCGCAGTGTATAAATTACCACGTAATGGGTCACTAGCGATGAGATTTTGTCCAGTTTCCAGGGTTTTTCGGCTGTATTTTTCTAAATTAGTTTGATCTTGATTTTGATATGCTAAAGAAGCCTGAAGGGCGTAAATTAAAGGTTCATTGGGTTCGCTAGAGACGGCTTGTTGTAAAGCATCTTTGGCTGCTGGGTAATTTCCTTGCTGAAAAATAGCATTAAAAACAGCTTCCGTGCGATCGCCAATTTTATGAGGTTCACGAGAGCGAAATGGATCACCCGCAAAGGATGGATTTACTAAAATATTTAAAAGGATGGAAGTAGTTACAGTCACCTTTAAAAATGGAGCAAATCGCCAAAATATCCTAAATTGAGGCATTAAAACCTGTTTAAACATGATAACCCTCAGAATAATTACAGTTGAAATTGTTGTGTCTATTACCTAAAATGCAAAAATAGTGAATATAAATTACGTCTATTTCCATCAAAATTTTTCATAACTTGGTAATCTTCACAAATGCTCTATCTCAGAAATCTAACTTATCACCCCACAGCCTGCCCAAAAGCAATTCTTCAAGCTATAAATTTAGAACTACCACCCCAGAAACTGGGTTTAATTATTGGTCCTAGCGGTTCGGGTAAAAGCACCTTATTAGAAATTTTATCTGGATTGGCTGATCCCACTGCTGGTGGAGTTTTCTGGAGAGAACAGGGACTCATAGCCGAAGAACTACAACAATTAGCCGGTTTAGTATTTCAATTTCCAGAAAGACACTTTTGCGGGGGGACAATTTTAGAAGAATTGCGCTTAGGACATCCTGAATTGGGAGCAGACAGGGTTAAACAAGCATTAACAGAAGTTGGATTAGATCATTTATCTTTATCTGCGTCACCTCATGCTTTAAGTGGTGGACAACAGCGACGGTTAGCTTTAGCGGTGCAGTTAATTCGTCAACCAAATTTATTATTATTAGATGAACCTACAGCGGGTTTAGATTGGTCAATGCGTCGCCAATTGGTGAATTTATTAGCCGAACTCAAAAAAGATTGGACATTGTTAGTTGTAACACACGACGCTGGTGATATGTTACCAATAGCTGATTATTGTTGGACTTTAGATCATGGGGTCTTAACATCAGGAGTCAGGAGTCAGGAGTCAGGAGTCATAAGTCAGGGAGAAGAGGTAAAATCTGCTTAATTCTAAATTAATCGTAAGAGTAATTGAACGCAGATGAACGCAGATGAACACAGATAAGGAGGGATGAATTCATGGATTTGATGATGTTATGTAGCTTCACATAAAATTAGGTATGAAATTCCCAAATTGAACCTTTAAAACTCTTTCCTTTGCGTGAGACTGAAATTCATACCCTTAATCAGTAACGCCAAAATAACTTAAAAAAATTAATTTTAACCAATGAATTTAGAATCTTTACCTATAACTAGTTTGCCAGAAATGGGGGAAATATGGCAAAAAACTCTGAATTGGCAACCAACAAATTGGGAAGAAAACCAATTTCAACAGCTTTATCAATTAATCTTGGCAGGAAATCGTCAACTTAACTTAACTCGCATTACTGAACCTGAAGAATTTTGGGAAAAACATCTTTGGGATTCTTTGCGAGGAATTGCACCTAAACAAGTATTTATTCCCGGTATTGAAAAGGGTAAGCGGATAATTGATATTGGTACGGGTGCAGGTTTTCCTGGTATCCCAATTTCTCTAGTTTTTCCTAATTCTCAAGTTACGCTTTTAGACTCTACAGGGAAGAAAATTAGTTTTATTGAGACAATTTTATCAGCACTTGCTCTGAATAATGCCAAAACTTTATTGGGGAGAGCCGAAGAAGTTGGTCAGCAAATTCAACACAGACAACAGTATGATCTAGCTGTAATTAGGGCTGTGGGTAATGTTTCTGCTTGTGCTGAATATTCTTTACCTTTAGTAAAAAAAGGCGGTTTAGCGGTAATTTATCGCGGTACTTGGACTCAAGCCGAAAATGAAAGTTTAGAAATTGCTGTTACCCAATTAGGTGGGGTAATTGAACTAATTGAAGAATTTTCTACTCCCTTGAGTAATAGTATTCGTCATTGTCTTTATTTACGAAAAGTAGCAAACACACCAATTAGTTTTCCCCGTGCGGTTGGTATACCCAGTCAAAAACCAATTTAATCACCTGATTTCTCGATTTTAGATTAGATTGGTGATTAGATATCTAACAGCGCGAGAGCGTCAACGCTGATAGCGAAAACAAACCTAAAATCCCAAAATCCAAGTGTTAAATTTGTCTCAAAATGGGTGTTCTGTATGGGTTGCTTCTGCAACAGAAGAACTGCTGACACCAACTGCTGTTGCTCTTGGCAAATTTGATGGTGTTCATCTTGGTCATCAAAGAGTGATTCAGCCAGTATTGCAGTCAGCACGGGGTGAGGAGAATTCAGTCCGCCCGTACTCAACCGTTGTCACATTTGATCCCCATCCCCAGGAGTTTTTTACAGGACTTCCCCGTGATTTGTTAACACCACTGGATGAAAAAGTTGCACAATTGCGATCGCTTGGGGTGGAACAATTGGTATTATTACCTTTTGATAGAGAACTATCTGCCCTTTCCCCTGAAGAATTTGTAGATAAAATCCTCGTTCAACAACTGCAATGTCAACAAATTAGCGTTGGACAAGACTTTTGTTTTGGTAAAAAGCGCATGGGTACTGCTCAAGATTTGCAAATACTCGCGGCGAAATATAATATACCCGTGACCATAGTTCCTATAAAAACTGATATGGAAAACTTTTCCGCAGCAGATGATACTCGCATTAGTACCTCATTAATCCGGGAAAGTTTGGAAGTCGGTGATATTCAAAAAGCAAATCGTCTTTTGGGAAGACCTTACAGCCTTACAGGTATAGTAGTAACAGGTCAAAAATTAGGGATAACTATCGGCTTTCCTACCGCCAATATTCAACTACCAAAAGATAAATTTTTACCTCGTCATGGTGTTTATGCTGTGGAGGTTATTATTGATAACGAAACTCCAAACAACTCTCCCACTCAACATTTTGGAGTCATGAATATTGGCAATCGTCCCACAGTTAATGGTATAGATACTAGCGTAGAAGTACATTTATTAAATTGGTCTGGTGATTTGTATGGTAAAAATTTGCTGGTACAACTAATAAAATTTTTGCGTCCCGAACAGAAATTTACCTCCTTAGAAGCGCTGAAAAACCAAATTCAACTTGATTGTACAGCAGCTCAAGAAATTTTTAATTCTTAATGATGGGGGGATTTTCAATGTTAATCTAAACATTACAGCGATTTTTAGGTAACTACTTCTGTAATATGAAATATCATGGGAGGTGTAACTTCCCAAAAAGTATTTCTATTATGGTACATTTGTTATGTAAGCATAAAAAAGTCACATTTACCTATGCAAAAAATTATCATCGAAAACTTCGGTCCAATTCAATATGCAGAAATTGAAGTTAAGAAAATATTAGTTTTGATTGGTGAACAAGCTAGTGGTAAAAGCACTATTGCTAAATTGATTTATTTTTTCAAGACCATACACGAGGATTTATTCAGTCAAATTTATCAGGATAAACGTAAATTCCTGAATATTGATAATGATATTTTATCTCCTATCCGACAAAAATTTTATAAATTTTTTGGACCTACCAATCACTTAGGTAATTGTAAAATAGTGTTTTATTATAGTTTAGAAAAAGATAAATATATAAAATTAACCTTACAAAGAAATAAAGAAATGGAAATTATATATAATAACCTTGTAGATGAGAATTTTAAAAATTCTGCAAGCGCTATTAAACTGAGACTTAGACAGGAATATTTAAATTATAATAGTATTCAATCATTAATTAATGAAGAAGAAAAAATAAAATATGCTCAACAGCTTTATAACCTGTTGGACGAATTATTTGAAAGTAAACAAAGGGATTCATTATTTATAATTGCAGGAAGAAGTGCAACAGTAGGTTATTCTTATCTATTTGAAAAGTATGTATTGGCAAATATTCAAAGTAATTTAGAAAAGAATATTTCAGCTTCTAATTATGAACGTAATGTACAAAAAATTGATGAAATTTTAATGCTGGAATTTATGAAAAAAGTCATAAAAAACAGGGATATCTTTAATAAATTTGGAAATATAGAAGAATTGACTTTTGGTAGAAACATAACAACAGAAAGAAGAAGAAAATTATCTCTTCTCATACATAAAATTAATGAAATATTAAAAGGTAAATATTATATTGATCCTTATGGTAATGAAAAAATCAGATTAGATAATGAAGCTAATGATTATGTTTATCTCTCTAATACTTCGTCAGGACAACAAGAATCTATAAGAATTTTACAAGATATTTTTCTGAATATTCTTGATAATACAAAAGTATTAAGAATATTGGAAGAACCAGAAGCTCATTTATTCCCTGTTGCTCAAAAGCAACTAATTGAATTATTGGCTTTAATGGTAAATCAAAATGATGATAACCAACTAATTATCACCACCCATAGTCCCTATGTTCTCACAGTTTTTAATAATTTACTCTTCGCAAATAGAGTAGTTGAAAAAAATCCGTCAACAGAATCAGAGGTAGCACAAATAATTCCCCAAGATTCCTGGTTAAGTGCTAAAGATTTTTCTGCTTATTCTTTGGGAAATCAATCTGTTAGTGATAGCTTGCGTGGCGACGTAGGAGCAATGGATACTAGTTATTGCGAATCTATTTTTAATCAAGAAAAAGGTACTATTCAACAAAATTATTTAGATACGGTTTCCGAAATTTTGGGTGGTGATTTTCAAGCTTTGTACAGTATTCACGCTAAAACTTTCAAAAGAAAATGAGTAAATTTGAGGATATTAAAGAACTTCTATCAACTGCTTTTGATAATTTTTCCGATGTTCTGGAAATTGAAATCAGATCTGAATTTTCCATCATAGACTATCAAGGACAGTCTTTTATTATTATCAATATAAATTCAGATGACAACACATTTACTATTAAACTAAATGGTGTTGATACTGTTAAAAATGGTTTTGATATCACTAAATTATTTAATGTAATTAATGCTAAAGTAGTTGGTTTTATTCCTATTGATGGAAAAAAAGGACTTTTAGGATTTGGTGATTCTCATTGCGATTTTGTATTTTTTGATGAGAATGATTTTTGTTTTGTAGAGTTCAAATTGGATGCAACAAGTTTAAGAAAAGTAGATAAAAACCGCGACAAAGCTATTAACCAACTCACTAATACTATTGATTTATTTGATAATAAATTAGTTAGAAACTATGCAGGTTTAAATTTAGAAGCTTATGTTTGTACTCCTGAATTTTACCCAAGATTTAATTCAAGCTGGATAGCATTTGCGAAAGATTTTTTAGAAGAGTATGGTTTTGAACTTTTTGAAACAAATAATAAAATCTGTGAATGAATAATATATTTAAAAGTAAAAACCATCTCAAAAAATTTGTTTTTTGACTTTCCTCTCCTTGCGTCGGTGGTTTAGCAACTCCAGAAATCTTTAATTCTTATGCTGGATTAAGCTTGTTACGTGGGAATACTGTAGAAAAGGCTAAACTATTAAACAAGTTTTTAGTCAAAACTCAGAAGTAAGCCTTCTCCATTTCCCCCCAGGTACTGCATGAGAGAAAAAATTGACGCTTTAACACAAAATTTGGCTCGTACCATTGTTGGTAAACATGAAGCCATCCGCTTAGTCATAGTAGCTTTACTTGGTGGTGGTCATGCTTTATTAGAAGATGTCCCCGGTGTCGGTAAAACCCTCTTAGCCAAATCTCTAGCTCGTTCTGTAGATGGTAAATTTCAACGGTTACAATGTACCCCTGACTTACTCCCCACAGACATCACCGGCACAAATATTTGGAATCCTAAAACTGGGGAATTTACATTTCTACAAGGTCCTGTATTTGCTAACGTCCTCCTAGCGGACGAAATTAACCGGGCTACACCCCGTACCCAGTCAGCTTTGCTGGAAGTGATGGAAGAACATCAGGTAACAGTTGATGGTGTTTCTCGTCTAGTTCCTCAGCCATTCTTTGTGATTGCTACCCAAAACCCCATTGAGTACCAAGGGACGTTTCCCCTCCCAGAAGCTCAAATGGACCGGTTTATGCTGTCTTTAAGTTTAGGCTATCCTTCTGAATCAGAAGAAATGCAAATGCTGCAAAATCTGCAAGCAGGTTTAAAAGTGGCTGATTTACAGCCTTGTATTACTTTAGAAGAAGTCCAAGCATTACGCCAAGCTTGTTCCCAAGTCACGGTAGAAGCATCTTTGCAACAATACATTTTGGAATTGGTGCGAACTACTAGACAGGATGAAGAAATCACTCTTGGTGTGAGTCCTCGTGGTACTGTGGCGTTACAAAAAGCTTCCCAAGCACTGGCTTTTATTTTAGGTAGAGAATATGCTCTTCCCGATGATGTCAAGTTTCTCGCACCGCACGTTCTTTGTCATCGTCTGATTCCTAGAGGGGGAAGAAATCCTAAAACTATAGTTGAACGGTTATTGCGATCTGTGCCTATCCCTTAATATAAAATATCATGGGAGGTATATCCTCCCAAAAAGCGGATTTTTTCGGGTTTTTTATGTCAATTTTGGAAAAGAACATCTTTTCTCTTATTTTTGATTATTAAAACTTATAACTTGTCTGATAAAAACAACAAAAACTTATAGTTGCATCTTGATTGAAGAACTAAGAAGTCCTGATTTTGCCTTTTGCCACTTTTTCAGCAAACCCTAAGAGGTTGTTTGAAAAGTATTATATGAAACCCATAATCTCCAAAAACCTAACCCCCCTTCCCCCCTTCCCTACAAGGGAATGGGGTTTTTAAAGCCTCTCCCCTGGTAGGGGAGAGGTTTGGAGAGGGGTCTGTTTCCACATTAAAAACTTTTAAAACATCCTCTAAGTAACAAATTGGTTTATGCTGTAAATAGTGAAAGTTTAAGAAATATTAAGTTCTCCTCCTCGTATAATCATGCAATGTATTGTTAATCGCCGCGATCAGTTTTCAGCAGTTGGTCGGTATTGGTTCCCAGAACTGAGTCAAATTGAGAATTTAGAAAAATTTGGTGCCTACTCAAAATTTCCCGGACACGGACACAACTATGTCTTGTTCATTTCCATGATTGGGGAATTAGATGAGTATGGTATGGTGCTGAACCTGTCTGATGTCAAGCACGTCATCAAAGAGGAAGTTACCAGTCAACTAGATTTTTCCTATCTGAATGATGTGTGGACAGAATTTCAACAAACTCTCCCCACAACGGAAAATATGGCGCGAGTGATTTGGGAACGTTTAGCACCCCATTTACCTTTGGTGCGCGTCCAGTTATTTGAACATCCTCAACTTTGGGCTGATTATCAGGGAGAGGGAGAAAAAGCTAATTTGACTATCAGGACTCATTTTAGTGCTGCTCATCGCCTAGCACCCAACCTCAGTGTTGATAAATATGGTAGGTGTACTCAGACTCATGGTCATAATTATCATCTAGAGGTGACTGTGGAAGGGGAAATAGACTCCCGTACTGGCATGATTGTGGATGTAGCTGCTTTAAATCGAGTGGTGGAAGATTATGTGGTGAGAATATTTGATCACTCTTGTGTGAATGAAGATATTCCTTATTTTGCCGATATTGTCCCCACTACAGAGAATATTTCCCGTTACATTCATGGTCTTTTAGAATCACCCATTGATGAATTGGGAGTGAAACTAGCCAACATTAAACTGTTTGAAAGTCATCAACTTTGGGCAGATTATCCGGGTAAAGATAGGTCAGGCTATCTGAGTATTAGCACTCACTTTAGCTCTGCTCATAGATTGGCACACCCTGATTTGAGTTTGGCAAAAAACACGGAAATTTATGGTAAATGCGCCCGTGTAAATGGACATGGACATAATTATCAGTTGGAAGTAACGATAATTGGGGAAATTGATTCCTCTACGGGTATGGTTATTGATTTGGGAGCTTTAAATCAGATAATTACAGATTACGTGATTGAGCCATTTGATCATACTTTCTTAAATAAGGATGTTGCTTTCTTTAATCAAGTTGTGCCAACTGCGGAAAATATTGCTCTTTATATTAGTAATACTTTGCGATCGCCTATTCAAGAATTAGGTGCAACTCTTTACAAAGTTAAACTGGTGGAAAGTCCCAATAACGCTTGCGAAATCTATGCGGCTGATTCTGAATCAATATCTGTTAATGCAGCAGTAAGTCAACCAGTATTGGCAATAGTTTAAACCCATCTAGATCCCCTAATTCTCAAAGAAGTTGGGGATCTATATTCCTAACTATTAAATATTTTCCAAAACAAACCTAGTAATAACCTTTTTTACCACTATGGATTTATTTACCCCCATTGTCCCTAACGCCCATCGCATCTCAGCCACAGGAAAAAAGTTGTGACAGAATGCTGTCAGTCATCTAATTTAAGCTTATTTGCTAATTTTTTATCTAACGTCACTAACTCAAGTCCATGATGCTTGGTAGTTGCAGCAATAATAGAATCAGGCAATTTTGTTTTGTGAGTATATCTAAAGCTGATAGTCTCATTTTCAATTGCTGGTGTGATCGTTAAATATGTCATACGACTTAATAAAAATACAACAGATTCTTTTTCTGTTGGTGTTATAGACGGAAAACTCAATAACTCCATAGGAGTTATTGCACTATAAGCACATTCACCAATTTGAATTTGCTTGTCTTTTAATATCTCCAACACTATTGGATCGCGTTGCAGCAAACCAATCACTATATTTGTATCTAATAAATACTTAATCCCATTCATCACGTAATGCTCTTTGTAACTTTAATGGATCTTGATTTTTAAAAGTTGGAAATTCAGGCAAATCATTAACTAGATCAACTAATAATTGAGATGATTTTACAGTGAGCGGTGTCGAACTGTGTTTTTGTCGCTCCTCCAACAACATTTTTTCGATAGCTTTCTGTACTAATAGCTGCATATCAGGCATTTCCAAAAGTTGATTACCCAACTCATCAGGTAACTCGATTTTAACTTGCATAAAATCCTCCTTAGATTTCCCAAAGATTAACAATAATAGAATCAATAGTTGGTGTTATGTTTGCCATAAATCTATTCATGAGAAATAGAAAAAACCAACAGGATCAAAAATTTTATATTTTAATTTTAATCTGATTCATAATGATAACGAGCTTGTAAAAAATAAACTTTACTTTCTGTGACTTTATAAACTAAACGATGTTCTAAATCAATGCGTCGTGACCAAGTATCAGGAGCAATATATTTAAGAGGTTCAGGTTTACCTAAGCCCGTAAACGGTTGACCATCAAGAATATCAGCTACTAAATCTAATATCTTATCCCCTTTTTTGCGGTCATGATTATACCACCAAGCCAAATCTGCTTTAAAATCAGGACTGAAAATAGGAAAATAACCAGATAATTTTGGCTCTTCATCATGAGTATCTGGCTTTTTTTTCTTACTACTCAATTCCTAACTCCTCTTTTAATTCAGCTAATGTTTGAGGAGTTTCTATTGTTGTTTCAGCCCATTCTAAAGCCCGAAATAACCGTTTAGCATTTTCAGGTGATTTTAATAAATAAACAGACTCTAATAAACTGGAAAGTTCATCTTCGGCAATTAACGCCACATTTTTCTGATTACGACGTTTAATTACTATAATTTCCCGTTGGTCACACACCTGATCTAAAATAGTTGCTAAATTTAACCTTGCTTGAGAGTAAGTAGTTTCTTTGCTTAACATTCTCTTTTTTTAGAAGTTGTACAACTATATTGTACAGCATAGGAACTCAAAGCTGGGCAATTAGATCATTTCTTGGTTAGTAAAAATACATTCTATACTTAAAAGGTATTTTTTTGATAATTAGTAACAAACTCAGACATTACACAGGTATCAATTAGATAGATCATAGTTCAAAATTTCTGCCTGTGTCTTGATCACGTTCAAACAATGAGGCGATATCATCTTCGGCAAATTCCTCATCTATAAAACGTAATCGCTCAAATAAAGGCAGTTCTTTTTTTTGTTGCTGCAAGTAATTGGATAATATTTTAATGACTGCTTCCTGTGCATTTTCATAGTGACTGACTGCGATAATTTCATTAATTAGTTCATCATCTATTGTGATAATGGTCATTGTTTTATTCTCCGTTATTTTCATAATGCTAATTATCGGTTAAACAAATGCCGACGACCGGCTAAACTGCGTAAATAGCGATAAATTAACCAAGCTAAAAGTCCTAAACCAAAATTGAATAATAGTTCTTGGACTATAAACCAGAAAATTTTCGGATCAAACCAAAGTTCCCACCGCAAAGGACTAATTTTTCGGGCTAGAATCAATAATCCAAATAGAGAATTTCCGCCTAGTGATAGGATTAATAATACTAAACCCCTTTGCCAAGTGCGGGCGGAGGATGTATGTCCAGAAATTAACACTAAAGGATGTTTTCTCTGGAGTTTTCGCAGTAGTTGTTCCCATCGCCAAAACATCCATAATAGTAAAGGAAATAACCCATAAATGAGCAAATTTGTGGGCTGCGAAAACCTCACAGAAATAGATAAAATATTGACTAAAGCATGAAAGCAAACAGAATTTAACCAAGCGATAAAAATTAAATCCCGATCTCGATTCAACCTTCTACTAGCAGAAATATATATCCCTAAAGCGTACCCCCAAGGAGCAGAAAACATCGCATGAACTGGAGTACCAATAATGCGGTCTAGAATTGAAGATGTGCCGTGAGATAAATAAATCCAGGTTTCTTCCGCTGTGAAACCTAAAGCTACGGCTATGGTAAATAAAAAAACTGTAGTAGCTCGGAGATGATACTGACGTTGTAAATAGCAAATGGGCAGAATAACTGCTACTAATTTACAACCTTCTTCAATGGGAGCGATCGCTAATATTTGCCGAAAAACGACACCAGAAAAATGACGCTGGATCTGTTGCCAGTCTAAAACCCAGTTAGCTACATTTTCCATAGCCCATTCCAAGCCCAGAGCAGCAAAACCAGAGATAGCGCCAATAATGAACAAAATCAATAAATTTAACCACGGTGGGGCAGCAGGAGTTCTGCGGTAGTAAAACCACAAAAACAACAGGGGGGGGATAACTGCCCACAGCACTACATATAAATTAGCCACTCACCTGAGCAATGATAGTACGGTAACGAGGACTATTGCTAGTAATAGTAGGAGCTTGTAAACCTGCCCCAATTAGGGCTTGTTCAATGTCCAAACTAAAATATTCATCTAAATAAGGTTCGGTACTTTTAAGCAACGTCAAAATATAAGTTGGCATTTTTTTGTAATTTTCCGATTTAGGATTCATGTCCGTAGATTCAGCTTGATCATGTACCCAGTTGATTTGGGCAAGACGACGTTGTTTAGTCCGATAGTTAGCTACAGCTAGAAGGTAAGGAGATAAGTCTAAACCAGTAATTTTGGCTTGGGGATATACTGCCTGTAAGACGAAGGTACTTAATACCACTGGACATCCTAAGTCTAATATATCTTGCGCTTGGTGAGAAATCTGTGCAATTCATTTTTGTCTTTGACACTCTTTTTAACTTATGACATATTTACCAGATTTGAGGCTATATTTAGTGAATCTGGCATTTTCTCAATTTATGCTAATTTTGAATTCTCAGGGTTTGGGCTGTAAGATAAACTTTTGTCCATTCACCTAGAACTTGATGGGTTTTCAGTTGTAGTTCTTGGGCTATGACTTCTATGGAGTTACCTGCTTTGCGGAGGTTGAGGATTTGTTGTCCTATGGGAGTGATTTTTTCTGGAAGTTGTTGCCATTGGGTTTCTGTTAGCCCTAAATTATGTTCTTCTAGGGAAATGGACAACCAGTGATCAATTAGTTCTGGTTGGCCTTTAATGGCAAAGACTCGCACGGCATGATAACTGAGTTTTTCTCGCAGCCGATATACTTCTTTAATGGGTTTGTTGAGTTGTTTGGCAATTTCTTCTTGGGATTTGCCTTGCAGATATAAGCGCAACCAATCTACTGCTTGTTGTCCAATATTTTCTAATAAGTATTGTTCAAATTCTTGCTGTACAAGTTGACGGTTAGCTTGTTGTTCTTCTAGGTGTTGGGTTTCTTGATATTGAGCGATCGCTTGATTATCAACTAAGCTAATCGGATTGTCGTTATTTTCTGTGAGAATTTCCTCAGAAACAAGTTTCACTAATTCGCTAGTAGGTACTTGTGTTAAGCCTCCTCTCTGGATTTTTCGCAGGTAGTTAACAAAGCGGTACATTAATATTGGTTGATTCCGAACTGGACGTAAACAATATTCTTCTATGCTGGCAAATAGTAACGTATCCCGCAATCTTTTGTCCGTTGTTAATGCGGTAATGTGAGTCATTTGTTGTTGGATATATGAGTCACTTTGCATCAGTTCTTGGAGGACTTCTTGCAGCACATCAATAACACTTCGTTGGCGATCGCGGCTGAGAGATATCCACGTCTGAATTTTGTTTCTTACCGCCACTACACTACTCAAGCGGCTAATGAGTTGACGATAAGCCTTTTCTCTGCTCATACCTAAATAGCGTTTGTGCAGAATTCGCCACCGATATTCCATTGCTTGTTTAGCAATTTCTAGTTCTTTGGGGTTAAGTAGATCAAACCGTGCTAAATCCACTCCCAAAAGCCAATTAAGAATACTTTGTCTAGTAACCTGACTTTGTTCTGGACATTCTGTAATTAGTCGCTGTTGCCAATATTGAGCTAAATTTACCCCATTTTGTGTCATAGCAACATTGCGCTCCTTGAAATTAGATTTAGCGATTTAGTAGCAGGTAATAACTCCTAATTGATTCGTTCAATAGACCGTAATATCAAATTAAGATGAAGCTACATTGAATAATATTTCAAGAATAATTAACCGCAGATAAACGCAGATTAAGACGGATGAATTAATAAATTTGATGTAAAGATTCAGCCGTTATGGGATTACGAACATAATAATATTGTGGACTATTGATGCAAGTTGCTATTTAGGGAAAGAGGGAATAGGGGTTTATTACCTATTACCCATTGCCCACCTAATAGATGAAATTAGATCCTAGCAGCACCGATAATGGGATTTTCCACAGATTCTCGATACTGTTGAACGTCTGCTGTATAAGCAATTGGCAATACAGCTTCTACGTTTTCATGGGGACGAGCAATAATTACCCAGGATTCGAGAGTACCACCATGAACTTTTTCTACAGCATCCACACCGGCTGCCATAGCGGCTTTAACTTCGGAAACATCACCACGAATATTGACGGTAAAGCGAGCGCTCCCAACTCTGATATAACCAACGAGGGTAACTCGACCGGCTTTTACCATTGCGTCTGCTGCTGCAAGAACGGCGGGAAAACCCTTAGTTTCTAATGATCCAACTGCCTGTGATGACATTTTTAATCTCCTGTTTTGAATATAAAGTTATCGGTTGCTACAAGTTAATTTTTATGAAGAAATGCTTCAATTTTTCATAGCGAACTTACTTAGAAAATACGGAAAGGTTCAGATTTGGAGGTGAAGTGGATAGGTAAGACTGTTTCCACATTTTCCGGGGGGTTGGGAATAATGTAGTGGGTAATAACCTCACCGCCATAAACTTCTTCACCAGCAACAATTCCAGCGGCTACGGCTGTTTGCACTTCCGCAACGTGGCCTCTGACAGCAACTATCATGCGACCACTTTCCGCGATACCGTAATAAACAATCGTGACACTAGCAGCTTTGACCATTGCGTCTGCTGATGCTAAAACCGCAGGAAAACCTAATGTTTCAATTGCGCCAACTGCCATTGGCATGGCTTAAATCTCCTACTATCGGGATAATTGATTCCTATTTTACGTGGATTGTGTCCCTATTTTAATTTTTGCGGAAATTTTCTTTTTTAATTGGTGACTGGGTATTAGCTAAGGGACTTGCAAGAAATAAATTATCTCAATAAACGAACCACAGAGGCACAGAGAACACAGAGAGAGAATTTTTGCGTCAGTTTTGGGACATTTTTTTATTTGGGAGTCCCTAAGGTGATCCGCACTGATGTAAACTGGAGTTTATGTTTCCAAGTTTTCTTCCTGCCGCAGTTGGGCAACTCACAGAACCAACATCCATCGCTTTGGCTCAAAATATCCAAAGTCAGGCGATTATTACTTATGCCGCCAATGAACCCATTAATACCACTTATGTCCAACAAGGTCATGGTGGTACACCGATTTTATTAATTCATGGTTTTGATAGTTCGGTGCTAGAATACCGCCGACTTTTGCCTTTACTAGCTGAAAAAAATGCAGTTTGGGCTGTGGATTTATTGGGATTTGGTTTTACAGATAGATTACCGGGGATTGCTTACAGTTCGGTCACGATTAAAAACCATCTCTACTCATTTTGGCAAACCCTGATTAACCAACCTGTGATTTTGGTGGGTGCGTCTATGGGTGGGGCTGCGGCTATAGATTTTACCCTCACTTACCCAGAGGCGGTAAAACAACTGGTATTAATAGATAGTGCGGGTTTGAAAGGTAATTCCCCATTAAGTAAATATATATTTCCACCTTTGGATTATTGGGCGACGGAATTTTTGCGAAATCCCAAAGTGCGGAAGAGCATTTGTCGAACTGCATATAAAAACCCCAATCTTATCTCCGAGGATGCTTTGTGCTGTGGAGAATTACACTTACAAATGCCTAATTGGACTCAAGCCTTAATTGCCTTTACCAAAAGTGGCGGTTATGGTGCTTTTAAATTTCCCCAACTTGCCAAAATTGAGCAACCAACTTTAATTTTGTGGGGCGATAGTGATAAAATTTTGGGAACTGGGGACGCTCCCAAATTTGCCAAGGCTATTCCCCAAAGTCAGCTAACTTGGATTAAAGATTGTGGTCATATTCCTCACTTGGAACAATCACAAATTGTCGCCCAACATATATTAGAATTTGTGAATTAAAGGAGGGTTGAATATATACAGCCATTATTTTCCCAACCTAATATAATTAAATATCAATTAGGAGCAATACACAGTAAAAAAGATGGATAAAACAAAAATCAAATCTCTTATTTCTCATTTAGGATTTATAGAACAAGAATCGGATATTTTTCAACAAAATTACCGTAAAATATATACTAACCACAAAAATTATGTAATTAAAATTAATTTAACCACTGAGAAAATTGATTATGGGGATAAAATTAAAGTAGAAGACGAAACTACCTCTAATTTTAGTCAACCTGAGAATTTCGTTGTTTTAGAATGTGTGAATAGACTGTTAGAAAAAGGTTATGAACCTAAACATTTAATATTAGAACGTAAATTTCCTTTAGGACGAACTGGTAAAAGTGGAAAATCAGATATTTCTGTTTTTGATAGAGAAGAAAAGTCTTTAATTATCATTGAGTGTAAAACCTGGGGTAAAGAATATGAAAAAGAAAAGAATCGGATGATAGAAAATGGTGGACAACTATTTTCTTATTTACAACAAGATAAAAATACTCGCTTTTTATGTTTGTATACCTCACAAATTCATGATGGTGGTTTACTTGTATATGAGAATTCAATTATCCAAATTAAGGATAGAGAAGAAACTTTAAGATTATTAACAGAAAGTAAGGAAGAGATAAAAAGCTATAAAGAAGCCAAAACAGCAGAAGAATTATATACAGCTTGGAAAGAAAATTTTAACTGCTATTTTGCACCTAATGGAATTTTTGATCCAGAAGTGCAAGCTTATAATCCTGAATATATACCCATTAAGAAAAAAGATTTACAACCCTTTACTGAAGGAGAAGGACGTAAATTATTTAATCAATTTGAAGAAATCTTACGTCATAATAATATTAGCGATAAATCAAATGCTTTCAACCGCATTTTATCCTTAATTTTATGTAAGATTGTTGATGAACAAAAAAATGATAATGATATTACCGATTTTCAAATTATTGAAGGTAAAGATACTCCTGAACAGATACAGGAAAGGTTACAGAAATTATATGCTAAAGGAATGAGAGAATTTCTGAAAGAAGAAATTGTTTATTATTCTGAGGAATATATTGATACATTAGTTAGTAATTTCCCTATACAAACGACTCAAGAAAGACTTAAACAAATATTACGGGAATTAAAATTTTATAGTAATAATGAATTTGCTTTTAAAGAAGTTCACAATGAGAAATTATTTTTGGAAAATGCTAAAGTATTAAATGAAATTATTACTTTATTGCAATATAAAAAGTTTAGATATTTTTATAATGATAACAATGACTTAAAATATCAAAAACAATATTTAGGGGATTTCTTTGAACAATTATTAGATGCAGGTTATAAACAATCTGAAGGACAGTTTTTTACACCTTTACCTATTGCTAAGTTTATCGTTAAATCCCTGCCTTTGCGAGAAATCATTGAAGCTAAATTAAATCAAGAAAGAGTAGATTTTTTACCTTATTTAATTGACTACGCTTGTGGTAGTGGTCATTTTTTAGTAGAAGCGATTGAAGAAATACAAAATATTATTGATACAATTAAACCTGAATTTACTAAAGATATTAATAGATATATTAAACAATATCAAGAATCATCAGATTGGGCTGAAAAATTCATTTTTGGAATTGAAAAAGATTATCGTTTAGCTCGTACTGCAAAAGTAGCTTGTTTTATGAATGGAGACGGACAAGCTAATATTTTCTTCGGAGATGGTTTAGAAGATTATAATGAAAGAGAGCGTCAACTTGCTGATAGCTATGATGTTGTTATTGCCAATCCTCCTTATTCAATTCATGGATTTAAACCCCATGCTTTAAAATTAAAAGATAAATATACACTTTTTGAATCTTTAACCGATAGTTCATCAGAAATTGAAGCTTTATTTATCGAAAGAACTGCTCAATTATTACAAACAGGAGGAAAAACAGGAATTATTTTACCGAGTTCTCTTTTAAGTAATACGGGCATTTATGCTCGTGCTAGAGAGATTATCTTACAAAATTTTCTGATTAAAGCTATAGTTGAATTGAGCGGACAACCAAAAACCTTTATGGCAACAGGAACAAAGACTATAATTTTATTTATGGAAAAGCGAGAGTCTCGCTGGAAACAGGATTATAATTTTGTTGCAGAAGATTATATTATTAATAACCGAGAACGTCCCCATGATTTTACAGATACCAAAGCTCTATTTAGAAGTTATGTTGACTATCTAGGATTAGATTTTGATGATTATAAAACTTTTGTCAGTCGTAATGCTAATGATGGAATAAAAGCTACAGACTGGTATCAAGATTACCGTCACTGGTTTGAAAACGAACCCAGCTTTAAAAATTTACATAAACGAAGAGATTTTAAAATCTTAACACAAGAGGAACAAGAACAGAGAATTGAAAGATTGTTTTATGAAATAGTATTACCTATTGAGAAAGATAAATTTTATTATTATTTATTAAGTTATAATCAAGAATTGATCCAGATAAAATCTGGAGATAAAAATCAAGCTCGTGCTTTTTTAGGATATGAATTTAAAGAAGGAAGACAGGCAGGAATGGAACTTGATAGAGATCAAAAAGGTAATCATAAAACTTTATTATATGATGAAATAGAACAATTTAATCCTGAAAAAGTAAATTACTATATTTATCAATCTTTTTTAGACAATTTGGAAAGTCCTGTTGATGCTGTTAAGGATTATGTTTCCATCGTTGATTTAGTTGATTGTATTGATTTTAAAAGAGTTACGTTTGAAAAACAAATACAATTTATAGAAAAACCTACACTTAAAATTAAATCAAAATATAAACTTGTTACATTTTTGAGTATAGCTACTCTTGAATATGGTAGTGCTTTACCTGAAAATCAGAGAATACAAGGTCAATATCCAGTAATGGGTTCTAATGGTATTGTGGGTTATCATAATGAATATTTGATTCAATCTCCTGCTATCATTTTAGGACGTAAAGGTTCTGCGGGAAAAGTTAATTATATCGGGGAAAACTGTTTTCCTATTGATACTACATTTTATGTTAATCTTAAAAGCGAAGATACTTTACCTAAATACTTTTATTACTTACTAAATTCTATTAATTTACAAAGTTTAGTAGCAGGTATAGGAGTTCCAGGACTTAATAGAAATTTGGTTTATAATATTAAATTACCTTTAACTCCCAAAGAAGTACAAGAACAAATTATTCAAGAAATTGAAGTCTTAGAAATTAGAGAACAAGAACTAAGAAATAATATTGAGGAATTACAAACAAATATCCAAGAAATATTAAATCATTCCTTTAATACTGCACCCAAAATAAAACTATCTCAAGCAGCATCTTTAGAAAGAGGTCGTTTTAGTCATCGTCCTAGAAATGCACCCCATTTATATCAAGATGGTACATATCCTTTTATTCAAACAGGAGATGTAGCTAAGGTCAAGGGAAGAAATATTATCTATTCTCAAACATTAAATGAGGAAGGATTAAAAGTTAGTAAAATATTTGAACCTGAAACTATTTTAATTACAATTGCTGCTAATATTGGTAGTACAGCGATTTTAACTTATTCAGCTTGTTTTCCTGATAGTATTGTCAGTATTAAACCTAACGAACAAATGAATATTGATTACTTGGAATATTATTTAAGAACTCAACAACAATACTTAAATGATATTGCACCTCAAAAAGCACAAAAGAATATTAATTTAGAAATACTTCGTCCTTTATTGGTTGCTTGTCCTGAAAAAAATGAACAAGATAGAATTATTAACGAAGTGTTAGATATGGAGAAATATATCCAAAATTATGAACAAGAAATTCAAACTATTCCACAACAAAAAGAAGCAATATTACAAAAATATTTATAAAAATCAAGCTAACTACTAGAAGTCAGTAGCAGGGCAAGCGCATCTTATTTTTAGAATGCTTACTGGACAAAGGTTTTGACGATTGTTAAGTTTTGTAACTAAAAGTTAAAACCCTTGCTGGGCATGGATTACAGAATTTAGGTGCGTTTGCCCTGAAGTCAGTAGTCAGCTTTATAACAGTAACTCCCAAACTTGCATTTAATAATCTAGAGATTGATCAAACATTCTGATTCCTGAATCCTGATTTTAATCATACAACCAAGTATTTTTGGAAAAATCCTCACTGTCTTGATTGGGTTTTTCTTGAAGTCGTTCTATTGACCTATGAGATTTTTTGTATTGAATGGATTTGGAAATTTGACTAGCTTGTTGACTAAGTTGTAAATGAGGTTGTTGACTAGGTTGGTTTAAAACCTTGATTTCTTCTAGCAACTGAGAGTTAGAATCTGCTAGTTGTAAAGCGGTTTGTTTTGTTTCGTAAAGTTCATTTGTCAAACGTTCTACCAATGCTTCTTTTTCTGAAAAAGCTGTTTGTAAATCACTAATTTGCTTGATTAAAGTAGATTCTTTTTGTTTTAATGTAGAAATTGCTTCTTGCAATTCTTTAATATTGGCTTCTAGTTCTAACTGATTATTATCCGTTTGTACTTGGGTTTCTAATACTGCTTCAGCCGAAATTTCAATTACAGGTTCACCTTGTAGGGGTGTAAATTTTGTGGTTTCTTCTTGTATTAAGTTAGAAAGATTTTTTTTAGGCATTACTTTATCAACTCCAATTACGCCGTCATTATTTAAGTATACGTCTTGAAGTGACAACAAAATCTTATATTCCCAATTTCTTTGCAAAATCAGATTTCAAGAATTATTGACCGCAGATAAACGCAGATAACCGCAGATAAATACGGATGAATTATTGATATTAGTGCAGATAATAGATAAAATTAAGATGTTTAATTACCTATCCTTTTTCTGTTTTGGCTACTATATCTTGTCCTCGTTGTCATCAAATTATTGATAGTCAAGCAATTACTTGTCCTCAGTGTCGGCTATTGCTGAAAGCTTATGGACATCCTGGTATTCCTTTGCACCGCGCTCAAGGAAATGATCATCTATGCGACAGTTGTAGCTATCATTTTGATCATACCTGTAACTTTCCTCAATATCCCTATGCTCAAGATTGTACTCTCTATCAAAATATAGAAGAAAGTGAATTAGAATCGCAAAAGCAAAATTCTAATTATAACTTGAGTACAAGGGTTAATAATTGGATAAAACGCCATCAAACTTTGTTATTAATACTAACTTTGTTATTAGTTTGTTTATTAATAACCTTGTTCAACTCTTGATATAACAGAATCACGAAAACTGCCCTTAAACTTTGTTTACTTCTAAGTTTTCTGGCATAATTTCCCCAGTTGATGAAATCTCTTCCGCAAATATTTCTAAATCAAACCAAAAAGTAGTACCAATACCAACTTCACTCACCAAATTAACTTGACTATGATGTCTGTCCATAATGTTTCTGACAATTGATAAACCTAAACCTGTTCCTTCTAGAGTATGAACTCTATTTTCTACACGAAAGAATCGGTCAAAAATTGCCTGTTGATCTTCTGGTGCGATACCAATTCCTGTATCACTAATTTCAATTCTCACTTTACCAGAATGATGCTGAGAATGAGAATTAGCATCTAGTTGATAAGCACGGATAACTACCTTACCACCAGCTAGACTGAATTTAAGAGAATTACCAATTAAATTCCCAAAAACTTGCAGTAACAAGTCATAATTTCCTAGAACAAAAGGTAAATCATGAGTCAGTTCCTGGCACAGTTCAATACCTTTATCTTTAGCATTAAGCTGATAAGTCCGTAATGTCTGTTCTATGGCTTGTGGTAAATCTACTTTATCAAAGGTGTAACTTCGACCTGATTCAAGTTTTGATAAATCTAAAACGTCATTAACTAAACGGGTGAGTCTATCAGTTTCATTATTAACTGTTTGCAGAAATTCTTTGCGTTCATCAATCCCTAGATCTTCACCATAATCATGTAGGGTTTCAATATAGGTTTTAATGTTAAATAAAGGTGTACGTAATTCGTGAGAAATGTTGCTGATAAATTGGCTTTTTGCTTCATTTAGTTCTACCTCCCGGCTAATATCTTGGACGGTGATAGCTATGCCTTTAATACTTTCTCGTTGCAGGTTGAGAACTGTGGTTAAAACAATGCGAATTGTGCGTTGAGTAGGTTGTTTGAGGAGGATACGAAATTCGGCACTTTCACATTCACCTGCTGCCATTTCATACAAAGTCCGGGATATTTCCATTTGGACACTATGGGGTAAGTGATGCAGGATATTACTACCAACCACATCCACTCCTTCCCAAGCAAAAATCCGTCTGGCGGTGGGATTGACTAATATTACTTGCATATTATTATCAATCAAGACTGCACCATCAGCAATGGTGGAAACTAAGGTTTCTAATTTAGCTTTTTCGGCAGTTAATTCTTCAATATTTTGTTCTTCATAACGTTCTAGCCGTTCTGCCATTTCATTAAAGCTGAAAATTAGTTCTCCTAGTTCACCACCTAGAGGTATATCTATCCGTTGTTTAAAGTTTCCAGCCGCAATTTGTTTAACACCTACTAGTAATTCTTTAATAGGTTTAGTAATAGTTAAAGCATTAATTACTCCTGCTAAAATCACCATAACCCAAATTGTGATAAAAACGGCAATGGTAACATCACGGGTGAAATTAGTGGATATGACTGCGGTTTTATTAGGGTCAATACCAACTGCTAACACACCTAAATATTTGTTATCTACTATTAAAGGCACAAATACATCGGTAACTGTACCATCGGGGGTGTTATGCTGCCTAACCATTGGCTGATTTTGATTACCAGGATAATCTTCTGGTAGTTGGATATGGCGCTTAATAGTGAGGGAGTTTTCTACCTCTGGTTCCCAAAAAGGAAGACCAAAAAACATTTGCCCAGTTTCATCAGCGTATAACATATAACGCACGCTAGAAGTGGCACTGAAAAAACGTTGAGAAAATTGGGCAACTTCAGTTAAATTGTGATCAGCAATTAGGGGGGCTACATTTGCGGCCAGGAGTAATCCTAAATCACGACCAAAGCGGGTATCATTGAGACGTGCATCTTGCTGAATTGTGTTTACAGCCCAGAAGGTCAAACCACTCATGACCAAGGAAACCATGAGGGTGGCGACGGCTAGGAGTTTGGTCTGAAGGGTAAACTCTGACCACCAATTGGCGAGTGCTTTTGATGCACCAGAGGCGAATTCATCTCGGAAATTTGTAAAAAGAGCCAGCATCTTAAAATACGGTTGTTAGTAGTTCGTTGTTTTCTATCCCAAAAACTAAAAATTGCCAGTTAATTTTCCAAACGTGCTAGGAATTGGCAGGAGGGACAGGGGACAGAGGAAAGAATATAGTTGATCTTTTACCTCTTCTTTTCTAATTTAACTATGTTTTTGGAGTAATCGTAAAAACTTAGTTGCAAGAGAGGTAATGTAATGGGACTATTACAATGTAAAATACGTAATCATCTAGAATCGAAAATTGAGAATATTTCAACTTTCTAGGGTTAACAAACATTCTCACTCAGAGGGTGTTTGAAAAGTTATGGTTGATGTATCAAATATTTTTTACCCCACCCTAACCCTCCCCTTGTAAAGGGGAGGGAACTGGATTTTTATTGTTTCCCCCCTTTACAAGGGGAAAGGGGGGTAGCAATGTGATGAAAATTACGGAATACCACTTTTCAAACATCCTCTCAGTCAATTATCCCCAAAATACTGATAACGTAATTAAATTTTTCCTATTCTATCTATGAATTCTCCGGAAACACCACGTAAATCACCCACCCAAGCAATAGGGGCAAAAATTTTCCACTATTGTAATTTCATCAGCTTATTTATTATGATCACCAGTGGATTGCAAATTTATAATGCTAATCCTGTTTTTGGCGGCCGTGGTGGATTATATATTTTCCCCCTGTTTACTTTAGGTGGTTGGTTGGCTGGAGGTAGACATTGGCATTTTGCAGCCATGTGGCTATTTTCTCTGAATCTTTTCTGCTATGGAATTTATATTTTCGTTACCCAACGCTGGAAAAATAGATTTGTTAGCGAAAAAGATATCAAGGCATTACAAAAAAGTCAAAATCACCAACGTTTAAATTATGCTTGGCATCGAATTATTTATACAGCAATCATTCCTATTTTATTACTGGCAATATTTACAGGCATAGGAATGTACAAACCTGCTCAATTTTATTGGATAGTTGATATTTTTGGCAGTTGGCAAGCATTAAGAATTGTCCACTTTGCTGCTGTACCAACAGTGGTAATATTTGTCTGGCTTCATTGGAAGTTAGGGCAGAAGGTAGGGGGAAATCCCCTGACAAAATCTATATTTTTGTAAAAAATAGCAGGATTTAGGCATCAAAATGAATAATCATGAATTTACCCGAAGAAGGTTTTTACAACTTTCTGGTTTATCGAGTATGAGTTTATTACTTGGTGGTTGTGGTACACCTATATTTGCAGATTTAGTAGGGAAACTTTCTGCACCTCTCAATCAGAAATTTGAAGAATTAATATTTCAGCCTCAAAAGCCAGTTCCAGAATTTCTACCTAATCAAATTGAACCAAATAAGTTAATAATTAATAGTTTTAAATCTACACCAGTTATTGATCTAGCAAAATATCGTTTAATTGTAGATGGTGAAGTAAATCATCCGCTGAGTTTGAGTATGGCAGATATTCAAGCCTTACCCCTTACTTCTATGATTATTCGTCATGTTTGTGTAGAAGGCTGGGCGGCAATTGTGCAATGGGGTGGCATTCGTTTGCGGGAAATTATCGCCCTTTCTCAACCTAAATCCTCGGTTAAATATGCCTATTTTAAATCAGCAGATGGTTATTATGAAAGTTGGGATATAGCTTCAGCTTTACACCCACAAACCCTATTAGCTTATCAAAAAAATGGTGCAGCTTTGCCTGTGGAAAATGGTGCGCCTTTGCGGTTAGCTTCACCCATTAAACTTGGCTATAAACAAAGTAAATGGGTGACACGAGTTACTCTCACCAGTGAGTTATCAACTGTTAAAGGTTATTGGGAGGATTTGGGTTATGAATGGTTTGCAGGATTGTAAATAAAGTAGGAGTCAGGAGTCAGGAGTATGGCTAACGCCACGCTTCGCTATCAGGAGTATGGCTAACGCCACGCTTCGCTATCAGGAATCAGGAGAAAGAAAATTATCTAATTACCACTGACAACTGTACGGGCGAAGCATTTGGAGAACTATTTTTGGCAATGACCGATAATTTATCTTCCAAATGCTTCGCCCCTACTGACAACTGACCTTATTTTTTCACTAAAATATAGGCATTTGTATATTCAGGTAATTTTTGAATGTATTGCTCAAAAGCTCTTTCACTGGTGAAAGTTCCTGCTAAAAAATCAAGTTGATAAAGATTAGGTAAAAATGCTCCACCTGTATCGGCAATTACGCCCATTTTTAAACGTTTCTGTCCACTCTGATTATCTTCAATGACAATTATTCTTCCTAAACCAATATTGAGAACATCCCCAGCAAATGTTACTCCTGGTTTAATGGATATTTTGGCATCTATTTTATATCCATAGCCTTTAATTGCATCAACTTCTTTAAAATACCAATAACGTGTTTGTGCAGTTGCTTTTAAGCCCCGAATATAGGACATTCCATTATTTCTATCTACGTTTAAAAACTCTTTAGTTCCATCTGTAAAATTAACTAATACTGTTCCCTGCATGAGTGCTGCTTCTAAACCACTGCGAGTTAAATAAGCAATGGGTTTAACTTTACCAAATTCTTTACCTCCAGGTTCATAAATACCTGATAAAACATCTTGTTTTGTATATTGAGTGTAAAATTTTTCTTGGCTTACTTCTTCGTTAATAGCGTAGATTGGCGTATTATATGTAGAAGTTTTTTGTCGAGAACCGGGATGAATAAAAGCTGCATATTTAGTAATTCTTAATTGTTTCTGCTGCGGATTTTCTGGGTTATGAGCAGACCATTTAATTACGCGAAAATTGGCGTTAATAAAGTTAGGATTTTGTAACCGAGTTGTTCGCTTATTAGAAATGTCTTCTTCTAAGACGACAATCATAAAATCTAATGTTTTCAGAATATCTTTAACGGTAACTCCTTGAGTTACTAAGATGCCTGTGCGTTGAATATCGGGATCTTCTTGAGAGTATTTCTGAAAATATTGTCTAGTATTTGTGAGTACGGTTAACAAATCAGCTTGATTAAAATTTATGGGATTATTTGGTAATTTCCCTATTTTTAATACTTGATTAGAATTAACACTATATTGATATTTTCGCCATTCATTGATGACTGAATAAAATGTGGATCTTTCATTACTTTTGGATTTTATATTAGATATTTTTTGCGGAGATATATCATGAGTAAATCCTTTAGTTGGAGAATTTACTATTTGGGATAATGATAAATTTTTAACAATCTGTTGTTGTTGAATTGGCTGTTTATTAAGAAAACTCACTACTAATAAGCTAGTAATAAATGCTGTGACTTTTAATTTTTGATTAAAGAGGATACGCATAATTCATGAAAATAAACAATGATTACCCCCCATTTTAGCATTCTCAGAATTATTGACAATGGGAAATCTGCCCAATTAAGATGATTAATCATTCATTTCTTTTAAGGTAGCTAATGCTGAAGGTGATAAACGACTAAGATACCGGAATATCCAATATTTAACTATAGTGTCTAAAATTACAGGAAATGTGGCAATAAACATAAATATATAATTTCTACTCGCGGGTAAACCTAAGTGTTCTGCAAATTCTTCCAGAATTATTTCCCAGCCATGTGGTGAGTGAAAGCCTACAAATACATCTGTAGATAAGATAATTAAAAAAGCTTTAGCACTATCGCTTAAACCATAAACAATTTGATCTACAAAGTGTTGAAGAGAAATAATATCTTTGGCACTAAAAACAATTACTAATGCAAAGGTAATTAATGCTATAATGTCTGCAAATATATTACTAATAGCGTTAGCACTTTTATCTCGAAATTTTGCTGCTAGTTCTAGGGCTTTTTCTTTTATCTTGGATTCTACATTTTCTGGGGAATTTTTCCATTCTGAATCCAGAAGACTTTTAAACTTTAATTCTGCTCTAAATATTTTTAATTCATCAAAAGCTTCTTTCTCCATTTCCTGATTGAGAAAAATCAGGTGAGAGTTTTCAGTTCTCATCTTCTCTACTAAGGGAAGGATAAATATCCGCTTAGATAGTTGATGAGTGAGAAGGGGAACAATAATTAGCAGTAATAAGAATTTGACAGCTATAGTTGTCCGCTGTCTGGATATTTGATATTTTTTAATAAATTCTTGATCTGTATTCGGAGATATATCACTAAAAATTTTTTTGAAAGTTCTACCGATTGATCTAGGAAATATGCCAGTTTTTAAGAATGTAAATGGTTGTGATGGTTTTTTCACGATTAGATAAATCTAGTTTGAGATGAGATGTAGTCATCATAGCAATTCTTCCCTGATTGGAATCAACCTGATCATCCTACCTAGGAAGTTACAATTTGAGTTTGTTATTAAATAGGGGGTGCTGAAAAAGTTGTCTGTGAGGGCTAGGAGTCAGGAGTCAGGAGGAAGAATTAGAAGAAGAGAAGAATAGTATTGAATCTGGTCAAGTGATAGGTTTTTGCTGATTTCAACCCTTATTCCTTGCACCTGATTCACCTTTTTTACCTTCAAACTCTTGATATATCTCAGTTCTAGGTTTATTCAGCAGCCCCTAAATAACACTACTAGATGTTTTATACTCTCCAGTTTGCAAATGCAAGCTGGAGTTATACAGCATTGAATTTAATTACCTGATATTTTCGGATAGTGCTTACTCACTATCTCCAATATCACGTTTAGGTGGACGCTTGTAAGTAAAAGTAAAACTCTCTCCACTAGCTATGACCTTTCGCATTTCCTCATACATAGGATAACTACCAACACCGCTTAAATTAGCCCAACCTCGCGCCCTGGTTAAAGCCACAAATAACTGGTTGCGGAAATTCACATCATTTTCATTCCGCGCTACATTATCAAAACCCACCACATAAACCATATCCGCTTCATGTCCTTTAGCGCGAGTAATCCGTGATACCGTTACACCACCTTCGTGCCAAAATTTATCAGGATCATGATTGGGATATTGGGGAACTAAATCATTTAACTTTAAAGCTGTAGGGATATAAACATCAATGTCATATTCCATTAAAAAGCCAGCTATCTGGGTTTCTAATTCCATTGCTTCATAGGTAGATCCTAAAATTACTACTAAAATATCTCGGCTGGGGTTAAGTCCGTCATGGACAATATTGTGCATAATTTTCTCAGCCAAAGCCTTCATTTCTTCCTGACGAGAACCATAAGTTTCAAATTCTAATACAGGTTTTCCCCAGATTTCTGATATGGGATTTGGTGAGTTTTCTGGCGGACGGCGCAATGTAATTTGTCTACCAGAAATAAATTTACTATCGCCGACAACTTCATAACCAATTTCCTTCCATGCTTTTTGATTTGTGAGTCCTGTCAGCATTCCTTCTGGACGTAACAAACCCATACCAATAGCGTGAGCAGATGTGAGAATTTGACCTGGTGTACGATAGCAACGGCGCATAATTTCTGATTTTTTAATGCCACCTTTATAGCTACCAGTTACCGCCTTATTAAGATTAGTATCTATCCCAAATAATTCTGGTGCGGTAGGAATTTTTAAACTATCTAAACTTTGAGCTTCGTCATAAGCCCAAATCAAGCGTTTTTGTTCTGGGTGTTCAGAATCAGCAGGTCGTAAAGATTGATAAGCTAACCAATAAATAGCTTGTTTGTCCTGATATTTTAAATCATCTTCGGCTACTAAATCTTGACCTTCATCAATTAAGATGGCATCAAACATTGGTTCAATAGTAATTTCTTCCAATAGCCGTTTACTTAAATCTATTAAACCTCGATTTGGCTGTCTTTCATTGGTGTTTTGTACAGTTCCTGGTCTTTTACCATGATGTTCACAAATAATGCGATATAAACCTGGTTGTTCCTTTGCTCCCCAAGCATGAAACACTTGTAATTTAGAGTTTGTTTTTGGGTCATAGTGCATTTCACCACAACTAAAACGCTTTATTCATTGGTCGAGTAAACCAATCATTAAATCATATAAAGAACGGGTAAAAAATACTAAAGCAATATCCCAATCTGGATGTTTCAGGTGCATATGTGCGGCTTTTTGACATAGTAAAACAGTTTTTCCTGAGCCGGCAATACCGCGAATGCGCTGAGGACCGGGGGGAATTTCTTTACCAATATGTTCTTGTTGTAAATCAATCTCATAGAGTTTTTCTCGTAAACTATCAATGACATTAGAACGGGTTTTCCCAGTGGTATTGACTTGATTTCGGGGAGGTTTCCGCAATACAGGTGTACCGCCTATCACTGATAATAATAATTCCCAATTTTTAGCTTCTAAATCTGCTCCAGGAATGACAATATTAGCTTGTTGAATTTGTTCAATTAAAGCAACTTTTCCTAATTGGTCTTGAAATATAATTGGCGGAATATCTGGTAATTGGTCAAAGCCTTTTTGCTGCCATTGTTCTGTGGTAATTTGCGGTAATGCAACTATGGCTCTACCATTAACTTTTCGCCAAAGTGCTGTTTCTCTATCACTATATGATATTAATGTTCGCAGTTGATGTTCTGCTTGTTGGTAGGGATTTATTTCTGTGGTGTCAGTATTTTGCAACTGCCATTGTTGACCATTAATAGCGGCAATTTGGTCAATATTTATAGATTTGACTTCAATTACAACTACACCAAATTCTCTATCAACTATTAAGATATCCGGCTCTTTTCTAATTTCTCCAGCTTTGGAAAAAATGGGATAACGCCAATACCCAATGCAGTTTCTATCAGCAAAGGTACTACGGAAAGCGTCCCAAACCTTCTGTTCTCCGTCTTGATTTTTGATTGCTTCGGTGGTGATAAACTTGCTACCCTGTTCTTCTATGCCAACAGCCATTTTCTTTACCCGTCTAAAATGGTTACGTATTTTAAGTTACCATTACTAATGGGCTTTAAACCAGTGAGAATATACTGATATGTAATTGTATAATCAGTATGCTATGTATGTGTATATAGTTATATGTGGTTAGTTAAGTAGTTAATTTTTAACGAACCACAGAGGCACAGAGGGCGCAGAGGTAAATAAAGAAGAGATGTGAATACTGATCTTAAGTATTGTTGAGTCGGGTTAAGTTTGTTTGTTTTTTGAAGTATAAAAGTCAACAATTACATTTTGCAAGCTCCTACTCTCTGCGACTCTGCGCCTCTGCGTGAAAAAAAATTCATCCTTTCATTCAGCAACACCCACCTGTAATAAATCCAAACCTTGGGCAAAAATCTCATCAATTGGTAACATTTGCCCGGCTTCAGTCATGAATTTATGGTCTTTTGTAGCGCGAATAATTGCCCCATTTTCTAACAAATATTCATAAACTTCTTGCTGTCCCCGATTATGCCATTGGGCAATTGATTGAGTATAAAGCATTCCATTACTATCAATAGTATAGACTTTACATTCAATTTGTTTTTCAACAATTTCCCCAATCTCTAAAAAACCATATTCAACAGTTAAAATTTCTGTGTCATAACTTAAACAGTATTCGGCAAACTTCAACATATCCCCAAATAAATGTTCAGAAACTTGGGGTATTACACCATTTTTTGCCGAACCATCAATAAAATTTTGCTTTTGTTTCTCCATTTCTGATACTTTCTTTTTACCCATAGCCCGACGCAGTAAATCAGCTTGTCCTAAGCTATAACCAGCCATATCTTGAGCAATTTTCATAATTTGCTCTTGATAAACCATGATTCCGTAGGTTTCATTTAAGATTGGTTCTAAAATTTGAGTATCATATTCAATTTCTTCTCGTCCATGTTTACGATTAATAAATTTAGGAATTAATCCTGCATCTAATGGTCCTGGGCGATAAAGTGCTAAAATGGAAGAAATATCTTCAATGTTTGAAGGTTTTAAATCTCGGACTATCTGTTTCATTCCTGAAGATTCTAATTGAAATATCCCTTCTAAATCACCTGCTTCTAATAATGAATAAGCTTTAGCAACGTCTTTTGGTAAGTTAGTATGATCACCTTTAGCTAATATTTTTTGTGCTTTTCTTTCCTGTCCGGTAATTTCATCAGGATCAATTCGATATCCTTTACTTTGTTCAATTAAATCAATGGTTTTTTGAATTAGGGTTAAGTTCCGCAAACCCAAAAAGTCCATTTTTAATAATCCCAATGATTCCAAATCTTCCATGAAATATTGAGTAATTACAGAACCATCATTATTTCGTTGTAGAGGAACAAGTTCATCTAATGGTTCTGCGGAAATAACGACACCAGCAGCATGAACCCCGAAGGTTTTGTTAGTTCCTTCAATTCGCATGGCCATGTCAATCCAGCGCCGTACAGTGGGATCATTATCATATTTGGCTTTAAATTCTGGTTCGGGAGTTTCATCGGAAATCATCACTTTCAGTTTTGTGGGTTTACCCCGAACTACAGGAATCATTTTCGCCATTTTGTCAGAATCCCCATAGGGAATGTCTAACACTCTAGCGACATCTTTTAACACTGCTTTTGATGTCAGACGGTTAAAAGTGATGATTTGGGCAACTCTATCAACACCATATTTATTAGTTACATAATCAATGACTTGATCTCGTTTATCAATGCAGAAATCTGTATCAATATCCGGCATTGATTTGCGTTCAGGATTGAGAAATCTTTCAAATAATAAGCCATGATGTACGGGGTCAATATTCGTAATTTTCATGGCATAAGCTACTAAAGAACCTGCCGCAGAACCCCGTCCTGGACCGACGGGAATATTATTATCTCGCGCAAATTTGATGTAGTCCCACACTACTAAAAAGTAGGTGGAAAATCCCATTTGTTGAATCATTTTTAATTCATATTCCAATCTTTCTTTATAGACTGGATCTACTTCGTTGCGAGATTTGCGTTTTAATCTTTCTAAAAGTCCGTCCCAAGCAACTTCTTCTGCATAGGTATCTGCTGTATGTCCTGAAGGTATTTGGGGTGTGGGAATTTGGGGATCACCCATGATGTGATAAGGTTCAACTTTATCAGCAATTTCTTCTGTGGTGGCTATGGCTTCAGCAATGACATCATCGGGTAAATGGTCACGGAATAACTGGCGCATTTCCTCTGATGATTTGAGGTATTCTGTGCCGCTATATCGCATTCTTTTATCTTCGCTGATGAGTTTGCCGGTTTGAATACATAGCAAGGCATCATGGGATTCTACATCAAAACAAGAAATAAAATGGGAGTCATTTGTAGCAATAAATTTAATCCCTAATTCTCTGGCAATTTTAACAATTTCTACATTCACAATCCGGTCTTCTTGTGAACCATGATCTTGAATTTCTAAATAAAAATCTTCTCCAAATACATCTTTATACCATTTGGCAACTTTTCTGGCTGCATCTGGCCGATTACTCAAAATTGCTTGGGGAATTTCTCCCCCTAAACAAGCGCTAGTAACTATTAAACCTTCACGATATTGTTTGAGTAAATCTTTGTTAATACAAGGACGGGAAAAAATGCCTTTACCTTGTACTCCTTGAAGATGGGAAATTGTGGTGATTTTAACTAGGTTTTTATAGCCTTGGGTGTTTTTTGCTAATACGACTTGATGATATTTGGGACGGCGTTCTTGTTTGTCAATATCACCATTTAGGATATACATTTCGTTGCCAATTATTGGCTTTATAGTCTTACTGCGGCAGATTTTAATGAGTTCAACTGCCCCATACATGACACCATGATCTGTGAGGGCGATCGCTTTCATTCCTAATGCGATCGCTCGATCTACCAATTCTGGTAGTTGACTAGCACCATCAAGCAAGCTGTAATCACTGTGAATATGTAAAGGAACAAATGACATATTAGTCTTTGGTAAAATAAGGGGATTTTAAATTAACAGTTTTTAGTTAATATCTTGTGCTGGGAAGGGAGTAATTAACCGGGTATGATATATGTGGAGTCAAGTAAGCGATCGCTTTTTTAACTATTCTTCTAGTTTCAAATTGGTCTTTTCATAATACAGGTAACTTCACCATAACCAGGATTACCAGTTAAACCTTGTAAATTATTATGCTCTATATCTTCGTCTTGACCTAGCTTACTTGTCCATTTACCATCAGGTAATTGTCTAGCAACGTGGGTTGGTGTTTTATTGGAATTAACGTATATTGCTATTTTTTGAAATCCTGGTTCTAAAGTATCATCTTCACAGACTTCATAACCAAGAGTTTGAAATGCTTGCTCAAAAGCGTTAATGGTCTCCTCTCTAGGAACATCTGGAGGCCAGTATTCTTCATTTTGAGCATCTGGCCACCACCAATTTTGATCGTCTTCTGCTGCCCAAGCAACACAATTGTAATCTGTTGTATCTGGGCTTGTAAGCTTGTATCCGTGGATGACTAGGTTAGGAAAATCTCGTTCAATAAATGTTTTTACATAGTTAACCCAGGCGTTATTACTTACCAATTGTAGCCCCTTTGCTTTCCCCATTCGAGCCATGCTTTAGTCATTTTTTCTGTATTTCCTCTGTACTCTGGAGGTACAGGATCTTCTCTGGAAATAGATTTTAATGCCCAAAACCAGCGTCCAGATTTCTTTTCAAGCTCTCTTAGCAGTAGAGGTATGACGACTTCACCCATGCCTATAATTTGTTGATAGGCAGGGTGCATACACATTTGGTTAGTTGATGATATACCACGATTTTCTTCCCGCCATTGATTGGCAAGTGTGATGAAAGTTGCTTCTATTTCTGCCTGTCTGGAGGCGGTTTGTAGTTTTTCCATATTGCTGCTACTGTACATGATTTAATTTTAGGATATATGGGGTTACTATAGATTACTAAACCTATCGCTTTATGGTGATTCCGATTTTCTATTTACTCGTACTGCATAAACAATAGCAGCTTTGACATCTTTTGTGCCAAGATGTATAGTATAAAATTTTCACACCGATAACTGTTAGCTTGTACAGTTTTTAGCTAAAACATTATATACCACAAACAAGATCCCCGACTTCTCTAAGAAGTTGGGGATCTGAAACTCTCTGAAACTCTCGAAAACTATACTTCAACAATTCTAGGTTCTGAATTTTTGTGACAACACTTGTTGACAAAATAACTAGCTAAATCCAATAATTCCAAATTATCAATATCAAGATCAATATCACTTACTAACACATCTTTCACAGCCGATATTTTGTCATTTTCTCTAGAGATTCTCAAACATTCTTCTAAATCTACTGCTAAATCAAACAATGATGTATCTCCCACATAATTTCTGATTTTGATAGCCGCATCATCATCACTAACTAAAAAGTCTTTAATAGAATCAAATAAAGGATTAGATATTTCATCATCTCCCCAGGTTTCTAGCCAATCACCTTCCACATCTTCGACATAAATATGAACAAAATTTAGTCCATAATTTAACCAATCTTGCTGCATATTCCGGGCTGCTGCTAACGCTTCTGTCAGGTTTTCGAGTTGAGCGCTATTATTAGTCTGTTGTTGGTTAACCATAAATGGTATTTTCAGCGGATTAATGATGTTAGCTAGGACACAGATTTCGATTTCAATATTCGGGAATCAGGAGAAATTCATATACTTCCCTTCCGCAAGATGATCACTGTTATACAGTGCAACATTGACTAGCTGATGAATAAAATCATTGTCTTGGGGATTGTAACTGAGAAATAATCCTCTTTCTATTTCCCACAATTGCAGTGAATTTTGCCACTTTTGATACTTGGTGTTATGAAATTCTTCACTGACACTGGTAACTTGAATACAGAGTGGTTTATTTTGGTGATTGCTAACTATCAGGTCTGTTGCCATAGAAAGGTCAGCTATATAACGCCGCCAAAAATCCCCTTCTCGATGAACAACATCCTGAGCTATATATTTAATGATATCACTATCAGCCTGATTAAATTCCCCCGCCATCATTTTTTTCTTCCAAATATAAAATTTGGTGTCTGTGGCGTTTATCCATTTAGGAAATAGACAACTGTACCAATATCTTTCATTGGCGGTCATTTGCTCAAACTGGAGTTTTTGGTCTTCCTCTGAAGGTAAAGATTTAATTGCTAACCAAACCTTAGAGTCCGTAATTACTTCTAATAAAAAAGCGACAACGATGGGTTTGGATATCAGTGAACCAAGCTTGATATGTTTAATCCAACGGTTGATATCTCTTAATTTTATCGTGAGACTTGGATCTATTTCAGCGGCTTGCTCGATTAGTAAATTTAGTTTATCCTTAATTTCTCTGGCTTGCAAACTATACCCTATTGTAAAACACTAACACAGCATCTAAAGAGTGATATCCTACTAAATCGGTAAATAAGGTTGTTAAAAACATGATCATTATTTTATCTTAGGGTGTACTGAATAATTTAGCATTAACTAATTGTCGGACTAGAGTAGGACTAGTTGAGCAGATCAGTAAATAATCTTTACACTCAGCACAACTTCGTTAAAAATAGTTTTCAGTCACAATATCATTATCATTTGCATCCATCATTATGTCTCAACCAACCATAGAATCCATCTTACAGGAAAAGCGGCTATTTCCGCCTAGCAGTGAATTTTCGGAAAATGCCCAGATCAAAAGTTTAGCAGATTATCAGCGACTTTACGACAAAGCCAAAGCAGATCCTCAACAATTTTGGGCAGAATTGGCGGAAACTGAGTTACACTGGTTTCAAAAATGGGACACTGTCCTAGATTGGCAACCACCTTTTGCTAAGTGGTTTGTCAACGGTAAGATTAATATTTCTTACAATTGTCTTGACAGACATCTCACTACTTGGCGGAAAAATAAAGCGGCGTTGATTTGGGAAGGAGAACCGGGAGATTCACGGACTCTGACTTATGCCCAATTGCATCGGGAAGTGTGCCAGTTTGCAAATGTATTAAAGCAACTAGGAGCAAAAAAAGGCGATCGCATTGGGATTTATATGCCGATGATTCCCGAAGCTGCCATTGCTATGTTAGCCTGTGCGAGAATTGGCGCACCTCATAGCGTTGTTTTCGGTGGTTTTAGTGCTGAAGCTTTGCGCGATCGCTTGAATGATGCCGAAGCTAAGTTAGTAATCACAGCGGATGGTGGTTGGCGCAAGGATGCAATTGTACCCCTCAAAGAACAGGTGGATAAAGCTTTAGAGAATAATGCAGTTCCCAGCATTACAGATGTGCTAGTTGTCAAACGCACAAATCAAACAACACAGATGGCAGCAGGACGTGACCATTGGTGGCACGATTTACAACAAGGCGTTTCTGCTGATTGTCCCGCTGAACCTATGGACAGCGAAGATATGTTGTTTGTTCTCTACACTTCCGGTAGTACAGGCAAACCGAAAGGAGTAGTCCACACCACAGGCGGTTATAACTTATACAGCCATATTACTACCAAATGGATTTTTGATCTTCAAGATACTGATGTATATTGGTGTACTGCCGATGTCGGTTGGATTACGGGACATAGCTATATAGTTTATGGACCCCTTTCCAACGGGGCAACCACTCTCATGTATGAAGGTGCGCCCCGTGCTTCTAATCCTGGTTGCTTCTGGGATGTCATTGAGAAATACGGTGTTAATATTTTTTATACTGCACCAACGGCAATTCGCGCCTTTATCAAAATGGGTGAACACCATCCTAACAAACGTAATCTTTCTTCTCTGCGATTACTGGGAAGCGTGGGTGAACCCATTAACCCCGAAGCTTGGATGTGGTATCACAAAGTTATCGGTGGTGAACGTTGTCCAATTGTGGATACTTGGTGGCAAACGGAGACAGGTGGGATTATGATTACACCTCTACCTGGGGCAATTTCCACTAAACCAGGTTCAGCCACTCTCCCCTTCCCTGGTATTATTGCGGATGTGGTGGATTTAGACGGGAATTCTGTCCCTGATAATGAAGGTGGTTATTTAGCAATTCGTCATCCTTGGCCGGGAATGATGCGGACTGTGTACGGTGATCCTGATCGTTTCCGGCGGACTTACTGGGAACATATTCCGCCCACAAATGGTAATTATACGTATTTTGCTGGTGATGGGGCGAGAAAGGATGAGGACGGCTATTTCTGGGTCATGGGGCGCGTGGATGATGTTCTGAATGTCTCTGGACACCGCTTGGGGACGATGGAAGTAGAATCTGCCCTAGTGTCTCATCCGGCGGTGGCTGAGGCTGCGGTGGTGGGTAAACCGGATGATTTGAAGGGTGAGGAAGTTGTGGCTTTTGTGACTTTGGAAGGGACTTATCAAGCCAGTGAGGAGTTGAGTAAGGAACTGAAAAAGCACGTTGTCAATGAGATTGGAGCGATCGCTCGTCCTGGTGAAATCAGGTTTACTGATGCTTTACCGAAAACCCGTTCTGGGAAGATTATGCGGCGTTTATTGCGGAATTTGGCATCAGGACAGGAAATATCGGGGGATACTTCGACTTTGGAAGATCGCAGTGTGTTGGATAAGTTACGGGAAGGGAATTAATTTAGGTTAGTTTTTCAACACTGTGTAAAATCTGTATGGGGTGGGCAAAATTGCCTACCCTATATTATGATTTGTTTACCATCTATTCACAGCGTATATTGAGAGAGATTTTTTACCAACTGTCGGACTTTTCAAACACCCTCTAATTATACATAGTTGAATTTACTACAAAAGGGAAATTTCTTCTCCCGATTTCTTACTCGAATCTAGTTTTTGCGTCATCTGTCATATTCTATGATACTGCGTGTTCCTCGCTGACTTGATTTTTTTCTCCTACCCCTACTTATTGAGCCGATACTTTCCAACTGACAACTGACAACTAAACTAATCGCCATTCACGGCTAGAAAGTGCTAAAATTAGCATTTCAGTGTTGGAAGTTGTGAAGGCGGGTATAATGTCCCCATCACTTCCTTATCAATCAGTTACAAACTCACTCACTAGGAACAGGAGAAACAGTTCTCAACATGATCAAATTGCGTTTAAAAAGATTTGGCAAAAAGCGCGAAGCAAGTTACCGGATTGTTGCTATTAACAATCTTGCCCGTCGTGACGGTCGCCCCCTAGAAGAACTAGGATTTTATAACCCCAGAACTGATGAAGTAAAATTAAACATTCCTGGTATCATTAAGCGTCTACAACAAGGCGCTCAACCTACCGATACAGTTCGTAGTATCCTCGTAAAAGCTAACGTTTTTGAACAGGTCAGTGCAACAGCCGCATCATAGTCTTGAGATGAAATCCCTAGCCACCAGTCCCAATTATGTTGGGCTGGTAGAGTTTCTTGTGCAGCCGTTTTTAGAATCTCCAGAATCTTTAAGCGTTGATTGTGAAATGTCTCAAACCCTCAAGCGGGCTTGGGTTCGCATTGCTTTTAATAGCACAGATAAAGAAAAAGTGTTTGGTCGAGGGGGACGAAATATCCAGGCAATTCGCACTGTAATTGCCGCAGCAGCCGAACTAGCTGGGCAATCAGTATACCTGGATATTTATGGCAACAGTTCCCAAAGTCGGGAAAGTGTGTCTTTTGATGAAGAACAGGAAGAGCGGATACTACCACCCAAGTCGAAAGAACGAGAGAACAATATTCCCAAACCTGTTGTTAAACCACGTTTACGCTAGTACCGCAGGGCGGAATTAAAAATTAAAAATTAAAAATTGAAAAAGCAAATTACAAAAGCTTTTTAGTGGTTTTTAATAATTAGTGATTTTTGCCGCACTCTCCTAGTTAGTTTAAATGGTTGGTAACAGATTTAATTCTGGGAAAGATGGAGAGAGGGGACAACAGCATTGTCAAATCTTGGCGAATAATTCCGTTTTTATGGCGGATTTACCAGCCAAGAATTAACAAATGTTGTCAGCCCATTTCCCAATCATACAAATACTAATTAACAGAAAATTATAGAATTTTCAATTTACATTTAATCGGAAAATATTAATTTTGTTAACAACTACTTTTTACCCAATTCAGCAATAATATGGCAGATGATTCCATAATTCAACTGCCTAGTATGTCCAGTGCGATCGCTCTAGCTGGATATGGTGAGGCAAATATCAAGTTATTATGCCAACAAACAGGAGCTAACTTAGTTCTGCGGGGACAAGAATTATTAATTTCGGGAACACCTAAACAGGTAGAATTAGTAAAGCGATTAGTGCGATCGCTAGAAAATTTGTGGAGTAAAGGTAATCATATCTCTAGTGCTGATATTCTCACAGCCCGTCAAGCCCTGGACACAAATACAGAAGACCAATTACAAGACCTACAGCGCGATATCCTCGCCAAAACTCGCCGAGGTTTTGAAATTCGCGCTAAAACCTTTCACCAGCGCCAATATATAGACGCACTTCGCAGACGGGATTTAACCTTTTGTATCGGTCCTGCGGGAACAGGAAAAACCTATCTCGCGGTAGTTATCGCCGTTCAAGCCCTACTCAGTAATCAATTTGAACGGCTGATTTTAACCCGTCCCGCAGTGGAAGCAGGGGAAAAACTCGGCTTTTTACCAGGAGACTTACAGCAAAAAGTCAATCCCTATTTACGTCCTCTTTATGATGCCATTAATGAATTCATAGATCCCGAAAAAGTCCCCAATTTAATTGAACGGGAAATCATCGAAGTCGCACCACTAGCTTATATGCGAGGACGAACATTAAATAACGCCTTTATCATCGTTGACGAAGCTCAAAATACCACACCGGCGCAAATGAAAATGGTTTTAACCCGATTGGGTTTTAACTCCCGCATGGTGATTACAGGTGATGTTACCCAAACTGATTTACCACATTATCAAAAATCAGGTTTAGATGTAGCTTTGCAAATTCTCAGAAACGTGGAAGGAATTGCGATTTGCGAATTTTCCCAAAAAGATGTGGTGCGTCATCCTTTAGTGCAACGAATTGTTGCTGCTTATGAGAAATACGAAACGTAGTACATTTAAATTGGTCATAAATCTGAAATGAAACACTAACAACTAAACAATCAACAAATATGACAACAACATTGAAAGAATTTTTAGAATCTTGTGAAACCTTGGGAACTTTACGCCTAATTGTCACCAGTAGCGCCGCTGTTTTAGAAGCTAGAGGAAAAATAGAAAAGCTATATTACGCCGAATTACCAAAAGGTAAATATGCGAATATGCACACCGAAGGCTTTGAATTTCATTTGAATATGGATATGATTCAACAAGTGAAATTTGAAACAGGTGAAGCTAAAAGAGGGAATTTTACAACCTATGCAATTCGGTTTTTAGATGCAGAAGAAAAACCTGCATTAAGCCTCTTTTTGCAATGGGGTAAACCAGGAGAATACGAACCAGGACAAGTAGAAGCTTGGCAAATTTTAAAAGAAAAGTATGGGGAAATTTGGCAACCTTTAGCCCTAGAAACCTTATAATTTTGAAATCCCTAGATCCTAGATCCCCGACTTCTCAAAGAAGTCGGGGATCTAAACTAAATAAATGTTATTAATTGTTGAATATGGTGATAAAAATAATTATTAGCTTTTGCTTAATGCTTTTTTTGTTCTTAGGAAATAATGAAGCCCAGGCTGGAGAATTAGCAGAACATTTAGCCAAATTCCCCCAATGGGAAAAATTAACATCAGTCAAACCAGCCAAAGGAGATTTAGTTTACCCTGAATGGATGTCTGGGACTTGGAAAGTTACCAGCACATTAGTAGATTTAGCCGCACCTTTAGCACCGGATATAGTTACACCAGGCTTTGAAGGTAATCGTAGTCAATTAAATCAACCAATTAGTTTTTTAGTTAAATTCATAAAAGTTAAACCAACTAATTCGGGGTTAAAAATTTTTGCTAACTTCCAAAAGCAAGCATCAATATTAGTTGCAGATAGAGAATTTAATAGTTTAAACCTATCCAGAGCTTATTTAGGGAATGAGGCTGTTTTATCATCCAAAGTAGATCCTCAATCTCCCAATCGTCAAATTACATTTTTGCGGGGTGAACGGCAATTAATTTCTATTATCAGCGATCGCGCCACAGAAACAACAGCAGATGATCAATTCATTACTTCTGAAGTTTTCCAACAATTATTTAAAGGCAGTTCTCGTCCATATTTGAATACTGTAGAATCAACTACCGCTTATCAAAAGCTTTCTCCGTCATCTCCAGCCATTACCGCAGATCAAGTAACCGCTGTCTACCTTTCCCCCCAAGATCCTGATTATTTTACCGCAGGTTCTCGACCAGTGGCTTTATATCGGTATCGGCTAGAATTTTTTCCCCCATGCTGAACTTCTAACCCGCTTGTACTCTCTACAAAAAAAATGGAGAACTAATCGTGTAAATCTCGGAAACTACTTTGGAGTAAAGGATTCAGACCTTACCAAAAATATTTTCTCCAACCCCTTGCCAAACCCAGAGACTACTGCTATTATAGTTAAGCGTGGGACACAAACGGGTCGATGTCCGAGTGGTTAATGGAGACGGACTGTAAATCCGTTGGTTTACGCCTACGCTGGTTCAAATCCAGCTCGGCCCATATCCTACAGACGCTAAGAATTATAAATGCTGTACTATAAACAAATGTACAGCATTGTAAATCTTATTTTTGGTTTCTATTTTGCCCGTGTGGCTCAGTGGTAGAGCACACCCTTGGTAAGGGTGAGGTCACGAGTTCAATCCTCGTCACGGGCTTTTTAAAAGCATTTACAAACAAGTGGTTTAACGCAAGTTGAACCACTTTTGTTTTTTAGCTTCATTTTTATCAAATAACTACTTGGGCTATTTTTGCCTAAATTTATAAAAGCAGATTAATGTTAAACAGCATTAATACAAGTTAAATAACGAAAATTAGCTTAGTCTATTAGCTAACAGAAATCTCCGTGATATTTTGTTATAAATAATTTTGCAAGTTGATCTTATATTATCAGCGCGTAAACATTCCCAGGGTGTTATCTGCCATAGACACCATTTTGAGGAAATATATGCGCTATCAACCCTATGGGAAAAAACGTAATTTTTCCGTCATACCTGCTGTAAGATTTGTCAGCGTTACGTTTTTTTTTGGAACTTTAATATTTTGTGGTTTCTCTACAGGTTCGTTCATGATCTCATATCTTATATCCAGCTTAAACATTATTCAAACTACCTCAATTCCTGGTACTAAAGACAAGGAAAAGTGTGAGTCAAAAAATGAAGTTTGGCGAGATAATAAATGTTGGGATTATGAGCATAATCCCTCATTTTAAATGATTTCAATGGCTACTTTTCTTTGTGGGAGAAGTTACTGCTGCTGGTTTGGCAATTTCTTCCTTATAAAAGCGAACTACCTTCAGCACATAATCAGCAGTAAAGCCTTTCTCACAGCCTGTATAGCTACCAGTCATCCACCAACAAGCGACACCACGCACAGCACTATTTTCGTTGTTATTAGTAGCTACAAATTGCTTATTTAATTCTCGGTTGGTGATACAAGAAATAACTTGACGGGCTACTTTGGGATCATTTTCAAACTGAGTTGGTGTTAATTCTTTCTTCAAACAAGTTTTTGACCAACCTTTAAGAGTTTCTGGTTTAACTTGCCATGCGCTGTAATATCCATCATTGCGCTTTTTTGTATGGGGTGCAGCTAGTCGCAAAGCTTCTACCATTGCTGCAACTTGGGTATCAGAAACAGGCTGTTTTGCCTGTGCTAAGGACGGTAAAAATCCTAAGCTGATAATAATACCGCTAAATATGAATGCTATCGGGTTTTTGTTCATGATTTTAAAATTATTGAAAATGTCAAGATTTAGGAATGTGAATTAAATCAAGTACAATTTTAAATTTATGTAATCTAATGTTGGGTTGCGCTGTGGCTTTACCCAACCTACAAAAAATTGTAAGTTAATCACGTTATTTAGCATACTATAATTTAATAAGCAACTAAATCTTCAATAGCACTGGCTTGATTTGGTAATGCGGCTGTTAAAACCTCACTTCCTGATTCTGTAACTAATACATCATCTTCAATGCGAATTCCCCGCACATCTGAAAATTGTGCTAATCGTTCCCAATTGACTAAATATTGATATTGAGAACGAGTTTTTGGATCATTTAAAATTGCAGGAACTTGATAAAATCCTGGTTCAATTGTCACTAACATTCCTGCACGCAAGGGACGATTTAACCGTAAATAACTTAAACCAAAACGACTACTTCGGCTTCTTCCTTGATCATAGCCGGCAATGTCTCCCAAATCTTCCATATCATGAACATCTAAACCTAAAAGATGCCCAATTCCGTGGGGAAAAAATAAAGCATGAAGATCCATTTTTACTAAATCTTCTGGTTTACCTCGTAAAATTCCTAAATCTACCAAACCTTGAGCAATTACAGTTGCTGCTAACAGATGAATATCTGAATATTCTACCCCAGGGGCTAGGTTTTGAATACAAGCATCATG
The DNA here is from genome assembly GCF_012516395.1 of Dolichospermum flos-aquae CCAP 1403/13F. Lineage (GTDB taxonomy): Bacteria > Cyanobacteriota > Cyanobacteriia > Cyanobacteriales > Nostocaceae > Dolichospermum > Dolichospermum lemmermannii. The sequence goes on from NZ_CP051206.1 coordinate 3,191,276, forward strand.
GGCGGCTAAAACAATATCATAAATGTCTCTTTGGGTAGATGAAAACTTCCCAGAAACAGGCCAAGTGCGGGTAATATCCGCAGCCCAACCTGTCTGGGTTTCCGCGCCCACGTCAGCTAAAAGTAAATCCCCTGGTTGTAGAGAGTGGTAATAATGATTATTGTGTAAAACTTCACCATGAACTGTCACAATACTATTGTAAGCAGTGGTCATATTTTCACCCATAATTACTACTTCCATTGTGGCACGGACTTCGGCTTCGAGTTTAGCTGAAGGTGTTGCCGCCATTCCGGCTTTGTGGGCTGTTACACTCACTGCCGCAGCTTTACGTAATTCTACCAAGGCGGCTGCGTCGTGGGTAAGTCGCAGGGAAACAATGGCTTTTGCTAATTCTAAATCAATTCCTGACAGTGGATTTTTTGGTAAAATCCGGCGATTTAAAAGTTGGGTTTGCTGTGTCCAAGTAGTTGCATCTTGTACAGGAAGAGTCGCCACATTTTCTAAATAATTTCCTAATTCTGCCATGGTTTTGGCTTCATCCGCACCTATTTTGGCAGCAATTTCTTCTCGGCTGGGGGTTTCTCCATGCCACAGGGCGCTACTGGGGTGGGGGTCATCTATAAATAGTTGTAGCTTGCCACTTTCTAGGCGAATGGCGGCGTTTTCGAGGGGAATTCCAGCGAAATAGAGGAAATGGCTGTTAGCACGGTGGGGGAAGGTATTGGCTGGGAAGTTGCGGGGACTGCTACCACCAGACCAAAGAATGGCGGGAAAGCCTATGATTTCTGCTAGTTTTTGGCGACGGTGACGGAGGGTGGTTTGCATGGGAAATCTAGATTAAGGTTTCGCGCAAAGGCGCTAAGGAGCAAAGGCGCAAAGGAAGAAGGAGTTTAAGGGTGTCAATTATCTATGTTTTTCTTTTCTGCTATTCTCAATTTAGCAGAACGGGAACGGGGGTTTTGTTTTATTTCTTCTTCTGTGGCAATTATGGGTTTTTTTGTCAATATCCTCAATAATGGCGAATTTCTCAAACCATGTTTAACTGGTCTGTCTTCTAAGCTGTGAAAGCTGATTATTGCGATTCTTCCTTCAGGAATAAGGGCGTTTGGGGCTTTTTCTATGAGGGTTTCTAGGACTTTTAATTCGTCGTTGACAGCAATTCGTAAGGCTTGAAAAACACGAGTTGCGGGGTGAATTCTCCCATGTCGATATTTAGGGGGGACGGAGTATGCGATCGCATTTGCTAATTCTGTAGTAGTATCAAATGGGCGTTTCTCAACTATTCTTCTGGCTATTCTTCTCGAAAGTCTCTCTTCACCATATTTAAAGAATATATCTGCTAATTCTTTTTCGTCCCATTCATTTATAATATCTCCAGCGGTGAGGGATTGTTGTTGGTTCATTCGCATATCTAAGTTTGCGGTATTTCTAAAACTAAAACCTCGTTCTGGATGATCTAAATGATAGGAACTTACTCCCAAATCTGCTAAAATTCCATCATAACTATTTTCGATAAATTGGTAATTGGCAAAGTTGCTATGAATAAAATTAACTCTATCCCCAAACTCTGATAAATTCTCTTTTGCGGCTTTTAAAGCATCCTCATCTTGGTCAACACAAGTTACTTTTACATCTTCAGCAGTTTCTAATATTAAGCGACTGTGACCACCACCACCAACGGTTAAATCTAAATAATTTCCACCAGGTTGGATATTTAAACCTGTAATCACTTCTTGACTGAGAACGGGAATATGGGAAAATGTAACTTCTTCTAAATCTAGGGGTGTTTGTGAATCTGATTTCATTATTAAATTATTGAGAGTAAAATTAAGAAGCAAGTTTGGCGTTTATAAAACTGAAGATTTTTTCTAATTCTAATAAACCTGCTAGTTCTGGTTTTTCATCAGCATTTAGCAAATTTTCTTTATTCTTTTCTAAGAGTTCTTCTAAACGAATCTGTAACTCTTCAGTAAAGGAAAAAGGACGAAATTGATCTGAAAGATTCAGGTTTATTCCATTTGGTAGCCAAGATGAGGGTTGTTTCATTAATTCTTTCATGGATATCTCCTTGATTGACAATTTTGGTTAACTAAGTTTAGATAATACTTTTGGTTTATTAAAATGTAACTGCTTTTTGCTTTTCAATGACAGGATTAAAATCAATTTCTTTCCAATCTTTAAATAATTCAGCAATTTGTTCGGGTGTTGTAAAATTATCTGTGAAATATTCAAATTTGCCAAAATTAAGATTGAGAAAAAAACTCAAAAAACTACAATGATCTTTTGCACCAAAACCAAGTAGACAATCAACACGCAAATTATCTATACTTGTTCCATATTCATGAATAATATCACAGATTTTTTCAATTTTACTAGAATATTTATGACATAATTCTAATAATTCAAAAGGATTTTTACCGATTTCACAAAATAACTCTATTGCTTGATAGGTTAAATTTGTAGGACGATATTTAAAATCAACTAATGATTGACAAATATCTAAGGCTTCAACGAACTTTTGTTCCTGGTATTTTTGCAGATAATTCATAATTTAATCATATCCATTCAAAAACTCCGTTTCTCTTCCTCCGTGCCTCTGCGCCTCTGCGTGAGCTAAGATTTAACCATAGATATTAATTAGAGTAATTATAAATTAAATCTATCTTAACTACCAGCAAAATCACCAAGACCTTGATACAATTTTAGTTTAGTCATCCAAACCGCGAAGATTTCTCCCCATTCCCACACCCCCCAGGTACATGAAAAAAATCCAGATTCTCAATCCCTGATATATCAAGCTTCCCTATAATAATTGAAGTAGCGGCACAAAATAAAACATCAAGTCCAAAACCGACTCTGCTATTCTCTCTCCAACGTCACCCTGTAGAGATAATCTAGAAATTATCCCTATAAGCTAAATTTTGGCAGACAATAACAATCGCAGCAGGTTAATCTTAGCGGGTCAATTTACAACATCCACAACGGGAGAACAGCAAATCTATGAGTAGAATAGAAACCCGCACCGAACCAATGGTGCTAAATATGGGACCTCACCACCCATCAATGCACGGGGTTTTGCGACTAATTATGACCTTAGACGGTGAAGATGTCGTTGACTGTGAACCAGTCATAGGCTACCTACACCGGGGAATGGAGAAAATTGCCGAAAACCGTTCGACAATCATGTACGTTCCCTACGTCAGCCGTTGGGACTACGCTGCGGGGATGTTTAATGAGGCGGTGACAGTCAACGCACCAGAAAAATTAGCAGGTATCACCGTACCCAAACGCGCCAGCTATATCCGCGTGATTATGCTGGAACTAAACCGCATTGCTAACCACCTATTATGGTTTGGTCCGTTCCTCGCTGACGTGGGCGCGCAAACACCCTTTTTCTACCAATTCCGAGAACGGGAAATGATTTATGATCTGTGGGAAGCTGCAACTGGCTACCGCATGGTAAATCACAACTACTTCCGCGTGGGTGGTGTTGCTGCTGATTTACCCTATGGTTGGGTAGATAAGTGTTTAGATTTCTGCGACTATTTTATCCCTAAAGTTGATGAATATGAACGTTTAGTTACCAATAACCCCATTTTCCGCCGCCGCATTGAGGGTTTGGGAACTATTACCCGTGAAGAAGCGATTAACTGGGGACTTTCTGGACCAATGTTACGCGCTTCTGGGGTGAAATGGGATTTACGGAAAGTTGACCACTACGAATCTTACGACGATTTCGATTGGGATGTCCAGTGGGAAACCGTTGGTGATTGTCTTGCCCGTTACATGGTACGGATGCGAGAAATGCGCGAATCTGTAAAAATCATTCGTCAAGCCATTGCTGGCTTACCCGGTGGTCCCTACGAAAACCTGGAAGCAAAACGGATAATGGCTGGGAAAAAATCTGAATGGGATGCTTTTGATTATCAGTTTGTTGCTAAAAAAGTTTCTCCTACTTTCAAAGTTCCCCAAGGTGAAATTTACTCCCGCGTTGAAAGTGGAAAAGGAGAATTGGGAATTTATTTAGTAGGTGATAATAATGTTTTCCCTTGGCGCTGGAAAATCCGCGCCGCAGATTTCAACAATTTGCAAATTCTTCCTCATTTACTGCGGGGAATGAAGGTTGCGGATATCGTTGTTATTCTTGGTAGTATTGACGTAATTATGGGTTCTGTTGATAGATAATCAATCTTGATACTCCAGGAATTAAATGTGTATCTTCTGGAATCCTTGTAGAGATGTTCCATGGAACGTCTCTACATTATTGACCACCTAATGTCTAATTGTTTTTAATTTTTAATTTTTAATTGTTGCAGGTTGAATCTGATTTTGGAATAAAGGACGGACAATTAAATATCCAGCCGCAAAACCAGTTAGCATAATGAATATAATAGTAATTACTAGCCATAACCCATTTAATCCTTTTGTCTGAGACTGAGGATTAGGAGAATAACGGACCTTCTTTTCTTCTATCAATACTTTTTCTGATACTGGAAAATTAACATCTTTTGTTGGTGTAACAGACTCCTGACGACCGTTTTGGGGAGGTGTAGCTTTTATTACTGCTTTTCGACGAGGGGTAGTAGGCTGTTGTCCTGGAGGTGCTGTTGTCACGGTTGGCTTATTTGTATATCTCACCTCCTGATGATTACGGGGTGTAGGTTGAGGTAGATATTCTTCTTCGTTATGAGGACACGGTGGTGCGGGAGGGCTGGGTGCTGAAGTCTCAACTAATTTTTTTAGTTCTAAGCAAGATTCAATAACTTTAGTTATTTCTTGACGCAGTTGTTGATTTTCCTGGGATAATTTTTGATTATGACTAGTAACTACATTTAGTTTAGATTGTACTGCTTGTAACTCCGCTGTCAATTCTCGGTAAACCCAAAGGGGAACAGAGGGAGGGTAGTTGTTAGGTGGTTGACTATAATTAGATCCTGTAGTTGTTTCCATGGATATTTTAGTATCAAAATACAGTAGTTAGAGTAAGGATAATCAGGAGCAGAATATAGTTATTGATGAAATTATGCCCAAAAATAAGGGAAAAATGCCCGTAACTATTTTTCTGCGTATTTCTGGGATTAAATAATTAAGCCTATCAGTATAGTAACTAATTATATGTGATTAATACAACTTTTTAAAAAATTGGTTTATTTGATCAATAATGGGAAAAAGTGGCCTACTGGTCCTTGTCCTTTGCCAATATCTAGAGAATAGGTAAGAGCATTTGTAACATATTCTTTTGCGGCTTGTACTGCTGTCCAGAGGTCTTTACCTAAAGCTAGGTTAGCAGCAATGGCCGCTGATAAAGTACAACCTGTGCCATGAGTATTTTTTGTCTCTACCTGTTTCGTTCTCAAAATCTGCAATTTTTCTCCATTAAACCAAACATCAACACCCCGCAAATTTCCAGACATTCCTCCACCCTTGACTAAAACAGCCTTTACTCCCAATTCCCTGTGCATAATTGCCGCTGCTGCTTGCATATCTACTAAAGAAGTAATTTCTAACCCGCTTAAAATCTGCGCTTCATAGCGATTTGGAGTAATAATAGATGCTAAGGGAATCAGAGTATTCCGTAAAGTTTGCACGGCATCATCATCAATTAATTGCGCTCCTGTGCGTGATACCATCACAGGATCAACTACTAAATTATTAATTTTATAAGCTGCTATTTGCTGGGCTACAGCCAAGATAATTTCTTGGTTAAGTAACATTCCCGTTTTTGCAGATTGTACGCCAATGTCCTCTACAACCGCCTGAATTTGGGCGACAACAGCATCGGATGCGATCGCATCAACCCTGCTGACTCCTACAGTATTTTGGGCTGTAATGCAGGTAATAGCACTTGTTCCGTGGACGCAGTGAAAAGCAAAAGTCCGTAAATCGGTTTGAATTCCCGCACCCCCACCACTATCAGAACCGGCAATTGTTAAAGCAACAGGGACGAAAGTTTTGTTTGTTGTCATGATATAGTTTCAATATTAAAAATAAATATATCAATTTATTTTCACCTGACTAGCTGCTTTTGTAGCCTTTTCTCTAGCTTCGGAAATATCCCCACCTTTTGCTAAAGCTACCCCCATACGACGATAAGGATGAGCCGTAGGTTTACCAAATAACTTAATATCTACATCTTTTTCGGCTAAAGCTTCAGCTACACCAGTAAAAGTAATAGAATCAGACTTTTCGGCAGCTAAAATTACCGCACTTGCTGAAAATCCTAACTGTTCAATATGGGGAATTGGTAAACCTAAAATGGCTCGGAGATGTAATTCAAATTCATTCAAATTCTGAGAAATTAATGTCACCATTCCTGTATCATGGGGTCGAGGAGACAGTTCCGAAAAAATCACCTCATCTTTAGTAATGAAAAACTCAACACCAAAAATTCCCGCACCACCTAAAGCATCAGTAACTTTTTTGGCAATTTCTTGAGATGCTAAAATTTTATCTTCAGAAATAGCTGCGGGTTGCCAAGATTCTTGATAATCTCCTCTTTCTTGACGGTGGCCAATGGGATTACAAAAAATTGTGGGTGCGTTCCATTGTTTAATTGTCAGTAAAGTAATTTCAATTTCAAAATTAATGAATTCTTCAACAATTACCTTTTGGCTATCACCACGAGAATTAGAAATGGCATAATTCCAAGCTTTTGCGACTTCGCTGCTGTCATTAACTACAGATTGACCTTTTCCAGAAGATGACATCACAGGTTTTACAACATTAGGAAAACCAATTTCTTCGGAAATGATAATTAATTCTTCTAAAGTAACTGCATAACCATATTTAGCAGTTCTAATTCCTAATTCTTGATGTGCTAATTCTCTAATTCTGTCGCGGTTCATCGTGTAGTTAGTCGCCGCTGCTGTGGGAATAACTGTAATTCCTCTTTGCTCAAATTCTTGTAATTTTTCAGTTCTAATTGCTTCAATTTCAGGAATAATAAAATCGGGCTGATGTTTATTTACGACTGCTTCTAAATCATCAGCACTCAGCATAGAGATAACTTCTGCACAATCAGCCACCTGCATCGCCGGAGCATCAGCATATCTGTCCACAGCAATGATATAATTGCCTAAACGTTGAGCAGCAATTACAAATTCTTTTCCTAGTTCACCTGAACCAAGCAGCATTAATTTTTGGGGTAGTTTTAGTGCCTTAATCATGAATTAGATAATTTTTTATAGGTAGATGGGGTATATTCTACATTATTTTGCCTGTATTTTGATAAACAACTGTTCCTAAAGCAACTCCTTCCCCTCCTGCTCATACTCCTGAACTATTAACTACACTTAACTAAAATAATGACCGAAAATATTGATAACTCCACCCATTTAACACAAAAATGGTTAGCCGAAATTCAGTCTCTGACACAACAGATGACGAAATTTCAGCGTGAACGAGATGAAGCTTGGGAAAGTTCGCAAAAATGGCGACAACTTTATAATACCGAAGCAGAGCAACGACGTGCAGATACGAAAATGCACCAGGAAGCCATAGCATCTGTAAAAGCTGAAGAACAAAAATTTTTAGGTGTCAATACTGAAATAGGTACTGACAGCACCACAGCTATTCAGCAACAAATTGCCCAATTTAATTCTATAGAAGAGTTACAAACTCAATTAGTAGAAGTTATTCAAGAACGTGATTATTTATTACAAGCTTTGAAACTAGAGCAAGAAAATCACGCTCAAACCCGCAAAGGTCTGACTACAGCCTTAGGGGATGCTATTGATAGTCTGGCACGTTCCAGGGCAGATAGGAAGGATGCAGAGGTCTTATGAAAGTTTTTCCAGAAAACCATAGGATTTAGTTGACACTCTCCGGTCTAAAGACGCGGAGATTCTATAGAGAGTTTCAGTCTATATCCCTCAGTTATCCCAGTTTCAGGCAGGGTTCCTTAAATATTTGGGTTCTTGCCCTGATTTCGTTTGCCCTGGCGGGCGAAATCATATCTGACAAGCGTAACTTTCCGAGAGTCCCTCGGTAGCTTTTTATGTCTTTAGTGACAATTTAATTGTATCACGAATATGGATGAAAATTTGAAATTATTTCAAATTTTCAAATTAACGTCAATGCAGGATAAAGGAAAGCCTCTAGCCTTCATCCCTTGTCTAAAGCCCAAATGTGGCTTCCTGAGTCAGCCACATTTTCAAGGGTTTTCGGCGTTCTTCCTTATAAAGAGAAAGCTGACGGACTTGAAAAGATAACTCTACAATTGGAGTGAGAAGGGGGAGTGATTAGCAATAGCAGTTTATATACAAATCAAAGCATCTATTTAAGATATAACCTTTATAAACAGGCTAATTATCTTACGACTATTTCCATCCTGAATCCAGTAGGTTTTATATATGAATAACCAACAAAGAACTAACGGTATTTCTGCCGGTGCGGTAGCAGCTATTTCCGCAGCCGTAATAGCAGTAAGCGGTGGTGTGGCTTGGTTTTCTGGACAGACTCCAGAGACTCCCACACCTACCAATTCTTCGCAAACTATTAAGCAGCCAGTCAAGCAATCAACAACCCAACAAGGTAATGAACAGACTGCTAGTATATATTGGCTCAGATCCCAGGAAAATCGGCTGGATTTAGTTCCCCAACCTGTTAAAGTTGCAGCTACCCAACCCAACCAAGTTTTAGAGGCAGCATTTAAAACCTTATTAGCAGGTCCAGGTGAAGGCACAGATTCTACTACTATTCCCCAGGGGACTCAACTATTGGGACTAAAAGCCGAAAACAATGATATTCATGTGAATTTATCCGCAAACTTCACCACTGGCGGAGGTAGCACTTCTATGATGGGGCGTGTGGGACAAGTTGTATATACTGCTACTAGTTTAAACCCTAAAGCCAAGGTATATATTGAAGTCAATGGGAAACCCTTAGAGGTTTTAGGGGGTGAAGGTGTGGAATTACAACAACCACTTACCCGCGAAAGTTTTCAGAAAAATTATCCGCTTTAGTCAGTTGTTAGTAGGGGCGAAGCATTTGGAAGATAAATTATCGGTCATTGCAAAAAACAGTTCTCCAAATGCTTCGCCCGTACAGTTGTCTTAATCAGGGTTAATTCTCATTAAAGGCTGACCATATTCTACGGGTTCGCCATTTTGAACTAAAATTTCCATTACCTGTCCAGAGACTTCGGCTTCAATTTCGTTCATCAACTTCATTGCTTCAATTATACAGACACTTTGACCAGCTTTAACGCGATCGCCTACTTCCACGAACGCTGCTTCTCCTGGGGCTGGGGAGCGGTAAAATGTCCCTACCATTGGTGATGGGACTTCAACCAATTTTTGATTAATTGGTGAAGAAGAATGAGGAGGTTGTGCTAATGAATTATCAACAACTTTATTGATTACACCCCCCTCAGACATTGAACTTGGTAAGGCTGTAGATAGCAACTGGGTTACACTGGCACTCCCTACAGCACTAACCGTTCCTTGGGCATTATTGCTAAAACTGACAGCTTTTCGGACTGTTAGCTCAAATTCATTATTTTTGAGAGTAACTTCCGCAATATCTGTTTGGGCAATAGTTACTAATAGCTGACGGATTTCATTAAAGTCTAATGTCACAATTATTTTACCTCCACCTAACTGTTAAATTAAAATTCTAATTAAGGCAGGGATTTAATCCCTCTATAAAAAAGGGATTGAAATCATTAGCACCAACTTGAGATTTTGGACTTCGCTCAGTTGAACGATTTTATGCCTGACTATTCCCAGTTGGTATCAAAAAAATAGGAAAATTATTCCCTGCCTAAATACTTATCTTCCCTAGTATCAATTTTTATGCGTTCCCCTTGGGCAATAAACAAAGGAACCATGATAGTTGCACCAGTTTCGAGAATTGCGGGTTTAGTACCACCTGTGGCAGTATCACCTTTAACACCAGGATCTGTTTGCACAATTTCCAAAACTACAGAATTAGGTAGTTCTACTTCTAGAACTTGTTCGCCCCAGCGAATCACGTTAACTTCCATACCTTCCTTTAGGTACTTGACGCGATCGCCAATTTGTGCTGAAGTTAATCTACCTTCCTCATAAGTTTCCATATCCATAAAGATAAACTCATCGCCTTCTTTATAGGTATGTTGCATCGTCACTTTTTCCAAAGTCGCTTGAGGAACGCTTTCCCCAGCCCGAAAAGTTTTCTCTAACTGTTTCCCAGTTTGAACACTTTTTAATGTTGTCCGTACGAAGGCAGAACCCTTGCCTGGCTTAACGTGAAGAAAATCTATCACGCGCCAAACCGAACCATCTAATACAATTGAAACACCAGGTCGAAAGTCGTTACTAGAGATCATGAAACTTTCAAATTTTGCAAGACAATCGGCATTTATTGTACCCTTCCCGCGCCATAAGTTGTTAGTTGTTAATTGTCAGTGGTCAGTGGTCAGTTGTCAGGAAAGAAGCAACAGGTAATAGGCAAAATTAATATTTCTTCCCCTGCCTCCCCTGCTTCCCCTACTTCCCCTACTTCCCCTACTTCCCACTTCCCCTGCCTCTCTGCCCCCCAGTCCCGCAATATGGGAAGATAATCAATGAATTACTTCCAGTCAACACTTTGATGCTGAAGAAAGGGAAATTTCATGTTGAACTTATTTAAGTCCTGGGTGAAGAACAGCCTAAAGGTAATATTGCTATTAACAATATTTTTAGGCACAGGTACGGCTGGGTGGACTCCCACTAGTAACGCTGGACTACCAGCGGGAAACGCAATTACTGACGGGAAGGCTCTGTTACGCTATGCACTGCCGATAGATAATCAACCTGTACGTAAACTACAAGCTAGTTTAGAAGACATTTCTAACCAACTGCGGGCAAATAAACGATGGGGTGCAGTTAATAATGACCTCAAGCAAGCATTGCGGATACTCGATAAACCTTCCCAAATATTAGCAAGCGTTCCGGAAGAACGCCAACCTCAAGCCCAAGCTTGGATGACTGAATTGAAATCTGGCATCATAGAACTGCAAGAACTTGTTAAAACTAAACAAAAAGAACCCATTCTTGATGGCAGAGCTAAATTACTGAATCTTGTTAGTTTGTTAGAAGAATCAATGGTGACGAAATTCCCCTTTGAAGTTCCGGCTGAATACAGTAACTTACCCCAACTCAAAGGACGAGCTAGGATTGCTTTTAAAACCAATAAAGGCGATCTTACTGTAGTTGTAGATGGCTACAGCGCCCCTGTGACTGCTGGTAACTTTGTAGATTTGGTCCAACGAGGTTTTTATAATGGTTTAGAATTCACCCGTTCGGAAGAATCTTACTTTCTCCAAACCGGAGATCCTGTAGGTAAGGAAGCCGGTTTTATTGATCCTCAAACTGGCAAATACCGGGCTGTTCCCTTAGAAATTTTAGTCGCAGGTGAAAAAGAACCAACCTATGGCACTACTCTCGAAGAAGCTGGGCGTTATTTAGATATGCCGGTTTTACCTTTTTCTTCTTTTGGTGCTTTAGTGATGGCCCGGCCAGAAAATGAAGTTAATGGTGGTTCTTCCCAGGTTTTTTTCTTTTTGTTTGAACCAGAACTTACTCCAGCGGGACGGAATCTTTTAGATGGTCGTTATGCTGTTTTTGGTTATCTGACTGAAGGTAGAGAGATTTTAGATAAACTTAAAGCTGGTGACAAAATTGAATCAGCAACCGTTGTTCAAGGCATAGAAAATTTACTTCAGCCTCAAGCAACCTAATCAGAAATTAAAATCGAAATGTAGGGACGTTTAATCAAACGTCTCTATTTTCCCAAAAAAACGGAGAGGGGGAGATTCGAACTCCCGGAAGCTTTCACTTCACCTGATTTCAAGTCAGGCGCAATCGACCACTCTGCCACCTCTCCAAATTATTTGCCAGGATTGTGGAATACAAAAACTGACAAATAACATCATAACCTATAATTACAAAATTTGCACTACTGAAACTGAAGAATCATAAAAAACTTCCTCAGTAGCAATTTGGAAGTCTTTACCCACCCAAACCAGAGCAGCTTTTGTTACTACACCCCCCTCCAAAGAAACTAGAGAAAAATTCCGTAATTTCACACCATCTTGCTGAATAATCCGGGGGACAGTGGCAGCATTTAAGTAAATAGTTCCTTCTGGACTTCTAAATACAGCCTTCCTTTGCAGCTTTTTAGTATGGCGCAGAGTTCGGTGCATATGACCAAAAGCGACTAAAGAAACAGTTTTCTTCAGGTTGAGACTTTGAGAAATTGCTGACGCTAAATCAGGATCACCAAAATCACCGCCAATGGGATGCCAATCTTTGCCACAAGGGTCCTCAGCGCGATCGCCTAAACCACTCGGTCCATTGTGTCCTAGAAAAATAATATGATCACAAGTAACACTTTTTACTACTTTGACGATTTTATCTGCGGACTCCTCCAAACTAGAGACACCATACCGTTCTTGACACATTTGGGCAAATCTCCATTCCGGTCCTCCCCAGGTAAAAGGACGACCACCCACCACAGTTAAATTCCAAGCCGGAAAATCCAACTTACCATAACCAACTTGGGCAGATCCCAATAAATCTAATTGTTCCTGTACCCAGTCTTCCTTGGTGCGGTCATAAGGACATTTTTTGCGTCCCCATTCAGTGGCCGAGTACCAGGCATCGTGATTGCCCATTACCGCTGCTTTGGGAAGATCCAGGGAAGCGATCGCTTTTACCACTTCCACTGACTCATTCCCGAAATCTCCGACAAACAGCACTAAGTCCACACCCAGGTGCTTGAGTGCTATGCCGTCTTCCACTTCCCATTGGTCGTGAACATCGCCAATTACAGCAATTTTGATAGGTTTTGATGGAGTTTTCTGACTGGTCATGCCACTTTAAAAAGCCGTATATCTCCAGGATTTGACACTTTCATGGCTAAAGCCACTGAGATTTTGCGGACAGATTTAGATGAAGGGTTTAGCCCAATCCAATCTCGCTGCGACCGCCAAACGCCGCCTAGACGCTCAAAACAACTGCCAATCAAGGTGTCGAAATTGCGCTTACTTTTATTGTTTTCAGTGTTTTCAGAATCCATGACTAAGCCAAGACTCGGTACGCTCCACACCCTGCCATTACTCGCTCTTTCTTGTCAATACTGCCGTTAGGACTTGAACCTAACCGTTGTTTCATAGGAGCCGGGATTTCTCCGTACTAGGATGCTTGAACACATAGATGTTTTTTGTTCTTACTCACAATTTGATTCTAACATACCACAGGGATTAAAATCCCTCGTGTCGCTTATATCTCAGGGAGCCAAGCCGCGCTCGTTTTACGCTTACCGGATGCTCTTATAAAAAACCAATACGATTAAAATCGCCGGAGTCGCTTGCCTCTCAGAGCTAAAGCCGCGCTCGTTTGCCACTTACCGCGAGGTTTTATGAAACTCTACCGGATTTGGACATAAATTGCTAGGATCAATCCCTCACTATTTTTGGTAAAAACTACTATAATTAAATTCACAAGGTAATAATTTGTAATTAAAAGCAGTTTTTAATTGTGTTTACAACTACACTTACTCAACCAAAATCAGGTAATCTACCATTAGATTTATTTGCTGCTATTGCGGATCTGAAAACAGAACTCAACGCCGTGATCTTAGCCCACTACTATCAAGATCCCGATATTCAAGATATTGCCGACTTTATTGGTGATTCCTTACAATTAGCTAGAGCAGCAGCCAATACGAAAGCAGATGTAATTGTCTTTGCTGGTGTTCACTTCATGGCCGAAACCGCCAAAATCCTCAACCCTGATAAATTGGTGTTGTTACCAGATATCAATGCAGGTTGTTCTTTAGCAGATAGTTGTCCTCCTCAAGAATTTGCGGAGTTCAAAGACGCACACCCAAATCATTTAGTTATTTCCTATATTAATTGCTCTGCCGAAATCAAGGCCATGAGCGATATTATCTGTACCAGTTCCAACGCTGTGAAAATTGTTCAGCAAATACCCCAAGAACAGCCGATTATTTTTGCCCCAGATCGGAACTTGGGACGGTATGTGATGGAACAAACCGGACGGGAAATGCTGTTATGGCAAGGTAGCTGTATTGTCCATGAGACCTTTTCGGAAAAGAAAATAGTCCAGTTAAAAATTACACATCCTCACGCGGAAGCGATCGCCCACCCCGAATGTGAAACCAGCGTATTGCGTCACGCCAGCTTTATTGGCTCTACAGCCGCCTTACTTAGTTATTGTCAAACCAGCCCTAGCCAGGAATTTATCGTGGCTACAGAGCCGGGAATCATTCACCAGATGCAAAAATTAGCACCTGACAAACACTTTATTCCCGCACCCCCGCAAAGTGATTGTAACTGTAACGAATGTCCATTTATGCGACTAAACACTTTAGAAAAACTGTATTTAGCCATGAAAAATCGCACCCCAGAAATTACCTTACCAGAAGAACTCCGCACAGCAGCACTAGGACCAATGCAACGGATGTTAGAAATGAGTGTGTAGTTGAAGTTAAAAATTTAACTTACGATTTACCCTTTTCCGCTGCCTTCTGGGCTGCTTCACTAAACTTTTTATACAACTTAGTTCTAATCCGTGCTTCTTGATAGCGGCTGTGACTAGGTGACACCTGACTCATTAAATCAGAAGCCCGTTGCCAATTAGCAGCTAATTCCAACCACTGAGTTGAAGTTATTGCTGTTTTACCAGCCGTAGTAGCTTGGTTAGCTAGTCGCACAGAGGCTACAAATGGATCATCAGATGGAATAGAAAAACTTTGGCTAGGAGGACGATTCAACAATTGTGGTGGACTTTGGTTTGCTGTTTGGGAAGATTGAGAACCTGTGAATGGTGAGAGATCTTTCAGCGGATTACCTAACCAAGAATCTAGCAGCCAAGCTAGTAAAATTACTGAAGATAAACCAGAAACCCCGATCACTAAAGTTTTGATCGAAATTTTCCCTTGATCTGGATTCTTGAGTAAAGATTGGGGTTTCGCTAAAATAGGTTTTCTTGATTTGGTATCAGCTTCAGTTAAATCTGGAATTAACCACTTAAACAAATTTGGTTGGGATACTGTAATTTCCTGTGACCATAATAATTGGTTATCAGTATCACGGTGAATTTCCTCTAACCACAGCAATTGTTCTTCTTTAACAATGCGACTATTGATGTTAACTCGGCGAATGTGACGTGGTGCAAGCGAGTCCAAAATTTGTTGAATTTTTGGCACTAAGGTAGATTGCTCCAGTTGCTCTACCGTAGCTGCTTCGCACAAAAGTTGTAAAACACCATTCACAAAAACTGCTCTAGTTCTGACACTAGACATAACTAGCCTTTCATTCAAGACTTGAATAATTGCCGCAACGCTACCCTGATGAGCTTGCCAAGCGATATCATTTATCCGATCTACCATTTGATATTTAGTGATAGCTCTTACACCCTGACCTGTGAAATAACATAACCCAAGTTGCTAGTTATCTAATTTTAGGCAGGGAAAAAGGTAATTGGTAACTACTTTTGCCTTTTTGCCTATTCTCTCTTCCCTTTTACCTCTTGCCTTTTTCCAACTAGCAATTTAAATATACATTCAATTTGCATATATCAATGTAAATTTGACCAACTCTATATTCTATTTGCTCAAGTGCAAATTGCCACATTTGATATCCTGCTAGGGATAAATGTAATCCATCTGTAGTTAATTCAGAATGCAAGTTACCATTAATATACGTAATTTAACTTATCGTTGTTTTGTTCCTTGTGCGTATTCACTACTTTTTCTGATGACAGCGTTAACTAAGTGAATTCAGGAAGATTTCGATTTCTGTCTATTTTGCTAGTTCACAATATTTAATATTATTAAGCAATACAACGCTATTAAATCCTATTAATCGTTAAAAATATTCTCCCGTCAGGATTAATCAACACTAAAATTTGGGATTATTGAATTTATACAGCTTGCTGTATAAGCTTTACAGCTTTTTACATATTCATTTGTAACATCATTTTTTAATGTCTTATCCCTTGATGAGCCACTAAATTTTGAGTCTCATACTTTTGGTAGATGACAATTATGAATGGTTTGTGATGTAAGTTGTAAGGAAAATTAATAAATAATTATATCAGCATCAATTTTTGTTCATAAGAAAATAGAAGTAAACCGCTAGAAAGTCTACTGAATAAGGTTAAAATAGCATATTCTTTTTTTTTTATAAATATGTTTATTTATACCTACTTATGAAAATATTTTACTATTAACACAAATGAAAAATACGTAATTTTATTGCGTGATTGTAGTAACATGACTATGTGCAGCAAAGTAAGTAAGCCGTGAAATGCTTGCTACATAAGGGTTATGCTCGTAGTTTAAAAGTTAGATTTGCAGAATTATTGAGTCTGTTTGCTATTTATAGTCTGGATTAGACATATAAAGATTTATCGAAACCAAAGTAGATCAATTCCGGGGATGTAGAATAACCTTGCAAAAAGTGCTAAGATTTATCCGAAGTCTTTAATGTTTCCTTTTATAACGTGGCTAGAGCTAGTACAGCAATCGGTGTATCTCCCATCATTAAGGAGATTGTGCAAAAACAGGCACATTCAACTCGCTTAACTTTAAAAGAAGTTATTCTCATGGGAATGTTGGCAATTGATAAGTTAGATGACCAAAATTGTCAAGAATTGGCAGATCAAGTTCATCAAATGCAGGTTAATGGTGAAATCTAAAACTGCTGGCAAGAGTCTAAAATTCAAAGTCTCAAGCCTCCAGTTCTCAAGCTAAAGTTAGTTGCAAGGGTAGTTGTGTGATTTATCAAATTTCTACTCTTGACTAAAAAAATAGCAACTTCCCATTCAGTAATTCTCAATCAGTTCAAAATCTAACTTGTAGTATTGCTAAAAATTAGTAATAAGTTGCGTTATGTTAGAAACAATAAGGGGGATCTAGTTTTAGATCCCCTTTATTTGTTCAGAAGTGCATAGAAATTTAAAATAATGCCATTATCCCAGCGGGAGAACCAGAACCTCCGCTCAACCTGAGAATCCCAATGATTAAGGTAGTACCTTGGGGTGGTAACTGATCTAAATTGGTGAGATTTTCGATCACAATTAGCGATCGCTCCAGCAGCAAACGATTAATAGTAAAATTGGTATCCTGCCCAGAATCTACACCGTGAGTATCAATGCCCACTCCGGTAATTCGCCTATGTGTAATTAAAAACTCAGTTGCATCATAGCTAAAACCGGGAAAGTGCATTTTGCCATATTTATCTTGGTTAAAAAACGCTTTTTGATTTAACCATTTTTCTTGCCAACCAGTATATAGTATCACTAAACTACCTGGGGGAATTTCCCCAAATTCAGTTTCCCAAGTTTGAATATCGCTAATAGTCAAGACATAATCAGCATTCACTGCCGCTTGTTTGCAAATATTGATAACTACAGCAGGTAATATTAAGGATGATGCTGGATACTGGTCAATACTTGTACCGTTACTATAAAAACTATTGGGGGCATTAATATGAGTGGCACTATGTTCTCCCAATGCAAAGCGTCGTAAGTAATAACCATCATCTTGAATTTTTGCAACACTGGTAAATTCTACGGAAGGATCACCAGTCCATGTGGGTATATTTGTATCAATTCGATGGCTGAGATGGATAACGCGAGAGTAACTAATATTACTTAATTGTTGGGGATTTTTGCTGGTCAAAGGATTTATTCCTAAGTTTAGGATATTTTAACAAATAATCCCCCAAGCCTTTTCACTTCAAGGTAATGGGGGGTAATTTTAATGTTGCAGCAAAAAGTGAATTTAATTTCAGTGAACAGCAAAAAAGTTAAGTTTTGAATAAGGAAGAGTTAATTTTACATAAACTTTCTAGAGAGTAAGTAGGTTGGCGTTAAAAATTGTCGTTATGACAAGGGAACTCTTAACTGGGGACAGGGAAAAGGTTTTAGGCAACTTTACTTTTAGTTACATATTACTCTTCGAGAAGCCGCTCCGCGTCTACGGTTTTTTTCCGTTCACCTACTTAGGACTAAGTTGTTACGCATTCACTTTTTTCTTCAAAGGCCTTACTACAAGGACTTTAGGCTGCAAAATATTCAATTTAGCTGCGTAACAGCTTATAACTAAAGCCATCAACTTTGGATAAAGTGTAAAGATTTGTAAAACATCAGGTAACTTCTCGTAATTCAATTGAGAAACAAAAGAACGGATACTTCCAAGCACTGTTGTTAAATCCAAAATCCTCCACTTAATCTGCAAAAAACCAAGTATGAGTAAATTTACGTTGAAAAAATACAAATCATGGAAACAGATTCCCTTAGCATTACAGATTGTCATTTCTATCATTTTGGCAGCAAGCGTGGGGACTAATCCAAGATATTGTTCCTGATTCTATCCTCAAACCTTTAGTTGATAACAACGTCATTCAACTAATTTTTATTGCTTTAGCTTTTGGGGTAGTTTTACGGGCTTTGAAAGCACAGCAGATATCTGAAGGTAAAACAGATTACGAAGCTATTGAGAGAGTAATTACAATCTTATTTGAAGCAGTAATCCGTATTCTGCACTGGATTATTGCTTTAGTCCCGCTGGCAGTTTTTGGTATCGTTGCTAAAACCGTTGCCCTTCAAGGTTTTGCACCATTTAAAGCTTTGGGTGCGTTTATTGTGTCTGTGCTATTAGCTTTGTTTTTACAAGCCTGTTATTACTTGCTGCGGGTGAAATTTGGTTCTTGGGTAAAGCCAACTGACTTTTTACGTGGGGGTTCAGAGGCTTTGTTAACGGCCTTTTCTACGGCTTCTTCCACAGCCACAACACCAATTACTTTTGAGGCTTTGCTGCAAAAAATTGGTTTGCGAGAATCTTCTGCTTCTCTAGGGGCGTTAGTGGGGAGTAATTTTAACAATGATGGTACTGCTCTGTATGAGGCTATGTCAGCATTATTTATTGCCCAAGTGTTGGATTTACATCTTTCTTTACCACAACAGTTAATTGTAATACTGACATCTATTTTCGCTTCTGTCGGTGCAGCAGGTATCCCAGAAGCGGGTTTGGTGACGATGACCCTTGTATTCACTTCCGTGGGTTTGCCTACTCAATATATTGCTTTGTTAGTCACAGTGGACTGGTTTCTTGATCGTTGTCGCACTGCTATTAATGTAATGGGTGATATGACTGTTAGTTGTTTACTTGATGGTAAGCAGCGGCGGGTTTAGTGACTCAATAATTTCCTAATTGATTCGGTTTTACCTGAGTTTAACTCGCACTTTTCTTTTCCTTAAACTCTTATTTATAGCTGTTTATTTCTAAAAATAGCTATAAATGATTAAAATTGCTATATAATGGGTTACATATAAACACTAAATTATTAATTACACCAATGTATAACAAAGAACCTTGGCTTGCAGTCAATTTATCAAGAATATTCCCTGGATTAGGACAAATATATTCTGGAAAGAAACAGAAAGGATATTTGCTAATATTTCTAACCATTGCTATAAGTATAGTTAGCTTTTGGTTTATCCTCAGTCCTGATGGAGATATATTAGTTGGGATTGGGTGTTTAATTGGTAATTTAATTTTTTCATTCTGGAATCTTTTTGATGCTTATGCAAGTGCTAAAAGTAATAACAGCCAAGAATTTGAGGAATTACGCAAACAGAATAAAGACCCTTGGCTGGCGATGTTTCTTTCACAGCTATTTTTAGGAGTTGGTAACTTTTACATTGGTAAATGGTTGTTTGGTATTTTACAGGGTTAGCGCATCTCAAACCCTATTGACAAGGGGATTTATTTGATATGTGGGAGGATGTTCAAGTGACACAACTCAAGGTAAGTTAATATATAACCCATCTAGCCGCTGTATCTAAGTAATGTCAACAGGATTTAAGAAGAAGTGCAAAACCAGAACATCTGTTACACCCAGTGTAGACAGTAAAGAGATTACCAGTAACTTTCTGCAACACTTTACGGGAATAAAAGACCCTAGAGCAGAAAGAACTCGATTGCATTTACTCACCGATATTATGACCATTTCCTTACAGTGAGTGCATGGGCAAGTGAACATCGGTTAATTTTAGGGCAAACAAAGGTCAGTTGTAAATCAAATGAAATCACCGCAATTCCAGCACTATTAGAGACTCTGGACTTATCTGGCTGTATTATCACTATTGATGCAATGGGTACACAAAAATCAATTGCCGAACAAATCATAGCTGGAAATGCTGATTATATTTTAAGCCTAAAAGATAATCATCCCACCCTACATCAACAAGTGAAAAATTGGTTTAAAACAGCACAATCTCTAAACTTTAAGGGTGTTGATGTTAGTATTAGTCAACGGGTGGAAAAAGGACATCACCGCATCGAAAATCGGACAGTTTATACTGTTCCAATTTCACAATTACCAGCACTTTATGAACAAAACCAATGGGCAGGATTAACAACAGTAGTCATGGTAGTTCGTAAGGTTCAGCATTGGAATAAAACTACCCATGAAATTCAATTTTATATTACTAGTCTTGATAGTGATGCTAACAAAATTGGTAGTGCAATTCGACAGCATTGGGGGATTGAAAACTCTGTTCATTGGACATTGGATGTCACTTTCCATGAAGATGAATGTCGAATTCGTTCCATGCACAGTCCACAAAACTTTGCCTTACTACGTCGTATTGCCCTCAATGCCTTAGACAGAGAACCAACTTTTCGTCGCAGTATTCGACAAAAATCACGACGAGCTGCCATGAATGATCAATACATGGTTTCTGTGTTAGCAGCATCCATAGCAAACTATTCTCCTCTACTGTAATTCTTCTGTCAATAGCGTTTGAGATGCGCTAACCCTGCAATTAGATGCCACAAAAACAGCATTAGCATCTAATCATCAAAATTTAGGAGTGATTGACCACCTTAAACATAAACAAGATGGTGAAGGTTACTGGTTTAAGGATAATCGCGGTACTAATAAATACATGAATCACGATGCTTTATTTGCGATAGGTTCACCTTATCAGGATATAGGGGCTGTAGCTTCTAAATACGCAACTTTAACAGGGGATTACGACACTAGTAAAGATAATCCCCAATTTCAGGAGTATATAGAGCATTTAGTGAAAGCAGAGATTATTCAGATGGGAGGAAGACTACGAGCAAACCGTCGCACTGATGAAGCACTAACAATTTATCTCACCAGTGATGACGATTTAAGTTACCTACTAGATTATTACCCCGGTGCAACCTTAACCAAAACCACTGCTTTTGAGATTACACCAACAGCAGGTGATAGAGAACAGGTAAGCAGATATTATCTATTAGAAGCATTTAAGCAATGTATAGACACAGGAATTAAATGTACACAAAAAGCCGTTGCTAAAATAAGCAAATTATCACAGCCCTATATTTCTAAAATAGCTAGTAAATTTGGTGGGTTCAATGCCCTCAAAAAAATATTACTAGTCCTAATAGAAGCTCTATATAGGGGTAGTAATAATTTTTCTGGACTCTCAGAAGATGAAAAATTCTTAGTCAATGACTATTTACCTCTAATCAAAGATAGTCCACCTCCAGAAGTTGTTCAGGAATTGCTAGAAGTGGCTAAAGCTATTGGTTATCAGGCATTTAGCAGGATTACTAGGGAATTAGCACCGGATATTCTAGGGGCGTTTATTGGAGCAATAGTAGAGATAGCTATCGTGAAAGATGGGAGGGATGCCTTCCATACTGAAATTTATCGCTATCCCTTCTCTTAAATTATATAACTGCATAATCCGTATATTGCCGCATTTCCGGAGCTTGAAACCCCAACACAATATCTTCCTTTGCTACCCCCAGATCCACAAGTTCTTGGGCTACTCTCATTTCCGTCATATTTTGCTCAATCCAAATCTTTCCTTGCTTAATATCCAAATGTAAAACACAACCATATACCCGCCGATGGCCATCCCATCCCACATTCATGACCTGGTAATGGTCTTGTTTCGGATCAAAAACAGTGTAGCAATCTATCGACCCATTAGCGATGGGGATAGCAGCGTAATCTGTCAACAACGACTGAATTATATGCCGATAAGACTTTATGGTATCCATTGTACAATTACCTCTTGAATCGGGTCATAAATAATTTGTTTAATTTGATATCTTTCTAATGAAATTTGGGCAAATTCCCGCTTAAAAAAAGTTTCATAAGCAACTACAGGCACAGCTAAATAGAGAATACGAGTTGGATCACTGATTTCTAAGGCCAGCCGATAATTCAAAAACTGTCCTAACGCAGCATGGTAATCGGTTAGTGGTGAATCACTCAAAAAAGTTTTAATCTCAACTGCAATTTTTTCTTGGTCTCGCTCTGCTGCCAATAGTTGCTGGGCACCTAAGTCAATTTCAAACTTTGTTCCGCCTACTTCGAGTCGCAGGGGATCATCGGTTATCTGCCACTGCTCCTTTTCCAAAGCAATTCTAACCACAGCATGAAATCTATCTTTAGCTGCCATCGTTATCTTTCTCTAATTTACTTGCAATTATATAGGATTCCTATTTGATTTCTGAACAAGACTAAGAGAGAATACGGTGAGGTATACAAGTCTAACAAGGAACAATGATAAGTCAGCATTCAGAAACTGCAACACAGACAGTAAAAGTATCGCAGGAAGAGGCGATAGCTGAACTACAAGATTTTATAGATATGCGTCCAGATGCGCGTGAGGTAAGGAAAGCACTGGCAGTTAAGCTGATTTATCAAGGTTACTTGTACGATGAAATTCAAACAATTTTAGATGTATCACGAGGGTCAATAACAGGTTGGAAACAAGCTTATGAGGAACATGGAATTGACGGACTGCGGCTGAACTATCAAGGAAGAAAGGGCTATCTTTCGAGTGGACAACGAGAAGAAGTATTGAGTTGGCTGCAAACTAAGGATATTTGGGAGCTTGGGGAACTCGAATATAAATTAGCTTTTGAGTACGACGTGGTTTATGAGTCAAAACAAAGTTACTATAACTTATTTGAGGAGGCGGGAATCAGTTGGAAAAAAACCACAAAATTGAATCCTAAAGCCAATCCAGATGCTGTTGCGGAAAAAAAAAAGAGATTGAAACATTATTGGCAAACCACCGCGTTGAAATTGAGACAGGAAAGTTAAGAGTATTGCTGCTTGATGAGTGTCATTTAATGTGGGGAGACTTAAGTGGCTATGTTTGGGGGAAAACCAGGGCAAACGCACCTAAATTCTGTAATCCATGCCCAGCAAGGGTTTCAACCTTTAGTTACAAAAATTAACAATCGTCAAAACCTTTGTCCAGTAAGCATTCTAAAAATAAGATGCGCTTGCCCTGCTCTATCTCATATTCTGCTTTTTCTCGGCTTTAGGATCACGATTGGCTACAGCGGCTAATTCAGCATCCATTAAGGTTTTGCCGGTGGCAGCTAGGTAGACATCATCTAAACTAGGACGAGATTGGGCAATGCCAAAAATTGGTAAATTGGCATTATTTAACGCCTGTTGAATAGTTATTAAAACGTCATTTTGCGGTGTAACTACCAAATTTAGGGAGTTACCCTGGGCGCTATTGATGATAATTTCTTGCACAAAAGGTAAAGCTGCTAAGAGGTTTTTGGCGGTTTCGGCCTCTTCTGGAGGTGAAAATTCGCGGATTCTTAAAGTGATGCGATCGCCACCTACCTGATCTTTTAACTGAGATGGTGTACCATTAGCAATAACCAAACCTCTATCTATAATTGCCACTCTATCGGCTAAAGCGTCAACTTCTTCTAAATAATGGCTGGTAATCACAACGGTAGTTCCCGCAGTGCGTAATTGACGCAAGAAATCCCACACCACAACCCGGCTTTCAATATCTAATCCTACCGTTGGTTCATCTAATACTAAAACATCGGGCGCGTGGAGTAAACCAGCAGCCAAATCTAGCCGCTTGCGTAAACCACCGGAATAAGTGCCAGTTTTTTTATCTGCGTATTCTTGTAAACCCAGTAAATCCAAAATAGTGTTAATTCGCTGTTTAATCAGCGCACCGGGAAGATGATAAAGTGCGGCTTGTAATTGTAGTAACTCCCGGCCAGTTAGGACTTTATCTAAAGCTACTTCCTGGGCGACATAACCCAGCTTTTGCCGGGCTAATTTGGGGTGATCTAAGACCGAAATGCCGGAAACTTCAATTTTGCCAGCATCAGGCGTTGTCAGGGTACACAAAGCCCGGAGAGTGGTTGTTTTTCCAGCCCCGTTGGGGCCAAGTAAACCAAATATTTCTCCGGGTTGGACTTGAAAGGAAACATCCTGAACTGCAACTACATTACCGTAGCTTTTTTTGAGATTTTCGATGAAAACAGCGGCAGCCATAACAGCTATAATCCTTAACTATACAATTCGCAATAATCTATCTTTTATTGTACAAGTTGGGCGATCGCTGTGATGAGTTAGATATTTCATTTTGGGATAATTTTCAGGACAGATTTAGTCAAATGATTGATTTTATAGACATCTATGAAGTTAAGTTTGGTTGTGTTTCCTATGATAGTGATAGGTTAAAAAAATTCCAGTTGTTCAGGATTAATACCAGATTTCATATTAATTTAATATCTATAGGGCTACTATTTGATTTTTGAACAAGCTGTAAACCGTAAACCCCATCGAATCAACGATTGAGTCTCAGTATAATGAACAACAATCAAACCGGATTCCTATAGAACAGGATAAACAACTATTTAATAGTGCTTTAGAAGAAGATAACTTCGACATAATTATCAACTTATTCGCGTGAAGGTATTATGATAAATTCTATACAAATATTTAACCTTTAGAAGTTCACTTTGTAAAATAATCTCGTAGTCAGCACGTCAGTTAAAGTATCTACTACGAACCCAAAATTAATTCTATTCTTTTCTAGCCTGACAAAAATATGCTACATTAAATGTAAATAGTAAAATACTAATCCTATATAAACAAAATGCAAACTAATCAATATCCCTTCGCTCAAGAATTGATTACTGATATTGAAGGTAATATCAAAAAAGTGGTCATGGATTTTCACGACTATCTAAGGTTGCTAGAAGCTATAGAAGATGAAGGACTTATTCTAGCCATGAAAGAAGTAGAAAATGAGACACCATTACATTTAAATGAAGCTTTAGCGGAATTAGAAGAAGAGTGAACACCCAGTATCTACCAAGTTTTATTAAAGATTTGAAAGCACTCAAAAGTACACCTTACTATGAGTCTATTAAGAAATTTGCTTTTGAAGAAATAATCGAAATATCAAATTTTGCAGAAATCACAAATATCAAAAAACTTCAGGGATATGATAATGCTTATCGGATTCGCATAGGTGATTATCGTCTTGGTATTATTTTTGATGGTGAAACATTAATTTTTGAAAGGGTTTTACACCGGAAAGAAATTTATCGCTATTTTCCCAAATAGATGATTCCACAATAATTATACAAATACATGAATAAGGGTTTAGCAATGTTCATTGGTGTCAACTTAACGTAAAACCCTTAATAAATAAGGAGGAGAACAAGAGCGATGGCGCGGAATGAACTGCTATAGGGGATTATCGCTCTTGTTCAAGAGGGTGATGTGCCTAGCTCACCGATTTAGTCCAACGAGCAAAATTATTTGGTTTAGTCAAAGCTATCAGGAAACGACATCGAGAAGCACAACAAATCAGAGAACAAATTTGGGGGGCTGTACCGTTAAGTTGACACCAATGAAGCTCTTGCTTTACCCCTACTATAGAATCAAACGATTAAGCTGTTTTAAATATAACTTAGTCAGTAAGTTGCCCAAACTTACCCAGGTTTACATATAATTTATTATAATAACAGTATCAAATTAACATCACAAAAATTACCTAAAGTTATGAAACAAAGGTTATTTAGTCAAGGGTGGATAGGGTTGACGCAAATTGTTATTCTCGCGTCCCTGACAGCATTAACGACAATTGCGACTACCAACCAACCCAGCCACGCTGAAGGAACTCTGGTTGAGAACCAAAATTTTAAACTTGATATTGATTTTGATAAGATCAATACCTCTAGTGCGACTGTAAAATCTGGAAGAAATTCCGGTATTCCTATTAATATTTTAATTCAACTGTCTCAAGGTTTATCTGAACCACCAAAGACGACAAAACAAAAAGCTGATGATTTCTTAGTTCAGGCTGCGGATAAGTATGAAATAGGAGATTATCGCGGGGCAATATTAGCTTATGACGAAGTAATTCGCCTTACTCCTAATAATTCTGAAGCTTTATTCTATCGCGGTATGGCTTATTATAATTTAGGAGATAATCAAGCAGCGATACAAGATTACAACCAAGTTCTCAAAATTAATCCTAACGATGCCATAGCCTACTACAACCGGGGAAACGTATACGCCACTTTAGGAGACAAATTTCAAGCGATATCTGATTTTCAACAAGCAGCAAAAATATATCAACAACAGGACAAAAATGAAAATTATCAGGATGCTTTGAATAGAATTAGGGAATTACAACAATAGTATTTTTGTCAGAATCAGGATATCCAGGATTTAAGGATCAACAGGATGTTTGATTGTAATTAAATGATGAGATTTTGAGAATTTTTTATTATTCTCACAGTTACTTTCTTCTTTGCGTCTTTGCTCCTTTGCCACTTTGCGCGAAACATAAAACACAGGAACACACGAAGAAGATGTTAATTTCATCCTGAAAATCCAATCTGGTTTTGGAGATTAGTGATTGGCAAAATTAACTTTCATAATTCATAGCGCCTAAATATTTAGTTAAAAAAGGCGAAAAAACCTCATAAATCAAAGTTAGCGGTTGTCCATGATGCCAAAACAAATAATGGCGACCCCAAAAAGGCCCCTTTTCTTGAAAACCTGACTCTAACGCTTCTGAGTTACCATAATAAATACCTTGAACATCTCTATACAACTCAGTCCGTAACCGCGCTAAACTTGCCCAAATTGGCAAAGACTTATTTTGTAAATACTCATCTACATGACTTGCTTCCCACCAAGAAGCAGCATAATATAACCGCTGACCGGAAGCAGTTCGCACCCAAACCTGTCGGCGCACTCTTGGACCCGGTAGCATCTGCATCATAGTTGGTGCATTATCAGTATTCATGCCAATTGCTGACATATCAATTACATCTACCTCCGTTGGTTCACCAGTAAGTAGTTGGACGTGTCGAGTCGGAGAACCATCACCCAAAAGCAATAATTGCCAAGTAGGAGCTAACTGACTGTGAGGTAAACCGCGTTTAATAGCTTCCTCCCCACCTTGCCAAATGGGAGTTAGACAATGCCAAGCGCTGGGTAAGATTAAATCATTTGTGGGATTAAAAGTAGTAGTCAATGTTCTTTACAAAAGTTTATATATATTTCTATCAATAGCACAAAAACCAGCATCACTAAAGAAGCTGGCAAAGAATCAAAAATATGGATTTTTATTAAAAAATGTAAACCCGCTGCTATAATCATGTTTCTTAAATAGCAGCGGGTTATTTACATTCAAAAATGCGGATGGCGAGACTCGAACTCGCAAGGGCTATGCCCACACGCACCTCAAGCGTGCGCGTATACCAATTCCGCCACATCCGCGCGGTTTTGAACACAGATTACAGTATAACATAAAAAAATCTCTCAAATACAATATTTTTCCAATATTTCCCAAATATTTTTTGAATGGGTATGAGACTAACAGAAATATAGTTACAGCACAAGTCATATTAAGAGGTCTAGCAAAGATGCCACATAATCCAATAGTCTGCTAAGAATGAGGTTTGGGAATCTCCTGTCGCGATTTGCAGTAATGCAACCGCTTTATGTCAACAGGATGGGAGAAAATGTGAATCTACTGGTACTGATATCGTAACTAGAAAATGAAATTTGATAAAATATTAATTGCCAATCGAGGAGAAATAGCCCTTCGCATTCTCCGTGCCTGTGAAGAAATGGGAATTGCCACAGTTGCTGTTCACTCCACTGTTGACAGAAACGCGCTGCACGTCCAACTTGCAGATGAAGCCGTTTGCATTGGTGAACCTGCCAGCAGTAAAAGTTATTTGAATATTCCCAATATTATTGCTGCTGCATTAACGCGCAATGCCGGTGCCATTCATCCTGGGTATGGTTTTTTATCAGAGAATGCCAGATTTGCTGAAATTTGTGCGGATCATCATATCGCTTTTATTGGACCTACGCCCGAATCTATCAGGCTGATGGGGGATAAGTCCACCGCTAAAGAAACTATGCAAAAAGCTGGTGTTCCCACAGTTCCCGGTAGTGAAGGGTTAGTAGAATCAGAAGCAGAAGGATTAGCGATCGCTCAAAAAATTGGTTATCCTGTAATGGTTAAAGCTACCGCCGGTGGTGGTGGTAGAGGAATGCGGCTTGTCCGCTCCGAAGATGAGTTTGTGAGACTATTCCTCGCGGCTCAAGGGGAAGCAGGAGCAGCTTTTGGTAATTCAGGCGTTTATATAGAAAAATTTATTGAACGTCCCCGGCACATTGAATTTCAGATTTTAGCGGATAACTACGGTAACGTTATCCATTTAGGTGAAAGAGATTGTTCAATTCAGCGTCGTAACCAAAAACTCCTAGAAGAAGCCCCTAGTCCGGCTCTTGATCCAGATTTACGGCAAAAAATGGGAAAGGCTGCCGTTAAAGCTGCCCAGTCTATTAACTACAGCGGTGCTGGAACTATCGAATTTCTTCTAGACAAATTCGGTAAATTCTATTTCATGGAAATGAATACCCGCATCCAAGTTGAGCATCCAGTGACAGAGATGATTACTGGTATAGATTTAGTAGTTGAACAAATTCGCATTGCTCAAGGGGAAAGACTAAAGCTGACACAAAAAGAAGTGGTTCTTCGAGGACATTCTATTGAATGTCGCATTAACGCCGAAGATCCAGATCATGATTTTCGCCCAGCCCCCGGTAAAATTACTGGTTATCTGCCACCTGGAGGACCAGGAGTGCGGATTGATTCCCACGTATACACGGATTACAACATTCCCCCTTATTACGACTCCCTGATTGGTAAATTAATTGTCTGGGGACCAGATCGAGCTACAGCAATTACCCGCATGAAACGCGCATTGAGAGAATGTGCCATTACTGGAGTCCCGACAACCATTCCCTTTCATCAAAAAATTATGGAAAACTCCCAATTTTTGCAGGGTAATATTTACACCAGTTTTGTTCAGGATATGAAAATGCAATAATTGGTCAGTTGTCAGTTGTCAGTTGTTAGTTGTTTGGGGAAAAATTTTTTCTTCCTTCTTCCTTCTTCCTTCTTTCTTTCTTCTTCCTTCTTCCTTCCTTCTGACTCCTGACTCCTGACTCCTGACTCCTGACCGAAAAGACGGGACACAAGCCCCGTCCTTCCAGGACGGCTTTATGTTAAAATTTGGTCATAGTCGCCATAGGGCATTGGGAGACTTTAAACGGACATGGAGGAACGATAAGACCACTTGTGGCGTGTTCTGGCGAAGTGTCAAGGATCACCGCACCTTCAGGTCGGTGAGTATGTCAATCCTATTACCTATATAACATGGTCAGTAACCCTTGCTGACCTAGTAAAATTTCCCGAATAAAACTAAAAATCGCTACTAAGATAATCGGGGTAATATCTACACCACCAATAGGTTGTACTAACTTCCGCAACGGGATTAAGAAGGGTTCAGTCGGCCAAGCGATCAGACTAAAAGGTAAACGGTTGAGATGGAATTGGGGATACCAGGTCAGAATAATGCGGAAAATAAATAAAAACGTCATCACTCCCAAAAATGGGCCAAGAATCCAAGTAGTCAAGTTAACACCAGTCATTTTGTTTAGCTAATATTTGTGAGAACATCCTCAACTTAGACCTAAGTTGAGAAATTTTAAGTTTTGTAACGCATTCTTTTTTAATTTTAACTAAATGGTGTCATTTTATTGTGAGAATGGAAAAACAAAGTTATTGACTTGGGATCATCAATCAAGTAGATACCAAGTTGGATAGATAATCCTGTTCTACTTTTCAAGAAAGTAATCCAGGATTAAAATGAGAATAAACTGTGTAAAAAAAGGTTGAGAACTATGACACCCTCTTTAGCAAATTTTCTTTGGAGTTTGGTTTTTGGGACTGCGATTGTGGTTATCCCTGCTACCATTGGTCTAATTTTCATTAGCCAAAAAGATAAAATCCAACGTTTTTAATTTTTAGGGACTGGGGACTGGGGAAGAATTGTCTTCTCCTTTCTCCTGGACTTCTGAACTCCAGTATTCTTCTTCTACAATATTATGACTGGTTAAAATAGTGATGGTAAGTGTAACTCGTTAATATAGATTTGATATTAGGAAAACGCCAATGGTTAATTTTGGGCTGAACTCAGCCAGTGTTTTAGCTCAGGTAAATTTTGGAGCGAACTCAGCCAGTATTCTCGGAATTTTCCTGGCTGTAGCTGGAGCAGCACTGTACTTTCTTAGGACTGTCCGGCCAGAACTGTCAAGAGATCAAGACATCTTTTTTGCAGCGGTTGGCTTATTATGCGGCTTTATTCTTGTCTTCCAAGGATGGCGACTTGATCCAATTTTACAATTTGGTCAGTTGCTTTTGGTAGGTTCTACGGTATTTTTTGCGGTTGAAAGTATTCGTCTGCGGAGTATCGCTACTCAACAAGCTAAACGCAATACTCCCATTGTGGACGATGAACGCGAGGTTAGCAGGAAATATTCTTATTCTGAGCGGCGCAATTATCAAGCTGAGATGGATGCAGATTTAGAACCGCTACCTTATGAAGAAGAGGAAGAAGCTCCTCAACGTCCGAGAATTCGCGGTAGTCGAGATGAACGTTCTTCCCGTGATGACTATTACGAAGAACAACCACCACGCAGTTCACCAAACCCACGGAACAGGGAAAGACCAGATTCAGGAGAAAGAAAGCGTCGTCCTAATTCTGGGCGTTCAGTCGGTCGTCCCAGCGAGAGTAATACAGATGAAAATTGGGGTTCTGCTCCCAGACAAGTTGATGATTGGGAAGGTGCAAATTCTCAAGATGAAGTAAGAAAACCACCACGTCGCAATAATAGCGGTAATAACAGTAATAGCGGTAATAATCGCCCCCAACGCCCAGAAAGCCGAGAGGATGATGTTGCTCCTACTCCTAGACCCAGAAAACGTCGTCCTCCCAGAGACTCAGTTCCGCCTAGAAGACAGGATGATGATGAGGCTATACCAACGGATTATGTACCATACAATCCCATTAATAAGCCCAATAATGAGCCGGATAATTCCGATTTTGATGACGATATTTAAAACATTTGGGGTGGACGACGGAAAACAGTAATGTGAAAACATTTACACCTAGCTTCTGGCTCCAACAGTCTATTTATTGGAGCCTAATTTTTGGACTGACAAGTTTACTAATATCTTGTGCTGCTGATAATATCCCCATGGGAGTAACTTCTCTGAATAGCCGATATACTGAAGAACAACCGGCAATGAGTGGTAATGGCCGTTTTTTGGCTTTTATTTCCAATCGTTCTCGTCGTCAGCAGTTGTTAGTATACGATTTAGAAAATCAAAGTTTTATGCCCACACCGGGCTTAAACCGACAATCTGTAATTGCGGAAAGTCCTAGTTTGAGTTATACAGGACGCTACATTTGTTATATTACCAGTGATCAAGGTAGACCAGTTGTAGCACTCTATGATCGGGCTTCGCAAAATTCACAAATTCTGACTCCCACTTTTCGTGGTTGGGTGAGAAATCCTACTATTAGTCCTGACGGGCGTTATGTTGCGTTTGAATCTGCTGGTCGTGGACAATGGGATATTGAAGTTCTCGATAGGGGTCCAACTATTGAGTTAGATATTCCTAATGGTGCAACGGTGAATAGCAATTAAAATTTATTTTGTCTGAATCAGGATGTCCAGGATTTAAGGATTTTCAGGATTGGTAATTGGTTTGTTTATTAACCCTTTCTGCTTTTGTTCTCTGTTCCTTGTTCTCTAAATGAATTATAAATTATCAATTATTTTAATTTTATGCTCAACTCTATTAACTGGGTGTTTTGGCTATCCGCGTTTACTCAGTTACCCATTTGATTCTGGGGGTAGGAGTCTTAATAGTTTTTCATCGGAGTTAAATCCGCAAATTTCGGGGAGATATATGGTGTTTACGAGCGATCGCCGAGGCAGTCAAGATGTATATATGTTTGATACGGTGACTCGGAATTTGGTGGATTTACCGGGTTTAAATTCTTTTGATACGATTGCTTCCCATCCTGCATCATCTGATAATGGTAAATTCATTGTTTTTGCTGCTAGTCGTCAAGGACGAACACAAATTGTTTTTTATGATCGAGATGTGCGTCAATTACGAAATTTAGCTGGTGATATCCAAGGAGAAGTCCGCAATCCTACTATTAGTGCTGATGGTAGTAGAATTGCGTTTGAATATAGCAATAATGGACAATGGGATATTTTAGTTTATGACCGTTTTGGGCGAAAATTGAATATTCCTCAAGATCCCAGTTAGTCAGAGGTGCAGAGGAAAGAAATATTCTTTTGCAACTGACAACTGTACGGGCGAAGCATTTGGAGAACTATTTTTGGCAATGAGCGATAATTTATCTTCCAAATGCTTCGCCCCTACTAACAACTGACTAATCAGTATTTTGCACAGATTCGATGAGCGATCGCACTTCCTCAGTACCCTGGGATGGTTCAAAGGAAAGGGGAAATTTGCCTTTGACTAGCATTCTTAAACCTAAAGGTGCAAGACTAAGTAATCCTTGTAAATCGCGCAAATAATTACCAACTACTTGCATCCCAAATTGACGTTCATCAATCCAACCACCTTGTTTGACTAAATCTACTAAAACTTTACGGTGACGAATTGCTCGACTATCACTCGCTTCTTTGCGTTCCAGAATTTCCTGTTTAATTTTGGTGATTTGCTCTAATGGGGCAACTTCCATAGGACAAACTGAATCACAATATAGACAACGAGTACAACCCCAAACTCCTTGAGTTCCTGCGCTATAGTTTTCTAATCGTTCTTCTGTATTACTATCGCGGGAATCTGCCACCATGCGATAGGCTTTAGCTAAGGCATGGGGACCAACAAAGTCAGGATTGACTTCCAGAGCATTACATTCAGAATAACAAGCCCCACACATAATACAATTGCCCGTTTGATCAAGAAGCGATCGCTCTTGAGGCGTTTGTAAGAACTCTCTTTCGGGAACTTGTCTACTTGCTGTACTTACATAAGGGGCAACTTTCTGCAAATTATTCCAAAAACCATTCATATCCACAACCAAATCTTTAATTACAGGCATATTCCCCAAAGGTGCAACTGTAATTTCTGGAGTAGCCTGAGACTGATTTGCCAATGATGATATTTTCTCCAGTCTAGCCAGTTCACTCCCCACATTTTCCTTACAAGCCAAAGCAGAACGCCCATTAATCCGCACAGCACAACTACCACAAATTGTATTGCGGCAATTTTTGCGAAATGCTAAAGTTCCATCTTGTTCCCACTTAATCTGATTGAGACAATCCAGGATAGTATTCCCTGGTTCTACCTCCAAAACGTAGGATTTGAAAACAGGGTGAGAATTTTCTTGTTGTCGAGTAATCTTAAAAATAACTTCCATTATTATCAATCCAAATCTTGGGTTCAAATCTTCTCTATGCCTTACCCACCTCAAAATCATGAAGCTAGGGAGGGATGAAGTCCAAAGCATGAAGTATAAACAGACATTTTCTCTTATGCTTGACTTGACCGCAGCCTTCACCCTTAATCCTTTACACTTAATACTTCTTTCGTCAAGCCCTAGTTATCAAAATTCTACATCTTTAAATATATAGAAGTGTTAAAGCAAGTGAAAATCTTTCCTCATGGCTATCAAATACCCAATAGATGTGGTAAATTTATTCTTCCCCTAGACAGACGTAGATAATCTGACGAGAGCTTTGAATCTGACGGTGATCAATAATGGGGATTTTCCACCCCGGTTTTTGTTTCTAGTCACTGATAGCTGGCGTAGCGAAGCCATAGAAACTCTATAATTTAACTGATTCACTCCAAGAAAGCTAGTCGGAATTAGATTAACTTTCATAAAAGTCTTGACATTCTCCTCCTGACAGTATGAAGCCTTGGGAAAATCTCTACTGCATTTTACCTCCTCAACTCCAGCGCGTGAGATCAAAATTTAACCGAAATATGAATTTTAAATTCAAAAAATATTTTGCTATTATTATTTCATGCTAGTATTTAATAGAAAATTACGAACTAACAAAATTAGAGACAATAACCGCATAAGCGCGGCTAACACTTCTAAGTTTACTCGTAATGTAGAGACTGGAAAATTCATGTCTCTACTGGCAGAATAAAAGGGTGTATGTTCGTTAGACCACATACAAATACTAGGCTATCTTCAGCTAAAGAAGAGAATTAGGTGCAAGCCGATAACTCAAAAGCAAGTAAGATTGGCAGTGAATGTGAAAAACCTGTAATTTATTGGCTCTACGACTTTTTTGGAGTAGAACTAACCTGATTTGTAAAGGTGGCTTGAAGTTACACTGATACAACAGCGCCCAAAGAGAAAATAATTTAATTTCTGATGGCCAATGATGGTTAAAAGCGCAGTAAAATTACTGAAATAAATGTTTGTGGTAACTATGACTTAGAAACCTATTATAGATAACTATGATAGAGTCATTCGTTGCTTCCATATCAGCAGGAATTCACCCATCACCCTCATGTTTTGTTTATTTCTGAAGTCCAGTTGCGCTGATTGCTCAATACTGGACTCACAAGAAAATTTTTAAATGGCTAACGCCATGCTACGCTATCAATTTGAAGAGATTAAGGAAAATTAGAACATAATGGCTGAAACCGCAACTGCCCCATTAACTGGAAAAACATTACTAGCGAAAGTTAAAGAACTTTCCACTTTACCACGTCGGGAAAGAGCAAAGCAATGTGGTTATTACACCGTTACTAAAAATAGCCAAGTTCGGGTTAATTTAACAGACTTTTATGATGCTTTATTGTCAGCTAGAGGCATTCCCCTCAGCCCAGAAGCACCAAAAGATGGACGTGGCCGCGAACCGACATACCGGGTTAGTGTTCATCAAAATGGTCAAATTGTGATTGGTGCAACTTACACCAAAGCGATGAACCTAAAGCCCGGTGATGAATTTGAAATTAGACTAGGTTACAAACATATTCACTTGATTCAACTTGGTGAAGGTGACAAACAATTAACCCAGTCAGATGATGGTGCTGATGAATCAGACGCAGAAGAATAAATTTTTTCACCTATCAGGGCTAGTTTTTCCGTTAATGCTGAAAAATTTATCCCTAAAGCTACCGCTAATTAGTAGCTGTAGTTAAATAATTTCAGTGGCATAAGACATAAAAAACGTTTTGGCCTCTTCCATTAGTCACAAATTCTAGTAGAGTCTTGATGAATAATCAAGAAATCTGTTGTTGCAGGAAGTTAGTCATGTTTTTTATGTCTATTGCGCTGTCATTTTTAGAGTTATCGGCCAATCCTTTGCTGGAGTTTCTCAAAGATACACCAGTATTTTTGGTCATGGCTTTTTTTATTGTTTGGATAGGTTGCTGGTTGCCATTGGTAGCAATTTTAGCCATTACCTTAAATTGGCAAATACATAAATCTTTACAACCTGAGCAAAAAATTCCTTTATTAGTATCTCTCTATTTATTAGTACCCCTAATTCTCTGGGGATTCCAATGGTTGAAATTGGGTTCTTTCCCTGATTATGGATTAGTAGGGGAAGTTTCTATTTTCGCTTCTTTATTGCTAGGTTTTGGCTTGGGTGTTTTCAGTCTAGCTATCGTATTTCTTGGGCAAATTTGCGCTGGTTGGTGCTATTTAGAAAAATCTCATATTAAGTTAATACCATCTAGTTTATTGACAATTTCCCTAGTGGCTTTGTTTGTGGGGGGAATCGAAGAACTGGTATTTCGGGGATTTATATTCACTCAATTAGAACAAAATTATTCAATTTGGTTAGCTGCAATTATTTCTAGCTCGATTTTTGCTGTCTTACATTTGGTCTGGGAACAAACAGAAACTCTTCCTCAACTGCCTGGATTATGGCTCATGGGTATGGTATTGGTATTAGCCAGATTAGCTGATGGGCATAATTTAGGGATAGCTTGGGGACTTCATGCTGGTTGGGTATGGGCGATCGCTACTATAGATACAGCAGGATTAATCACCTATACAGATAAAGTTTCTGCATGGGTGACAGGTATCAATAAAAAACCCCTCGCGGGGTTAACAGGAATTATGTGTGTTTCGGCGACGGGGGGAGTGCTTTTATGGGTATCTGGAATTTTTAACTAGTGTTTTTCGCGCAAAGTCGCAAAGAAGCAAAGGCGCAAAGAATAGAAGAATTACTTGATTGTGGTTAAGAATTGGCGTAAGCTGACTAAGCTCAGGGTTTGTCCTAAGTTTAGGGGTAGGATGGATATGCCTTCTAATCGGGATTGTATCCAGCCTTCTCCCCAGTACCATTCGTGAAAGCCGTCAATGCCTCCACTCAGTAGTAAGCGCAGGCAATTGGGTTTTACTACGTCTACTCGATGATGAATGGATATGGGCCCTGTGTGAGTAGTAAATTCAAATCCTGACGGTAATTCTGTGGGCATTTCTGGGGGGAAACTTTGCCCCAATAGCCATTTTTTTAGTTGTGCAGGATGCAAAATACTGTCATGAATGGCATTGGCTGATGCTGCGATTTCAATACGGATTTGGCTTTGTTGAAATGTACCTAGCATAGTAATTAGTAATTGGTAATTGGTAATTGGTAATTGGTAATTGGTAATTGGGTAATTTCCTTCTTCCTTCCTTCCTTCTTCCTTCTTTCTTCCTCCTCTCCTGACTCCTGACTCCTGACTCCTTCTTCCTTCTTCTGACTCGAAACAACTTAGAATATAAAAGTCATCTTGTAAAGAATTGTAAGGTTTTTCATGGCAGATCAATTGATTCGTGCGACTGCGGCGGATGGTGGTATTAAGGCTGTAGGCGTGATTACCACCCGGTTAACAGAAGAGGCTAGACAACGCCATAAATTATCTTATGTGGCTACAGCAGCTTTGGGAAGAAGTATGGCGGCTGGTTTGTTGATGGCTTCCAGTATGAAACGGGTCGGTTCTAGGGTAAATGTGCGAGTTAAGGGCGATGGTCTTTTAGGTGGTATATTGGCAGATGCGGGCTTAGATGGCACTGTTAGGGGCTATGTTGGTAATCCCTCTGTGGAATTGCCTCCCAATGATCAGGGTAAACTAGATGTTGGGGGGGCAGTGGGTACAGGTTTTCTTTATGTAGTCCGCGATATTGGCCATGGCTTTCCTTACTCTAGTACGGTAGAACTTGTTTCTGGGGAAATAGGTGACGATGTTGCTCACTATTTAGCAAATTCTGAACAAACTCCTTCCGCTTTAGTTTTGGGTGTGTTTGTGGGAGAACAGGGTGTGACGGCTGCCGGAGGAATATTGATACAGGTGTTACCGAAAGCTGCGAGGGATGAGGAGTTAGTGGCTACATTAGAATCACGGGTTTCGGCTTTATCCGGGTTTACGCCATTACTGCAAGCAGGTAAAACACTGATAGAAATTTTTAACGATTTGTTAGGAGATATGGGATTGAACATATTTCCGGAAACTCAGATGTTACGCTTTCATTGTGGCTGCTCTTTTGATCGGGTGCTAGGGGCGCTGAAAATATTGGGAGAAGCGGAACTACAAGACATGATTGTGAAAGATAATGGTGCAGAAGCAACTTGTGAGTTTTGCGGTAATATTTATCAAGCAAGTAGTGATGATTTAACCCAGTTAATTGGAGATTTGCAAAGAGAATCTGCAATTTCTGGTTAATGTAACTAGTCACACTCAAACCAAAAAACAGTAATGTTATTGATGAGGGTGATGAATTTCTCGGATGGGTTTTTCTAGATGGGAAAGTTAGGATAGCAAACATAAAATTATCTATATTGATCTACCTACTTTCATATCGCTATTCAATTAGTGTGGTGTGAGCAATGACAGAGCGGGATATTCCAGATAATTGGTCTTCGGACCAAGCAGGAGAACCAATTGGGTTTGAACCCAACTATATATCAAATAATCAAACTGCTGATACTGCTGCAATTGGTGCTAATTCTCAGTCCATGAAGAAAAGCAAAAAGCCAGATGGCACAGGTTTGGCGATAAATGATAATTCAGAATCTACTTTTAATCTCAGTGTTTTAATTGAGAAATTGCCCCCTTGGACTAAAAATTGGGTAGTTTGGGCAGCAGTATTAACTTTAATTCCTGGAAGTATGGGTTTTCTCGCTCTATCCATCCTGTTTAAGTTACCATCTGCCCCTAATTGTCCACAGATTTTCTGGCCTTTGGCTAGTGCGTCAGTGAGGGTACACTGCGCTCAGTTGGCGGCTTCTAAGCAAACTATTAATGATTTGCTGCAAGCGATTACTCTCGTCAAGCAATTACCAGAAAATCACCCACTACGAGGCGAAATTAATCGTCTTTTGGAGGAATGGTCACGGGATATTTTAAAATTAGCTGATCAGAGTTTCCAAGGAGGGAATTTGGAGGAAGCGATCGCTACAGCCCGAAAAATTCCTCCTGATGTCAAGGTTAGTGAACTGGTTGAAGAACAAATTCAAAAATGGCAAACGATTTGGTCAAAGGCTGAAGGAATTTACCAAGAAGCTGAAAAAGAATTGCGTCAACGACATTGGCAATCGGCTTTTATGCTCACAGCTAAATTACTGCGGGTAGATAATAAATACTGGGCAAGCACTAAATATGATCAATTAAATAACATTATTGTTACAGCGCGGGAAGATGGGGATAAACTTTACAAAGCAGAAGATTTAGCAAAGAGTCGCAATTTAGATAATTTACTCAAAGCTATTAAACTAGCTGAGGCGATTAAACCGGATAGTTATTTATATCAAAAAGCCAAAGAGTTAATATCAGGATTTGCTCGAAAAATGCTCACACTCGCACAAGCAAAGATGAAAGAGCGAAATGCGGATGCAGCATTGGAAATTGCCCGACAAATTCCGCCTATTCCTGAATTACAAGCGGAAGTTGATGATTTTATGGTTTTGGGTGAAGCCCAAAGAAGTGCTTTTATTGGGACTGCGGCTGGGTTAGAAACTGCTATTTCTCAAGCTCAACAAATAGATGCTTCTAGGGATGTTTATAATGAGGCACAACAATTAATTGCGCGTTGGCAATTAGAAATTGAAGATGTTTCTCGGTTAGAAAAAGCCCGAAATCTCGCCAGTCAAGGCACGGTTAATGATTTAACAGCAGCTATTTCGGAAGTACAGCTAATTCCTGGGAATAATCCCCGTGGTACAGAAGCCCGTCAAGAAATTGGCCGTTGGCGTGGACAAGTGGAAACGATTGAAGATAGACCATATTTAGATCGGGCAGAACAAATAGCCATCGGTGAGGATGTTAACTCATTGCAAACAGCGATCGCTGAACTTAATCAAATTCGTTCTGGACGAGCATTATATCCAGAAGCCAGAAAAAAGATGAGGCTATGGACGGCTAAAATTGAGCGCATTCAAGATCAACCATATTTAGATCAAGCCAAGGCATTAGCCGACAGTGGTAATTTAACAACGGCTATTAGTGAAGCCCAAAAAATCGCCTCTTCAGGACGCGCTTTATCAAGTGAAGCCCAATCATCTATAGATACTTGGCAAGACCAAATTCGCGCTAAAGACAGTTGGCAAAAGGCCAAGCAAGTTGCAGTTACTGGCACACCAGAAGCTTTAGTTCAAGCTATCCAGTTGGCCAACCGTGTATCTAGTCGTAACAGTTTACGTTTAGATGTGAATATTGCTATTGACCAGTGGAGTCAACAGTTGTTAGAAATGGCACGTTCTCAAAGTGAAGTGGATGTCGCCAAAGCAATTGATACGGCTAAGTTAATCCCTCGTGGTAGTAGTGCTTATACTGATGCTGAAGAACAAATTAAGACTTGGCGGCAACTTATGATTCCCAAATCACCACCTAGTCCGTCTGTGGAATCTACACCAGAACAAACACCAACAATTCCAGAATCTCAGCCTTTAGCAAGTCCTAATTAATGGATAATTTTGCTAATTTTAAGTATAAATTAGTCTCACGCCAAGGCGCAAAGATTAAGATTGAGGAATCCTTGATTTTTCAATTTCATACTTAAATTTAGCAACGTGTTGATTTTGAATCACTAACTATTCTGTGCGCTCTCTTATCCGCCTCTGGAGTGCCTCTGCGTGATAAAAAAGAATTCTACCCTTGAGCTTGAATTTGTCTAACTACCGTCAAAGCTGAATAACTAACTCC
This sequence comes from Dolichospermum flos-aquae CCAP 1403/13F, assembly GCF_012516395.1. Classification (GTDB taxonomy): domain Bacteria; phylum Cyanobacteriota; class Cyanobacteriia; order Cyanobacteriales; family Nostocaceae; genus Dolichospermum; species Dolichospermum lemmermannii. The sequence continues at coordinate 3,231,643 of NZ_CP051206.1, forward strand.
CGCAGTTCCTTCTCCAGGATGTGTAGAATCACCAACTAACCACAAATTATTAATGGGAGTCCGATTAGCAAAACCAAAGGGTCCAAAAGTAGGAATTCTTTGACCAATACCGCCCACAATTCCCTTTTCTCTGCCTGTATAATGAGCAAAGGTGCGAGGTGTGGCTGCTTCTACATAAATGATAGTTTCTGGCTTTAAATAGAAATATTCAGAAAGTTTGGATATTGCTTCTTGGGTGAATTTTTGCTTTAACTCTTCATAATTTTGAGTTTCCCACCAGGTCGTAAAATCAACAAAGGAAGAAGCGATAATTGTGGCTTTTCCTAATGGTGCGCGGCCATCTCCTTCATGACTCACAGATACAAATAGAGAATTGTTTTCTCCAATGGGTTTATTTACATCATATAAAAATTGTAAATGCGGTGGACAATTATGAGGAATTGCACTTTTATCTACACCTAAATAAACTACAAATGCACCGGAAGGAGGAGGTAATTTTTCTACTCTTTGTTTATATCCAGATGGCGCATTTTCTCCTAATAATTGGACTAAGTTTTGAACGGTGACATTACCAATGATATGATCTGCTGATTCTGTCCAAGTTTCCCCGGTTTTCTGATTTTTAATAACTACCGCTTTAGCTTGGTTATTTTCAACTTCGATTTTTTCGACCGTGTGGCGCATCAATAGTTTACCACTATCTCGTTCTAAAGATTCTACCAAGCGATCGCTCAATACTTGCATACTTCCTTGGAGATGAAATAACCCTTGGGGTAATTGGGATACACTCAAAGCCGTTGCTGCATAAAGTAAAGCCGTTTCTTCCGCACTAACTTGAGAATATAACTTGAGTTGTAAATCTAAAAATGTCCGCAGTCTTTGATCATTTCCTAAACCATATAATCGCAAAGCATCGCCAACAGTAAATAAGGTGAAAGGTGCAGTTATAAATGTACTCGGACGGACAGCTTTGATTAATTGTCCCAAATCCCATAAATTCCGGGGTGGTAAAACAGGGTCACGTCCTTGAAATTCCCAACTAGCATTAAATAAAGTGGTTAATAATTGCCAAAAAGGTTCACTTCCCGGAAACTGTTTTTGGCGTTCTGCTTGCCATTTTTGAGAATCACGCCAGACATTAATGGGTGTGGACTCTCCTGGAAGATATACAGCACAGGCTGGGTCGCAAGGTGTAGCTGCGGGTAATTCTATATTTAATTCTGAGAAAATGCGGTGATGAATTCCCCCAGGTTCTAAACCTGCAACTTGCGTCGCACCAACATCAAAGGTAAATCCCTGACGTTTGAATGTGGAAGCGCAACCACCGGGAACTATGGCTTGGTCGAGGATAAGGACGTTATAACCTCTATGGGATAATAATGCCCCGGCTGTAAGTCCACCTATACCCGCACCGATGACGATAATGCGGGATTGACTTTTTGTGTGAGTAGGATTTGTCATAATTCTTAATATTACTAATTATTAGTTTACAATAAATCAATCTCTAAAGCTAAAAGTTAGATTCCCTACTTCTCCAAGAAGTAGAGAATCTGGACAATTGTTAATTAAGTATAAGCACTGTATACTCAGGTTGATTACTGATTATTTAGATCAATAATTACAAATACGTTACTTTTCACTTATACTAGATTGGACAGTGTTTATACTGTTAATCAATTCAGCCATAACCAGAAGTGTATGAGTAATAGTTTACAACTCACAGAAATAGCAATTTCTCTCGTAGCGAAAAATCTCAATCCCGCAGTTCTCAACCCAGATTTCCTCAAATATACAGGGATTATTCCTTCAGACTGGGAACTAGCAAATCAACCAGTTTACAATAATAATTTAGTTCAGTTGGTTTATAAAAACGGTGTGGGAATCATTGTTCAACCTAACCGACTGAATGTGTTAGAGATGATAGCAGGGAAACCACCAGCAGAAATTCAACTTGCCACAGTTGCACGACAATTGGTTGAAAAATTATCCCAAGTAGAGTATCAAGCAGTAGGAATTAACCCCAAAGCAGTTGTCGGTTTTACATCAGAAGCAGATGCTTATCAATATATATGCGGTAAACTTCTAGCCCCAGGTTCTTGGCAGGAATTTGGAGGAAGTAAAGTCAATGCTGGATTAGAGTTAAGTTATCCCTTAAAACGGGGAGTTCTGAATTTAGCTATTAATCAAGTAAATGTCCAGTTTGGGGAACAGGTAACACCAGCTATTTTATTTTCTGGTAACTTGAATTATCCTCTCACCGGAAATACCGTTGCGGAAAGAATACAAGACTTACAACAAATAATTGCTAATTGGCAAAATGATGTCAACATTTTCCAGCAATTGTTAGTCGAGAAATTCTTATCATCTTCCCCAGCACAACAAATCAGTGCTTCAGTATTTTCATAATGAATAAATAAGTAGTGTAGAGACATTTCTTATTTTTCTATTGTGTGGGTTGGGCATTTGTCCCAACCTAATTATTCTTGAATAAATTTAGGACTTACGCAAAACATCTCTCCAATCCTCATTTCTCCGTGACCTCTGTGCCTCTGTGGTTCGTTATTCCATGAGTCTTGCGTAAGTCCTAAAATTAATTATTAATTAGGCATGATAAATGATAAGTTAGTTTCGGAGAATCCAGGGAATAATACTTACTATATACAACAATTTATAGAGAAAATAAATGAGGTTTGAGACTAAGGAAAAAACTAATCAATAAGATTCTTAACTTCTTTCAAAAGTCTTGACAATGTTTACACCATCAAGAAAGTTGTAAGATATAGGAAGTAACAAAGCTCTTCACTCACCACAAGCAATGACATCAACTCTGCTAAATTTTCCGCGTCTTAACGCACCCACTTTGCACCATCTGCCAAATGGTTTAACCATTATCGCCGAACAAATGCCAATAGACGCGGTTAATCTCAATTTATGGGTCAAAACCGGTTCAGCAATGGAGTCAGATGCGATTAATGGCATGGCTCACTTTTTAGAACACATGATTTTTAAGGGTACACAGAAGTTAATTAGTGGTGAATTTGAGCGCCGGATTGAAGAGCGCGGTGCTGTCACTAATGCTGCCACCAGCCAAGATTATACACACTATTATACCACAACTGCCCCTAAAGATTTTGCCGAATTAGCACCTTTACAAATAGATGTTGTTTGTAATCCTAGTATTCCTGATGATGCTTTTGAACGAGAACGTTTAGTAGTTTTAGAAGAAATTAGACGTTCTGAGGATAACCCCCGGCGGCGAATTTCTCGTCATGTCATGGAAACCGCTTTTGATTCCTTACCCTATCGTCGTCCCGTACTTGGACCAGAAGCAGTTGTTGCTCAAGTTAAACCGCAACAAATGCGAGATTTTCATGCTCATTGGTATCAACCTCAGTCAATTACAGCAGTCGCTGTGGGTAATTTACCAGTAGAAGAATTAGTAGAAATTATCGCCGAAGAATTTAGTAAAAATTATCAACAAACAACCAACAAACTAACATCAATAGCAGCAATTCCTGAACCTGCATTTACAGAAATAGTCCGCAGGGAAGTTGTTGATGAAACTCTTCAACAAGCCAGACTAGTAATGATGTGGCGAGTACCTGGATTGATGGAATTAGATGAAACTTATGCACTTGATGTTTTAGCAGGAATTTTAGGACATGGGAGAACATCTAGATTAGTGCGAGATTTACGGGAAGAACGGGGATTAGTATCTTCAATTTCTGTGAGTAATATGAGTAATTTATTGCAAGGTGTGTTTTCGATTTCTGCTAAATGTGATGTCGAAAATTTAGCGGTTGTGGAAGCAGGTATTATTCAACATCTTCGCACATTACAAACAGAATTTGTCAAAGAATCAGAAATTGCCCGTGTTCAACAACGTGTAGCCAATCGGTTTATATTTGGGAATGAAACACCAAGTGATCGCGCTGGGTTGTATGGTTATTATCAGTCATTAATTGGTGATTTAGAACCAGCTTTTAATTATCCCCAATATATTCAAGCACAGGCAGCAACTGATTTAATCCAAGCTGCAAAAGATTATCTTTCCCCAGATGCTTATGGTGTTGTTGTCATTAAACCTATTTAATGATTTGTCATTTGTCATTAGTCATTGGTAATCTGTTCTTAACAACTGACAACTGTACGGGCGAAGCATTTGGAGAACTATTTTTGGCAATGACCGATAATTTATCTTGCAAATGCTTCGCCCCTACTGACAACTAACCACTGTACGGGCGAAGCATTTGGAGGACTATTTTTGGCAATGACCGATAATTTATCTTCCAAATGCTTCGCCCCTACTGACAACAGACTAACTACGTTGTAACTGAATTATGTTTGATGCACTATCTGACCGTTTAGAATCCGCCTGGAAAAAACTGCGAGGACAGGATAAAATCTCCCAATCCAATATACAAGACGCTTTGCGGGAAGTGCGTCGGGCTTTATTGGAAGCAGATGTTAACCTCCAGGTAGTCAAAGATTTTATTAGCGAAGTCGAAACCAAGGCCCAGGGGGCTGAAGTTATCGCTGGTGTACGTCCTGACCAACAATTCATCAAAATTGTTTATGATGAATTAGTGCAGGTGATGGGGGAAGAAAATGTTCCCCTCGCAGAAGTTGCGGGGAAAACCACCGTTGTGTTAATGGCTGGTTTGCAAGGAACCGGTAAAACCACAGCTACCGCAAAATTAGCCTTGCATTTACGCAAACAAGACCGTAGTTGCTTATTAGTGGCTACAGACATCTATCGTCCCGCAGCTATTGACCAATTAATTACCCTTGGTAAGCAAATTGATGTCCCCGTATTTGAACTGGGAATTGCAGCAGACCCCGTAGAAATTGCCCGTCAAGGTGTGGAACGCGCCAGAGCCGAAGGCATAAATACAGTAATTATTGATACTGCCGGACGCTTGCAAATAGATGAAGATATGATGGCGGAATTAGCCCGCATCAAAGAAGTAGTCCAGCCCGATGAAACCCTGTTAGTTGTGGATGCAATGACCGGGCAAGAGGCAGCAAATCTCACGCGCACCTTCCATAACCAAATCGGCATTACTGGGGCAATCCTGACCAAAATGGATGGGGATAGCCGAGGTGGTGCGGCGTTGTCAGTGCGGCAAATTTCCGGTGCGCCGATTAAATTTGTGGGTGTGGGGGAAAAAGTCGAGGCTCTACAACCGTTTTATCCTGACCGGATGGCTTCGCGGATTTTGGGGATGGGGGATGTTCTTACTTTAGTAGAAAAAGCCCAAGAAGAGATAGATTTGGCAGATGCGGAGCAAATGCAGGAGAAAATCCTGTCAGCAAAATTTGATTTTACTGACTTTCTCAAGCAAATGCGGTTGTTGAAAAACATGGGTTCTTTGGGCGGAATTATGAAGATGATTCCGGGCATGAACAAGCTTTCTGATGACCAGTTAAAGCATGGAGAAACCCAGCTAAAACGCTGTGAAGCCATGATCAATTCCATGACGGGTAAAGAACGCCGTGACCCAGATTTATTATCGAGTTCTCCCAGTCGCCGCCGTCGAATTGCTTCTGGCTCTGGGTATAGAGAAGCGGATGTAAGCAAACTGGTAGCGGACTTCCAAAAAATGCGATCGCTCATGCAGCAAATGGGACAGGGTGGCATTCCCGGTATGGGAGGAATGTTTGGCGGTGGTAATCCCTTAGCAGCAGGTGGTAATCGTCCTTCACCCGGCTGGCGCGGTTATCCCGGTGGCGCACCACCAGCTAAGAAAAAGAAAGAGAAAAAGAAAAAAGGTTTTGGGACTCTTTAAAATTTAAGCACAAAATCCCGGATTTATTCCATAAATTCGGGATTTGCCAAATGCAATAACTACGGTGTTTGTGCAGGGTTTCAAAAACGCAAAGCGATCGCAAATCACTATAATAATTGTGAATATATTCATCAGTGCCACTGCTTGTGTTCAAAACTTTATTTACCTTTGGTAAAATGGAGCAAGATATATGACTACAATTCAGGTTAAAAGCTTCACCCTAGAAGAATATCACGAACTCATTGAAATTGGCTTTTTAAAAGAAGATGATCACATTCAACTAATTAACGGAGAATTGGTAGAAATGGTATCAAAAGGTACGGCACATGAAACTTGTTTAAGAAAGCTATTAAAGGAACTTCCAAAACTTATAGAAGATAGAGTAATTCTGCAATCTCAAGCCCCCATTAGTATACCACCCAAAAGCGAACCAGAACCAGATTTTGCCATTGTCAAAAACCGTGATGATGATTATTTTTCATCTCACCCACAAGGGAGCGATATATTGTTAGTCATAGAAGTTGCAGATTCTTCCATAGACTATGACCAAAAGGTGAAAATACCTCTTTATGCGAAAGCGGGAATACCTGATTATTGGATATTTAATTTATTAGATAATTGCTTGGAATGTTACAGTGAACCATATCAAAATAAACAGGGGATATTTGGGTATACAAATAAGCGAATTGTTTTACCTACTCAGGTTATATCTTTACCTTGGTTTACTGATTTACAGCTTGATTTAAGTAAAGTGTTTCCTGTGTATTAATTAATATCCCCAACTTCTCAAAGAAGTCGGGGATATGAAAACCGCACCAACTAACACCAAATCCGACCACGACGGAAAGGTTTATCAGGTTCAGTTTGTTGGGCTTTTTGTCTAGCCATTTCCTGCGACCAAAAACCATAATCTTCCAAACCAGTTGACAAAATATTACGTTTAATTTCTGCTGTTTGTTCGGGTTCTGGTTGACTCGAATTTGCGGGGGTTTTCTTTTGTTTACTCATAATTTTGATAACTCCTAAATTACACAACTGCAAGAAGATTTAATTTGCTGATAACTACGATTTTGAAATGCAGCGGGGTCATTATAATTAGCACCATGTAATAAGTCCATGCGAATGCTAACTAAGTCCTCGACTCTACCATGAATGACATCAACAGAACGATGAGGATAAATAATATCTGGTCTTTTTACCGGGGGGGAAAGTTTGGGTAATCTCATAATCAATTTTAGATTGTAGATTTTGGAAATTGATTTCTCATTTCCTCGTTTTTCGCGTTTCTCGTTCCCATACTCCGTATGGGAATGAATTCTAGAAGGCTCTGCCTTCTATTAAAGCAGAGTCAGAGCCTCTGTAACCGCATTCCCAGTCAGAGACTGGGAACGAGATAAACGAGATAAAAGACTTTGTTGGGTTGCGCTGTTGCTTAACCCAACCTACCACTATTAATAAGGAGTAGACCAAGAACGGACTTCGCCCAAAGTAACAGGAATAATATCACTCACATCAATTGTAAACCGGAATAGCTTCTTCGCCCGACGACTATTTTCAGGGTCAAAGAACTTCAATTTTACATCCCAACAATCGCTATCTAAACGACAGAAAGGACTTTTTTCTACTGTAATACTATCCAACTCCATACCCGTAGCCACAGCTTCCGCAAAGGTGGAAGCCGCTTGAAAAGCATTCGTAGAGGCAAAATTCAACGCCCTATCTTGGGAAGTTGTCCCCAAGTTGCGTAAATCATAATAAATGCGGCTGAGGAAACTACCCAAAGTCCGACGAATAGACTCTTCTTGGGCTTCTGTCGCTTGCGCTTGCACTGTCTGAATAGCAGCTTGAACTAAGGTGTTAACCTTCCAACCATACATTCCCCGAATGTTGGGAACTTCAATTACTGGCACAACTTGACCAGAAAATAGTTTCACACTGCGTCCTGATAAAATACCGGGAATACTGACTCTCTCTACATAATTCTCGCTGTCTTCTGCTTGAATTTGTCCCGATAATAATTGTTGTAAAATAGCATAGACATCTCTGGCAAAAGCCCCACCTGGTTCTATTGCATAGATAGGAGTTAATTCTAAATTCAATGTCCAAATTAAGGACTTAGCCTCAGAAAGATTATCTCCTAAATAATCTACCATCTGCCGCGCATCATAAGGGTTAGCGGGAATCGCTGTTCCGTCTATTTGTACCCCTGGCATTAATTGTTTAAAGGAGTCTCTTCTGGCTTCTGAACCAAAATCATAACCCAGTGTACCTAAAGCATACACTAAGTTAACTTCAGCGAGATCGCTGGGTGCTTGACTAGCAGTAATGTAATTAGATGTACGATTTGACATGGTAGTAGATTGAGAATTGGATGAATTTGTGAAAGGTGCGGAAGTTGTCACAGCAGGAACTACTGGGAAAAATTCAGGGGGTATAAATTCCTCCGGGCTGGGTTCTGGTTCAGCACTATTTGTAATCTCTGCACAACCGCAACCAGCAGCTTCAATACTGTCAACGGTTTCTACTGTATCTAATTCTTCGGACATTGTTCCTCCTGTAAAATATTGCAATGCACCAGAAATATTTAATTTACCTAATAAACAGCGACTAATATCGTCTGTATCCTTATCTGTGCAAGGTATAGCAGTTTCTAATAAAACCGCTCTCACCTTAGCGGGGTCGGGTGTTTCACCACGCTGAACTTGCAGACTTAGGAGTAAAGCAGCGACACCGGAAACAATAGGAGTAGCAAAGCTAGTACCACTGAGTTTTTGTGTCCCTCCCCCCGGTTTTGCCCCTAAGATGTGTTCTCCCGGTGCAAGAATGCCTTGGTTTTGATAGCTTTCTCCCCAGTTACTAAAGTCTATGGGTTTACCTTGGTCATTCATTGCCCCTACTGCTAATACGGTGGGTAAAGATGCGGGAACGTGCAAACATTCGCAACCATCATTACCAGCAGCAGCCACAATTAAAACATTGTGATCTTTGCATAGTTGCACAGCCCTATCTAACCAGCCTTCTGCTTCACCATTATCAGTGAGTTGTCCAGCACTGACATTGATAATATGCGCTCCAGCATTGACGGCTTGTTCTATGGCGCGAGCTAGATCTAGTTGAGAAAGTTTCCTATTATTGTCACCAAAAATAGGGACGATTAACCCTCGACATTGGGGAGCTATTCCCCGTAATTCTGAAGAATTATGTTGACCAAATATGATGCTTGCTACATGAGTTCCATGTCCAGACATAGATCCATTAGCTGTCGCTTCTCCCTGAATAAGTGTTGGCAATCTTGTTAAATTTGCTGCATTAAAGCAATTATGAGATTGATCAACCAATCCGTCGAGTATAGCTACACATATTTGTGAATCACCCTGTGTCAAGTTCCATAATTTGTGTATTTCCGTTTCAATTGAGGATTTTGGCATTTAATTTGCTAATTATCTGCTTAAACATCTATTTTGCGCCATAAATATATATTTTATGACATTTTTATTACGATTGTGCTTCTAGAACACAAAAGTAATTGTTATATTATTCGGCTGAAATGTCAACTCAATTTACATATTTTAACGGATATAATTTTTTCTTATGTCAAAAAAAAAAACGGTTTTAGTAAGTGTTTATTTTCTCCTGTGCTGTGGATGAAAATCAGTATTTACAAATACTTGACGGGAGGAGATAGTGATTTCCGCTTCACGGAAATATCAAGCATACAGGAGTGTTAACAACCTGATTTACTATAAGTAATTTTTATTAATAAGGTCTTGCGTTGAATCATAATTGGCTGTACTATCAGAATCAGGGTAGCTTCACTTAGCCTACTGATTAGTAATTGCACTTTTTATCATCTCATGGTAAGTAGTTGCATTGATTATTCTGAAAAATTCACATTAGTTAATACTAAAACTCTACCTCTCCCTAACCCTCTCCTAAGAGGAGAGGGAACAGGAAAAAAACTTGAGAATTTAAAGAGTTTAAAGCCTCTCTCCTTGTAGGAGAGAGGTTTTATATAAAGCTTCTGGTGAATCACAACTCGTTAAATTACCCTTCAACACCAATTTAACGCCTTCACCAAACCAGTCTTCTTCATCAGGAAGAAGTTAAACGAACAAACAAAAAGGAAAACACACCATGACTAAGAAGAACATCCGCCCCCAACAAGTTGCTCCCGTAGAACGCGAAACCATCTCTACTGCCAAGGATCAAAGCGGTCAGGTTACAGCCCGTTCATGGAGAGATCCAAGTGAGGATACGTTCGCTCCTTTTGCGGGCGACGACGCGGAGTAAGTCACCCCATTCTACCACTCACCTCAAAAAATATCAAAAGTCTATTTCTACATCCCTTGGCGCACGGTTTGCCTCGATGAATTGACGGACAACCCTTGTCAGTTCGGGGGTTTATCACTGGCACGGGGGATATGAATTAAGATACCTCTCCCTAACCCTTTCCTAAGAGGAGAGGGAACAGGAAAAAAAATTGAGAATTTAAAGCCTCTCTCCTACAAGGAGACAGGTTTTATATAAAGCTTCTGGTGAATCACAACTCGTTAAATTACCCTTCAACGCCAATTTAACGCCTTCACCAAACCAGTCTTCTTCATAATGAAGAAGTTAAACGAACAAACAAAAAGGAAAAACACACCATGACTAAGAAGAACATCCGCCCCCAACAAGTTGCCCCCGTAGAACGCGAAATCATCTCCACTGCCAAGGATCAAAGCGGTCAAGTGGAAGCCCAGCTGTTCTGGTTTAGTCCTCCTTTTGCGGGCGACGACGCAGAGTAAGTCACCTCATTCTACCACTCACCTCAAAAAAGGTCAAAAGTCTATTTCTACATCCCTTGGCGCACGGTTCGCAGCGATGAATTGACGGACAACCTCTGTCACTTCGGGGGTTTCGGATACCTGGCACGGGGGGGGTGGCGGAAAACCGGACTTAGATTTTTTGGGGTTGGTGGTTGAACCCTGATTTGTGAGATGAACCCCAGCCAACAGCTTACTACCCCAGTGGTATTGGGTTGGGGTCTTCTCCTTGGGTTTATACTTTTGGCAGAAGCCTTTATACTTTTTGGCACATTCTTCTAAGCTGTTTCCCAGTCGTAAAAAAGCCGGATGCCATTGAGTTAAACCATCATCAGTTAAGCGTTCATAACTGCCATAATTGCTGAAGTCATAGAAAAAACTCTGGCGCATTTTGGCAGCTTTAGGATTAGCGTGAATGTAGCGTAAAGTATTTAATGCTCTTTCTTTGTCTGAAGCAGGAAACCCATCACAGTAATATCGTTTCTCCCAAAAGCTTGTGGTGAGCGAAGTCGAACCATGTCCCGTTCTTCTTAACATCCGATTGAAACACATCGCCGTGTACCAATTCAGGAAGTGCATAATTTTGGGTAACTCTTCTGGCTGTTTAGGTGCAATCAAATAATGAACATGATTTGACATAATGCACAAAGCATAAAGCTGGAAATTGTATTTATCCAAAGCCTTTTTTATCGCATAAAGAAACACTTCCCGACATTCACGCCGTGATAGCTTAAATTCACGGTTATTGCAACGGGTTGTTATGTGATAAGAGTATCCGGGTTTGATATTTCGAGGTTTTCTGGGCATAAAAAACTTTAAATAAACAGGCATAAGGAACTTTAAATAAACAAATGATTACCTACGATAATTTCGTCACTGACAGTGAAATTAACCTAACTCATATTGGCAAGCACAAGCAAGTTTTTGAGATAGAAGACTATCTTTTTCCTTTAGGGCATTTTGAAAAATTAGTTCAAGGACAAAAAGATGCCATAATTGACTGTGCTTGTAAAATTGATCATGATAGACTTCATGCTGCTAGGTTCACTCTGACATGGACAAAACCAGACGCTAAAAGCCAAATCAATGCAGCACTAAATTTTTTTAATGCTGTGGCTGCAAGAGTTGAAGTGAAGTTAAATTATCAGCTACTACATAAATTTTTAGGCAATAATTTCGACTTCAGTAAAGTTATTAAAGTGTTGATAGGAGTAGATGCCAGAAGAGAAGTCAAAGATTCACGTTTGAAACTGTTTATTTGGATTGATAATTATTTAGAAAAAACAGAAACAGCAATTTCTTTGTGCGGTAACAGCCCAGAATTGCGATCAATCTTAACTAATAATAACTTGTTAATTGGTTTTGATTTTAGCTTGAATGGTAGTCATGAGATTGAAGTTTATCCAACTCTTTCTGCTGAGGAATTTGTCAGGGAAAATGTGCAGATACGACTTGCCAAAATATTGCCTGCAAAGGCTTTAGAATTTCTAAAAGTCTGTCATTTGTTGCAAATTGGTTTTAGCCAAGCGAATGAGAGCAAAATTCTCTATTTTCATCCCACTGATCACAATTACTTCGTTGATAATTTAGGAAATCATTTAGCTGATAGAGTTCATGCTTATTATAGACATCAAGCAGTGAGAGCTTTAGTAGTGTGTATTCCTGAAAGCGAGTTAATCAAAAGTTCAATTCAGAAATTAAATATGTATTATAATACCTAAATTCCTCATATAACATCCTGTAAATCCTGAAGTCCTGGACATCCTGATTGGTGACAATTTCATTTTCTGCAAAATTTGAGCAAATTTTATGATATCTACTACTGCAATTTCTCCCATCTTAACTATTCCTCCCCTAGAAAACGGCGACAAATTAACCCGTCATGAAATAGTAGAAATTGCTGCTTCTAGTGATGATATCTATAGGTTAGATGTAGGTTGGGTTAAGCGACAGCGCAACCCAACAACATTAAATCACAAAATCACCGAAATGTTGGGTAACATCCTGTAAATCCTTAAATCCTGGAAATCCTGATTCAGACAAAAAAATAACAAAGAAATTCATCCCAAACATCATCTAAACTATAATTGTAATAAAGAATTTTATTTTTATGACAATTCCCATAACTATTAACTTACCCGAAAGTTTAGCTGCTTCTGTCGAACGTCTTGGAGAAGCAACAGCGCGAGAGATATCAGATGTTTTACTTGACACCCTAGAAATAGTATTACCTACCTTAGATAATCTCTCAGAAATGAGCATTAATTCAAGCATTCCTGATATTTCCGATCAGGAAGTTCTAGAATTAGCTAATTTAAAAATGGATGTAGTGCAAAATCAACGCTTGGGAGAACTACAAGCTAAAGGAAAAAATACCGGTTTAACAGCAGGAGAACGTTATGAATTATTAATTTTAATGTCCCTTTATCAAATGGGACAATTAAGAAAATCTGAAGGTTTAGCCGAAGCTGTTAAACGGGGAATAAAAATTCCTTTATCACCATGAGTTCTCTATCTGAAACCATACGCCAAAAAGTGAGAGAACGGGCAGAAAATCGCTGTGAGTATTGCCTTAGTCATCAAGATTATATTATGGGTAGATTGCAAATTGACCATATCCAACCTGTAGCTAAAGGAGGAGATGATACAGAAGATAATCTCTGTTTAGCGTGTGAATTATGTAATCAATACAAATGGACACAAACTGAGAATTTAGATCCTAAATCTGGTGAAATAGTTTCTCTATTTAATCCTCGTCAACAACAATGGCAAAAACATTTTACTTGGAGTCCAGAGGGGACAGAAATTATCGGTCTGACAGCCTGTGGTCGTGCTACAATCGGGGCGTTGAGATTGAATAATAGTTTAGCTGTTACTGTGCGTAAAAATTGGGTTAAAGCAGGTTGGCATCCACCAAATTAATCGCAATCAATTATGAGCAAAAGTTATCATCCAAACCCAAATTACCCATATAACATCCTGTAAATCCTTAAATCCTGGACATCCTGATTCTGACAATTTCATTTTCTGCAAAATTCGAGCAAATTTATGATATCTACTACTGCAATTTCTCCCATCTTAACTATTCCTCCCCTAGAAAACGGCGACAAATTAACCCGTCATGAATTTGAACGGCGTTATCATGCCATGCCGAATCTCAAAAAAGCCGAATTAATTGAAGGAGTAGTTTACGTGGCATCACCATTAAGAATCAAAAGTCATGGAGAACCCCATGCTTATATTATGACTTGGCTGGGAGTTTATAAAGCAGCTACACCGGGCATAGGTTTCGCCGATAATGCCACAGTGCTAATAGATACAGATAACGAACCACAACCGGATGCTTTATTAAGAATTGAAACAGGAGGACAATCAAGAATAAATAAAGATGATTATGTAGAAGGTGCGCCAGAATTAATAGTAGAAATTGCTGCTTCTAGTGCTTCCTATGATTTACATGAAAAACTCAAAGTTTATCGTCGTAATCAAGTCCAAGAATATTTAATCTGGCGAGTTTATGACCATCAATTTGATTGGTTTAGATTACAACAAGGGGAGTATATTCAACTTCAAGCCAATGCAGATAATATAATTTGTTCCCAAATATTCCCCGGTTTATGGTTAGATAAAATAGCATTATTAGGAGGAGATTTAGGTACAGTATTAGCTGTTTTGCAGCAGGGTTTAGCAAGTCCAGAACATGAGAATTTTATTAGTAGATTATCTAGTTAAGTAGGTTGGCGTTGAAAATTGTCGTTATGGCAAGAGGCAAGAGGCAAGAGGCAAGAGGCAAGAGGCAAGAGGCAAGAGGCAAGAGTGAAGAGGGTTTGGGCGATTTTACGTTTCTTTACACAGTTTGGTTTTATTGTGTTCACCTACTTAGTCAGAATCAGGATATCCAGGATTTTTGGTGTCAACTTAACGTAAAACCCATAGCCCGACTGGGAATGAATTCCCAGTCTCATAGCAAAAGTCATCTAAAGATGACTAAATAACCCAGAAAATTTTCAGTAAACTTTAGTTTAGTTTCGCTATTAGCCCGTAAATTCATTTCTGGGCGGGTTTGTCAGCCAACAGATAAGACATTTTTAGCCTAAGTTGACACCTATGAGCATTGCTAAACCCCTATTGGTGACAATTATCTAGTTAGCAGCAGTTACCATCCAAACTAAAATTCCTAAAATGACATCAACAGGAGGAAGGGGATAATCTGTAAAATCAATTGTTACAGTTTGTTCCGTTAATTGTAGAAATCGCCAAACAGTACCATTAGTGACGCTACCATAAATTGTAGGAATGGGTTGATTATTAATTTCATTGAATTTTTGAGCAGCAATCATTTCCGCAATACACTGGCCAATACCCGGATTTAAGTCTGATTTTTTGGCTTCCACAATCATAACTGCTGGTGCTTCCACTTCTAACTGTTCCGTTGAACGACTCAGAACAAAATCACAGACTCCATTCAATCCTAAAGCCGAATCTACAGTAAAATCTGTACCAGAAAATAAACTAATTTTTCTTTGTAAAATCTTACGAACCTCTAGTAAAACCGGACTAATGATTAACTCAGAACGTGCTTTTTCACTTCCTGTCGCTATAGCTAATGGTAAACTTTCTGCTAAAAAATCAGTCAGGGTTGCACTAGCAGCAATTGGTTGGATTTCTGGCAGAAACTTTTTATTTTCAACGGTATTTATGCCAAAGGTTTGCTTAACTTTTTTGAGAGTAAAATCACTATATGACATAATGTAAATATTTCCAAAAATGATGTAAAATCTATGTGAAAATCAACCAACAGCAAAATCTGTATATTGTCTCACCAAAGGTTCATGAAATGCTAAAACAATATCTGATTTTGGCACTCCTAATTTAACTAACTCATCTGCTATACCAATTTCAGTTCCATCATGTTGTATCCAAATTTTCTGATCTTTAATATCCAAATGCAAAACACAACCATGCTGCCGTTTTCTGTTTTTCCAACCCACATACATCAATTGATAATGATCACCAAAACTATCAAAAATCAATTGTTGTTCAATTTCATCTTTAGCTGAACCTAATTGAGCATATTCTGTGATCACTTGTTTGACATAATTGCGATATTGTTCTAGTTTTTCCATGCTACAATTACCTCCTGAACTGGATCATAAATCATGATTTTAAGTTGGGAACGCTGAACAACTGTTTTAATAAACTGCAATTGAAAGAAAGAGTAATAAATTCCTGAAGGAATAGCTAAATATAAAACTCGTTCTGGTTGTTGTTCTTCTAATGCCAAATGATAATTAAAAAATTGTCCAATGGCTTGATGAAATTGAGAAATATTAGATGTACCAATAAAACTCTTAATTTCCACCGCTATTTTTTCTCCTTCTCTTTCAGCAGCTAAAACTTGTTCCGCACCGAGATCAATATACATTTCCACATCACCAACTTCTATCCTTAAAGGATCATCTGTAATTACCCAACCTTCTTTTTCTAACCCTATCCTAACAGCATCATGAAAAACATCTTTAGCTGGCATTAACTTGATAAAAAATTAGACTTTTCACCCACAATTATAACATCAATTACAACAACACAATCAAAACCATGCCTAACCTTACCGACATCCCCGGAATTTCCCAAATTTGGACACGCACAAAAGGCGACCCCCGCATTAAAATTGCTATCCTTGATGGTGCAGCCGACTTAGAACGTAGTTGTTTTCAAGGGGCAAAATTTAGTCAATTTAAACCCTATTGGGCAGAAGATATTGAACTTAACGAAGAATACTATTATTATCTCAATTTATCTTTAGAATTTAACCAACAACAAAAAGACAAAAAAGACGACCCCGACCACGATAAAGAAGAATCAAAAAAAGAACGAGAGGCATTTTTTGCACCTTTCCCTCCAGCTATTAGACAACGCATTGAATTATCCAGTCATGCTACTCACATTTCTAGCACTATCTTAGGACAACACGGTACACCAGCCCCTGGTATTGCCCCTTTATGTACAGCATTAAATATTCCTATTTCCTTCGCTAATGATGATTTTATTTCCCCTATCAACCTTACCCACGCTATTAATACCGCTTGGCAATGGGGAGCGAATATTATCCATATCGCTGCTTGTCACCCTACCCAAACCGGAGTAGCACCAGATTTATTTGCCCGTGCTGTGAAACAATGCCAAGATAATAATATGTTAATTGTTGCCCCAGGTGGTAACGATAAAGGTGAATGTTGGTGTATTCCCTCTCTTCTTCCTGGTGTGATTACAGTGGGTGCAATGCGAGATGATGGCCAACCGTTTAAATTTAGTAATTATGGCGGAGAATATCAACATAAAGGGGTAATGGCTAACGGTGAAAATATTTTAGGCGCCCAACCGGGAACAGAAGAACCTATCAGACAAAAAGGGACTAGTTGCGCTGCACCCATTGTCACAGGTATTTCTGCTTTATTAATGAGTCTGCAATTGCAACGAGGAGAACAACCCAACGCTGAAGCAGTGCGGGAAGCGATTTTAAATAGTGCTATTCCCTGTAACCCGGAAGAAGTGGAAGAACCAGAACGCTGTTTATTAGGTAAGTTGAATATTCCCGGTGCGTTTCAATTATTGACGGGAGAAAAGTTAGAACCTCACCTCCAGCCCCTCTCCTATCAGGGAGTACAACAACCTCACCCCCAACCCCTCTCCTATGAGGAGAGGGGAGTAGGAATCTCTCGTTCCCAGGTTCTACCTGGGAATGCTACATTAGAGGCTCTGCCTCTCACTATACCGTCAGGCAGAGCCTTGGAGACGGCATTCCCAGTCGGAGACTGGGAACGAGAAATTCAAAGAAGTGAAATAACTCAAGGTGTCACCCCTAGTGCGGCTTCTAAATTGGTATATGCTTTAGGAACAATTGGTTATGATTTTGGTAATGAAGCCAGAAGGGACTCGTTTAAACAATTAATGCCAGCAGTGAATATGGACGGGGCAATTATCCCTGCTAATCCCTATGATAGCCGACAAATGGTTGATTACTTGTCAGTAAATCCTACGGAAGCTAAACCTTTAATTTGGACTCTCAACCAAGAATTAACTCCTATTTATGCTTTAGAGCCTGTAAGCGGTTTTGCCGCAGATATCTATGAAATCCTGATTTTGATGTTACAGGGACAAATTCAACCAGAAAACAGTGATGATTTTGTGGAACGGGTAAGTATACCTGCAAGGTTAACAGATAGAACTGTGGAGTTATTTTCTGGTCAGGTTGTGCCTGTAATTAGTCTTACGAATACTAGGGGAATGTATGGCTGGAAAGTCAACAGTTTGGTAGATGCGGCTTTGCAAACTGTAATTACGGGAGAAACTGCACCAGCCCAAGAAATAGCTATGAGAAAGGCTTTGAGTAGTTTCTTAAATCGAGTATACTATGATTTGCAAAATTTAGGACAATTGGCAAAAGATCGAGCGTTGAATTTTTCTGTAACTAATGCTTTCCAAGCTGCTTCTAGTTTTTCTCAAGCTATTTCTACAGGGATGCAGCTTGATAGTATTGAAGTGGAAAAAAGTCCTTTTTGTCGGATTAATAGTGATTGTTGGGATGTGAAATTAAAGTTTTTTGACCCAGAAAATGGTCGCAGGGCTAAAAAGGTGTTTTTGTTTACCATTGATGTTAGTGACAGAATTCCTGTGACTCTAGGTCAAGTCCGCTCTTGGTCTGTGCGGAAATAAGCACGTAGTCTATGCTCTGATCAATAATTTATCAAAATTGTTTATAAGAGCATCCGGTAAGCGTAAAACGAGCGCGGCTTGGCTCCCTGAGATATAAGCGACACGAGGGATTTTAATCCCTGTGGTATGTTAGAATTAAATTGTGAGTAAGAACAAAAAACATCCGTCAGCATAGTGCATTTTTTGCGTCTTGTCAAGTCTTAAAATGTTTCACTGGTAAAAATAATTTTTTGTCTGAATCAGGATGTCCAGGATTTAAGGATTTACAGGATGTTGTTTGAATTTTGATTGTCCATCTTTATCTGCGTTTATCTGCGTTTATCTGCGTACCCTTCGGGAAGCAAGCTACAATTATTCTTGATATTACTGTTAAATTACTAATTTTTTTAAACGAACCACAGAGGACACAGAGGACACGGAGAAAAAATATCAGTTATCTTTGTGTGGGAAGGGAGTAATTTTCTCGTTCATCTAATTAATTATGTTTAGAAGTCGGGGATCTTTGACTACAAAATAAAATCGTGTAAATCCTTAAATCCTGGATATCCTAATTCTGACAATTAACCCTCCTCAAAAACATACCCCACACCTCAGACAGATGAAAAGGTATAGACTCGGCATCTAAAATATCAAAGCCCGATTGATACCAAAAGTATGGATTCAAACTTTCATATTTGGACGCTGACACCTACAGATGTCTACAAAACACTAACAACTACTCCTCAAGGTATCAGCGAGGCCGAAGCCAATTTAAGATTAAAACAATCTGGTTATAACGAACTTCCCGAACCCCAAACACGCCCTTTAATTCTGCGTTTCACTGACCAATTAACCCATTTTATGGCCTTGCTGTTGTGGGTAGCGGGAATATTAGCTTTTATTTCCCAAACACCAGAATTAGGTTGGGCAATTTGGGCAGTTATTTGGATTAATGCTATCTTTAGTTTTTGGCAGGAATATCAAGCGGAAAAAGCTTTATCAGCCCTGAAGAAAATCTTACCTTCCCAAGCTAAAGTTTATCGGGATGGAAAATTATCTATAATTGCTGCCCGTGAATTAGTTAGCGGCGATGTCATGCAGTTAGAAGAAGGTGATAAGATATCCGCTGATGCCAGAATTATTCAAAGTCAGTCTTTATATGTAGATGTCTCCGTACTCACAGGGGAATCTTTGCCCGTTCCCCGCATTAGCGAACCTGTCACCGCCGCAAATATCCATGCTTCCGAAGCCAGTAATTTAGTATTTGCAGGTTCTACCGTGGCAGCCGGTCGGGGACTGGCAGTAGTATATGCCACAGGGACACATACGGAATTTGGTCAAGTTGCCCATCTCACTGCCCATGTGAAGCGGGAAGCCAGCACTTTAGAAGTGCAAATTTCCAGAGTAGTTCACATCATTACCATCATTGCTTTGACTATGGGGGTGGTGATATTTTTACTCACTAAGTTGCTGGTAGGAATGCAACTGAAGGAAAGTTTCATTTTTGCCATTGGTATTATTGTGGCATTTGTCCCCGAAGGTTTATTACCTACTGTCAGTTTAGCCTTAGCTATTGGTGTCAAACGCATGGCTAAACAAAATGCTTTGGTGCGGCGTTTGTCTGCGGTGGAAACCCTGAGTGCAGTCACGGTGATTTGCACTGACAAAACCGGGACTTTGACAAAAAATGAAATGACTGTTCGCCAATTATGGATTCCCAATATTCAGATTAATGTGACTGGGGTAGGTTATGAACCCAAGGGAGAAGTGGAAATTCTTACGGAAGAGTTACGAACCACAGAGGCACAGAGGACACGGAGAAATGAGGTGCTGTTAATGTTGGCTGGTGCGGCACTTTGTTCTAATGCCCGGTTAAATCATCCCCCCGATTCTCATCAATGGCAAGTATTGGGTGATCCTACGGAAGGGGCGTTATTAGTGGCAGCAATTAAGGCTGGGTTGAAGTTGGAAGAATTACAACAGCAAGCCCCCAGAATTCAGGAAATACCTTATCGGGCTTCGCCCCGCTTCGCTAATACGCAGAGGCGCATAGTCTCAGGGAGTAAGAAGAAATATAATATTCACTTTTGCTAATAATCATTTTCTTGTTTTTATAAATTAGTGCGAATTTACCAAAAATTATTACCAATACACTACAAATTCAGCAGGATATATTGTCTTGAATAAGTTAAAAATGTGTTCCTGGTCACAAAAATTAACCAATTGTGAGGGGATCATGATATGAATTGCTCACTATTCATAAAAACTTATATAAATTAAGATTGCGATATATATACTTTAGGGAAACGACTGATCAGAAATCCTGATTAAAAAATATTGCAATAACTTGATTTAGTTGCTAATGTGTGTAGGTACGACAGCACTGGTGAATGCTCGGAGCAAATAGAGAGGTAAAATCAATGAGCTTTATCCATCCTGCCAACAGTCTTTTATGTTGATTATTCCCATCCTGACAACGAGGAATTTCTGCTATCGAGAAGCAATAAAGGGGTATTGCAGATGAGCAGAAAAAGTATCTTCGTTCCTGTCGCTGAATTGAAATTTGATTTTTGTTTACCGTTCATCAATCGTCTTCCCTGTTGATTGCAAAGAAGGCAAAAGGAAGATGAAAAATGAAGAATTTGGAGGTGAAAACCGATGAAGATTCAAGGAAAAGTTGCACTAATTACCGGGGCTTCCCGTGGCATTGGTAAAGCGATCGCATTAGAATTAGCCAAACAAGGCATGAAAAGGTTAATATTAGTAGCACGCGATCGCCAAAAGTTAGCCGAAGTAGCCGCCCAAATCGAAGCTTTGGGCGTAGAAACTACAATTATGGCCTTAGACTTAACTCACTCAATCAACGTCAACATAGCCGTAGCCCAACTTTGGCGCAGTTATGGACCCATTCATCTCCTCGTAAATTGTGCCGGAGTCGCACATCAAAACTCATTTCTGCAATCAAAACTCCCCCAACTGCAAGAAGAACTCTCCGTCAATTTGATGGGAATGTACACCCTCACCAGCTTGATAGCCAAACGCATGGTTAGTCAGAAAAGGGGGATCATTGTCAATGTCTCCAGTTTAATGGGGAAAGTTGCCGCCCCGACAATGGCCACATATTCCGCCACTAAGTTTGCCATTGTCGGATTTACCCAGGCACTACGTCAAGAACTTGCCCAACACAATGTCCGTGTTATCGCCTTACTCCCTTCCCTCACCGAAACAGACATGGTGCGTGACTTGCAATCATTCCGAGGAGTGATCCCCATGACACCCGAACAAGTCGCCCAAGCCCTCGTCATCGGCATAGAAAACGATACCGCAGAAATCCTAGTCGGCTGGCAATCTCACTTAGCCGTATTATGCCAACGTCTCGCCCCTTGGTTACTAGAAATCATCCTGCAACTAGCAACACCGAAAAAACCATTACCTGATGCTGCGGGATAACATTCAATCTAGTTAAGTTTTGTTTCGCGCAAAGACGCAAAGGGGCAAAGGCGCAAAGTGTTTTCTGTGTCTTTGCGTAAAGTAAAGTTAAAAAATGGTAGGTTGGGTTAAGCGAAAGCGCAACCCAACTAAAAATTTGATAATGATAAGGAAGAAATGACACCATCACTAACCCTGTAATAATAGTGCAGAATCATAATTGATCTTACTGTAGCGATCGCTTGATAATCAAAATAGTTGCTACGAAATAAATATATTATTGTCTGAATCAGGATATCCAGGATTTTAGGATTAACAGGATTTTGATTTTATTTGTGGTGTACTAATATTTTAATTTGTCAGAATCAGGATGTCCAGGATTTTAGGATTTACAGGATGTTGTTTGAAAGTATCATGTTTTGATTTTTGATTGTCCATCTTTATCTGTGTTTATCTGTGTTCGATTATTTTTGATATTACTGTTACATTACCATTATTTATTTAACCATTGATTTATTTGAATTAGCAAGATGATAGATAGTTTACTAATTCTAGGAACTCTTCGGTTCTTTCAATCAGTAGTTTTGCATCTTCAGCAGTTAAACGTTCAGAACGATCATAATCTCCCTTTAAACGTATCTGTTCTGCATCAATTAGATAACGGTGAAATTTAGGATCAATTTTACCAGTTCTGGCAAAAAGTTCGCCAAATTTACTAATTACAGCGGAGTGTTTGCTAAAACTGAGATTTTCACTTACCAGGAATGCTTCAGCTATATAAAACATGGCATAATAGGCACGAGAGGCAGCAAAATCAGCTAGATTTTCACCAGCTAAAATTTTAGCTGCACGCAGACTATCTTGAGATTTTTGCACTAGAAACTCTTGTTCTTTGTTCATAAAAATAAATACCTTCTTTTTTGATATTTTGGATTAGCATTGTTTGTTCTTTTTCAAAACGACTGAGGGAGTAAAACAGGTTAGAAATTACTACACTATATTTTAAACAAAGGGGACTAAGAAAAAAGCCAATTTTTTCAATTTCTTTGGTTGCTTGCACTAAATCCTTCAGTATAACTAATACATCAAAATCTGAATCAGGAGTAGCATCACCACGCGCTTGAGAACCAAAAAGAATCACTGCAATTAGTTGATCTTGGTATGTTTCAAGCAAGTTATTACACAATTCCTGCATAATTTCTTCTAGTTTTGGGTGTCTCATCGTTTAGTAATATTTTCTACTTGGAGATATAGCATTTTTTGTCAGAATCAGGATTTTAGGATTTACGGGATGTTGATTTTATTTGTGGTGTACTAATATTTTAATTTGTCAGAATCAGGATGTCCAGGATTTTAGGATTTACAGGATGTTGTTTGAAAGTATCATGTTTTGATTTTTGATTGTCCATCTTTATCTGTGTTTATCTGCGTTCAATTATTTTTGATACAGCATATTTCATTGCTATGAGGTACAAATCATAATCATAAAACTCTTGTGGGGTGGGCATCTTGCCCGCCAATAGTGTACCTTATTACACCGTAAATTGCTGTATTTTTTAAACAATATCATTATGGTGAGAAAAGTTGAGTATGAATGACCGCACAGAGTTCTATAACAAGCATCAGGAAGTTAGATTTTTGTCAAGGGGTGGGGAAAATATTTTTTAGATAATAATTCATTCGGAAAATACAAAATCTCCAAATTTTTATATTTATTTAGAAAACCGTTTGAAAAGCTCCGCGTATTCGTCAACTTTAATTTCTTCAATATTTGCACCAATACGTTGATAAAATTTTCCATCGTATGATACCGGCTTTTCTCCAGCTTTTAAACAAAATATCAGTACACTTTTATCGTAATAATCAATTATTCTAATCTCTCTACCTATAGTATCTTTAACTGTTTGATGAATAGGTTGTGATTTAATTTGTTGAATTATCCAGCGATAAAAATTATCAATATTTCCCTGTAATCTCTTTGCTTCATGTTCTATTCCTGTTATCTTAAAATTTCTATACTCTACTGGTTCAATTTTATATAAAATTTTTATTCTTTTTGCTGTGTCATCATTATCTGCTACTCCAACACAAACATAACCAGTTGCACCAGGTGAATGATTTGCCATAGCAGTTAAAGTTAGAATTATTTTACTAAAACTTTCTTGATCAAATTGTCCTCTTCCATCTAGTTGTGTAAAACCTTGTTTAAAATCATATAAAGTTTGTTCTGTTTTTGATTGAGTTAGTAGAGTTTCAAATTCTGTTAACCATGAATCTTTAGCAGGATCATTATTATCTCTGATTTTAAAAAATTCTCTAATAATCCCTTTAACCTTGTTAATATTATTTTTTTTATTTTGATATGCCCATCTTGGACCACTAGGAGTTTTTATCTCATCATTAATATTTTTTAATGCTTTTATTAATCCATCATAATTAGCTATTTCCATTTTATCCCTAACAACTAAATCGTAAAAACTTAAAAATATTACTTGAAAAGGACGAGGCATATATTTCAAATTATTTAAACTAATTAATTCACTAAAATTTCTTTTTGATTCTTGTAATATCTCACGAATATGATTATAAATAATCATAAATTGTTTTTTAATATATTCAGGCTGTTTTAATACCAATGAGGTTTCTATTTCTTTCGATTTTTTACCATCTTTAAAGCCATAATATTCATCTAATAAAGAAGCACTACTGGGTGTCTCAGGTAACAGTAAATATGCAAGAATATCAGCAACAATTTGTTCATCTCTTGACTCTCTCAGCATTTCTTTTGTTAAAATTTTATTTTTTACCCAGAAAATATCATCAACTTTAATACCATATTCCAGTTCTTTATTAGTAATACTAATTTTTTTCATATCATTTAAAAGAACAACATCTGAAGCTGATGCGTCTGATCTTATTTCACTAGAAATTACTCTTACTAAATTGGCAAATTTAGAAGTTGCCCCTGCTGAACGTAATTCCTGTTTTGATAAATGTTTACCATTAGAATTAATTCTTCTAAAAACTTCGTCTACTTTATCATTATCATCGAAAGAATAAACAGAAAGTGGAAGAATATAACTGCCTATTATTTCACAATATTTTCTTTCAAGAACAGGAGTTTTTTGTAATAACTGTTGTTGATCTAATCTAGATTTTGATTCTATCATTGTTTGCAAATCAAAATATTTACCTTGAATATCAAATTCTCCCTCAATAAAGGCAGTAATAGCATTTAATCTTTGCATTCCATCTATAATTTCAAATACAGATTTATTATCTTTTTCTGTTTCTGCTAATAAGATTATAGGAACGGGAAAACCTTGTAAAATTGAATCTATAAATTCTCTTTTTTCTTCTATAGTCCAAACTAACTTTCTTTGGTATCTCCTATTAGCATAAAAGAGATTATTTACATAAAAATTATAAATTCGTTGTACACTTTCACTCCTAATTGAAAGTTCTATTTGAACAGGAGATGATTGAATGTTGCTTGTACTCATAATTATTACCCTTCCGAAAAACTATTGTTTCTATTATTTTTTGTAAAAATTTACAATCATGGCTTGTAAGTTAAATATACCAGATATCAGTTAAGCGATCGCTCTCAATATTAAATTATTAAATTAAATCAACATCCTGTAAATCCTCAAATCCTGGATATCCTGATTCAGACAAAATTCAGATCCCCGACTTCTTTGATCTAATCATCCTGTATCAAAATCAATTATCCTAGAAGTCGGGGATCTTTGTGATATGGGTAAAAATAATAATGTAAATAATACGAAATATTACTATATATGCGCGGACAGATTTCCACTTATAACATAAGTATAATGCAACTTTTGCGTCTTGTCAAGTCTTAAACTGTAAAATATTCAGATCCCCCACTTCTTTATAGTTGAGATTTGTTTCGCGCAAAGGAGGAAGATGAGATTTCTCTCCGCTAATTTATCTTTTTTTCTCCGGTAAATTGCGTGGGGGGATTATTCTCCCTTCATAAAACTCCCTTTCCAACTGACTTAATTTCCACCATCCTGCACCCAATAAAAGAGGAAAAAATGTTTCCACCATCACCAGTAAAATTGATTTTGTCTCCACCAAAAAAGTCAATAAAGGACTACTAGCCAAAGCAACAATAGTCAGAACACCACACCAAAATTTTAACTGTTGAATCCTCCTTAAAGCCTGACGACAACTGGCACATTTTTCTGTGTGAGAATGATATCTTTCTAGTAGTGCTTCTTTATTCAATAAAAGTGGTGGGAAAGATTCTCCCGGAAATGTTTCCCCATGATATTGATTTACCCATTTACGTAACTCAGCCACAAAAGTATCTGCTTTTGTCGCCAGATAAAAGGCTTTATTAAAATTAGCACTACCACCTTTAGCAGCTAAATAACGTTCTTGATAATGGAGAAAAATTTGATCATCTTCTAAAACGCCATTTTGTCCAATATGGACATACCAACGAGGACGAATTTTAATAAAAAATCCTGGTAGTTTAGACTTGAAATTAAAAGGAAAACGGGCAATAATTCGACATTCACCTTTGCGAATGGGGACAGCATAAACAACAGTTAAAATTCTGCCTTTTTCCGCATTAATATCATGCCACATCAAACCAGGGGCAATAAATGTTGTGGAAAGTTTTCCCGATTGTCCCGCTTTTAATCCTTGTTTCCAAATCCCTTCAAAACCATGTTTTCCTGATTCAACTATTTCTAATTCTAAAGGTGCAGCATTGGCACGATTTCCCACTGTCAGATGATGGGTAAAGGCAATATGACTAGGATCAAGGATATTTTCTAATAATGTTAAAGCATCATAAGGAACATCTCGAAAAGTGTTCATAATTACCCAGCCTTCTGGCGCTGATTCTATGGGTTCAACTACAGGAACTTTGGTATTTATGGCATTTTCTGGATTACCAGCATAGACAAATAATAATCCCTGTCTTTCTGTTGTTGGTAAAGATGGTACACAAGCCCTGGGAGAGGTTTCTGCTTTTCCACCTGCAACCTGTTGGGGAATTTTTTGACAACTTCCATCTCCAGCAAATGTCCAACCATGATAAGGACATTCTAATAGTCCATCTTCATTAATTCTGCCTTCAGAAAGAGGTGCAAGACGGTGAGGACATTGATCTATAAATACTTGCCAAGATGAGTTTTTCTGATCCCACCAAATCACAATATCTTTACCCAAAAGAGTGAAAGGTGTGGGTTTGGATTTGTCTAAATCTTGAAGGTAGTGAACTGGATACCATGCTTCTGCTAATTCAAAAGCATCTGGGTTACTCCCTCCAGGTAATATTTCTGTGATAGAATTATCGTTGATCAGAGATTGTGTTTGCACCATTTTCTGTATTGATTAATTTCCCATAACTTCTAATTGAACATTCTAGCAAGAACCATCCCTAATTGAACACTGATAATTCCTAAAATTGTACTACCTGAAAAATAACCAGCAGCAGCTAACCAATTACCACGTTGTAACAAGCCAACTGTATCTAACCCAAAAGTAGAAAAAGTAGTATATGCACCTAAAAATCCTGTAGCGGCAATCAACTTAACTTCTGGGGAAATCATCGCTGTTTTTTCCATAGCTAAAGTTGCGAAAAACCCCATTGCTAAACAACCACTAATATTAATAAAAAAAGTTCCATAGGGAAAACCAAAACCAAAGCGGTTTGTCAACCACAAAGTTAAATAATAGCGACTTAAAGCCCCAGCTATTGCCCCTAAACTAATGGCAATGGGAACACGAATTTCTGTCTGTTGTAACATTATTAGTCTTTTTTTGAATCAGCCTCAAACGGAAAACCGTACTTTGGTGACAGGTTTTCATCACTGTACCTCAAAATTGAACTCGATACAATCAAGAGGTGGCTAAAAGGATGCTGTTGTCCAGACAAAGTTATAAAAATTAATACAGCACAAGTAGGAGAGTTATCAAGATGGGAAATCAACTGAAAACGGCTATTTTACTAGGGACTCTAAGTGGCTTATTGATAGCAATTAGTTACTGGGTAATTGGTGGTACGGGGGGCTTGATTATAGGAATTGGGTTAGCAGCAGCGACTAATTTATTCTCCTGGTATCAATCAGATAAGATTGCTTTAGCCGTATATAACGCCCAGCCTGTCACCGCAGCGGAAGCACCAGCACTGTATCGTATTGTCCAAAAATTATCTAGCCGTGCCAATATTCCCATGCCGGGAGTGTACATTGTTCCTAGTCCCACTGCCAACGCTTTTGCTACAGGACGAGATCCTGAACACGCGGCTGTGGCTGTCACCGCCGGGATTTTAGACATCCTCCCAGAGGATGAATTAGAAGGCGTAATTGCCCACGAACTTACCCACATTATTAATCGTGATACCTTAACTCAAGCGGTGGCGGCTACTGTGGCTGGGGCTGTTTCTTTCCTAGCACAAATGCTCAGTTATAGTCTGTGGTTTGGTGGCGGTTCACGGGATAATGAAAGAGGTGGCAATCCTTTAGGTGTATTAGCTACAGTTATTTTTGCCCCTATGGCTGCAACAATTATTCAGTTAGCTATTTCCCGGACTAGAGAGTTTTCTGCTGATGCTGGTGCGGCAAAATTAACAGGTAATCCTCGCGCCTTAGCTAGGGCTTTACAAAGGTTAGAATCTACAGCTAGACAAATGCCTTTGAATGCTAATCCAGCTTTTGAACCATTATTAATTATTCATCCCATTTCTGGGCAGTTTTTGGGAAATCTTTTCTCTAGTCACCCAGCAACTGAAGCAAGAGTAGAAGCTTTACTACAATTAGAAAGGCAACTGATTAGTCGTTAATAATCTATCTTTGGTCATAAGTATATTTATAAATCCCCAATTGACTGATGACCAAATTATGATGATTACAGGTGCAATATTCATCCACAAGTAAACTTTACCAACAGGATGTGGCAACTATGACTACTAACAATATTGAATCTATAGAAATCGTAGAAATTAGTCTTCATACCAGCGAAAATGGGGAAATAGATGAAGTTAAGCAGGAAACTACAGCATTATTAGAGGCGATTAAAAACCGCGCCCAAGCTGAAGCTGAATCGGCTGGAACTATTACCCGTGAAACCTATTTAAATGCTGTGCGTCAGGTACGAGAAGCTATTGAAAAAGACAAACTGATCGAAAGAGACCGCTTAGAATATTCTTGGGCTAAAATTCAAGAAGAATTGGAGCATAATTGGAACTTACTGCATAAGGATGTCACAGATTTGGGCGACAGATTCCAAAATGCTGCTAAGGCTGCTTGGGAAGCTTTCAATGCCCCTCGTGATTAGGATTGATAATAAAAACAAGTAGGGATATAGCATAACTGTATCCCTCATCAAAAATCGCATGGATAAGGATAGTCAAAATGTGATTATAATTATCTGCTTCTGATAAACCTGAAATCTCTCAAGTGATAAAAGAAGCAAATGGATTATTAATTTAACATCAATAATCACAAAAATCATCAAAATCCTAAAAATCACAGTTTAGACATTTTATCTAACAAAACACTAACCTTTTTAGCCCTTTCTGGTTGACGCTGTTTTTGCAATAATTCCTTTGCTTGAACTAAATTACTTTTCGCTTCTACTTCCTGTTGTTCCTGCATGAGAATATTCGCTAAACGTAAATAAGCATCAGGATTTTTGGGACTACTATCAATTACTCCACAAAATAACGCTTTTGCTTCGGCAATTTGTCCCTTCTGATTTAAAATATCTCCTAACAGCAAACGTACCATATCATTGGTAGAGTTGATAGCAATGACTTTTCTCAAAGCTATTTCAGCATTTTCAAAATCTTTAGCTTGATAAAAATTGATGCCTTTTTGAAATAAATTAGAAGTAATCAATGTTTTGATACTTAAATAACCAAGAATGGCAAGACCAAAAATGACTACGGAAATGGCGATAATATTGGCAGTAGGAAATGTTGCTAACATGAGTTTAAGCTAATAAACAGGAAACAGGAAAAATTAGATATTCAATGAAAAACAATTTCCAGATAAATTGATAGAAATTAGTAATGGCTTGTTTGTCTTGTAAATCAACTCCAGCACCTTGCCACCACATCACAATTAAAGCTACTGTATGAGTGATTAAGATGAAGATAGTGTTAACTTCCGCAAGATGGAATAACGCTACTAAAATCATACCTCCATAACAGATTGTTAATACCCAAAGTGCGAGACTAAATACTTTTTGTTGTCCGAGTTGGAGGGTGAAAGTTGTGATATTATAAAATCTATCTCCTTCCATATCAGGAATATCTTTGAAAATAGCGATCGCAAATGTAAATACCAAGATAAACACCGTTAAAGCCCAAACTGCACCCGGAATCCCTTGGCTTCTTTGCAATACCCAACTAAAATGCAAAAATAAACCTAAATTAACAATCGTTCCCCGCACCGAAAAAATACATAAAGCAGCCCAAAATGGAAACTGTTTTAAACGAATTGGTGGTAAAGAATAAGCCGTACCAATTGCTAAACTTATCGTTACCATACCCATTAAAAATGGTCCCGTTAGCCATGCTAAAGCCAAAGCCACAATACCAGTAATAATAACAATTAATTGTCCTTGTCCTCTGGTAAATTCTCCCGACGCTAAAGGTAAATCTGGTTTATTGATTTTATCAATGTCAATATCTTCCAATTGATTCAAACCAACAATATAAATATTGCCACAGATACAAGCAATCCATGTTGCTAAAATTTGACTAATATGCAAACCAGAAAACTTTGTCGAAGTGACACCCAGAGTAATTAAATATAAACCCAAAACACTCAAAGTTGTTCCCATAATTGTATGGGGACGGGAAAACTTCCAAAAAGAATAAAACCAACTTCCTGGAAAAATAGCAGAACTTTGTTTATAAAATTGATTCATTTTTTGCTCTTTTTTGTTCGTAAGCACCTAAAGGAATTGAACTTATACCATTTCTTTATGAAACTGCGCCGAATTTCCTAACCTTATCTTTTTCTTCTCTGTGTCCTCTGTGCCTCTGTGGTTCGTTTATCCTTAAATTGAGTACATCTTTAAACAGAATTGGACTTATTTTGTCCCGCGTAATAATCCAAATCTAACTAATCCAGTTTCATAACCTCGACGCATTAAACCTAAAGATAATGCCCCCTGAATTGTAGTCCAACCAGCCATTAATAAACCGATAAATGCTTGGGGTGTAAACGCTGAATCAATGACAACATTCCAAAAAGGTGCAACTGCGGTTGACCAATCAGCCGTGCGAATATTATTTAATGGTAATTGCCAAGCGATCGCTTCATACTCCGCTAAAGAAATCACATAAGGTAAACAATAGACTCGATAAATATCCTCTAAGTGCTTTTGCTCATCCGTTGTTAGTGGTGACTTATCCGTATTCCGATGACACCATGTCACCATAATCAAAGTTCCACCGGGCTTTAACACGCGATAACACTCTTGTAAAAACTTAGTTTTATCTGGCATATGTTCACCGCTTTCCAGTGACCAAACCAAATCAAAAGAATTATCATCAAAGGGCATTTCTTGGGCATTGGCAACCATGAATCTAGTCTTTTGACTCAAACTCATTGCCAAAGACCTTTCGGTGGCTCTAGCGGCTTGTACAGGACTCAATGTAATTCCCGTAGCATTGGCCCCAAACTTATCAGCTAAGTATAAAGAACTACCACCAATTCCACAGCCGACATCAAGAATATTTTCAGCGCCCTTAACATCTGCCCATTTTAGCAACTCTTCAATTAAATCAATTTGTGCCTGACGGCGTTCTTTTACCTGTTTACCATCTACACCATAATAACCGTGGTGCATATGTTCTCCCCAAATCTGTTCCCACAGACTGGAAGAAGCATCGTAAAATTCCTGAATTTGTTTGTAAAGTATTTGACTCATGAATTTAATAATTAAAAAATGACAGGAAATTGGAAAAAAACTTATTCTTAGGCTACCATCTATGTTTTTAATTAGATAGGGATATTTTTCTGCCTGGGAATAACTCATTAATTCTACCTTGGTAAGATGTCAAAATAGCCTAATTGCACAAAGTTTATTTATTTTTCATTTTTAATTACTTATGACTGTTGCGCGGACAATTTGTTTGGGCTTTGTCGCTGTCATTCTCTTGGGAGCAATTCTCTTGACAATGCCTTTCTCTACTGGTAATGGTAATTGGAATGACCCCATTGTTGCCCTATTTACTTCAACTTCGGCAGTTTGTGTCACAGGTTTAGCAGTGGTAGATACTGGTACTGATTTTTCGTTTTTAGGTCAGTTGTTTATTGCCTTATTAGCCCAAATTGGTGGTTTAGGTTATATGACAACTACCACATTTTTAATGTTATTAATTGGCAGAAAATTTGACCTGCGACAAAAAGTAGCAATTCAACAAGCTTTAGACCGTCCAGGCATGAGTGGTAGCAGTCAAATTATCCGTTCTATTATTGCGACTACCTTATTATTTGAACTCACGGGAGTATTTTTATTAATGATAGTCTTTGTTCCCGAAAAAGGTTGGCAAGAAGGAACTTGGTTAGCAATTTTTCATAGTGTTAGTGCTTGGGATAATGCTGGATTTAGTTTATTCAAAGATAATTTAATTGGTTATCAATCTTCTCCTTTAGTGATTATCACAATTGGCTGTTTAATTATCTTTGGAGGTATTGGTTATCAAGTAATTTTGGATATGTATTTGTGGTTACGTGACCGCATAGTCAAAAAAACAAGTTGTTTAGTATTCTCTCTAGATTTCAAAGTTGCTACTAGCACAACTTTAATATTATTAGTGTTAGGAACAATTGCAATTCTCTTTGTAGAAATTAGAAACGATAGCGTCTTTGGACAATTAAGTTTATCTGATAAAATATTAGCCGCTTGGTTTCAGTCAGTTAGTACCAGAACCGCTGGTTTTAATAGCATTGACATTGGGAAAATGACTAATGCCGGATTATTCATTATGATTGCTTTGATGTTTATTGGTGCAAGTCCTGGAGGTACAGGAGGAGGAATCAAAACAACTACTTTACGAGTGCTTACCAGTTGTACAAATGCAATTCTTCAAGGCAAAGAAGAGGTATTATTATATAATCGCAAAATTGCCATCTCATTAATTTTAAAAGCTGTTGGAGTGGTGTTTGGTTCACTAGCAACAGTGATTGTAGCTACGGTTTTAATTAGTATTACTGACCCCAAATTGGCTTTTATTCAAATTCTTTTTGAAGTAGTATCAGCCTTTGGTACAGTCGGACTCTCTACAGGAATTACAGGGACTGTTTCTATTGCAGCAAAATTAATTTTAATTCTCACAATGTATATTGGTCGAGTTGGTGTTTTATTATTAATGTCATCTATATTAGGTGATCCTCGTCCTACCAGAATCCACTATCCCGAAGAAAATCTCCTTGTTGGATAATCACCAATTACCAATTGATATCGAACTCAGGAAGAACGGGAATTAGATACCACCTTCCCCAGTTATTATACTCAAAACGGCTTGATTGTTTGATTCTAAACGTAGGGGTTTAGCTCTTGCTTTACCCCTACACATCTGGGTTCTTTGTCATTTGGCAAAAGTTTAAATCTCACCCGTGTTTAGTATAACTTGCTGGTGGTGGTAGCGAAAATGTCAATAATCAACTAAAATTTAAGTTGAGTCTATAACTTTATCTATGAATCAACCTAACTTTCAACGTGCAAATACTCTAAAATCTGCTTATAATGCTTGCACTTTAGAACCACTAGAACCTGCGGAAATTTCAAAATACTATGTTGATTTATCAGCAGTACGTAAATCTTCAGCCGTTGAGGGTGTAAGCACAATTTTAGAGTTTCAAGAATTAGGGGACTATACCACTATTTTATTTACTGGACATCGAGGTTCAGGTAAAAGTACAGAGTTAAAAAAGATTCAAAGTCAATGGGAACAAAATTATCATGTCATTTATTTAGAAGTAAATGAAGAAACAGATATTAATGATGCTAATTATACAGATTTATATTTAATTGTAATTAAGCAAGTTGAATTTACTTTACGGAAATTAGGGTTAAAGTTTGAACAAAAATTATTAAATAGTTTTGAGAATTGGTTTAAGGAAATTACAGAAGAAAATGAAGAAAGTGTAGAAAAATCCGTCAGTGTGGAATCAGAAGCCAGTTTAGAAGGTGGTGCGCCATTTATTGCGAAATTAATGGTGAAATTATTGGCACAAATCAAGGGTTCTGATAAACAAAAAACTACAATTCGCCAAACTTTAGAAAAGGATATTTCTCGACTCAAGGCAGATATCAACCTATTGCTAGATGACGCTTATGGTAAATTGAGAAAAAAATATCCAAACTCTAAGGGTTTATTAATTATTTTTGATAACTTAGATCGTGTTCCCCCTGCGGTTGCAGATCATTTATTTTTTGACTATGCAGCCCAATTACAAGAACTGCACTGTACAATTATTTATACAGTTCCTATTTCTATTCTTTGTTCACCGAAAAAACCTCTAGCTTTATTTGATGGTGAACCGCACATTGTGCCAATGGTGAATATATACCAATTTGATCGAAATGTGCGTGATTTAAACTATAATCAAATTGGATTGGATGCAGTAGCAAGTTTAATTGAAAAACGAGTAGATGTTAATGCTGTGTTTAATTCCCGTGCAGAATTGCTAGAATTAGCTAAAGCTAGTGGTGGTCATGTGCGTCAAATTATGCAAATGATGAGGGCTACTTGCTTACGCGCCAGCACCAAAAATCATAGTAAGATTGAAGCTGAAGATGTTGTTTATGCTGTCAAACAACAACAATTTAGTTTTGAAAGATTTATTCCTGAAGAACATTATCCAGTTTTAGCGCAAGTTTACGTGAATAAAGATGTGAGTAAAGATGATATTGGCCAGTTAATGCTGTTTAATACTTCTGTTTTAGAATACAATGGCGATAACAGATGGAATTATCCTAACCCAGTGGTGAAGCAAAATGAATTCTTCCAAAAAGCACTGGCAGAAATTACAACATGATTTTAACGCCGAATTGGGGCAATTTGTCGCCCTGAATCAAGATATTTTGGCGGAATTATTGACCTTTATTGACTTTTCTGAAAAGTTTACTTTAGGATTTATTGAGATTAATTTTCCTCCTGATGGAGAGTTATTAATTGAGGCATTAAAAACAAATTCCCAATGTGAGGAAATTCAATTTGTAATTCTCAAATTTGCTGATCCTAATTTGCGCTTTTTGCGTGATGCTATTATTCATGAATTAGCAAATATTGAGAAAGAGGCAAATAAAAAGTTAGTATTAATTATTCAAGGTTTAGAAAAATCTATTGGTGTGTTTGGTGAATATCCGCCATTTTTACAAGATTTGAATTTTGTCAGGGATGCTTACAAAAAAACTGTCCCTTATCCTATTTTATTCATTTTACCAGATTACGCTATTAACCGTTTAGCTAAATTTGCTCCTGATTTTTGGGCTTGGCGTTCTGGTGTGTTTAGATTTAAAACTTTAGAAAAAACTAGAGAAAATGCAATTGCTCAGACTTTAGAATCTCATATAGAAATTGACAGAGTAGAACCACAAGAAAAACAAGAACGAATTGAGATTTTACAAAGTTTATTGATGGAATATAAACCTACCTGTGAGCAAACTAATGATGGTAATTTACGCAGGTATAGTAATATTTTATTGGAGTTGGGAACAGCTTATATTAGTCAACATCAAGCAAAAACAGCGAGGGAATATTTAGCTGAAGCTTTACAAATTGCTGACAAATTAGCAGATGTTAATTTTCAACTTCAGGTTTTGAATAAAATTGGTGATGCTTTTGCTGAGGAAAGAAAATTTGAAACAGCTATTAATTATTATCGACAGGGTGTAGATATTGCCAAAGAACTAAAAAACCGTAATGGTGAAAGTTATGCTTTGTTTAAATTAGGTAATGCTTATTTCGATTTACGGCAATTTTTAAAAGCCAAAGAATATTATCAACAGTGTTTAAAAATTTATCAGGAATTAGGGAAGAGAAATTCTCAAGCTGGAACATACCACCAGTTGGGATATGTAGCCCAAGAAATGCGGGAATATGCCCAAGCACGGGACTTTTATCAACAAGCTTTATCTATCAAAATCGAATTTGGCGATGCCTTCGGCGGGCAAAGCCTACGCTTTTCTCAAGCTGGAACATACCACCAGTTGGGAAGAGTAGCCGAAGAAATGCGGGAATATGCCCAAGCACGGGACTTTTATCAACAAGCTTTATCTATCTTTATCGAATTTGGCGATGCCTTCGGCGGGCAAAGCCTACGCTTTTCTCAAGCTAAAACCTACCACCAGTTGGGAAGAGTAGCCGAAGAAATGCGGGAATATGCCCAAGCACGGGACTTTTATCAACTAGCTTTATCTATTAAAATCGAATTTGGCGATCGCTATTCTCAAGCTAGTACCTACCACTGTTTAGGCATACTTGCAGAGACGCAGGAAGATTATACAGAAGCAAGAGTAAATTTACAAACAGCCTTAGAGATATATGTTGAATATAAAGATGAATATTGGGGGAATATTGCGAGGGAGAATTTAGAGAGATTACCAGAGTGATAAAATAAATACGGTTGTTTTGTTTGCTTTCACAACCGCCCTGAAATGAATTATGGCTTACGCCACGCTTCGCTATCAGGGCTAATAGCCAAAGTAAACTAAAGTTTACTAAACAATTTTCAGGTTATTTAGTCATCTTTAGATGACTTTTGCTATGAGACTGGGAATTCATTCCCAGACGGGTTAAAGGTTTTGCGTTAAATAGAAAAATAATAAATTTTTAAAGCACTTCCCATTCATTTCTACTGATTTGAGCTTGTTTTAATATCTTTGCTAATAAGCTTTTGCTAATATCTCCTTCATGGGGATTAGGAATTATTAACCTCACATCATCTCTAACCATAAATTGATGTCTTGTCCCTGAATATGGACCATCAAAGCCAATTTGTTTCAGGTAATAAATTAAATCCCGGCGACTAATAGGTGCAAAGCTTGGCATCAAGCTACATCCTTTTTCAAAGCAAGGTAAATACCATCTAACTCAGGTATATTATGTCCTAACTGCAATCCTAAAACAATCCATTCTTCTAAAGATTGTTTTAATTCTTCCCGACAATTTTCCAGTGTAGGTGCATTGGCATATAAACCTTGTAATTCAGGGACTTCAGCGTAAAAAGTACCATCTTCTAAAAGTTCATATTTAGCGCGTTTTAAGGCTGATTGAATGTAGTCTGTTATCATTTGTTTTGTCTAATAAGCCTATTTCTCTGATTAAATTGTAATCTGAAAATCAAAATCCTACTTAAATTATATCATCAACCTGATAAACGCCGTAAAAATTCCGTGTGTTCTGGTGAATTTAATCCTGTTTGCAATACTTCTAAAACTTTAACCATATCTCCTGCTAATAATGCCGTTACAGATAACCATAATCCCGGCATAACTTGACTTTTAATAATGCCCTCTGTATCAGGTTGCAGTAATATATATTCACTGTCATGTAACCCAAACCAATCTAATTTATTTTCTAAACTCTGCCAAACAAGATATTCTTGAATGCCGTTCCGTTTATAGGCTTTTTTCTTATCATATAAATCATAAGCTGCACTGCTGGCGGCAATTTCCGCGACTAATTCCGGTGCGCCTTCAATATAATCATCATCGGTAATTCGAGATTTTCCACCCAAACTTTCATCAATTAATAAAACTCCATCGGGTTGAGGTTCATTATCTTGATCTAATCTAATAGTGGGTTCTATTCCTAATTTAATTCCGGGGGTATAAATTTGATAATTTCCTAACCAAATCATCAATTTAGCATGGGGTTCTGCATGACGTTGAAAGCGTAAAGGTGAAGCCACGTAAACTACTCCTTCGATTAATTCAGCTTTTTTAATATCGAGACTTTCAGTATAACGACGTTCAAATTCATGGCGTGATAAGCGATCGCCATTTTCTAATGGTAGAATTTGAGAAGTTGGGTTAGTTTGTGACCGCTGCATTACCATTTGCTATACCTCCAAGAATTAATTGACACAATCAGCAGAGGACGGGAAAACCCGCCCCTACATCATAAACTATTTGGCTGGGGGTAAAGTTCCACCACTAGCAGTCGGTGGTTCGGTGTAATCACAAAAGATATTTACCCCTATTTTGAGGATATATAAAACTATAACGGTCGCAATGGCAGGATCAAGAGGTAAACCACTGGATGAAGCTAAACCCACTAAGGAAACTATAACACCAGTGAGTAAAGGAGAACTGCCCGGATTTCTGGTGTATTCTTTGAGTTGACCACGAAACCCATCATCGCCACAAAGTTCATTTCGCAAGGCTTTGAGGGTGATTTGTAAAAGTGATTTATCTCCCCCCATCATAGCTTGACCATTTTTTTCTTGCCATAAATCTTGAAAAGCCGTTTCCATGTCGCCATTGTGCTTTTCTAAATGATCCATTGCTTCCAGTCCGGGGGTATAATCAGGCATTAATTCCCGCATAGCTTTGATTTCGCTGTTAGTTATTTGCATAGCTAATTTAGGTGGTTTACTTAGTAGTATCAAAATCAACTACATTATGGACAGGGATTATTCATTCCGTATTTAGTGTACCAATTACCAATTACCAATCACCAATTATGAATCTTTCATCATTAAAATTTCTTCGCAGTTTACGTAAAGATAACCACCAATTTGCTGTAATTGGGTTAGGTCGTTTTGGTCGTTCCGTTTGTTCAACACTGCATAATTTAGGTTATCAAGTGTTAGCTACAGATGTTGATGAAAAACGGGTTTCCGAAGCCTTAAATGAAGAAATAGTTGGTCATGCTTTACAACTTGATTCAACCGAACCAGCAGCCCTGAAAGAAGCTGGAATTTTTGAATTTGATACCGTAATTGTCGCAATTGGTAATTACGTTCAGGAAAGTATTATTACTACTTTAAATGTGAAAGAAGGTGGTGTACCTCACGTGGTGGCAAAAGCCTCTAGCGAAGTTCACCGCAAATTATTAAACCGAGTAGGAGCAGATCATGTAGTATTTCCTGAATACGAAGCTGGTTGTGCTTTAGCACGCACACTTACTAAACCGGGAATTTTAGAAAGATTTGATCTTGACCCAGATAATAGTATTGTTGAATTAATTGTTCCTGATGAATTTCATGGAAAAACCATTGCTGAACTTCAACTTCGTAACCGCTATGGTTTAAATATGTTAGCTGTCAGTCATGATAGTAAATTTATCATTAATCCCGAACCAACTAAACGTTTAGAAAAAGGTTCTGCAATGGTAGTAATTGGTTGCAATAAAGATATAAATCGTTTACCAATATAGGGAACAGGGAACAGGGAACAGGGAACAGGGAATAGGGAATAGGGAATAGGGAACAGGGAACAGGGAATAATAATTTGTTCAATTAAGTAGGTGAACGGAAAAAAACCGTAGACGCTCCGCGGCTTCTCGAAGAGTAATATGTAACGAAAAGTAAAAAGTCATACTGAATCTAATCTAAATTAGATGATCCATTACTTCATCAAAAATTCATAATTTAATGCTTTTCCCTTATGGTAATATCAGCATGGCATCACCAAAAGAATAAAAGCGGTATTCAGAAGTAATTGCTTCTTGATAAAGATCCAACAATCTTTCTCTACCAATCAAAGCACTAACGAGCATCAATAAACTAGAACGGGGTAAATGGAAATTGGTGATTAAACCCTCCACAACCTGCCATTTATACCCAGGATAAATAAATAAATTTGTCTTCCCCACAAATGGCTGTAAATCTCCCAATTGTGCTGCACCCTCCAAAGCCCTTACCGCTGTTGTTCCCACCGCAATAATTCGCCCCCCAGCAGCCTGAGTAGCCCGAATTTGGTCAACGGTATCAGCAGGAACTTCAATCCATTCTTCGTGCATAGCATGGGTAGTAACATCTTTTACTTCTACTGGGCGAAAAGTACCGATACCCACATGAAGAGTAATAAAAGCCTGATTAATGCCACAACTACGCAATTTTTCTAGTAATTCCGGTGTAAAATGTAATCCTGCTGTTGGGGCTGCGATCGCTCCTTCTTCAGCCGCATACACTGTCTGATACTGTTCATCAGCAGCCGTAGAAGCCGTGATATAAGGTGGTAGAGGAATTTGTCCAAATGTCCCCAACACCTGCAATAAAGGAACTTGCTCCGGTAAATCAAACTGTAATAATCGCCCCCCAGTTTCCGAATCTGACTCAACCACTGTTGCCTTTAATGTTTGTTTATTTCCCTGTTCCCCCGATGTAAAAATAATCTCATTGCCTATCTTAAACCGCTTTCCTGGCTTCACCAAAGCCAACCAGCAATTATGTCGCCGTTCCTCTACCAGTAACACCTCCACACTCCCACTCGTAGACGTATAGCCATACAACCGAGCGGGAATAACTTTAGTATTATTCATCACTAGCAAATCTCCCGGCTTTAACAGTTCCGGCAAATTACGGAAAATGTGATGTAGTGGTGGTATAGTCTTAGCGGTTTCAGGAGAATTTACCACCAATAACTTAGAACTATCTCTAGGAACAGCAGGGTTTTGGGCAATTCGTCCCGGTGGAAGTTCGTATTCATAACCAGACAACGAACAATCTAAATTGATATCTTGTGATTCTGCTTGTAGTATTTTTTGCTTCATATTAATTGAGTAATTGAGTAATTGAGTAATTGGTAATTGGGAAAATTATTTCTCCCTGCCCCCTGCCTTCTGCCTCCTGCCCAGATTGGGTAAATCTCCCCATAAAAGAACGGGTGCTTTTACCCTACCGGGAACTCCACCCCATTAACGAAGATAGATAGGTAGAACTAATTTTAATCCCATAACATGATGATGGAATACTTATACTATCTAGGCAATGCCACCCTCACCCTGAGAATCGTTCAATACCTACATGGTAGACCACAACTTCCCCTATCCTTTGTGAGCGTGATTCATCAAATTGATGGTTGGGTAGTCAGAATTAAATTCAAAGAAACAGTCTCAGATCAACAAGACGGCGATTTTCGAGCTTTCTTGAGTGAATTGGGAATTAGCTATCAACCACCAATGAGAGTGCAAATGGCGTTTTGGAGTTTAGAAGCCGGACAAACACCCGTAGACGTAATGCGTCGTTACCAAGTAGCAGTTGTTTCTCATGGTAGCCCGGAAAGGGAAGAAATTGAAGCATTTAGACAACAGTTTGTTCGAGGTTTAGGATATTGTCCAGAAACACTCGCTTAAACAGTTCTAAATTAAGTATCGCAAAGTAAAAATAATTTCGCCATAGCATTTATTATTTATCAAAAGCTGCCTCAATGTATTGTTGCAGTTTAAACTCATATCCAGATATAGATAAACGCTCTAAAAATTTGTCCCCAATAATTTTTCTAGTTTCTGGTTGATAGTGAACCAGTGCTACATCAAAGCGACAAGCATAATCAGCTTTTTGTGGATATTCAGCTAAAAATATTTCCGCCGTCCGCCAAATTTTTGCTTGTTTTTGGGGAGTAATGGCATTTTTTCCCCCTTCATCCCAATTACCAGAACTGCGGGTTTTCACTTCAACAAATGCTACAATTGAGTCTTGATATTGAGCGATAATATCAATTTCTCCCCAAGGACACCAAAAGCGACGCTGCAAAACTTCCCAACCTGTAGATTGTAACCATTTGGCTACCAGGTCTTCACCTATGTTACCAATATCTGCATAATTAAATGGAGAAGGATTAGCCATTAATTAACAATACCATGAATACTAAACATCGCAATTGGATAAGCATACTCAGTTTATTACTTTGGGCAATCATTTCCACCACAGCTTTAGCAAGTTTTGTCCCTACTGCTGTAGCACTGGAATATAACAAAGAAATTCTGATCAGTGCTGATTTTTCTGGACGTGATTTAACAGATTCTAGTTTTACTAAAGCAAATCTTCGGTACAGTAATTTTAGTAACTCTAATTTAAGTGGTGTGAGTTTCTTCGCCGCCAATTTAGAATCAGCAAATTTACAGGGAGCAAACCTAACTAATACTACATTAGATTCAGCGCGATTGATTAAAGCCGATTTAACCAACGCCATTTTAGAAGGAGCATTTGCAGCTAGTGCCAAATTTGATGGTGCTATAATAGATGGTGCAGATTTTACCGATGTACTACTGCGTCGAGATGAACAAAAGAAACTATGTATGGTGGCAAAAGGTACTAATCCCGTGACAGGAAGGGATACAAGAGATACTTTATATTGTTCTTAGATCAGATCAGATACCCGGCTTCTTAAACAAGTCGGGGATCTGACGCTTACAGTATTTATATATTTTGTAAAATTTGTGAAAGTGTTAATTTGAGTTCTGGAAATAATGGCGATATAATTAAATCATTACCTCTAAATTGATTAACTATGTATTCATCATCAACTAAAGAATAAATAGAAATAGTCGGTTGTTTAGGATTACCAATAAATCTTTTACCACCGAAAGCACCATAATCAACTATCCAATATTCAGAAATACCCATTGATTCATAATCATTGGTTTTATGAGTATAATCTGTTTGCCAATTACTGCTAACAATTTCTATCACTAAAGGAACTGAAGCAGCTTGAGTAATGGTTGATTCTTTTTTCCACAAAGGTTCATTAGGTAAGTTAGCAGGATTGAGTAATAAAATATCAGGTGAATAGGCAGATTCAGATTTTGGTGTTTTGATTAATGTTGTTTTAGGTATAAGGTAAGAAAGATTAAGTCTATCTAATTCTCCTGATATCTTACGGGCTAAAAAACCAATTACGAATTCATGATCTCCTACTGGTGGGTTCATTTCTACAATTTCTCCATTGTGTAATTCATAACGTGATCCTGTTTCTGGATAGGATTGGATAAACTCCTCAAAGCTGACTGATTTGGTTAACGTTTGAACCATGATTCACCTCTTGAATGGTGATAATTTGCTGATTTTAATTATACTATATAGAAATCCAATATTACCAAAAATTATTAATTTTACCCAACCAATTTATGATATAAAATTGTTAGTTATCTCCTATAAAATATGCACCAGCAAGAAATTCGACTGAAACCCGGTACATTATGGACAAGTCTTAAAAAAACCACCGAACTAGCTTTAAAATCTGGAGCTTTAAAATCTATTCCTACAGAGTTGGAAATTTTTGAAAAAGATGGAATCAAGTTTGTTATCAGAATTTTAGAAAATATCAACCGCAAAAACGCTGATAAGGCTAAAAAAGATCAAGAAGCGACTAAAACTGGTAAAGAATTTAATCCTTTTTTACCCTACGAAGAAGATTTATTTGTCACAGATATCTCTAATACTCATGTTTGTATTTTAAATAAATTCAATGTTGTTGATTATCACTTATTAATAATCACCCGCGCTTTTGAACCACAGGAAAGCCTACTTACCCTAGAAGACTTAACAGCAGTATGGGCTTGTTTAGCAGAATTTAATGGGTTAGTATTTTATAATGGTGGTAAACTTGCCGGTGCGAGTCAACCACATAAACATTTGCAAATTGTTCCTTTTACAGAAACAGATATTCCCATTTCACCACTTTTGAAAACAGCAAAATTAGAAAATGATCTGGGAACTATTCCAGAATTTCCCTTTTTACACGCTTTCACTACTCTTAAAATGGGAGAAAGTGCAGAAGTAACCTTAGAAAAATATCATACTTTATTGCGAACTGTGGGAATCAAACCTCTAGAAAATAATATGCAATCAGGAGCATATAATCTTTTATTTACGCGAGAATGGATGTTAATTATCCCCCGCAAACAAGAAGAATTTGAGAAAATTTCTGTCAACTCACTAGGATTTGCGGGGGCATTATTAGTTAAAAATCAACAACAAATGCAATTACTAAAAAATATCA
This sequence comes from Dolichospermum flos-aquae CCAP 1403/13F, assembly GCF_012516395.1. Lineage (GTDB taxonomy): Bacteria > Cyanobacteriota > Cyanobacteriia > Cyanobacteriales > Nostocaceae > Dolichospermum > Dolichospermum lemmermannii. Next base: position 3,275,315 of record NZ_CP051206.1, read on the forward strand.
ACCCTATTAACCTTTTAAATAATGTTGCTTTTCCTAGACAACAAAATTGAATCTTAGACTAGAATATGAGTTATTGTATTTCCTTTGCGTCTTTGCTCCTTAGCGTCTCTGCGCGAAACAAAAATCATAAAAAAGAGGAAAAATCATGGAATCTTTAGACATAAAATGGATTCGTTCCCAGTTTCCCGCACTCACACAAACAATCAACGGAAAACCAGCAATTTTCTTTGATGGACCCGGTGGCACACAAGTACCCGGTGGAGTATTAGACGCAATTAGTGATTATTTAGTTAGATCAAATGCCAATGCTCACGGTGCTTTTACTACCAGTATGCGAACCGATGCCTTGATTATTTCTGCCAGGTCAGCGATCGCTGATTTCCTAGGATGCGATAATGATGAAGTAGTATTTGGCGCAAATATGACCACTCTCACCTTCTCTGTGAGTCGCGCTATTGGTAGAGAATTACAACCAGGTGATGAAATAATTGTTACAGACTTAGACCATGCTGCCAATATTTCTCCCTGGTATGCTTTAGAAGAAAAAGGTGTCATTATTCGGACTGTTGATATTAATATCGCCGACTGTACTTTAGATTTAAACGATTTAGAAAAAAAGATAAATTCCCGCACCAAACTAGTAGCAGTAACTTACGCTTCCAACGCCGTTGGCACAATTAATGATATTGCTAAAATAGTCAAACTCGCCCATAAATTCGGGGCTTTAGTATATGTTGATGCCGTTCATTATGCCCCCCATGCACCGATAAATGTTCATCATTTAGACTGTGATTTTCTCGCCTGTTCCGCCTATAAATTCTTTGCCCCCCATTTAGGAATCCTCTACGGAAAAAGAGAACATTTAAGCAAATTTTCCCCCTATAAAGTTAAACCCGCATCAGAAGAAGTCCCTTCCAGATGGGAAACAGGAACATTAAATCATGAAGGTTTAGCCGGATTAGTAGCAGCAATTAATTATTTAACAAAATTAGGTTGTCATGTTTCCCCAACTCTAGACAATGAATTACTTTCCTCCTTAATAGAAGCCGACAGAGAAGGTTTAACTACCTTCCATTGTCCTCGATTTTTGACTGCACCAGAACAAGAGAATCATGAATTAGTATCAGCTTATCATAGTCGGCGAGCAGCTTTAATAGCAGCAATGTCAGCCATTCAACAATATGAAAGAGAATTAAGCAAAAAGCTAATTTCCGGATTATTAAAAATCCCCGGTTTAAGCCTTTATGGTATTACCGAACCCAGCCAATTTACATGGCGGACACCAACCGTCTCTATTCGCATAGAAGGAAAAACACCAGAAACAATCGCCAAAATATTAGGAGAACAGGGAATATTTGCTTGGTACGGCAACTTCTACGCAGTTAACCTCACCGAAAAACTAGACGTAGAAACATCAGGTGGCTTATTACGCATAGGACTAGCCCACTACAACACAGCCGCAGAAATTGATCAACTTCTGCAAACCTTAAATGAAATCGTCTAAAACCTTTAAATTACAGCTATCTTCTTCCTTTGCGCCTTTGCTCCTTAGCGCCTTTGCGCGAAACAAAATTGAAAATAGCTGTAAACCCCACTAACCGCAGTCCTCAACCTCACAAACCCGACGAATATTGAGAATATCACTCATTTTCTTGAGTTGCACAAATAAATGTTCCAACTGAGAACAATCGCGGACATCAATACCCAAATTCATCAAAGCGGGTTGTCCCAAAGAAGTTTTCACTTGAGCATGACGGACATTAATCCCCTGGTCACTCAAACGTGACAAAACATCTTTTAATACTCCCACCCTATCCATAGCCTCAATTTGTATATTAATAGGATAAGTATGAGTACGACTGCGGTTTTCCATAGCTAAATTCCAGCGGACTGGGACTAAACGCTCATACTCAACAGGATCTACATTATGACAGCCTTGGCGATGGATAGAAATTCCTCTGACTCGCGTCACCACACCCACAATCGCTTCCCCAGGAATGGGAGTACAACAGCCAGCGATATGATGAACCAAACCCTCCATACCAATAATTGGGGAATCACTAGCACGGGAACTAGTGGTTAACATATCCCGTGAAGTTTTTGGCGTTGGTTCTTTGGGAATAAATGGAACAACATCACTTACAGGTTGTCTAGCTTTGACAACTTCCCGCCACCGGTTCAGTGCTAAGTTTGAGGTAATTTCCCCATAACCCAAACCGGCGAGTAAATCTTCCACACTGTGATAATTACATTTTTCTGCCACAGTTTGCATAGCGTCTGATTTGAGCAAATTCTCAAAACCAGTTTTCCCCAATTCCTTCTCTAATAAATCCCGTCCCCTAGCAACATTTTCTTCCCGGCGCGATCGCTTGTACCATTGTTTAATTCTATACTTCGCAGCCGAAGTGCTAACAAAATTTAACCAATCTAAGCTGGGATGACAATTCTTTTGGGTAATAATATCCACAATATCGCCATTATGCAGACGCGTGGATAAAGGAACAATTCGCCCATTGACTCGCGCCCCCGCACAGTGATTTCCGACTTCCGTATGAATCCGATAGGCAAAATCTATACTTGTAGAACCGGGACTTAAAGGAACAACATCCCCCTTTGGGGTGAAGACATAAACGTCATCTTCAAATAGATTGTCTTTAACACTATCTAAGTATTCCTGAGCATCCTTTAAATCACTTTGCCAATCTAGCAACTGCCGTAACCAAGTAAATTTTTCATCAGTGCTGGTCACAGGAGTATTTTCAGAACCCCCAGTTTCCTTATACTTCCAATGGGCAGCAATACCATATTCCGCGATATGGTGCATTTCCAAAGTCCGAATTTGTACTTCCAACGGGCGGCCAGTCAAGCCAATTACTCCGGTATGCAAAGACTGATAATGGTTTGGTTTAGGCAAGCCAATGTAATCTTTAAATCTACCAGGAATGGGACGAAAAGAATCATGAACCACTGCCAAAGCCCGATAACATTCTTCATTGGTTTGAACAATAATTCGCAGTGCTGCCAAATCGTAAATTTCATGAAATTCCTTTTGCTGCCGCTGCATTTTTTGATAAATGCTATAAAGGTGTTTAGGACGACCACTAATTTCCAGACAATTAACACCAGCTTTGAGTAACCGACGGCGCAAAGTATCCGTAGCTTTGAGTAATTTTTCTTCCCGTGCCGTGCGTTTTTCCGCGACACATTGCTGAGTTTCTCGATAAGCTTCTGGTTCTAAATATTTAAATGCTAAATCTTCTAATTCCCATTTAATTTGCCAAATCCCTAAGCGATTCGCCAAAGGTGCGAAAATATCTCGTGTTTCCTGGGCGCTGCGTTGACGACTAGCTTCGGACATATATTGAAGGGTTCGCATATTATGCAAACGGTCTGCCAGTTTTACCACAATTACGCGAATATCTTGCGCCATAGCCAAAAACATTCGCCGGAAATTTTCCGCTTGACTTTCGGTTTTGCTAGTAAAATTTATTTTCGACAGTTTGGTAACACCTTCTACCAATAGCCGCACTTCTGCTCCAAACCGGGCTTCTATATCTTCACTTGTAACTTCTGTATCTTCGACTACATCATGAAGTAAGCCGGCTGCTATCATAGCCGGACTACCACCTAATTCACGGAGTATTTCCGCTACAGCAACAGGATGGGCAATATACGGTTCTCCTGATTTCCGAATTTGACCCCCATGCAGTTCATATGCAAACTGAAAAGCCCGACAAATTAAGGCATTACCGTTATACGTTCGGTCTTCTTCCTCCGTAAGTATCGGTGCTGGTGGTGCAATTAAACATTTGTTAAGCCAATCTGGGAGAATGACATCAACAGGGGGTTTGACAGCTACACTACTCATAAAATAAAAAGGTAATTGGTGGATAGGTTAAGAGAAAAGCAAAATTGACAGCACGCCTATAAAATAGATGCTGTTGCCTGGAGGCTTAGAGATGATGCGCTAATTGTTTGTAATCATCATCCATTGCAGGTTTTGTTCAAACATAATAAAAAACCTATTGACGGCAAATCAAGCCTCAAAGTAAGATTTGAGACTTGTGGTTTTGAACAGGAAGAAGGGAAAGTTTGGGGATATAAGAAAATTTTCTTGACATTAATACTATCTTAACTAGCAACAGATGTCTTTTAATTGTGATAAATATCAGGAATTGGCAACATTTCTAGATGAGTTTCGAGCTAATGTAACGGCAGGTAAACTTAATTTACAGAAATTAAAGCAGAATGTAGCCCAGTTGCAGGAATTTTTTGTGCAGCAAATTGTCCCGTTGGTTGATGCTAATTCGCGGGAGCAATCCTATAAAACGGAAATAAATAAGCAGTTACGACTCTTGGAAGTAGATATGATGTTTCTCCAAGGGGCAAAGCAATTAACAACATTACAAGCTAGGTTGAAAACTATTGAGGAGCGTATTGATACTCTGATTGGGTATTGTCAAGCTATTACCCAGCCTACGGAAGCGCAGGAATCAAAGTAGGAATTTGTTTCGCGCCATTAGTTACCTTATTTGTTTGGCTTCCACACCCGCCCAGAAATGAATTTCCGGGCTAATAGCTAAAGTTTACTAAAGTAAACTGAGGATTTAGACAATTCTTAGTCATCTTCAGATGACTTTTGCTATTAGACTGGGAATTAATTCCCAGGCGGGCTATGGGTTTTACGTTAAGTTGACACCAATGGTCTCACGCAGAGACGCTCCAGGCGCAAAGGAAGAGTTTTAGAGATGGAATTTTTGCCTCTTGATGGGGAATAATGAAATTATATACCTTGTCACAGTAGAGCAAATTTAAACCAATATGGACTGGACAACACCACTCAAGGCACAACAGACTGATTTTATTCAAAGACTTAAATCTGCTAAATTACTCCGTTGTGACGAAAAAGGCCAGCATAGTGAATTAACTGTCATTTCTGGTCAAAGATTAGACCAATTACGGGATTTTTGCTGGGACATGGTAAAAAAGTATAAACCAACCGACCCAAAAAATTACTTTATTAACAATATGAAGGGGAAGTTAGGTGAGGAAGTTGTTAAATCCCGTTTAGCTGATTTTGTCACGGAAGTTGACTATGAAAAGCGCGTTGGTGGTGATGGAAAAGTTGATTTTACCTTAACTTCTGACTCATCAATTGGTATTCAGGTTAAAGCCCGTAATGGCAATTTTGATAAAATTCAATGGTCAATTAGTCGAGAAGAAATTGAAAAAAATGCTGTTCTAGTTTGTATTTTAATTCAAGAGGAAGTTAGCGAAGCTCAGGCTGAATACAATCTGATTTTGGCGGGATTTTTACCAACAAATATGATTAAATTCGCTACTAGTAAAGCCTTGGTGGGAATAGATGAATTGCTTTATTCTGGAGGTTTACGCAGCTATTTAGAAAGTTTGACATCTTCTGAAGCTGACGAATATATGCGCTTGGGTTATGAGTGTCTTAAAAAAGAAGATTATCAAGATGCTTTTGGTTATTATACTCAAGTATTGCAACTGAAACCAAATAATGAAGATGCTTACTTCAACCGAGGAATTGTCCGTTCTGCTTTAGGAGATAAGCAGGGTGCAATTGATGATTACACTCAGGCTATCAATATTGATCCTAACTATGTAAATGCTTACTTAAACCGAGGTCTCGCCCATTATTATTTAGGAGATAATCAGGGTGCAATTGATGATTACACTCAGGCTATCAATATTGATCCTAACTATTTCAAAGCTTACTTAAACCGAGGAGTTATCCGTGATGATTTAGGAGATAAGCAGGGTGCAATTGAGGATTACACTCAGGCTATCAATATTGATCCCAATTATGTAAATGCTTACTTCAACCGAGGAATTGCCCGTTATCATTTAGGGGATAAGCAGGGTGCAATTGATGATTACACTGAGGCTATCAATATTGATCCCAATTATGTAAATGCTTACTTCAACCGAGGAGTTGCCCGTTTTGATTTAGGAGATAAGCAGGGTGAAATTGAGGATTACACTCAGGCTATCAAGATTGATCCTAACTTTGCCTTAGCTTACTTCAACCGAGGAAATGCCCATTCTGAATTAGGAGATAAGCAGGCTGCAATTAAAGATTTTCAAACAGCCGCAAATATATATAAAAAAGAAGGTAAAGAAACAGACTATCAAGATACTATAGAAAAAATCAGAAACATGACCAAATAATGAATATAAGTTAAGCAGGTAAAAAAGATCCCCGACTTCTTAATTAAATTTTTTGTAAATAATAAAGATCATTCAAAAAAGTCGGGGATCTAAATCCGTCGGTTTCATTTTCTTCTCTCTTCCTTCGCGCCTCTGCGCCTCTGCGTGAGCCAAAAATATTTAACTGACTCACCAAAGATAGAACTAACTACTTAATAAGTATATAAAACTTAACAAAAAAACTACCAAAGTAACCAGAAAATGGTAAATTAATTTCAGTTGTAACTATTCTGAATCCTGTTTATATGTTTACTCGAATCCGTCGGCTTTCAAATCGGTTTTTTAATAACTCTCGAACCGTCAACAACGAACCACTAAATAAAGTGAGTTTGATTGTCATTATTTTAGTTGATATTTTTATTTTAATTAATGTTTTTACGGGTTTAAATAATATTAGTGAATGGCATCTTAGTCCAACTCAAGCTTATCCATGTTATTCAGAATGGAATAGTTATAAAACACAAACTACGAAAAATAAAGATTATGAATTTCTGCGAAGTTCATTACCTTATGGTAACAATCAGCAAAGAATCCGGCAAACATATCAAGACGCGGAAATTGGACATTTAGGCAAAGTTTCGCCAATATGTTTGAACTACGGTGAATCTAAAGATAAACTGAATAATCCGCAAAATCAGAAAATTCTCACCACGATAAATCAGACGCAAGATAAAATTAGTCGTCTTGAACAAGCAAATGCTACTATTCGTCAGCAATATGATTCAACCTTATTAGAAAAAATTGCTGGTCAGTCTTCAGGTAATTCCATTAATCAGGTTCGGGCAGAAAAAGCCAAACAGGAATTAACACAAAATAGCCAGAAGATTTCTACCTTAAAACAGGAAATTGCTAATCTGCAAAATCAACTGCTGACAAAACCTGAAAGTATTAATTTTCTGTCTTTTATCAAAGATGAAACTAAATTTAATGAAGTTACCAAAGGTTATAAAGACGCATCATTTTGGTATCCCAGCATTCAATTAGTATTTCAGGCTATCTTTTTACTCCCGTTAATTCTTATTGCCTTATTAGTTAATAACTTCAGCCAACGCAGAGGCTATGGATTAATAGCATTAATTAGCTGGCATTTGCTAGTTATATTTATCATTCCCCTAATTCTAAAAGTATTTGAATTTCTGCAAGTTGGTGCAATATTCCAATTCTTCTTTAATATCATTAGTTTCTTCTTTGGTGGTTTAGTTTTCCTCATTAGTTACGCTTATATTTTGCTAATTCCCTTAGTTGGTTTTGGCATGATTAAATTCTTCCAAACCGTTGTCTTTAATCCCAAACTTCAAGCAGTTAACAGAATCCAAAAATCACGCTGTATTCGGTGTGCTAAAAAAATTCGTCCTCAAGATAGCCACTGTCCCCACTGTGGTTATTATCAATATGTTGAATGCCATAACTGTCATAACTTGACTTATAAAGAATTACCTTATTGTCATCATTGTGGTGCTGATCAAAATTCTGATACCGCAGGACAAAATTAACAATTCAAGAAACTTAGCAAAATTAAACTTATCAACATATTTTTACGCCTATTGATTAGATATTATTGAATTATTGACTTTAAATCTAGGCAGACAATTTATGTCATCAATTACCAATGTCACCGAAGCCACATTTAAGCAAGAAGTATTAGAAAGTACAACTCCTGTTTTAGTTGATTTTTGGGCCCCTTGGTGTGGTCCTTGTAAAATGCTGACTCCTGTAGTGGAAGAAGTAGCTGCGGAATACGAAGGACAGATAAAAGTAGTAAAACTAAATACTGATCAAAATCCCACCGTTGCTAGTCATTACGGAATTCGCAGTATTCCTACATTGATGGTGTTTAAAGGGGGACGACAAGTCAAAACAGTTGTTGGTGCTGTTCCTAAAATTACATTATCTGCTACCTTAGACAAGTATATTGCTGCAAAATCATAGTTAAAAACACTGGGAATTTCTGTAATAAATCTGCCTACGAAGGATTAAAACTCCGTATTTACCTCCTCCGTGCCTCCGCGCCTCTGCGTGAGAAAAAAAATTAATCAATAACCAACGAACTGCGTACAAAAAAGCGTTACCCTAAGCGGATAGGATAAAACAGAGGAGAATAGCGTGACTGCAAACACCCAAATCCCAGCATTAGACGTACCCAGCGCCATAGTACAACGTCGTTCCATCAAAACCTTCAAACCAGACCCCATCTCCCCAGAATTGCTCAAGCAACTGGTAGAATTAACCGTAGCTGCACCCAGTAGTTTTAACGTCCAATCGTGGAGAATCGTTTTAGTTGAAGACGAAGCTCAAAAAGCAGCGTTATGTGCTGCTTCTTGGAATCAAAAGCAAATTATCCAAGCGCCTGTTACCTTTGTTTTTGCTGCTGACGCTGCTGCGGGAGAAAAAGATATCACACCCATTTTAGAGCAAGGTGCAGCCACTGGGGCTTGGAATGAGGGGACAGTTAATTACTTTAGAGGTGCAATTCCCCAATTTCAAGAAAAGTTAGGAGACAAGCGCCGGGAATACGCCATTAAAGATGCCATGATAGCTGCTACAAATTTAGTGTTAGCAGCGGAAAGTTTGGGTTTATCCACCTGCTTTATGAATGGTTGGATTGAGGAACAGGTAAAAGCTATTATTGGGGCTGAGAATGATCCTGATATCGCTATTGCTGTTTTAGTACCTGTAGGTTATGCGGCTGAACCCCGGTTAAATCCCGGTCGTTTACCATTGTCGGTTAATGTTTCTGTGGATAGACTCGATAACCCCTATCAAGGTTAATTAGGGATTTGGGGATTTGGTGGGTATGAATGCAGATATCAGGTAAGTGAAATATATTTTTGTTTCGCGCAGAGGCGCTAAGGAGCAAAGACGCAAAGAAAAAATGTTGCACAGAATCATGAAATTCATTAATTCATCCGTCTTTATCTGCGTTTATCTGCGTTTATCTGCGTTCAATTATTCTTAAAATATTATTCTATCCAGCTTCATTTTCATCCTACCTACTATAAAAGTTATATATTTCGGTTTTTTAAATCACAAAGTGATAATTTTTTATTGTACATCAATAAACATAAAAATATTTGGTTTTGATTTAAAAATATTGTAATAGAGCCAAGATTAAAATCTGCTTTTGGCTCTGTAGATTAATTCTAGAAGTTCTGCTTTTAGTTTTTTTGACAATTCATAAAAATTTACGTCTAGTAAATTCAACTTCTCACAGTGATTTAGTTTAGCTACATCCATAATTACTGTTGTGACTATGAAGAAATCACTTGACGGTTATACATTGCAGCAAACTCACACCAGATTTATCAAATAATTTTTTGGTATCAGTGAGTGAGTATCTAGCAATTATTTAAGTTTGGCTAAGGAGTAGTAAATCAGTCTAGGAGAATTTAATGCTGGATTTTTTCACTTCATTGAATGAGCATAATTTACCATATCCAGATCCTTTACATCCTATCGTGGTTCACTTTGTAATTGCGATGGTGCTATTTTCTGTTTTTTGTGATTTCGCTGGTTATGTAACTGGTAAAACTACTTTGTTTGAGGTGAGTTGGTGGAATATGTGTATTGCCACTGTAGCTATTTTTGTGGCAATTATTTTTGGTCAATTTGAGGCTGGTTTAGCAAAACCCTACGAACTCGCTAAATCAGTTTTAAATATTCATACTCTCATCGGTTGGTCACTTTCAGGTATTATTGCCGCTATTACTGCTTGGCGTTATGTTTTGCGGAGTCGTGATCCGAAAAAACTCCCTTTTCATTATATAGCTGTGGCAGTTTTATTAACAGCCTTGGTTGGTTTTCAAGTATATCTTGGTGATGAACTGGTATGGGTGTATGGCTTACATACCGTACCTGTTGTGGAAGCGGTAAAGGATGGAATCTTGCCATGAACTCAGAATTATTAGACCAAATTAGTCACCAAATGGGTGCAAATGGTTTACCTTATGCCATTCCGATTCATCCTAATTTGGTACACCTCACATTAGGTTTATTCATCATTGCCATTATCTTTGATATTTTAGGTGTGTTCTTCCCTTTGGAAAAATGGCTATTCAATTTTTTGGGAATTAAGGTTGAACGTTCTCAATTATTTGATGTCGGTTGGTACAACATTTTTGCTGCATCTGTGATTACATTTTTCACAGTTGGTGCAGGTTTTTATGAAATGTTATTAGCAGCCCCACCAGCAGATATCAAAAGTCCCTGGGGAATGCTGGCAATGCCCACAATGATGTGGCACGGTGTGGGTGGTGTATTACTACTGGCTCTCATGGTGGGTATGACCTTTTGGAGAGGTTGGCAACGTTACGTTATCGGCAAATATGAAGAGAGAGAAGTGCAAATTTCTTATCTGGTTGTCGGTGTAATTATTATGTTGCTGATGTATTTTCATGGAACATTAGGAGCGCACTTAGCCGCAGATTTTGGTGTTCACAATACAGCCGATAAATTACTACGAGCAGGACAAGACATCAATCAGATATTTGGTAATAGGTAATGGGTAATTGGTGATTGGTAATTGGTAATTGGTAATTGGTGATTGGTGATTGGTGTAAAAATTCTTGTCTAACAATTCACAACTGACCATTAACAAATGACCACTGACCACTGACCACTGACAACTAACAACTGACCATTATGAAAATTCGGCACTTTCTCAACTTTTTGACCATTGTTACTGGGGCAGTTGCGGTAACTCTTACTAGTCTCTGGATTGGTAAACAGGCTTATTCTTGGCTTCCTCCCCAAGGGGCTGCTGAATCTCATCTGATTGATGATTTATTTAGCTTTTTGGTAACATTAGGATCTTTAATTTTCCTGGGAGTAACTGCTACTCTTTTCTATTCTATTTGTTTCCATCGGGCAAAAGCTACAGATTTAGGTGATGGGCCTCACATTGAAGGTAATGTAACTTTAGAAGTAATTTGGACAGCAATCCCAATTATGTTGGTGTTGTGGATTGCGGGTTATAGTTACCAAGTTTACGAAGAAATGGGTATCCAGGGACCATCTCACCAGATCCACTTACATAATCCGATGAAGATGGAAACTGCTGAAGCTGCGCCAGATGAGGCTTCAGAAGCCGCAGTAGCTGAGGATATAGAACATATTGATGTATCCGCTAAACAGTGGGCTTGGGTGTTTCATTACCCCCAAAGCAATGTTACCAGTACAGAATTGCATTTACCGAGCGATCGCCGTGTTCGTCTAAATCTGCATTCGGAAGATGTACTTCACGGCTTTTTTATCCCCGCTTTCCGTCTCAAACAAGACATTATTCCTGGTAACGACCTGGACTTTGAATTTACTCCCATTCGCCCCGGTGCGTATGATTTAACCGACTCTCAGTATAGCGGTACATACTTTGCCACCATGCGAGCCAAGGTCATTGTGGAATCACCTAGCAACTATCAGCAGTGGTTAAGCAAAGCTGCCAGTCAAACACCCAGCCCAGCCCCTAACCAAGCGGCTTCTGAATATGCCCTCAAAGTAGAAAACGGCATTGATAGCGGTTGGAAAACCGTTGAACCTGCTGCACCACCATTAGTCAATTTTCCCGGTTAATCAACTTTTTGCTTTTAGATTTAGCCATCAAAAATCTAAAATTGGCAATCCAAAATCCAAAATCTAAAATCTAAAATCGAATGACTAACATCCCCATTCATGTTGCTGGTGAATCACATCACCACGAACCGCCCCAAACTTGGAGAACATACTTCAGCTTTAGTACCGACCATAAAGTTATCGGTATCCAATACCTCGTTACTTCCTTTATCTTCTTTCTCGTTGGCGGTATCTTCGCCATGATTCTGCGGGGAGAACTCATCACCCCTGAAGCTGATTTAATAGACCGCACAGTCTACAACGGAATGTTCACCATGCACGGAACAGTCATGCTGTTTCTGTGGACATTTCCCTCTCTCGTTGGTATGGCTAATTACCTCGTTCCCTTGATGATTGGGGCGCGAGATATGGCATTCCCCCGCTTGAACGCTGTCGCTTTTTGGATGGTTCCCGTGGTGGGAATTCTCCTCATGGCCAGCTTCTTCGTTCCTGGTGGACCTGCTCAATCTGGTTGGTGGGCATATCCCCCCGTCAGTACCCAAAACCCCACGGGAAACTTGATTAACGGTCAAGTTCTGTGGTTATTAGCGGTGGCTATTTCCGGTGTCTCTTCCATTATGGGTGCGGTGAATTTTGTCACCACCATTGTGAAAATGCGAGCGCCGGGAATGGGTTTCTTTAGAATGCCTCTCTTTGTTTGGGCAGTATTCAGCGCCCAAATTATCCAATTATTTGGACTGCCAGCTTTAACCGCCGGGGCGGTCATGCTACTTCTTGATATTACAGTGGGAACTGCCTTTTTTGATCCTACTAAAGGCGGAAATCCGGTGATGTTCCAGCATTATTTCTGGTTCTATTCTCACCCTGCGGTATATGTCATCATTTTGCCTATCTTCGGGATTTTCTCGGAAATCTTTCCCGTTTATTCCCGCAAACCTTTATTTGGTTATAAAGTCGTTGCCATTTCTTCGATGTTAATCGCTGTAGTTAGCGGCATTGTTTGGGTACACCATATGTATGTGAGTGGTACTCCTGGTTGGCTACGGTTATTTTTCATGGTGACAACCATGTTTGTATCTATTCCCACAGGGATTAAGGTATTTGCTTGGGTGGCAACTATTTGGGGTGGGAAAATTCGCTTAACTACACCCATGTTATTTGCTTTGGGTGGTTTGGTAATGTTTGTATTTGCTGGGATTACAGGAATTATGCTTTCTTCTGTTCCAGTGGATGTTCATGTTAACAATACCTATTTTGTTGTTGGTCATTTCCATTATGTTCTCTATGGAACTGTAACTATGGGAATGTATGCAGCTATCTATCATTGGTTTCCCAAAATGACGGGCAGAATGTTCCACGAAGGTTGGGGCAAAATCCATTTTTGGTTAGCATTTATCGGCACAAATTTAAATTTCTTACCCATGCACCCCTTAGGTTTGCAAGGAATGTTACGCCGCGCTGCTTCTTATGCACCTGAATTAGTTGGTTGGAATATTGTTGCTAGTTTGGGTTCTTTTCTGTTAGGAATGTCTACTCTTCCTTTCATCTTCAATATGTTGATTTCTTGGATGGATGGAGAAAAAGCTTCTGCTAATCCTTGGAGAGCAATTGGTTTGGAATGGACTGTTTCTTCTCCTCCTCCTGTTGAGAATTTTGAGGAAATTCCGATTGTCACTTGCGAACCTTATGGTTATGGTAAGTCTGAATTAATTGCATCTTCTGAACATGAGTAATTTGAGAATTTAGGGATTACAGAGATTTTTATCTATCTTTGCGCCTTTGCTCCTTTGTAACTTTGCGCGAAATAAATTTTTCTGTAAACCATTCCCTATTTTCTTATTTTTCTAATCTCCTATTTCTTCATTAAAATCATGGATAGTTCTATTTCTTCAGAAGAGTTACAGTCTCACCACAGTCATGAACACGAACATGATGAAGAAGGCAATAAAATGTTTGGTTTTATTGTTTTTCTGTTATCGGAAAGTGTCATTTTCTTGAGTTTCTTTGCTGGCTATATTATCTACAAAACTTCTGCTGTAAATTGGTTGCCGGCTGGTGTTTCTGGTTTGGAAATAAAAGAACCTAGCATTAATACTGTGGTTTTAGTTGCTAGTAGTTTTGTGATTTATTTTGCAGAAAAAGCTCTGGAAAGACATGATTTAAGGACTTATCGGCTGTTGTTATTTTTAACAATGGCTATGGGTGGTTATTTCCTCTATGGCCAAGCGGTGGAATGGAGTCAACTTGAATTTGGCTTTACTTCTGGTACTTTCGGAGGAATGTTTTATCTATTAACTGGTTTTCACGGTTTGCACGTTTTTACGGGTATTCTGTTACAGTTAATTGTCTTGTTGCGTTCTTTCATTCCTGGTAACTTTGATAATGGCCATTTTGGGATAAATGCCACTTCTTTGTTTTGGCACTTTGTTGATGTTATCTGGATTGTTTTGTTTCTACTTATCTACCTTTGGCAGTAAGGATATTTTAGTAGCAAAAAAATCAATAAATTATGTAGGGGTAAAGCAAGAGCTTCATTGGTGTCAAATTAACGGTACAGCCCCCCAAATTTGTTCTCTGATTTGTTGTGTTTCTCGATGTCGTTTCCTGATAGCTTTGACTAAACCAAATAATTTTGCTCGTTGGACTAAATAGGTGACGATATCGGGATTCTCACCCCTTTCTACGGATTTAGCTACATAATATAAGTAGGTGAACACAATAAAACCAATCTGTGTAAAGAAAAGTAAAATCGCTCAAACCCTATTCACTCTTGCCTCTGGTACTGAGCGAAGTCGAAGTATTGCCTCTTGCCTAGTGCCATAACGACGATTTACAATGCTAACCTACTTAGACTTCTAAAAACCATTTCTACTGATATTTTTTCTTTTGGCTGACCTAAAGCAACCCCTACACACCTGCTAAACCCCTACACATCTGGATATTTAACTAAATATCTGGGCGCTTTGACACTCTCAGGGAAGACAGCCACTGAGATTCTACTGACAGAATTAAATTAAGAGTTTAGCTCAATCTAATCTCGCTGCGACCGTCAAACGCCGCCTAAACGCTCAAAACAACTGCCAATCAAGGTGTCGAAATTGCGCTTACTTTTATGGTTTTCAGTGTTTTTAGAATCCATCACTAAGCCAAGACGCGGTACGCTCCACAACCTGCCATTACTCGCTCTTTCAAGTCAATACTGCCGTTAGGACTTAAACCTAACCGTTGCTTCATAGGAGCCGGAATTTCTCCGTACTAGGATGCTTCAACACGTAGATGTTTTTTGTTCTTACTCACAATTTAATTCTAACATACCACAGGGATTAAAATCCCTCGTGCCGTTTCCCTCTCAGGTCTAAAGACGCGCTCGTTTCCCACTTACCGCGAGGTCTTATGAATTATGAAGGTTAATCTTGCCAATGACTAATCTCCAAAACCAGTTAGGATCAAGGAAATCGGAATTTGGAGAGAAGTGTTTATGAATCTGGTTGTACTCCAGAACTGGCTAGATAATGCCTCTTTTGCTGTCTTATTCTGTACGATGTTGGTTTATTGGGTGGGGGCGGCTTTTCCGAGTTTATCGGTGACAGCGGCTTTGGGAACAGCCGGTATGGCGATCGCTAATTTGTGTATGGCGACTTTATTAGGGGCAAGATGGATCGAAGCGGGTTATTTTCCCCTGAGTAATCTCTACGAGTCTTTATTTTTCCTGACTTGGGGAATTACCGCTGTCCATTTAATTGCCGAAAATAGTAGTCGTAGCCGGTTGGTGGGTGTTGTGACTGCACCTGTGGCGATGTGCATTGCTGCTTTTGCTACTCTAACTTTACCATCAAATATGCAGGTATCAGAGCCTTTAGTTCCGGCTTTGAAATCTAATTGGCTGATGATGCACGTCAGTGTCATGATGTTGAGTTATTCCGCTTTGATGGTGGGTGCATTGTTAGCGATCGCATTTTTAATTGTTACTCGCGGCCAAAATATCCAATTACAAGGTAGTTCCTTTGGTAATGGCGGTTATCGGAGTAATGGCTATAAACTACTTAAAGCTGGTGAGTTAGTTACATCTACACCCTCTGCGGAAACTAATGGCTTTTCTCGCGTTGAAAGTAATAACAACGGAACTGGAACTGCGGTTTTGGATTTAGTCACAACCACTCCTATTCAAACCACTGAAATTCTTTCACCTCAACGCCTCAACTTAGCTGAAACCCTCGATAATATCAGCTATCGCATCATTGGTTTGGGATTTCCTCTCCTGACAATTGGGATTATTGCCGGTGGTGTTTGGGCTAATGAAGCCTGGGGTTCTTACTGGAGTTGGGACCCTAAGGAAACTTGGGCGTTAATTACTTGGTTAGTTTTTGCCGCTTATCTGCACTCTAGAATAACTCGCGGTTGGCAAGGTAGAAAACCTGCAATTTTAGCCGCTGCTGGTTTTGTTGTGGTTTGGATTTGTTATCTTGGTGTGAATCTTTTGGGCAAGGGTTTACATTCTTACGGTTGGTTTTTGTAAGTTCATTTTCCCCCTTTTCTTTTGAGAGGGGGGTTTCGCGCAAAGACGCTAAGGAGCAAAGGCGCAAAGAAAGAACTATAATAATTCATGTTGTTTTATAAATACATAACCAGCCCTTATGCTCCCCAATTTGACGCAATTTGGTATCTCCAGTTTGTTTATGTTTTTCGTTCTTTCGACACGATACCTGATTGTGTCTTCGCTGCTTTATTGGTTACTTTGGGTTCGTCGTCCCCAGTCTTGGGAAGTTCGTCGTCTTCATGATCTGGATAGACGGAAGAGTAAAATGAAAAGCGAAATCAAATGGTCTCTCTTTTCCTGTCTTATTTTTGCTTTACCCAGTGCTTTTATCATGGAAATGATCGCATTAGGACAAACAAAAGTTTATATAAATCCTATCCAATATGGCTGGGTTTATTTGCCAGTAAGTCTGTTTATATATTTGTTTATCCACGATACTTATTTTTATTGGACTCATCGCTGGTTACATATTCCTAGCATATATCGTCGCTTTCATAAAGTGCATCACGAATCTATTAACCCTACTCCCTGGACTTCTTTTTCTTTTGATCCAGTTGAGAGTATGATGACGGCAATTATTATTCCTATTTTGGTTTTTATTATTCCCATTCACATTAGTATGATCCTTTTATTGCTAACATTAATGACCATATTTGGCGTTGTCAATCATACAGGTTATGAGGTTTATCCCCGTTCCTGGATGCGTGGTTTTTGGGGGAAAAATTGGATTACTCCAACTCACCATACTCTTCATCATCACAAGTTTAATTGTAATTATGGTCTTTATTTTCGGTTTTGGGATCAGTTGATGAATACAGATGTGATGGTGAAAACGCCATTTATTCTGAAGAAAAATAGAAGTAATAACTAATGTGGTATTGTGGTTGAATTTTTATTCAATAAATTCTACATCAACAGATGAACACTGTTCTAAATAATCACAAGTAACAGCTACTAATGAACCATCAGGCTGAGTTGAAAATACAAAATTATCAGCAGCATAAGTAGGGTGTGAAATAGACGTTCCAGCATAAACAGGATTATATCCTAATAAAACCAATCCCTGTGATGAAGACATCAGTTTCATTCCTTGATCTATAGTCGCTTTCTTTCTTATCTCAGGATCAAAGTAACTAACTCTTAAATCTCCGTAATACCCTCTCATAATTAGATAACCTTTATAAACAGTTCCATTGACACTATATGTTAATTTCCATGAGCCATAAAGAGGGTAACTAGCTTCTGTTATTTGAGCAATTGTGAATGCTGAAGATGGAGTATTCTGTGTAGAATCGGTCGTAAAAGGTGCTTTTATGAAAGCGTTTTTAGCCTCTACCGATTTCATCCCAAATAACCCCATTCCTATAACTGAAACCAAGACAGAAATAGTCTGCTTTAAATTCATATCCTTGATACCTCATTTTTTTAGCAAACATGGAATCAACCGATCTGTACGTGTAGTTTATTATTTCTTTGTTGTGTAATATAAAAATATTTATGCAAAGAATTCGATTAATGAAAGCAAGTTTGTAGGGTGAATCTGAATCCACCCCACAATATGCAATTAACGATTAAAAACCTTGCCGATAACCAATACTCAACGCTGGAGAATTGAATGAACCAAACTTCAGATCCTCCTTACTGGTATAACCGCCTATACCAAGGTATTTCAATTCAACGAAAGCATTGCCTTTTTTGGCGACTTCATATTGAACACCTACTTTTCCTTGATAGGCAAAAGATGTACCACTACTAATTTCGAACTTTTCTCCTCCAAACTTAATATCAGGACTAATCACACCAAAGCCTATACCAGCACCAACGTAGGGACGAAGTTTAGATTTGGTTGAGATATCATAGTAGCCATTGACAAGAAAAGTAGTTTGATTGACATTACCAGTTAATTTACTTTCATTACCAAAAGTATCACTGACTTTATCAGCACCTGGAGAACGAAAACTAACTTCTGCTTCAGCACGAGCATTTTTCCACTGATAACCCCCAGCAGCAGTTAACTGAAAACCAGAATTTAACTTTAACTTGTTATCATCATCTACCTTGACATTATTTGGAAAAATAGCACCAAGACTTCCACTTGCATACCAGTAATTACTTGCAGGCTGTTTAGAACCAGTAAAACCAATCAGAGGCTCGTTATTCTGAGCTACTAAATTAGATGATTTGGACTCCTTACTAGTAGGTAAAAAAGAACTATTTGGCATCAAATCGGCAGCTTTTGTAGAAACTTCCTCAGCTTGAGCAGAGGTAGTGAATAAAGTAGCGAATACAGCAAATACAGAAAGGCACAGATTTTTATTCATGATGTAGGTAAACCTTAATTTTCAACCTGAAAAACGAAATTATTTTGAGTTAGAGACTGTGTAAAAGTGACCTTAGCTGCGATACCAGTAAAGTCTGTCCAGAATTTAACTGGCTGTGGTTATAAAAGCATTTCTTTCCCCCCAACTATGTCACAAAATTTGATATTGCTATTCAGTGACATATCTATCAAGCATAAATGTGACATATTTACTTACAGATGTCAACCCCATAACAGAGATTTAAATTTTCAGATCACTTACCTAACTATCACCCTTGCCTAAGTGATAATAATCACAGAGCATAATTGATGTTAAATTACTGTAAAATAGTCACAATCG
The DNA here is from genome assembly GCF_012516395.1 of Dolichospermum flos-aquae CCAP 1403/13F. GTDB lineage: Bacteria > Cyanobacteriota > Cyanobacteriia > Cyanobacteriales > Nostocaceae > Dolichospermum > Dolichospermum lemmermannii. Next base: position 3,294,311 of record NZ_CP051206.1, read on the forward strand.
TGAATATATAACTGATGCAATTAAAATCAAGGATGAATCAACAAGAGTTTGAGCGCGTATTCTATAACCTCACAGAAAACCGCAAAAACGTATTGCAAAAAATACTTTCAGGTGACACAGATACGGACATAGCCGAAGCGATGAACATTACAGAAGCATCCGTGAGAAAGTATGTGGAAAGAATATGTTACGAATTTGGACTGAATAATGAACCTGCTGATAGTCGTCGTTACAAACGCTCAGACTTGGTTGGATTGTTTGCTAAATATAAACCAGAGTTATTAACTGATAGTCAATCTAAATGGACAAAAGAACTAGCAAAAACACAAGATGAAGATCATGAAGATATTACTAAATCTATCTTGTATTTACTATCAGTTCATAAACCCGTTCCAGAAGAATTAAAAAAGGTGCTAAGACGCATGAATTTCAGTGAAAAAGAAAAAAAAGAAATTGCTAAATCTCTAAATCAATTAGGACATGAAAGCTACCTGAGTAATGATTTTATAATTGCTGCATCTTATCTAGAATTAGCAGTGGCATTAAATAAAAATCATGGTTCTGCTCACTATAATCTAGGGGCAACTTACGAAAAGTTAGATAATTTAGATGATGCTTGTCATCATTATCAGATTGCAATTAAATATCAAAACCGCGCTGCTGATGCTGCTATTAATAATTTAGCTCGGTTGCAAATTCTCCAAGGAAATAGTGCAGATGCTGTGAAAATTATTGAACCAATTTTGTCAAAGGTGAAAGATGACACAGTTAAAGTTTCATTACACAAAAATCTTGCTTGGGCATATTTTCAGCAAAATTCTTATGAACAAGCACACCAACATTTACTTATTTGTCTGGAATTAGAAAACAATTATGCCCCAGCTTATTGCTTATTGGCACAAGTCCAAGCAGCACAAGGAAATCGGCAAGCTTCTAGAGAATCATGGCGAAATTTTATAGAATTTTATACCCATGATCAAGAACTTAAAAAAGCCCATTGTAAATTACCAGAATTAGAAATTTGTAAGTTGGAAGCGATGAGAATTATTAATTCTCCAGACAAATAATATTCGCTCAATTAATTAGGAGGAACTAGAGGATCATCATCCTCATCTCCTTGATGAATCTGTGTAAACCAAATATTTTGCCCTTGCAGTGATTGTATTGATATTACCTGCAAAATATTATACTGTCTGTTGACATTAGCAACTTCTGACAGTGAAATTACTGAATTATCTTGATAAGCCATAACAACCTCTTTTTTGTCCTTACACAATCGAGTATCTCAATATTAGATGTAACTGTAAATACAATTAACTAATCAGTATTTAGCTAATAAAGACTAATAAAACTAATAAAGTTATGGCAAATTAAGATACAATCCAGAACAGGATATCAGGAGAGAACTAGACCATGGATACAAAACAGATAATTAGAGGATTAAAGGATTGGGTAAAGCGTGAAAAAGGCATAGATTTTCATTTAAATGCTTGTCAAGAAGCGATTTTAGAATATTCTTTGCAAAATATCGCCTATGCCAATATGGATAATCTCGGTTATGCTGTTGACACTATCAAAAACAATACGGGTCCTGATTTATTCAAATACCTCAGTCAAGTTACAGATAGGAAAGTTAGCAAAAAGAATTGCTTCTTAACTCTCCCACGACTTTTAGAACATCCTGGTACTGAGGAAGACACAGAAAACAATTTATTACGGATAGATTTACGGGAAGCACCAGTTCCTAAAGATTTCTATGGCCGTGTAGAAGAATTATCTAAGTTAGAAACATGGATAGTTAAAGAACACTGTCCTTTGGTGGGGGTTTTTGGTATGGGTGGGATTGGGAAAACACCACTATTAAGAAAGTTTGTGGATAAAGTTAAAGATAAATTTGATTATATTATCTGGAAGAAGCTTGAATATTCCCCTTTTTTAGAAGATTTTTTAACTCATATAGAATCATATTTTCCAGCTAATAATTTAGAAAAAAATCCCCATAAAAAAAATATATCTCAGAGAATTCTTAGCCTAATTTCTTTCTTAAATCAACATCGGTGCTTACTGATTTTTGATAATTGGGAAAAACTAATGGTAACTGATGAAATATCAGAAGATCAGCAAAAAATAAACTATTCTAATTATGGCAAATTTTTAGAATCCGTTGCAACATTAGAACATCAAAGTTGCGTAGTATTTGTCAGTTTACAAACACATCAACAAATGGATATTGCGGATAAATCCAGAGTTAGAAGATTAACATTAACTGGTTTAAATAATCAAGATTCTCAATACATATTGAAGAATTTTAAATTGTCAGAAAAGGGACGAGAAAGACTTATTAAACAATATCAAGGACATCCATCAGCTTTAGAATTTGCTGCTCAACATATTCAAAATAATTATAATGGTGAAATTGATGACTTTCTCAAAGGAACATTTTTTATTCATGATGTCATAACTGATTTATTTGATAAACATATTTCTGGTTTATCAAATATAGAACTCAATATCGTGCGAAAATTAGTTTATGAAACAGAACCAATGTCACTTCCTGAAATTTATCAATTATTTCCCTCTATTTCTCAAGCAAAAATTGGTCAAGCCATAGATAAATTATGTACAGATGGGTTAATTGCAAGGGATGATAGCCAAAGATTACCAACTTTTTGTATTGTGCATCCTTTACTTATTAAATATATTAAAAGACGTTTCCCTAAAAAAGATGACTAAAATGACAAATCTTTCCAGAAAAATCCGTAAATATCCAATTTTGGCTAAATGGTTATTTTTAATAATCTTGATACTTAGTTTTTCTTTCTGGGTATATTTGATTTTTAATCCGCAATTATTGATAAATATTTTTTCTCAAAATTGGTGTAAAGATTTTGAGTTAAATGACAATTTATCTTGTGGAGAAGAAAGTCTCTTTACAAAAAATAAATTTCCATTGTTTCAACAAGGTAACTTTAAAAAAGCTGTTGATTTTTTTACTGAACAGAGACTTAATAATCAAAATAATCCAGAAATTTTAATCTACCTCAACAATGCCAAATTGATGCAACAAGGCAAAAAAAGTTACACTATTGCTATTGTTATTCCTATTAATCAGGATGCTAGAGGTATAGCAGAAGCCTTGTTAAGAGGTGCAGCACAATTTCAAGAAGATTTCAACAAAGATCCTAAAAATCCAGGTTTAAAAATTCTGGTTGTTAACGATGAAAATAAACCTGACACAGTTGATAAATTAGCTGAACATCTGCTTTCTAAAAATGATGTAATCGCAGTCATTGGACATTATACATCTGAAGTAACTAAAGCAGCTTTACCTGTTTATCAAAAGAACAAAGTTGTTGTTATTGCTCCTGCTACGGCTGCTAGAAAAAGTCTTTTTTCCGGTAAGAAAGTTTTACCAAACTTCTTATTTCGGACTATCCCCAGTGTGAAACTTCAGATTCCTAAATTAATTGAGCAATTGCAATTATCACAATTAGCTATTAAAGAAAAAGTAGCTGTTTTTTACAATCCAAACAGCACTTTTAGTCAATCTGCTTTTGAAGAATTTCGTAACCAATTAGGTGCAAGTAAGATAATTGAACAAGATATATCTATATCTAAATTTATGCCCCGTAAAATCTTAAATGAAGTTAAGCAGCAAGGGGCAAAAGCACTGATTCTCATTCCTGATGGTAAAGTTAATCATTATAGTTTTAAAAATACTTTAAACCTGATAGATGTCAATGAAGATCAACTGCCAATGGCAGGATACTCGACTCTATATGATGAGACTATACTCTATAAACAGAATGTCAAAAAACTTTTAATAGTCGTTCCTTGGCATCCTTTATCTAGTCCTAATAAAGAGATGATTCAAAGAGCTAAACAACTTTGGGGAACTGCTAACATAGGTGTTCAAACCGGAATATCTTATGATGCTACTTTGGTTTTGACAAAAGCTCTAGAAAAAGTATCTATATCTGCTAGTTTGCCAAACCAAAGATTGGCTATACAGCAGCAATTAAACAATATAAAACAGGTAACAGGAGGAGCTTCAGGAACTATCTCTTTTGATAATGATGGAGATATGATAGAAAACACTTCTCAAATAGTTCGTGTTATCCCTACTAAATGTGCCATATCTGGGGCAATATTTGTCCCAATGAACTATGATTTGACAAAATTAGATTGTCAACAAATGATCAAGAATTCTAAAATAAATAAGTAGTTGATTAACCCAAAAGAGAGAAAGCTATGATTGAACCTGGAGATATTATCCATAATCGTTATCATGTTCTGCAAGAATTAGGAGATGGTGGTTTTGGTAAAACTTTTGAAGTAGAAGATACGTTCATGAATGATCATAAAGTCATTAAAATTTTAACCCAATCAAGTGATAAAGTCTTGGGACTTTTTAAACAAGAGTTTAATGTATTACAACAATTAAATAATCCGGGAATTCCCCGCGTAGAAGTGGATGCTTACATTAAATTTAAATGTCCTCACACCCCGGAAGCTTTACATGGTTTAGTCATGGAGAAAATTGCTGGACAGGATTTGGGTAAATGGTTGGAACAAAATTACAAAATTCCTAATAGCCAACAAGCTATCGAATGGCTAGAACAATTGACCCTGATCCTATCTCATGTTCATAGTCAGAATTATTTACATCGGGATATTAAGCCAAATAACATAATGTTAAAACCTGATGGTCAATTAGTATTAATTGATTTTGGTATTGTTAAAGAATTTATCCAAAAAACTCAAAAGCAAACTATTCCGGCTACAATGGTGGGATCATTAGGCTATTGTTCACCAGAGCAAGAAGCTGGCAAAGAGGTAGATTATACATCTGATTTTTTCTCCTTAGGGCGGACATTTCTGCACTTACTCACAGGAACTTATCCTGGATACGATAACTTTCAAAGAGATAGACAAACCGGAAAGTTATTATGGCAAGATAAAGCCCCAGAAATTTCTGAAGAATTTAAAGATTTAATTGATTATTTAATGGAGCATGATCCAAAAAATAGACCACAAAATACACAAAAAATTTTGCGGTTAATCCAAAAAATTAAAGCTGGTCAAAAACAAGTTATCCTCCCTATCCCAATTGTTTTCTTCAGCTTTGCTCTCAATTTTGTTTTTCTGACTTTACTAGCTATGGAAGTTACATTAGGTATAGGCTTGAAAGTTCTCTTCGTCGTTGTTCTATGTGTGATTGGCGGGTTTCTCTTTTTACCTTTGATTAAATATCTATTATGACATGGACACCCCTCCACGCCCAAATACATCGGACTATCCGCGCCCGTAATCTATTTGAGCGCAATCAAAAGCTATTAGTCGCAGTATCGGGTGGACAAGATTCCCTATGCTTAATTAAATTACTATTAGATCTACAACCCAAATGGGGATGGAATCTAGCCATAGCCCATTGTGATCATTGTTGGCGTGAAGACTCCCAAGCTAATGCTCACCACGTCGCCAATTTAGCGAAAACTTGGCACACACCTTTCTATTTAGAAACAGCTAATCAACCTGTTAACAGTGAAGCCACAGCCAGAAATTGGCGATATCAGGCTTTAACAAAAATTGCCCAGTCTTATAACTATCAATATATTATTACCGGACATACTGCCAGCGATCGCGCAGAAACTTTACTATACAATTTAATGCGTGGTACTGGTGCTGATGGTTTACAAGCTTTAACTTGGCAACGTCCCCTAACTGACAATATCATGTTAGTGCGTCCATTATTAGAAGTTAACCGTTCCCAAACAGAGCAATTTTGTCAAGAGTTTAATTTGCCAATTTGGGAAGATTCCACCAATCAAAATTTACAATATGCGCGAAACCGCATTCGTCAAGAATTAATCCCCTATTTAAAAGCGAATTTCAATCCCCAAGTAGAAGCAAATTTAGCGCAAACAGCCGAACTTCTACAAGCAGAGGTAGAGTATTTGGAACAAACAGCCCATCAGTTGCGGCTAGAAGCCTCAGTACAGGGCGAGAAAGGTAATTTAAAGGTAAACCGCTGTTTATTAAAAAAAGTACCCCTAGCTTTACAACGTCGGGTCATGCGTCAGCTACTTCAAGAAATACTTCCTGATGCCCCTAATTTTGAACACATTGAAAAAATCACAGCCTTAATCACAGCCCCCAATCGTTCCCGAACAGATCCTTTTCCTGGAGATTGGACAGCAATAGTCCAAGGTGACTGGATTTATATATACTCAAAACAGTTGGGACATGGACTTTTGTAAAATCACGAAAAACCTAGATTTGTAGGGGTTTAGCAATGCTAAACCCCAACCTCCCCAACCTCCCCTACCTTCCCTACCTTCCCACGCCCACGTATTGGAATCCAGCTTTTACCATTGCTTGGGGGTTAAGGAAATTACGACCATCAATCATAACGGCGTGGTTCATTAATTTTGCCATTTTCCCATAGTCCAAAGTGCTGAACTGTTGCCACTCGGTGACAAGTACCAAAGCATCACAGCCATCTGCTAGTCTTTCCGCGTCGGTTTCTACTAACACACCAGAAAGACCATGACGCATTCCTGTTTGGGAAATAATGGGGTCATAAGCCTTGACTTTAGCTCCCAATCGGTTGAGTTGTTCAATCAAGATTAGTGCCGGTGCGTCCCGTAAATCGTCTGTATCTGGTTTGAAGGTTAAACCGAGTAGTCCCACAGTTTTACCTTTGAGGATTTTTAAAGCCTGTTGGAGTTTTTCTAGGGCGATTAGGCGTTGACGTTCGTTAACACTGACAGCGGCTTTCATGAGTTGGGCTTCATAGCCATAATCATCAGCGGTGTGAATGAGGGCAGAAACATCTTTGGGGAAACATGAACCACCCCAACCAATACCAGCTTGTAAGAACTTGCTACCAATACGGGAATCTAAACCGATGCCTTTTGCTACTTGGGTAACATCCGCACCAACGCGATCGCATATATTAGCAACTTCATTAATAAAACTAATCTTGGTGGCTAAAAAGGCATTAGCGGCATATTTAATCATTTCTGCCGAACTTAAATCTGTTACCAAAACTGGAACAGGAGGCAAAGATTTATCAGCCGCAAATTTGCGTTCGACAATTGGCGCATATAGTTCTTTCATCATGCCAGTGGCTTGTTGACTATTGCCACCTAAGACAATCCGATCAGGGTTAAATGTATCATGAACTGCTGAACCTTCCCGGAGAAACTCTGGATTACTTACGACATCAAAATCATTAGCAATCTTCGATAATTTATCATCACTAGCTGTATCACCAGATACCAGCAATGTTTTTTGACGTTCAGCAATCCCGTCTAAAACAATCATTCTTACCCAGTCACCAGAACCAATGGGGACAGTAGATTTGTTGACAATTACCTTATAGCCACCTTGAAGATTTTCGCCAATGCCACGAGCCACAGCTTCTACATATCGGGTATCACTTTCACCATTGGGTAAAGGAGGAGTTCCCACGGCAATAAACAGGATTTCTCCATGATTAACACCAGCCGCGAGATCACTAGAAAATTGAATATTGCCACTACTAATGGCAGACTGCATAATTTCCGAGAGTCCTGGCTCGAAAATCGGCGACTGCCCAGACTTCATTAATTTTACTTTTTCTTCGTTATTATCTATGCAAATTACATCATGGCCAATATGAGCCAAACAAGCACCTGTTACTAAACCAACATAACCAGTACCAATTACGCAAACACGCATTTTTAAAACCCCGTTTTTTATAGTTGTCAGTAGGGGCGAAGCATTTGGAAGATAAATTATCGGTCATTGCCAAAAATAGTTCTCCAAATGCTTCGCCCGTACAGTTGTCAGTTGTTAGTAGGGGCGAAGCATTTGGAAGATAAATTATCGGTCATTGCCAAAAATAGTTCTCCAAATGCTTCGCCCGTACAGTTGTCAGTTGTTGGTTGTGAATTACTAAACCACTACTTTTGAAAACGTTGACGGAAATCTTCGATCATTAATTTTAAACCGTCTTGCAGAGGAATAGTAGGTTCCCAATCTAACAAAGTTTGTGCCTTAGTAATATCGGGACGACGACGACGGGGATCATCAGCAGGTAGGGGTTCAAATTTAATTTGTGCATCTGGGTTAATCAAGTTTTGCACAGCCTGCGCCAGTTCTAAGATAGTGTACTCATCAGGATTACCCAAATTTATGGGGCCAGTATGTTCACCATTCATTAATCGCATTAGTCCATTTACCAAGTCGGAAACATAACAAAAACTCCGGGTTTGTTGACCTTCACCATAAACAGTTAAAGGCACACCTCGTAATGCTTGCGCGACAAAATTGCTGACTACGCGACCATCATTTTCCAGCATTCTCGGTCCATAAGTATTGAATATTCTGGCGACGCGAATCTCGACTTTATTTTCTCTGTAATAATCAAATGCTAAGGTTTCCGCCATTCTCTTACCTTCGTCATAACATGAGCGAATGCCAATGGGATTGACGCTGCCTCGATAATCTTCAGTTTGGGGATGAACTTCTGGATCTCCGTAGACTTCACTGGTGGAAGCTAATAAAAATCTAGCTTTAACTCGTTTAGCTAACCCCAACATATTGAGTGTGCCAATAACGTTAGTTTTAACTGTTTTAATTGGGTTATACTGATAATGCACTGGAGAAGCCGGACAAGCCAGATGATAAACTTGATCCACTTCTAACCGAATTGGTTCGGTGATATCGTGACGGATCAGTTCAAAATTATGATGATCTAACCATTTGAGGAGATTGTGTTTCTTTCCTGTATAGAAATTATCCAGGCAGATGACTTCATGACCATCATTCATGAGTCGGTCAATTAGATGAGAACCAATAAAACCAGCACCGCCCGTCACTAAAATTCTCATATTTTCCCTTTTGCTAACATCTACTTTCCGTATCTGTGTCATGCTTTTTTATATTATCCACATTGATAACAAAAAAAACACATCCTTATTCAATAATTTTCTGTATAACTCCTAAGTTTTATAAGCTATTGTCTGCTAGATATTCTCTAATGAATTGGTTAATTGTGGGGATGTTTTATCAAATCTTTAAAAAAAATATCCTGTTTTTTACGTAAAATCCATATTTGTTCAGCTGATCATTACACCCTCTAAGGGAGTGTAAGCAGGAAATTTCTATCGAACGTCTCTACATTATTTTTCAGACTATTATATAGCCAGGAAGCGCAGATAATTAGTTAAGTAATTTTACCAAACGAAAACCAATATGTGTTGTTCCTGTATCTGGTGATTGAGACTCCCTGGCCGCAGGACGATAGCGACTACAATAATTAGGAGCGCATAGATAAGACCCACCTTTAATAACGTGCTTGGCAACTCCTGGCTCTCTTGGGTCAAAGCTTTCTTGTTTAGAAGGACCTTGAGGATTTGAAGTGTGACTCTTATGGTCATGACCAGGACGATACCAATCAGTAGTCCATTCCCAGACATTACCAGTAATATCATATAATCCATAACCATTAGGCTGAAAAGACCCTACAGGTGCGGTGCCAATATAACCATCTGCTTTAGTATTGAAAACTGGAAATAATCCTTGCCAGGTATTAGCTTTCTTTTCCGAGTATTGTTCACCCCAACTATAAATAGCATGATTGAGTCCCCCACGAGCCGCATATTCCCACTGGGTTTCTGTTGGTAGTGACATCTTTGCCCATTCGGTATAAGCTTTAACATCTTCATAGGCAACTTGAACAACGGGATAATTGTCTTTACCATTAATATTACTATCGGCTCCGAAAGGATGTCGCCAATTTGCACCTAAAGTCCATTTCCACCAGCTTAAATAGCGGACTCTTTTCGCTTCTGGGTCTGCCATTTGAAAGACTAAAGAACCCGGTTTTCTACTATCATCTGATAAATCAGGAAATTGATCTTTTGGTAAAGGACGTTCTGCTACTGTAATATAGCCGGTTTCTTTGACAAATTGGGCAAATTTGGCGTTAGTAATTTCATATTTATCCATACAAAAACTATTAACGGTAATATCTTCAGCAGAACGTTCTGAATCGTAGTGAGCATCTGAACCAATATTAAAAGTTCCACCAGGAATAAATACCATTCCCTCTGGACAGCTATGTTCTGGAGAAGATGCCTTGACTTCTGGGGAAAACCCGAAAAACAGGCCTATGATTAACAAGCTAAGAATTAGTGATTTTAACCAAATATTTTTCATAACTATTTTCATTTTTAAACAATACAATCTCTTGATTTAAATCTTTGTCAGGTGGATATTACTCAAGCTACTAATTACTATTAATGGTTAATAGTAATACGTTTTTTAGAGAAAATTAGGAATATCAAAGATTAATATCTGTACAAATATTCCTGATTTCTAATATTATTTACATCGCAGTGTATTCAAAAATTTAACAACCGGGTGAACTCAGTTACAAAGGTCTTTTAATTTGTCTACAATCTTGTCTAGTTGCTGAATCATTGCACTAAGCTCCGATGGTATTGAAGTTTTTGCAACTTTACTTTTTGAAGCTGATAATCGCGGTGGATTGTTTTCAAAAATCGTCTTAAAGTCATCTTTCATGCTGACAACAAGCCAATTCTCATGATCCTGAGCATGGTCTAGAGATTGATTCAGAGGTTCATGATCATTATCTATTGCGTAGGGAACATTATTGTAGCAATATTCACGTTCTTCATCATCGTGATTGATCAATACTATCAAAGATTTATCTTTGTCAGCACTAGTATATTGAAACATTTGGTAATCACCACTAGAATTACCCACTGCAATAATTGGTCTTTTGCCAACATGAAGTTCAATTCCTGATGGTTTACCCATTGCATCATTATACTGACATAGAATCGGTTTACGCACCAACACTCCACCATCTTGCTGATCAAACAATCTGAAGAAGGCTGAACCAATGATATTTTGAGGGGGAATACCGTAGGCTTCTTCGGCAAAAGAGCGAACAAAATGAACCTCACCACCAGAACAAATATAGACTTGAAATTCCTTTGACTGGAGATACTGGACTAACTCAATTACAGGTTTAAAAGTTAGGTCTATATATGGAGCATCAAACCTAACAAAGTCCTGACCGTCATCCTCGAAAGAAATAGAACTGTGATTCTGTTCAACAAATTCTCTAGCTTTTGTGATGTATTCATCTGTTGAGATTTGTTGGAAAGCATCAACAAGAAACTTAATCCCTTCCCAATCTTTATTTCCCTCAGAATCTTTTATTGCCTTGCGGATATTTTCAGGAAATTGACTTAAATCTGGTTTGATTACATTTCTTACTGCTTCTTCTCCTTCAGTCTGTGACTTTATAAAGTCTGCTTGGAAATAATTAGGTCGTTCAGCCCATAAAGTTCCATCATTATCAAAAACAGCAATACGATCTTCCACTGGCACAAAATCAGGTCCTTGTGTAGTGATTTTTTCCACAAATTTTATGATTTGTTCCTTATTCTTAGAATTATCGTTCCAAGAATTTAAAACAGTAGACATGATTATATTTCTCCTTGAATGTAGGTAAGATTTTTGTCAAGAAAATCAGGAGGATCAAGGATCAATAGCCTTTCAGAGATCCTCCTAACTTTTAATTTTGCTTACACCGTAGTGTAGTCAAAAAATTAACCACTGAGTAGACTCACTTATTAGAAATGGTTCTCAACTTGTCTACAATTTTACCTAGTTGGTCAACAACTACACCAAACTCTGATGGTAGTTTTGCTTCGCTGGACATAACTAAAGGCTCAGATTGGCCCCCTGTCGGGTATGTCTTCTGTATGTCTTTGAGGATCTCATCCACCATGTACTTCACACTAAGAGTAGCAGGTCTTTGACGAGGAGGATATTGATCTGCCTTGAATGTATCCAAAAATTCTTTTAGACGTATCTGCATATCACCAATTAAGAAAATTCGACGGAAACGCCAATCAACGTAATTATCGGACTCTACGTAAGCTTTCTCAAAAGGATCACGGCGTAAGTTAAATAACTTAGGAACTCTCAACTCCACAAAGGGTTCTTCCCAAACATTAAAGCCTTCTGCACGCTGCTCACTAAACAACAGTTTCCAGTCATCATAGCGCATTGCTGCTGGATAGCCGTCATCTGTGAGGTAGACGAACTGATGACGAGGTGAACAAATTGGGTCTTTACTATCAGGCTGTCTTGTTTCCGTATTTATGTCATGGCAGAATTCATTTGGATATTCTGTTCTTAGAGATGATTTTGTCTCTGTTAAGTACGGTAAGAAGTTGTAACCGTCTAAGTGAACACCCTTGTTTTCGTCAGCAAATTCCTCATATTTATTTGTAGGAATGGGTTCTTTAATGGGTTCTTTTCGGTCTTTGACTTTAAGAAGTTGCTGTTTGATATCTGTCACACCAGCCGCAGCCATCAAAGTTGGCACCCAGTCTAGGTGAGACATAATATCGTTAGAGACAACACCTTCAGGAATATGACCCTTCCAACGGATGATAGCTGGAATACGGAAAGCACCTTCCCAGTTAGTATTCTTTTCGCTACGGAAAGGAGTTGTACCACCATCTGGCCAGCTAAATACTTCCGCGCCATTGTCTGTGGTATAGATGATGATAGTGTTATCGTCTAAGCCTTGATCTTTGATAAATTGAACAAGTTCACCAACCTGACCATCATGTTCTACCATACCGTCTGCTTCAATCCCTTGTCCAGTTACTCCCTTAGAATCATCCTTTAGGTGGGTAAAGACGTGCATACGAGTGGTATTAAACCAGGCAAAAAACGGCTTTTCTTCGTTTTTTGCGTTTGTAATGAACTGTTTTGTGGCCCCTAAAAACTCTTCATCTACAGTTTCCATCCGCTTTTGAGTTAGGGGACCAGTATCGCAGATTCGTTGATCAAGAGTTTTTTCATTAAGCTCAGGTTTACTAGGACTTCTATCCACATACCCACCATCTGTGCATAATGATGTTGGATGAGCATCTTTACCTGCATAACTATGAAGTACACCCCTTGGACGCGCGGCATCTAAGTATGGATCCTTACCCACAGGTGGATAGTCTTCGTTCTCAGGTTCCTCTTCAGCATTCAAGTGATAAAGGTTGCCATAAAATTCGTCAAATCCATGGGCTGTGGGTAGAAACTGATCTAAATCACCAAGATGGTTCTTGCCGAATTGACCGGTTGTGTAGCCCTCAAGTTTCAGTAGGTCTGCCAGGGTTGGATCTTCTGCCTGTAAGCCAATAGTAACACCCGGTATCCCCACTTTAGTCATACCAGTACGGATGGTAGCCTGTCCAGTGATAAAGGCAGCCCGACCGGCTGTACAGCTTTGTTCACCGTAAAAATCTGTGAACCGAACCCCTTCTTTGGCAAGTTTATCTATGTTGGGGGTTCTGTAGCCCATAATACCGTCGTTATAGGCACTAATGTTGAACCAGCCAATATCGTCACCCATAATCACTAAGATATTGGGCTTTGTGGAGGTCTGAGCTAGGGCTACACCCTGACTCATAAAGGGTAAACCATCTACTAGCAATAAGGTAATTGCCAATACTGTTGTTGTCAGTAGTTTAAGAAATTTTTTCATCTGTTTGCCTAGAGGCTTGACTAGTCGTTACAGAAAAGCTTATTGACATAAATTCTCCGTAACGATACTAATCTAAATCGTATAACGTCAAGTATACAACAGTGATAATCATGGCATTTTAGGTAACAAATATTTCAATACCCTACAGTTCGAGTATTGAAATATTTGTTTATGCTTGGTATCAAGATAGAACTTTAGCGTTATTTATCGTCAATGAATATTCCAAAAGTCCTACTTTTTCGCACCTCAATAAACGCCATTATTGGTCAAATAATTGAATTTATATGGGTTATACTCACTCAATCTTTAATTTATGACCTACTTAACAATTTGAGTTAATATATTCCTGGGCAAAATTTACACAACGATTCACTACTCTGTATTAATAAATGTGAATTTACTTGTGTGGTCAGGGAACAGGGAACAGGGAACAGGAAAGACAGAATTGATACCTACTGAGTCATGGCTACGCCACGCAAGCTATCAAAAATCAGGCGTTGCTGAAACCAGGTATGAATTTAGGTGTAGAGACCTTCCATGGAAGGTCTCTACAAGGGTTTTGAAATCATCAAAAATCATTTTCATACCTCAAATCAGCAACGCCAAAAATCAAATAGGAGTCCTATAGAAGTAAAAACTATAATCGCTTATAAATTGTAGTGAGGATCTATTTAACGTCTCTACATTCTTTTTCGGAGATGTCTATTGTTAATTAACCAGAACTGAATCACAAAGATTTTCTAAGCCTGTGGCAAAATTTAGTAAAGTTGTCATACAATTATTATTCTTAAGCATGACTGTAACTATTCCTAATCTCCCCAGTCTTTACGAAGCCTTTGCCACAGAAGCCAAATGGCAAAAATTCTGGGAAGACAACCAAGTTTATAAAGCTGACCCCAACCACAAGGGCGAACCTTACTGCGTCGTTATCCCTCCACCTAACGTGACTGGCAGTTTGCACATGGGTCACGCCTTTGAAGGGGCTTTGATTGATACCCTTGTCCGCTACCACCGCATGAAGGGACGGAACACCCTGTGGCTACCGGGAACTGACCACGCCAGCATTGCCGTGCAAACGATTTTAGAAAAGCAACTTAAAGCCGAGGGCAAAACTCGCCATGATTTAGGGCGGGAAAAGTTCCTAGAACGGGCTTGGCAATGGAAGGCGGAATCTGGCGGCACGATTATTAATCAGTTAAAACGCTTAGGTGTATCCGTAGACTGGACGCGGGAACGCTTTACTTTAGATGAAGGTTTATCAAAATCTGTTTTAGAAGCATTTATTCGCCTCCATGAAGAGGGGTTAATTCACCGTAGTAACTATTTAGTCAATTGGTGTCCTGCTTCTGGTTCGGCGGTGTCTGATTTGGAAGTCGAACCCAAAGAGGTAAATGGGAATCTGTGGTATTTCCGTTATCCTCTCAGCGACGGTTCTGGCTTTCTGGAAGTGGCGACAACTCGCCCCGAAACTATGTTAGGTGATACAGGTGTGGCGGTTAATCCCCATGACGACAGATATAAACACCTGATTGGGAAAACCGTAACTTTACCAATTATGAACCGGGAAATCCCGATTATTGGTGATGAATTGGTGGACGCGACTTTTGGGACAGGTTGCGTGAAGGTGACTCCAGCCCATGACCCCAATGATTTTGAAATGGGTAAACGTCATGATTTGCCGTTCATTAATATTATGAACAAGGACGGCACGTTAAATGAAAATGCGGGTGAGTTCCAAGGTCAAGACCGCTTTGTGGCTAGGAAAAATTTAGTAGCCCGTTTAGAAGCTGAGGGCGTTTTAGTTAAGGTTGAAGAATATAAACATACAGTACCTTATAGCGATCGCGGAAAAGTCCCTGTTGAACCTCTGCTTTCTACCCAATGGTTTGTAAAAATCCGCCCCCTGGCTGATAAAACTTTAGATTTCCTCGATAACCAAGATTCCCCCGAAATTGTCCCTCAACGTTGGCATAAAGTTTATCGTGATTGGTTAGTAAATCTGCGTGATTGGTGTATTTCTCGCCAGTTGTGGTGGGGGCATCAAATCCCCGCTTGGTATGCTGTCAGCGAAACTGAGGGAGAAATTACCGACTCCACCCCTTATTTTGTTGCCCGCAATGAAGCAGAAGCGCTACAAAAAGCCAAATTGCAATTTGGGGAAGATGTGAAATTAGTTCAAGACCCCGATGTTTTAGATACTTGGTTTTCTTCGGGACTGTGGCCATTTTCTACTTTAGGTTGGCCGGAAGAAACCGAAGATTTAGCGGCATATTACCCCACAGCAACCCTAGTTACTGGTTTTGATATTATCTTTTTCTGGGTAGCTAGAATGACGATGATGGGAACACATTTTACCGGAAAAATGCCGTTTAAAACTGTGTATATTCATGGTTTGGTCAGGGATGAAAATAATAAGAAAATGTCGAAATCGGCAAATAATGGCATTGATCCTTTATTGTTGATTGCCAAATATGGAACTGATGCTTTACGCTATACCTTAATTAAGGAAGTTGCGGGCGCTGGTCAAGATATTCGTTTAGAATATGACCGCAAAAAAGATGAATCTATCTCTGTCGAAGCTTCTCGCAATTTTGCCAATAAGTTGTGGAATGCTGCCCGATTTGTGATGATGAATTTGGATGGACAAACTCCAGCCCAATTAGGTCAACCAGTTCCCACAGAATTAAGTGATAGATGGATTGTTTCCCGTTTCAACCAAGTTGTTAAACAAACAAATCATGACATTGATAATTATGGTTTAGGGGAAGCAGCAAAAGGACTTTATGAATTTATTTGGGGTGATTTCTGTGATTGGTATATTGAATTAGTTAAATCCAGATTACAGAAAGATGCAGAACCCACATCTCGCAAAGTTGCCCAACAAATCATTGCCTACATTTTAGAAGGGATTTTAAAATTACTCCATCCCTTTATGCCTCATATTACAGAGGAAATTTGGCAAACTCTCACTCAACAACCCGCAGAAAATCCTGAACTTTTACCTTTACAAGCATATCCTGAAGCCGATGATAATCTGATTGATTCAGCTTTGGAAACACAGTTTGATTTATTAATTGGCACAATTCGCACAATTCGCAATTTACGGGCAGAAGCAGATATTAAACCAGGGGTAAAAATTACTGCAAATTTGCAAAGTGAAAGCGCAAGTGAAAGATTTATTCTCACTGCTGGACAGACTTATATTCAAGATTTAGCCAAGGTGGAAACTTTAACAATTGTTGATGTTAATCCTGTTGTGATTCCCGAAGAGATTGCAAAAACTGAAGATAATAAATATTGGGGTGGAATCAAGATCATTGCTTTAATAGTTGTTGCCCTTATTAGCTTAAAAGTAGCTATATTTGTGGGAAATACTGCGTTAGATATTCCCGTATTTGGGACTAGCTTTGAAATAATTGGTTTGGGTTATGTAGGTTGGTTTATTATCCGCTATTTACTCAAATCTGAAACAAGAGAAGAGTTATTTGCAAAATACTTTCCACCCAGTGAAACACCAACTGAATCAGAATTACCACCAACTGTACCCCAGGAAAAAGAAAATTCCATTGCTGGTGTTATCGGGACTGTACAGGTAGTTATTCCTTTAAAAGGAGTTGTAGATATTGAAGTTGTCCGTGCAAAACTGGAGAAAAGCTTACAAAAAGCCGAAGCGGAAGCGGAATCTTTGAGTGCAAGATTAAGCAATTCTAAGTTTGTGGATAAAGCCCCCGCAGATGTAGTTCAGACTACAAGAGAGACTTTAGTAGAAGCACAAAAACAAGCAGAAATTTTACGCATACGTCTGGAGACATTATCGTAGATGGTGATTGGTGATTGGTGATTGGTGATTGGTGATTGGTGATTGGTGATTGGTGATTGGTGATTGGTGATTGGTGATTGGTGATTGGTGATTGGTGATTGGGAAGATTACCTATTACCTATTACCTATTACCTAAAAATTATGTTATGTCTTGCCCAAGTACATAAAAATGATTTTTTAGATCAATATCAATTACGTTATTAAGTTTATACATCTGCGCCAAACTAATCCTTAACCAACCCCTCCAGTATTAGCTTACAGTTGAGGGAATGTGCTATGCCTAATGTAAAGTGTAGCGATCGCTCTCAGTCAGTATATCACTATTATGGTACTGATTTATTCCTAAGCTATGAAAGTAATATTTATCACTAACTATTGATTAAGGTCGTGAGCGATTTTTTGCAAATTGGGTTAATATATGGATAGCCGTTAAATCGCCTAAGTTCTCCTATATTTCCCATAATAAACTTATTAGCAAGTAAATTTAAATTATGTTACCTCTAAACCCCCCTCTCACTAAACAAGATTTTATTAACTCTGGCTGGAAAGAAGTGGTTAATAGCAGTAGTAAGGATTGTTCTAGCTACTATTTACCTTTTTATACAAAGGCAAAAGAAGCAAAAGAAGCAGAAAATATCAAGGAACAGGCAGTTTTTGAAATTTTGGCGCTTATAACTTCTGATGAAATTCAGCCAGAATCAACAAAAAAGGGTTTTCCTGGAGTT
This sequence comes from Dolichospermum flos-aquae CCAP 1403/13F, assembly GCF_012516395.1. Lineage (GTDB taxonomy): Bacteria > Cyanobacteriota > Cyanobacteriia > Cyanobacteriales > Nostocaceae > Dolichospermum > Dolichospermum lemmermannii. Next base: position 3,312,435 of record NZ_CP051206.1, read on the forward strand.
TTCCAGCACCTCACAGATGAACACCTGAACTTTCTGGCTGAGATTGTAGATGAAGTTTCAGATCCAGAACTTAAAGCACGAGTCGCAGACATTCTCTGGCTCAGGCGCGGTAATGTTGATATTGATATGGCTAAGAAAGCAATTGATGCCTACTTAGAATTTACCACAAACTTAGAAGATCCTGAAATATTATTCCGCCAAAACAAGATTGAACGAGCGCTTCGGCTAGGACTGATTATAAATAATAACCATGAAGTAAAAAAAGTTGTTGCACGCATAGAAGCAATTATTAATGATAGTAACGGAAAAGATCCTTGGGGTATATCAATAAATCTTATGGAGCTTTTGCAAGAAAAGAAACTCCAAGCACGGCAACTCTTTGATCCCATTAAATATGCAGTTATTGCTGAAGAATGGGCAAAACAGGCAGAATCGGATCATGATTGGTATGGAGCAAGAAGGTATTGGGAAATTAAAGCAAAATGGCATCACATTGGAAAAAATATAGAAAAGGCACATACAGCAAGAATGTCTGCTGCTGAAACTTACAGGAAGGAAGCTGAAGATTCTTTAAATAAACATCCAACTTCTTACTTCAAAGCATCACACGATTTACAGAAAGCTTATGAAGCATTTGAAAGATTAAAAAGCCAATGTACAGAAGAGGAGAGAGGAGAGATAAACACTAAATTAGAAGAAATTCACAAACGTCTTCTTGAGTATCAGCAGAAGTCATCTAATGAGTTCATAACAATTTCTTCTGAGTTTAATATTAGTGAAGAAGTAGAATTCGCCATATCAAAGGTTAAAGGCAAAGAATTTCCAGAAGCAATATTAGCTTTAGCTTTTTTAGTAAAGCCACCTGAAATTTCATATCAAATCGTAGAGGAAAATGGATTATCTGGGCTTTTTCCAAAAGAAAAAAGAAATGAGATGGGTAAAGTTGTAGCACATCAAAGCTCTAATGGACAGGAAGAAGCTGCTACATATCAAAAAATTTATGCTCTGGCTTTTATTGAACCAGCTAGAGAACAAATCTTTTCGGAACATATAATACAAAAATCGGAAGAAAACAAAATCAAAGAAACCGACTTACTTCCATTGGTTTTAAATAACCCCTTTGTACCACCAGGAAGAGAATATTTATTTGCAAAAGGTCTTTACGCTGGGTTAACAGGAGATTTTATTGCTTCCACCCATATCTTAATTCCCCAAATTGAAAACTCCGTTCGTTATCTACTCTCTAATAGAGGAGCAATAACTTCGGGAATTGACAATAAAAATAATGGTATTCAAAAAGAAGACAATTTAAATACAACTCTTTTTCCCAGTAAATATCCACAAATTACTTCAATTTTTGATGAAGATACACTTTTTGATCTTCAAGGTTTATTAATAGAGAAATCTGGGTCAAATTTAAGAAATCGCATGGCTCATGGTTTAATTAATGATAATGACTTTTTCAGTCCTATTTTCTCTTACTTATGGTGGGTAGCATTGCGTCTATGCTTTGGTGCAGGAATATTAATACCTGAAGAAATTGTAGAAGAGTCTAACCCTTTAGTCAAATTTGTTGGTATGTTCAAAGATGATCCATTTTTTGATGAATTTGTCGAAGAAATAGCAGAAAATCGGCTTAAATTAGATGAAGAAATGGCTGCTGAGGAAGCTTTTGTCGAGGAGAATCATGCAGCGTGAGTATATACATTCTTGATACTAATATTGTGACTCTTTTACAACATGAAGATAATCAAATCATTCAACGTATTAGAGTAGTTGACAGTTCTAACATATTTGTGACAACTATCACGCTTGAAGAACAATTAAAAGGTAGACTAGCTATTATCAATAAATGTAATAGCAATCAAAACCTACAAGGATTAGCATCTGCTCATCGAAATCTAAAACTGACTCAAAATTTCTTCTGTAGTCTCAATTTGTTAGAGTTCAATGAAGCAGCTTGTGAATGTTATAAAAAGTTACGACAGCAAAAAATTAACAGGGGTTCACAAGACTTAAGAATTGCTGCAATAGCTTTAGTTAATCGAGCAATTGTAGTTACTCAAAATCGCCAAGACTTTAAAAAAGTTCCTGATTTAAGCATCGAAGATTGGACTCGATAATAATCTTTGTAAGACTTATTTTTATAAGTGCAAAACCTCACCTAGAGACACAAAAACCCTCTCCGTGCCTCTGCGCCTCTGCGTGAACTTAATCCTTAATCAACCCCTCCAACATCACCTGTAAATCCTGCGTCAACTCACTAACACCCTTTCGCAAAGCTTGTTTATTCCCTTGACAATTTTCCCATCTTGTACTCACATTAATCGGTTCACCAACAAGAATCATGGATTGTTTTAAACCTAAACGCGGCCTTCCTGGTAAAGTAGAATCCTGAATGCGAGACAACATATCAAACATTAATAAAAGGGTTTCTGCAAATCTTTCTGGAGTGGGTTTTTCGAGAATATAATTAGCAGTAACAGCCACAAAACTTTCAGCAATTCTCATGTGTTGCATTTTTAAATCTGCTTCTTTAGCTATCCAATCAGCTAGACCACGTTTAAAAGGTGGTAAACTGGGAATATCGGCAATATCATCTCGATAAATATAATTCCAACCAGCATCTTCTAAACGACGACATCTATCAATAAAATTACCTTGAGACTGAAGATTAAAATACTTTTCTGTGATTTTCAAAGCAGTGTCCATCAAACGGTGTAATCTAGTAATTAACACTTCATTTATAGGAACTTCTGAACTGATAATTTCTGGAAAATCTTGATGATAGAAACGGTGATAAAATTCCTCCATTTCTGAAATTAGATATGCAGCTAAACGCAAAACCCGCTGATATAAAATTCCTTCCCGTTCCTTTCCAGTTTGACTAAGTTCCGTTATAGGTAAACCGCTATCAGCTTCCAATTTAGATAATAGCCAATCTATTTTTTGCCAAGGGGGATTAACATAACTATATTTAATACCAATAGGAATAATAAAAACCTGTTCTTCGCGGTTAGCCTTTTTTAAATCTTCCACACACCAAAAACCCAATTGTGCCACACCAGGTTCTAAAGGACTAACTATACTACTATGTCCATTTGTACCACCTTCAGGAGCGATCGCAATCGGCATTTCTGCATTAGCAAATAATTCCCTGGCCATTTGGATAGCATTTCTATCTACGCGTCTTCCCCTACGAATCGGCACACCACCAAGTCGAGAAAATAACCATCCTAACCAATTTCCCGCCCATAAAGTCATTCCCCGTTCATACATAAAATGACTGTGAACAGGGTATTTGAGACTAATTCCTTTTTCTCTTGCCACCTTGGGAACAATCCGTGATAACAGGTATAACATAGATAAAGGATCTTCCACTTCGGGGTGACGAAAAGCAATTAAAAATCTGACCTTACCTGCTTGAAAATCGTGGTATAACTTGGCTAATACTTCCGCATTTTTAGCTTCAATATTGACAATACCCGCAGGTAGCCAAGGTCTAGTTCTCACCCGCAAAATAAAAGGCAAAAACCAAGATACAATTTTCACAATAAAGGGATTATGACGTTGAGGGATAAATTTAAGCGGAGGTTGGGTGGAATGAATAGACTTAGGCAAGTTGTTCTCCTGTGATATGGCGAAAAAAGCTAAAATTGAGAAATCGCTGCTAATTTAATTATCATAATCATAATGAACACACCCGCAGACCAGCGAAAATTTGCCCCCGCAACCCAGCGCAACCGCGAACCGATTCTAGAATTGCTTTTACAAATATTGCCTCAACATGGGACTATTTTAGAAATAGCCAGTGGCACAGGTGAACACGCTACATTTTTCTCCTACCACCTCGCACCTCGACAATGGCTACCTTCCGACCCTAACCCAGAACTGCGTGCTAGTATTAGCGCGTGGACTGAATTTTTTCCCTGTGAAGCCATGCAGCCACCTCTAGATTTAGATGCAAGTTCACCAATTTGGCCTGTGGAAAAAGAGATAATACCACAACCACCTATTTCTGCCATTGTCAATATTAACATGATTCATATTTCCCCTTGGTCAGCCTGTTTAGGACTAATGGCAGGGGCTGGACGGATTCTGCCACCTGGTGGTATACTCTACTTATATGGTCCCTATAAACAAAATGGAGTAAAGAATAGGACATCAAATCTTCAGACATCTATTGACATTTTCCGACAATAGGTTCATAATATTAAATATATACGAGAGTTTTGTAGTTAATTTAAAGTCAATAAATATTTTGAGTAACTGTAATGGTTCCGAATAGACTTGAATGGCTACAAAGAAAATAAACCTTTCCTTAGAAAACTTGGTAGTTCTAGAGAAAATTTGGGTATTGAACTCGTTGATAGACAATCAAGAGCCATTAGAATTATGTTCTAAGGCAATGTGGGATACCACCTTCACTAACTCAGTTGGTGATGTTATACTAGATATTCACGATATCTCAGATGTCGGGGAATGTCTCGGTTAAAAGTATCAGAACATACCGCACCCAGTAACGCTGATTTTGATGAGTCTTTACAAGCACAGAATCCAGATTGGGGAGTGCGTAATTTAGAAGATGTAGTAAAAGCCGCAGAAGCCCAAAACCTGACATTGCACCAAACTCACCCCATGCCAGCAAATAACTTTTCACTAGTATTTAAACATAGATAGATGAATTGTGTTTCGCGCAAAGGGGCAAAGGAGCAAAGACGCAAAGGAATTTATCTGTTTTCTTTTGTATAATTAATAGACATCTCCGGTAATTAAATGTGCGTGGTTTGAAACCCTTGTAGAGACGTTCTATAGAACGTCTCTACATTCATTTTCGGAGAGGTCTAATGGAGGTTAGCGGACTCGAACCGCTGACATCCTGCTTGCAAAGCAGGCGCTCTACCAACTGAGCTAAACCCCCAAGTCTGTTTTTTATGTAAAAAGGGTTGATTTTACATAACCACATTATCATAAACTATTATTATTAATTTGGCAAGACTATGAACCAAGAAAATCAGACAGTTGTTGCTGCATTATATAAATTTGTGAGTCTACCTGATTGTAGCGAACTGCAAGCAGCTTTATTGTCCTTTTGTCAGTTACAAGGAATTAAAGGAACTATCTTACTAGCACAGGAAGGAATTAACGGCACAATTGCTGGTTCTCGTCAGCAAATTGACACAGTTTTAGCCTTTCTTCGCAATGACTCGCGGTTTGCAGATTTAGAACATAAAGAATCTTACACAGAAATTCCCCCGTTTGAACGGTTAAAAATTAGGTTAAAGCCAGAAATTGTGACTTTGGGATTACCAGAAGTGAACCCTGCGGAAAAAGTAGGAACTTATGTAAAACCTGAAGATTGGAATGATTTAATTTCCAACCCAGAAGTCACAGTCATTGATACCCGCAATGATTATGAAGTCACCATTGGGACTTTCAAAGGAGCAGAAAATCCGCAAACTCAAATATTTAGAGATTTTCCCGAATATGTACAACAACATCTTGACCCCAAAAAACATCAAAAAGTAGCCATGTTTTGTACTGGAGGAATTCGTTGTGAAAAAGCCTCATCTTATTTACTTTCTCAAGGTTTTGAAGAAGTTTATCAGCTCCAAGGAGGCATTCTCAAATATCTAGAAGAAATTCCCCCAGAAGAAAGTTTATGGGAAGGAGAATGTTTTATTTTTGATCAAAGAGTCACAGTTAGTCATGACTTAGAAACAGGAAATCAGGAACTATGCTTTTGTTGTGGATATCCCATTTCCGAAACAGATAAAACCTCCCCAGAATATGAAAAAAATATTTCCTGTCCTCACTGCTTCCATACCTTAACACCCGAAAAAAGAAAGCGATTACAGCAAAAATGGAAACATTACCAATCAATAAATTCAACCAATACTTAAACTTCAGATTTCTTTCTTCCTTTGCGTCTTTGCTCCTTTGCCCCTTTGCGCGAAACAAAATTTAGAAAAAACCCTAATATCCAAAAGTGATCATTACAATATATTAATACAGAACTCCTTGGAGAACAATTTGTGGTATCTAATCCCCCGCGCATTCAACCCAGCACATTGAGCAACTTTACACAAAGACACATTGGACCAAACCCTGATGATGTCAAGCAAATGCTTGATATATTAGGTCTTTCCAACCTTGATGACCTCATTGATAAAACAGTACCACAGGCAATTCGGTTTCATCAAACCCTCAACCTACCAGCAGCACAAAGCGAATATGCAGCACTGGCAAAATTAAAGCAAATAGCGGATAAAAATCAAGTTTATCGCTCATTTATCGGCATGGGATATTATGACTGTATTACCCCTACCGTCATTCAACGCAACATCTTAGAAAATCCCGGTTGGTATACAGCATACACCCCTTATCAGCCAGAAATTGCCCAAGGACGTTTGGAAGCGTTGTTAAATTTCCAAACCATGATTATTGACTTAACGGGTTTAGAAATTGCTAACGCTTCTTTGCTTGATGAAGGGACAGCAGCCGCAGAAGCGATGAGTATGAGTTATGGAGTCTGTAAAAACAAATCCCATAACTATTTTGTGTCTAGTGAATGTCATCCTCAAACCATTGATGTATTGCAAACACGCGCAAAACCTTTAGGCATCAATATCATTATCGGTGATCATCAAACCTTTGATTTTTCCGAAACTATCTTTGGTGCGATTCTGCAATATCCCGCAACCGACGGGACAATTTACGATTACTGCGATTTTATCACAAAGTCTCATGCTCAGGGTGCATTGGTGACTGTAGCCGCAGATCCTCTGAGCTTATTATTACTCACACCCCCCGGTGAATTAGGGGCTGATATTGCCGTAGGCAGTACCCAACGCTTCGGAATTCCTTTGGGATTTGGGGGACCACACGCTGCTTATTTTGCCACGAAGGAAGAGTATAAACGACTTGTTCCAGGGCGCATTGTGGGGGTATCAAAAGATGTGAATGGTAAACCTGCCTTACGTTTGGCGTTGCAAACCCGTGAACAGCACATCCGCAGAGATAAAGCCACCAGTAATATCTGCACGGCACAGGTTTTATTGGCAGTGATGGCGAGTATGTATGCAGTTTATCATGGACCGGACGGACTGAGAGCGATCGCCCAAAATATCCATGAACTTACCGCAACTTTAGCCGCAGGATTGCAAAAGTTAGGTTATAAAATCAGTTCAGAAAACTTCTTTGATACCTTGCGGGTAGAATTAGGAAATACCAGATTAGCAGCAATTCTCGACGCTGCAAATGAGAGAAATATCAACTTGAGAATTTTTGATAATTCCACAGTTGGTATTTCCTTAGATGAAACTACCACAGAAACAGATTTAATTGATATTTGGCAAATTTTCGCACTCAAAGATCAATTACCTTTTACTGTGGCAGAATTACCAATTACCAATTCTCAATTATCACGTCAAAGTAAATATCTTACCCATCCAGTTTTTAACCGTTACCATTCAGAAACGGAATTACTACGTTATTTACATCAACTAGAAAGCAAGGATTTATCATTAACCACCTCAATGATTCCCTTGGGTTCTTGTACCATGAAATTAAACGCGACTTCGGAAATGATTCCCGTCACTTGGGCAGAATTTGGTAAAATCCATCCTTTTGCGCCAATTTCCCAAACTAGAGGTTATCAAATCCTCTTCCAACAACTAGAAGCATGGTTAGGAGAAATTACAGGTTTTGCGGGAATTTCCTTACAACCGAATGCAGGTTCTCAAGGTGAATATGCGGGACTTTTGGTAATTCATGAATATCATCAAAGTCGGGGAGAAGGACACAGAAATATTTGTTTAATTCCCCAATCTGCACACGGTACAAATCCTGCGAGTGCGGTAATGTGTGGAATGAAAGTAGTGGGAATTGCTTGTGATGATCATGGTAATATTGATGTTGAGGATTTAAAAGCCAAAGCTGAAAAACATAGTCATGAATTATCAGCTTTAATGGTGACATATCCATCAACCCATGGCGTATTTGAAGAAGCAATTCAAGAAATTTGTGCAGTAATTCATTCTCACGGTGGACAAGTTTACATGGACGGCGCTAATATGAACGCCCAAGTGGGTATTTGTCGTCCTGGTGATTTTGGTGCAGATGTCTGTCATTTGAACTTACACAAAACCTTCTGTATTCCCCATGGTGGTGGTGGTCCCGGTATGGGTCCCATTGGTGTCGCTTCCCACCTCGTCCCCTTTTTACCAGGACATTTTGTGACGACAATACAGGAAAATAATCCAAAATCCAAAATCCAAAATCCAAAATCAAGTGGTGCTGTTTCGGCTGCACCTTGGGGTAGTGCGAGTATTTTGGTAATTTCCTGGATGTATATTATCATGATGGGTGCAGATGGGTTGACACAAGCAACCAAAATCGCCATTTTGAATGCTAATTACATGGCTAAGAAATTAGAGTCATATTATCCGGTTTTGTATCAGGGAAAAAATGGTTTAGTGGCACATGAATGTATTTTAGATTTGCGAAGTTTGAAGAAATCAGCGCAGATTGAAATTGATGATGTTGCGAAGCGGTTAATGGATTATGGTTTTCATGCACCTACTGTTTCTTGGCCTGTTGCTGGGACAATTATGGTTGAACCAACGGAAAGTGAATCTAAACAGGAATTAGATAGATTTTGTGATGCTTTGATTGCGATTCGTGAGGAAGTTGCCGCAATTGAATCTGGTAAAATGGATATTCACGATAATCTTTTGAAAAATGCCCCTCACACTGCGGAAAGTTTGATTATTGGTGAATGGAATCATCCTTATTCCCGTGAACAAGCTGCTTATCCAGCAAGTTGGAGTAAGGAATATAAGTTCTGGCCAAGTGTGGGGAGAATAGATGCGGCTTTTGGGGATAGGAATTTTGTTTGTTCTTGTTTACCGATGGAGGCTTATAATTAGTTAATTGTAGGGTGCGTTAATGAAATGTAACGCACCATTTTGATTGTGAATAAGGTGCGTTACGCTGACGCTAACCCACTCTATTAAATAAATACGTAGATTACTTAGAGATCCTACCTGCTGTTACAAACATTACTATTAAAGAACCGCAAAAGAAATAAGGTACTAAAACAGCAGGAACAGCACCAGATAAAGAACCTATTAGACAAAACAATGCGAACATAAAAATAAGCTGCAAAATACCCTCCATTATTTGTAATTGTCAGAATCAGGATATCCAGGATTTTAGGATTTTCAGGATTGTGATTTGTAAGTTATTCGTGAGATGCTGAAATTGTAATTGTCTGAATCAGGATGTCCAGGATTTTAGGATTTACAGGATTGTTATTGATAAATTGTCTGTGAAGATTTGAAGATTATAAAATACAGTTACAGTAATAGTCAAGAATTAACAGCGGATAATTTAACTGATAACTTATCTAACATCCTAAAATCTGTACTTCTCATAGACAATCAAACAACAACATCCTGTAAATCCTTTAATCCTGGACATCCTGATTCAGACAAAAAACATCCTCAAAATCCCCACCTCAAATAAACAACAACATCCTGAAAATCCTCTAATCCTGGTTATCCTGATTCAGACAAATTAACCCTGAAATCTAGGATTAAAAACCTTCTTATATTCCAACTTTAACCCACCAAAATTAATTAATAATCCCACAGGAAAATTATAAGCTACCAAATAATTTTTCGCTTGCGCTAAATGAACATCTTCTAAATTAATTATCGCTTTCAACTCCACCACAACCTGATTTTCAACTATAAAATCCGCCCTTCTTGTTCCTACTTCAATTCCCTCATAATAAATTACTTGTTCCACCTCCCTTCCAAAACCTAAACCTGATTTTTTGAGTTCAATTTCCATACATCTTTGATAAATAACCTCCTGAAAACCATTTCCCAAAGTTCGGTGTATTTTCATCGCACATCCATTTATTATATATGTAATTTCGTCTAATTTTAGATTTTGGGTATTAGGTATGTTCATGGATTTACATGATTGTGATTTGTAGGTTGTTGGTGGGATGCTTAAATTGTCATTGTCTGAATCAGGATAACCAGGATTTTAGGATTTACAGGATTGTTATTGATGAATTGTCTGTGAATATTTGAATATTATAAAATACAGTTATACCAACAGTCAAGAAATAACAATAAATAATTTAACGGATAATTTATTATCTAACATCCTAAAATCTGTACTTCCCATAGACAATCAAACAACAACATCCTGTAAATCCTTTAATCCTGGACATCCTGATTCAGACAAAAAAATCCTCAAAATCCCCACATCAAATAAACAACAACATCCTGAAAGTCTTTTAATCCTGGATATCCTGATTCAGACAAAAAAACTCAAATTGATAGTGTATAATAAACATATCCTTTAATTCTAAATTGATTATGACTAATATCACAATCTCTAACCTTGATGATGATCTGCAAAATCAGTTACAAAAAAGAGCAGAAAAACATGGACATTCCCTAGAACAAGAAATTACAGAAATTCTCCGTCTTGTTCTCTCAGAAAATCATCAAAATCCTATCAATTTAGCAACTCTAATTGAAAACCGTTTTGCCAATTTTGAAGATTTGGAATTACCAGAAATAGAGAGAGAAGCGATTCGCACAGTGTCAATATTTGCAGAGTAGAAAATGATTATTCTGGATACAAACGTCATTTCCGAACTAATGAAAACTCAAAAATCAGCAATAGTTCGTGAATGGGTAGCAGCACAACCTTTAATGAGTTTGTTTACTACAACAATTACTCAAGCAGAAATTCTCTATGGTATTGCTTTACTTCCAGGAGGAAAACGACGAGAAGAACTTAGTCAAACAGCACAACTAATGTTTTCTGAAGACTTTGCTGGACGAGTTCTAGATTTTGATCAAAATGCTGCTGTAGCATTTGCTTATATTGCATCTCAACGACGAAAAAATGGTACTCCAATTTCTCAACCTGATGCTCAAATTGCTGCTATTTGTTACACTCATAAAGCAACTGTAGCAACGCGCAATGTTACTGATTTTGAAGGATGTGGTATTTCTATTATTAATCCTTGGAAACCTGAATCAATATATTAGTAAGTCGTAGCTGTTTATGAAATTTCGATTTTGAAATTTTACAACTCTATAATATTTTGTTTCTCGATTTATATATATGAGCGCACACTTTTCCACTCATATCATAAGCATACCTAAAACTCGGAACTCTGTCAAGCCCCCTAGCTGAAATCACCAAAACTCGTTAAAATATTGATAAAATTCTCAATAATAATGAGAATAGACTCCCATTAGTTGAGAAAGTCCTTTTTTCAAAAATCCCATACAAATAACTTATAGTTTAATCACAAGACTCCCAACTTCTTTGATTAATCTGGTGATTTATCAATAGTATTGCAAAAGTCAGATCCCCGACTTCTTAGAGAAGTCGGGGATCTTGTTGTTATTTATGTATAATCAAGATGCCCCTAGGGGGGATTTTCAGTTATGATACTCTAGATAAGTAAAGTTTAGTAACAAATATTAAAAACTTTGATTAATCATACATTTCCTTCCTACCCAGCTACTAACCCGACGTTAGATATTGATGACAGCCTTAAAAATCCTTCTTTACCAAACTTTATCTCTTCCCGACAAAGTTGGTTGATATTTTTAGCATCAGTATTTTTAGTATCAGTACCAGTGTTCATGGAAGCACCATTAGTGCGCTCATTTCCCACTATTAGCGTATTAATGACAGGCTTTTGGGTGTGGATCAGTATTAGATTAATGTCACGTCCCCAAACCTATCTGTGGGGAGATTTACTTTTTGGTTTTAGCTGGACTTGGTTAACAGGCGCAATTTATTGGGGTTGGTTAAGATATGAACCAATCTGGCATATACCTATAGAAGCACTAGGATTACCCTTTGCTGTGTGGTGTTTAGCGAAAAATTGGGGTAAAGTCGGCAATTGGTTTTACCTCGGTTCTTTACTAGGAACGGTTTTAACCGATATTTATTTTTATTTAGTGGATTTGATGCCTTATTGGCGACAAATTATGAGAACAGATCCATCTGGTGCTTCACAAATCTTACAGAATGCCCTAACACAAGTCCAAACACCCTGGGGACAAGCCTGGGCAATCATTCTTGCTCTCATTCTGATGACTGTAGGAACAGCTTCTTTACTCAATAAACAATGTCATTGGTATGCCTTTGGAGGCGCAGTTTTGAGTACAATCTTAGTAGACAGTCTCTTCTTATTAGCAGCAGTTCTGGCGTGAAATTCCCATGAATTTAGGTAAACACCGAAAAATGGGCGCAAAGGTGCTATCAGGTCAGATTTTTGGCAAAAGTCAAATCAAACCAAATAGTCGTAAATATTATGGATATTGATCCGCTGTATATTAGTTTTTGATGACTGTTGTGCAAACTCTCAAGCTGAAACCATGAAGCTAAACCATGAAGAAACCAGGATCAAGTTAGAAAATAAACTGCTCTAACACCCTTAAACTTCCGGCTTATGCCCTAAAGTTCATAGCTTTTGGCTGCAAAATTTTATTATTCCTTGAAAAAAAGAGGTAAAAATCGTGAAAGCATTGGTGCGTTTATTCAGTGTATTTACATTGTTGCTAGGTTGTTGGGGAATGTTGGGAACTACCCAAACAGCCCAAGCTACTGGCTTCAATAGCTTTGTGGGAAATCAAGTCCCCGTTTTAGCAATTGCCCGCCAAAACAAAGCAGATCAGAAGTTGGCAACAGAGTTTGGCAAGAAAATTGATTTGAACAATACCAATATGCGGGCTTTCCAAGATTTTCCTGGACTGTATCCCACCCTGGCTAAGAAGATTGTCGCTAATGCTCCCTACGAAAAAGTAGAAGATGTATTAAATCTGCCAGGATTGACCGATAGACAAAAAGAACGTTTGCAAGCTAACTTAGCAAATTTTACAGTTACAGAATTAGAGCCTAACTTCAATGAAGGGGACGACCGTATTAATAACGGTATCTACAGATAACTAAGGACTGGGAATTGGGAATTGAAAACATATTCCCAATTACCCATACCCTAAGAGGATGTTTGAAAAGTGGTATTCCGTAATTTTCATCACATTGCTACCCCCCTTAGTCCCCCCTTGTAAAGGGGGGAAACAATAAAAATCCAGTTCCCTCCCCTTGACAAGGGGAGGGTTAGGGTGGGGTAAAAAATATTTGATACATCAACCATAACTTTTCAAACACCCTCTAAGTTGAGATCTTAAATTTTGGGCTGTAAATCCCAAAAATCATCCAAATCACAAAAATCATAATTATCCCTTGCCTGATATAAATATTCCTAACCAATTTGATGTTTTAGTAGTCGGTGCCGGTGCAGCAGGACTATATACAGCCCTATGTCTACCCGCATCCTTACGAGTCGGCTTAATTACTAAAGAAACAGTTTCCCTATCCGCCAGTGATTGGGCGCAAGGTGGCATAGCCGCAGCCGTAGCCCCAGAAGATTCTCCTCAACTGCATATTGAAGACACATTAAAAGCCGGGGCTGGTTTATGCGACATCGCCGCTGTCAAATTCCTCGCCGAACAAGCCCCCAGTTGTATTCAATCCCTGGTTAACTTAGGCGTAGCGTTTGATCGTCATGACAGTAACTTAGCTTTAACCCTCGAAGCAGCCCATTCTCGTCCTCGTGTGCTTCATGCAGCCGATACCACAGGTAGAGAAGTCACCACCACACTCACAGATCAAGTCCTGCGTCGTCAAAATATCAAAGTAATTCAGCAAGCTTTGGCTTTGAGTTTATGGATAGAACCCCAAACCGGTCAATCTTTGGGAACTAGCCTATTTTATCAAGGTAAAATTACCTGGATTAGAGCCAGGGCTGTCATTTTAGCTACAGGTGGCGGTGGTCAAGTATTTGCCCAAACTACTAACCCAGAGGTAAGTACAGGTGATGGTGTAGCCATTGCTTGGCGGGCAGGGGCAATTCTCCGGGATTTAGAATTTGTCCAGTTTCATCCCACAGCCCTAAGTAAACCAGGACGTTTCCTGATTAGTGAAGCTGTGCGTGGAGAAGGGGCGCATTTGGTGGATGACACCGGGCGACGTTTTGCCTTTGATTACCACCCAGCAGGGGAACTAGCACCCCGTGATGTGGTCAGTCGAGCTATTTTCAGTCATTTACAAAAAACGGCTGCTGATATGGCTACAGCGAATGTCTGGTTAGATATGCGCCCCATTCCCGCTGACAAAATTCGCCATCGTTTCCCGAATATCATCAATGTTTGTCAACATTGGGGCATTGATGTCTTTACTCAACCCATTCCTGTGTCACCTGCTGCCCATTATTGGATGGGTGGTATTCTCACAGATGTCATGAATGCCACGAATATTCCCGGTTTATACGCCATTGGAGAAACTGCCAGTACGGGAGTACATGGTGCTAATCGTTTAGCCAGTAATTCGTTGTTGGAATGTATTGTGTTTGGGGCGCAAATGGCTAATGTTGACTATGAAAAATTGCAACTGGGAAAACAGGAATCTGCTAATATTATTGAAACTGAAAGTTTGGCAGTTAACCCATCTCTAATCGAGTGGGAAAATCAACAAAGACAACTAAAAGAAATTCGCCAAAATTTACCCCGTGTAGTTTGGCAAAGTGCGGGTATTTGTCGAGAAAAATCAAGTTTAGAAAATGCCATTTCTCAAGTTACATCTTGGCAAGAAGACTTTGCGGCTTTACCTTTAAGTCAATTATTATTGAGTTTAAAACCAACACAATCAGTTAATTTTCAACAGCCACAAATTGAAAAGGAATTGCGGCTTTGGGCAGAAACTCGTAATTTATTAGATATTGCCGAATTAATTCTGAAAAGTGCTGTTTTTAGAACCGAAAGCCGAGGTGGACATTACCGTTTAGATTACCCTCAAACTGATCCTAATTGGCAATTTCATACTCTTGTCCAAAATCAGGAATGGGTAATGGGTAATATTATCTCCGGTGGTTCTACTCTTCCCTTTATGTAAGTAAGTAGACGAAAATAAATCAAAGTAGACTAAGTAATGTAATAAATCTGGAGATGATTTCGTAGTAAGAGGGTGTTTGAACCCACATTCCGCACCCCAAAATGTTACAGAGGGAAATTACGGAGATGAAAATCAAAGGGAGCATCAAAACAAACAGATAAAGTGAAAAAAGGCATTTGAGAAACAGTAAATCACCAAAAATGTCATCAAAATCTATTCTCAATAAGAAGCAATAAGAATGCACACCACCTGGAGAGGTCAATGAATAAGCGAAAGGAGATATTCAAGAAATAATTATAAGTTAGACTAATCAATTAAAGTAAAAAACGAAATTATAGACATAGTAAAATGGAGCTATAAATCAAAGAGATTAGCTCATCTTTACTCATAGAAATTAAATTGATAGAGATGATAATTAGCTGACTAATTGATAGTAACGTAAACAATCATCTGGTAAAAGACTCAAGATAAAATCTCTGTCCTTATTCCAATTAGAAATATGTTTCTCCTGACTGAGTGTAACCAAATGAATACACTGAAAGCATTGAAAAATCCAGCGTAAAGTAGGACGATTAGTTGCTTTGCCTAATTGATTTTTAATTGTTGATTTAGACTCCAAAAGAGCATTTCTAATATGACGTTGAGCCAAAGTATAAACCAGTAGACATAAACCCATAATCATTCCCAAAGACTCTATTCTCTCAGGACTTTTGAGGAAAATACTGTCGGCAAAAAATAATGGGTCTTTGAGAAAACCAAACCCTCTTTCACATGATTGTTGAGCTTTATATTCCCTGAGCATAGAATCATTGCTTAGTTCCTTTGAATCTAAAACATTTGTCGCAATAATAAAACGTCCCGCACTCAGCAATTCTGTATTAATTTTACTTTCATCCTGGGAGACTGTAGCTGATATTTGATAGGATATTTCTCCTGAAGTATCTTTTTTATTAGATTTTACTTGAGTCACCGTACTTTCGTGAATTTGATGATATTTGAATTGTTTTGATAATTTTGATAATGCCTTGATAGCATCTGCAACACATGCAAATCTCTCTTGTGATAACTTTTTCAAATCTTGCACAGCTTTTGATTCTGCTTTGGTAATTTTTTGTGTGAGCTTATGCAGGTCTGATTCTTTTCTTTCTTGACTTTGCACTACTAACCATCTTTGTTCTATCCCTGCATAATTTTGGATTTTTGATGCTAATTTATATCCTGGTATTGTACTATCAATAAATTCTGATTCTGCTAATGTTGATATTAATGATTTTGCTGCTTTTATGCTTAATGGTACTCGACATAACCAACGTAATTCTGACATCATTTTCAGGTTTGATTCTGTATATAAAGCAGCGTCAGCAACCATGAGACTATTAACTTCTAATTGTTTTTGATATTCTACTGCTATTTTACCAAAACATGATGAGTCAGCTTGGTTTCCCGATGCTAGTTTTAAAAATATTGGTATGTCTCCATCTCCTGAACATATCATTTCTATGATAAACTGTTTTAAGTCTGGACGATGGTCACGAGAATAACCGTAGGTGATGGTTATTTCTTTTGGTGATTTTACTGCTAATTCTTCTAATTCTTGGTTATTTCCTACTTTTTGACTCTCAAATATTACGAATGGTAAGCTAGTGTTATACTGCCCATGCACGTGCATTGATGATGAGTCTAGATGTGATGTTGATAGTGATACTCCAAATTTTTGAGCAGCTTTTAAGGCTATGATAAAAAAGATTGTATCTAAGCCTTTTATAAACAGTTTATCCATGACTCTCCCCAATTTATCGTCGTTGAGATATTCTGGTTTTACTCCTGCTCCTATTAAATGCTCACAGGCTATTGTTTCAAAATATTTGGGAAACATATATAACGGTTTGGAGACAAATCCTAACCCGTTTATTATCATGGCTTTTACCACTTGACCTGCATTTACTTTTTCGTCTTTTTCGACTCCTATTAATTCATTTATTATTTCTACTATTCCGATTGAATCTATGATTCCTGCTACTATCCCTAGATGGTCTATGTTCTGAATTTCCATTTCTTGAGGTTTTAATTTCACAACAGTTTCCTCTCATACTTCTGTTGTTATCAATTATTTCTTATTTGGTTATCAATTCATTTTTTTCTTTTGTTACCAAGTTTCACTTTCTCACACCATTTCGCTTTTAATGCTATTTATTATCATTAAGCATCTTAATTTTTGAATTGACTTTAGTTATTATGTACTACTTTAAGGGCTTTTTTGATCTGTGACAGTTTGGGGTGCGGAATGTGGGTTTTATTATCATGTCACTATAAGTATTATTACAGCAAAAATCAACGTATTTTGATTCTGTTTTTTCGTAATTACACGTCGCTGGTTTCGCTGGGTTCACCGATTTTTTTTTGCAAAATTGCACTTACATCTGAGTTTATTCTGAAGTTCCTCCTTTGATAACCCCCGCAATTCAAATAACAGAAATGGGTTATTATCCAATTGGGACGCAACTAAATAATAAACCCCTTGGGAAGAAGAAATAGATAAACGATAAGCACTATCAACGGCATTATATAAATCGATGATTAAGCGTTCTCTGAGGTTGCGAATGGTAGATGAAAGTAAGTTTTTAGCTTCTGGGGTTAACATGAATTTGGGAATTGGGAAACGTAACCTAAGATTTTTAATTAATTATTGGAAATTAAGCTATTTACGGTCAATATTTTAGCCAAGGAATTTATTCACCAGCTTGTTGTTTTAGTATCTTAATCATATTATCTGATAACCATAATCCAGCATTAAGTAAAGCCTCAATTCCAGGAGATATACTAGAAATTAATCCTCGCTTTTTTGCTAAAATTAATAAACCTCCCGTACCCATAGTAATAATATTTAATGATTGACCACAACGCCGAGCCGCCCTATCATCTACAATAGCTGCGTAATCTGAATGTTTTAAAGCTAGACTTAATACCTGTGATTCTCCTTTTCCTAAATCCCAGGCTGCTACTTCAGGTGCCATACTATCAATTATTACTCTTTTTATCCAAGGAACAGTAGATAATTGTCTTGATGCCATATCTTCTGCTCTCCCTTGAGTAACTTCTTCAAATACACCTTCAGGAACTAAAATTTCTGTAAATAATTGTGGTAATAATTCTGATTTTTGACTTTTAAACAGCACAATTAGAGGTGAGGAATTAATGATTATACGATTAATCAACATTTGACATTTCCTCAGCTAATTCTGCGACTGTATATTGCATAAAATCAACTTGATAACGAGCTAAAGCATGAATAAACTCTGTCCGAGTTAGTCCACATATTTCTGCTGCTTTATTTTGAGATATATCACCTAATTCATACCATTTAATGGCGGCGGCAATTTTCATTTCTTGAACAAATTCTTGAGGATTTTTACGCAGTGCAGAAAATGCGCTGTCTGGTAATTGAATGGGTATGGTTTTCATAATTGGGGAATTGGGAATTGGTTAATTATGGCGAGATTTTAGATAGGCGTTGACTTTTCGGGGTAGTTCGGTAATTATTGGGTTGATTTTTGCTATTTTGTCACTGTTTAAAAGTTTGCGACAATAGGCTAATTTTAAAAAACCAATTTTTTTATATAATAAGCCTCTAGCAATTTTAATAAACCGTTGATTATCTTAATAATTGTACTGTCCCCTACCTTCCGCAATATTAGCACAAACACTATCAGTCAATCTAACAATTTGTTTACCTATAATATCCTTAGCAAATGTATCCCATTTTTGTATAATAAACCAAATTCCATTCGCCAGCTTTTCCCCCAATTCCCAATTCCCCAATAGCTACTTCTGCTACCGCAGTATCAGTTAAGTCTGTTTCGATAATACCAAGTTGTTGAATACCATCCCATTGGTGACAAGTTAAGGAAAAGGGAAAATTGTCAAGGGTGGTATTTGGAGTGGTCAAAAACATGGGAAACTCAGTCTAGACAAGTAATTGAGCGATTGAGTCCAACCATGACAACCAGTAAAAAAAACAACAGAGACCACGCAAAAAAGAAACAGCGACCAATGGTGGAAGATGAAGTAATAGCCAAGCAATTGGAAAGATTACTGACACCAGCGATTACAAATCAAGAAAATTACTACCGAAAACTAGGACTTAGAGAAAGGATACTGAATTTACCGTTGATGATGGCTGCGGTGTTAACCTTATTATGGCGAGACGTAGCCGGGGTCAGAGAAGTGACAAGAATGTTAGCCAGAGACGGTTTTCTGTGGTGTAATCCCACAAAAGTTAGTCAACAAGCCGTATCACAGAGATTTTTGACATTTCCATCGGAATTATTTGAAAAAGTATTTAAAGATTTATTGCCTAGTTTGAGAACAGCGTGGCACAGTAGAAATAAACGTCCCTTGCCAGAAAGTATTCAATTTACCTTATCAAGATTTGAGAAAATTTGGATAGTAGACGGATCAACATTGGAGGCATTGTTTAGGAAATTACAAAGTTTGGAAGAAGCTCATTATGGACAATTAGCAGGCAAGATGAGTACAGTCATTGATTTAATGACCCGCCTTTTCCTGATCTCCAGCGGGGGTCTGACGAGTTTTTTTTCAATAATTATCCAAAAACCGCTTGACAAAGCACAATCCATACCAGCATACTTTTTAATTGCCCAATCTCAACCTAGTATTGGTGATACGGTTCAATTTGCCGTTGATGCAATCCACAAACTTAGACAACAAGGAAAGATTAATCTTCGTCGAGATGGTAATTACACTTTTGATGATGTCAGGATTGAGATAGATAACGCAAAACCAGAGTTGCTGAATGAAAATCCACTCCCTGGAGGATTTTATAATCCTTTTGCAAATTGGATCACAATTAAAAATCCCAAACAAGACATATCTGTGACTGTTCAAGTAGTAGGTTCTAACTCTTATAAATCTATAGGTTACAGTACACCCAAGCGTGTTCCTGGTAAATCTATTGATTTGTGCTGTACAATTTACAATCCTAGATAAAACTTTCTCTTACTGTTTAGTAACTAAGGAGATTACCATGAAAAACCTGCATAAAT